>NZ_JBHSBB010000029.1:0-166490 GCF_042650325.1 Streptomyces polygonati | reverse complement strand
AGTTCGGCAAGTGGATCGGACGCGCTGGAAACGGACATGATGATCCTCCAGGGAAGATGGTGGGCCCCAGTGGGCCCACCGGGCCGCTGGCTGCCGATCGGCAGAACGGTCGCCGGCGGAGCCCGCCGGATGCTCGCTGCACAGGGGGAAGATGTCCCCGGCTCGGCCGGAGAAAATCCCTGCCTTTTCGGTGAAGCGGTGTTGGAACAATGGTCCTGAGTGCCGGGCTGTCCCCGGTGGAGGTGATCCGCTGCGTGTTTCCGGAGACACCCCGGCACCGTGCTCCTATCCGCTATTGCCCGGCTCACCCCACCGCCGGGAAGCATTTCCCCGAACGGCAGCGGGCGCCGCCCACCTCGGAGGGTGGGCGGCGCCCGCGGAACGAGCTGGTATGCGCTCTACCAGCGGTACCACCGGTTCCGGCTGCCGCTGGAGTGGGTGCCACGCATGACAAATCCCAGCACCCACACGACGAGCACGATAACGGCGACCCACCACAGAAGGTGGAGCGCGAAGCCCCCACCGAAAAGAATCAGTGCGAGCAGAAGAACGATGAGCAACGGTCCCATGATTATCAGCCTCCATGGAGCCGTGTGCCCCCGAGTGAAACACCTATGCAGATATCCACGCGCCAGTGCAGGCCGACGCGAGGACCACCATCACGAGCCTGTACGACACCCATCGGCGGGGGCCGTCAGGGGCGGTCGCCGGTGCCGCCGCTGGTGGGGGCTGAGGTTTGCTGGTGGCCGCCGGGGCGGGGTGCGTGGTGGGTGTCGTGGATGCTGTCGTGGGCGGCTGCGGCGACTGCCTGGGGGGTGATGCCGAACTCGGTGTAGAGGCGCTGGTAGTCGGCGGAGGCGCCGTAGTGTTCCAGGCTGACGATCCGGCCGGCGTCGCCGACGACGTCGCGCCAGCCCTGTCCGACGGCGGCCTCGACGCTGACCCGCGCCCGGACGGCGGGCGGCAGCACCTGGTCCTGGTAGGCCGGGGGCTGGGCGGCGAACCACTCCCGGCAGGGCATCGACACCACGCGCACCGCGAGACCGTCGGCTGTCAGCAGGGCGCGGGCGTCCAGCGCGATCTGGACCTCGGAGCCGGTCGCGACCAGGATCACATCGGGTGTGGCGCCGTCCGGCGTGTCGGCCAGGACGTATCCGCCGCGGGCCGCGTCGGCCGCGGGGGCGTACTCGCCGCTGTCGCGGTCCAGGACGGGCACCTTCTGCCGGGTCAGGACCATCCCGGTGGGGCGGTCGGTGTGCTCCAGGACGGTACGCCAGCAGGCGGTGGTCTCGTTCGCGTCGCCGGGTCGGACCACGTCCAGACCCGGGATGGCGCGCAGCGCCGCCAGGTGTTCGACCGGCTGGTGGGTGGGGCCGTCCTCGCCGAGGCCGATGGAGTCGTGCGTCCATACGTAGGTGGCGGGCAGCTTCATCAGCGCGGCCAGGCGTACGGCGGGGCGCATGTAGTCGGAGAAGGTCAGGAACGTACCGCCGTAGGGACGGGTCAGGCTCTGCAGGGCGATGCCGTTGAGGATCGCGCCCATGGCGTGCTCGCGGATGCCGAAGTGCAGGGTGCGGCCGTAGGGGCCGCCCTTCCAGTCCTTGGTCTGGCGGTCGGCGGGGATGAAGGAGGGCTCGCCGTCCATGGTGGTGTTGTTGCTGGACGCCAGGTCGGCCGAGCCGCCCCACAGTTCGGGCAGGACCGGCGCGAGCGCGGTGAGGATCTTGCCGGACGCGGCGCGGGTGGCCATGCCCTTGGGGTCGGCGGGGAACGCGGGCAGGGCATCGGTCCAGCCGTCGGGCAGTACCTGGTTCTGCAGCCGGTCCAGCAGCGCGGCACGCTCCGGATTGGCCTTCTGCCAGGCCGCGAACGGCTCGTCCCACGCGGCGTGCGCCTGCCGGCCCCGCTCGGCCGCCTGCCGGGTGCGGGCCAGGACCTCGTCCTCGACGGTGAAGTGCGCCTCGGGGTCGAAGCCGAGCAGGGTCTTGGTGGCCGCGACCTCGTCCTCGCCCAGCGCCGAGCCGTGGGCCTTGCCGGTGTTCTGCTTGGTGGGGGCCGGCCAGCCGATCAGGGTGCGCAGCATGATCAAGGAGGGGCGGCCGGTCTCTTCCCGTGCCCTGCGAGTCGCGGCCAGCAGTGCGTCGACATCCTCGACGTAGGTGCCGGTGCCGGTCCAGTCGACGGTCTGCACGTGCCAGCCGTAGGCGGCGAAGCGGGCCGGGACGTCCTCGCTGAAGGAGACGTCGGTGTCGTCCTCGATCGAGATGTGGTTGGAGTCGTAGAAGACGGTGAGAGCGCCGAGTTCCTGATGGCCGGCCAGTGAGGCGGCCTCACCGGTGATGCCTTCCATCATGTCGCCGTCAGAGGCGATGGCGTAGACGTGGTGGTCGAAGGGGCTGGTGCCCGGTTCGGCCTCGGGGTCGAGCAGTCCGCGTTCGCGGCGCGCCGCCATCGCCATGCCCACCGCGCTGGCCAGGCCCTGGCCGAGCGGTCCGGTGGTGATCTCCACGCCGCGGGTGTGCCGGTGCTCGGGGTGTCCGGGAGTGGCCGAACCCCAGGTCCGGTACGCCTCCAGGTCCGGCAGCTCCAGGCCGTAGCCGGTCAGGAAGAGCTGGATGTAGAGGGTCAGGCTCGAATGTCCGCAGGACAGCACGAACCGGTCCCGGCCCAGCCACTGGTCGTCGTTCGGGTCGTGCCGCATGACGTTCTGGAACAGCAGGTAGGCCAGCGGGGCCAGGCTCATCGCCGTCCCGGGGTGGCCGTTGCCGGCCTTCTGCACCGCGTCGGCCGCCAGCAGCCGCGCGGTGTCCACCGCCCGTACGTCCACCACGTCCCAACCGGCGCGCTCGGCCACCGGCTCTGTCACCGACCGGGTCCGCTGGACCGCTCTGCCCGACTGCTCACTTGCCATGCTCTGCTCCTTCGGAAAACCGTAGGCGAAAAACCTCCCGGAATGCGCACCTCAAGGTGCGGGGCGAAGCCGGGGATCTTCGACCCGCCACGCGGTTCCGGCGGCCGTCATTCGCGGGCGCTGGGGACCTTGAGGGGATCGCGAGGGGCACCGGGCTTGGCGGCCGTGAGCTCTTCGCCCAGCTCGACCAGCTGGTTGCGGCCCATGGCGGAGCGGACCTGGGGGAACCACTCCTGCTCCTCCTCCTCGACGTGATGGCGCACGTTCTCCATGAGAACGGTCATCTTGGCGTCGAAGCGCTCGTCCTTGGGGTCGAGGCCCGCCAGTTCGGAGAGCATCCACAGCACGACGTGGTGCTCCTCGACGCTCTCCAGGACGTGGTCGGTGGTGGCCGGTACGGCCGCGCGGGCGGCTGGGTAGAAGATCTTCTCCTCGATCCACGTGTGGACCGTCAGCTCCTCGATGACCTTGTCGGCGATAGCCCGCTTGGTCTTGTAGGCACTGTCGCCGGCCTGCTCGAACTCCTTGAACAGCTTCTCCACCGTCTTGTGGTCGTCCTTGAGCAGCACGATCGCATCCATCAGGCCAGCCTTCGCGTTGTCGGGCACATCCCGCCAGAACACGGGGTGCGGTCGTTCCTGGAATGCCGAAACGTCAACGGCTCCCGAACGCCGCCTACCCTGCCAAGGGCGGCCGACCCGCCCGAAGCAGACCGGCAGTCCATCAGCGCGGTACCGGTCAGCTGTGGAAGCGTCGCGATCACAGCGGGAAGACGGGCCCAGCGCATCTCCATTTTGCGGATGCCTGCCGAGCACCTTCACGGCTACGCCGGCATCGCCTTCTCAAGCCCCCTTACGCTGCCCGACGGCATCGACGGCATCAGATTTTTGCCGAATCCGGTGAAAGCTTCACAAACCGCCCATTCGCTGCCCCAAAGCAGTCAGGACTTCGCGGTGATCCGCAGCCTGTGCGAATTGGCACCAATCCGCGGACCTGCCGGCTCCGAATGACTCCTGAAGGGCCGGGCAGCGGGCGATCGCCGCCTGCTCCTCCCCAACGCAGCGACATACGGCCCATGACCCCGGCCGTGAGGGCGTGTCAGCCCGCATCCGACAGAGTTTTACGTCGGATGGCGAACAGTCAGGCAGGACTTTTGTTCCGGTGAGCCCGCGGCCGACGCCGCGGCCCGGAGCCAGACTGAGAGTGGTCATCATGAACAAAGCAGTTCTCTCCGCGGCAGCGATAGCCGCGCTCGGTATCACGGCGGCCTTCCCGGCAATGGCCGCAGCCGACAGCGCGGGTTCCGGCAACCTGCAGACGACGCTCAACCCGGTGCCGACGAACCACGTCACCGGCTCCGGCATGGCCAGCGTCACCCTGAACGGCGACCGCGCCACCGTGGACGTCACCGTCTCGGGGCTGCTGGCCGGGGTCCCGCACGCGATGCACATCCACGTCGACGGCCAGGGCATCTGCCCCCCGGCCTCAACAGCCACCCAGCTCAACGGCCACACCGCGATCAACACCACCGACGGCATGAAATCCTACGGAATGATCGGGACCTCGCTGACCACCACCGGCGACACCACCCCCGCCAGCGCTCTGGCCGTCACCCGCTTCCCGATGGGCTCCTCGTTCCACTACCACCGCACCGTGACCGTCACCAGCGACGTGGTCGCCAACCTGAAGGCCGGCAAGGCCGCCATCGTGGTGCACGGCATCGACTACGACGGCAGCGGCAAGTTCACCAACGTGCTCGGCGCCAGTGAGCTGGACCCCAAGCTGCCCCAGGTCGCCACCGCCCCGGCCCTGTGCGGAGTGCTCAGCGCCATGCCCAGCGGCGGCGCGGCCACCGGCAGCGGCCCTGCCGGCCACGGCTCCACCGATATCGACCTGCTGGCCGCCGGCGGCGCCATGGTCGCCGCGGCCGGCGGTACCTGGCTCCTGCGCCGCCGCACCACGCAGGGCTTCTAGGCATCAGCCGGTCCTGACGCCATGTCACCGATAGTGCGCATCCTGCGCGGTGGCCGCCGCGGCCTTGTCGCCGCGGCGGCCACCGCCGTGCTGGCCGCCGGCGGCGCCACCACCATCGCCGTCGCCCTCACCGACCAACCCGACCAGCCGCCGCAGCCGGCCCGTGCCGCTGCCGGCTCCCTCAACCCGACACCCCCGACCGTCGCCTCACCCTCCGCCGGCCCGGACCGGTCTCCCTCCGGAACCGCCACCGCCTCCCCACGTCATGACGCAGGGCCGGGCCTGGTGCTCCCCGCCTCGGCACCCACCTCCCTGAGCATTCCGGCGATCGGGGTGCACAGCGACCTGCTACGGCTGGGCCGCAACACCGACGGCAGCGTGCAGGTCCCCGGGCAGCCGCTGAAGGCCGGCTGGTACCGGAATTCCGCCACCCCCGGACAGATCGGTGCCTCCATCGTGCTCGGGCACGTGGACTCCGAGCAGACCGGCCCCGCCGTCTTCTACCGCCTAGGCGCCATGGTCGCGGGCCAGAAGGTGACCGTGACCCGGGCGGACAGGAGCACCGCGACGTTCACCGTCACCGCGGTGCGCGAATACCCCAAGGATCGTTTCCCGACCCTGGGCGTCTACACCACCCCCAGCACGATCCCGCAACTGCGCCTGATCACCTGCGGTGACTGGAACCCCGGTACCCACTCCTACCTGGGCAACACGGTGGTGTTCGCTGCCCTGACCTCGATCACTCGCTGAGGGCCCACCGCCCCGCCGCACCCGTCCGCCGCCCCCTCGACCGGGAGACCGCCGTGACCATGACCCGCCGACATATCCAGATCATCCTGGGAGTGCTGTGGCTCCTGGACGGCGCCCTGCAACTGCAGCCGTTCATGTTCACCAGCGGCTTCGCCCACCAGATCATCGAACCCGCCGCCACCGGCCAGCCCGCCGCCGTGGCCGCGTCCGTCCACTGGGCCGCACACCTCATCGCCGCCGCACCCGTCCTGACGAACACAGCCTTCGCCCTCGGCCAACTCCTCCTCGGGGCAGGGCTGCTGTGGGCGCGCACCGCCCGCTGGTCCCTGGCCGCCTCCATCGGCTGGGCCCTTGCGGTGTGGTGGCTCGGCGAGGGCCTCGGCGGCCTGGCCAGCGGCCACGCCCTCCTGCTGACCGGAGCGCCCGGAGCCGTCGCGCTCTACGCCCTGGCCGCCGCGATGGCCTGGCCCGAGCACCCATCCCGCGTGGACAGTCCCGGCGACCGGTGGAGCAGTCACACCACGCCTCCCACATGGGCCGCACCCGCATGGGCTCTGGTGTGGACCGGCGGCGCCCTCCTGCAAGTGCTGCCCGGCAACGGCGCAGTACAGGCCCTCGCCTCCTCGGCCGACGACGCACCCGGACCTCTTGCCTCCCTGGACCGTGCGCTCGCCTCCGCCCTGGGCGCGGACAGCACTGCGGTGACGATCACCGTGGCCGTCGTGACCGCAGCGGTGGGCCTGGCCGCCCTGGCACCACGGTCCTGGCGCACCGCAGCCGCATGGAGCGGCATCGCCCTCGCGCTGCTGTTCTGGGTGATCGGGCAGGGCGCGGGACAGCTCACCAGCGGACAGTCCACCGACCCCGACGCCGGCCCCCTGCTCGTCCTGCTCGGCGCTGCCGTGCTCAGCACCCAGGGCACACCGAGGATCCGCGAGAGCATCCTCGAACCTCGAAACCCAGCGCCAGAACAGCCGGCATCCATGCCCGCCCGGCGACACCACCCGAGCGTCGCACGCCCCGCGCCCGTCACATCCGCAACCAACCATCCGCCCGGCGAAGCCGCTCTATGACGCAGAACTGCCGACCCGACCGGTGCGCAATCATCACAACCCGATCCTTGACGGGAACGCACCTGCTCGTCTGATGCCCGCCATGCTCAGCGACCGGCCGGCCTCATGCACGCCCAGTGAGCCGACCACGTGGCGGTAGCCTCCTCCACTCCACAATGCCCCCCAATTAGAGCAATGCCCAAGACCTGTGGATCGTTTCCGGAAGGGCAGGCGAAGGGCGTACCTTCCCGAATGATCCCGTGATGATCACCGAGGGACGCGAGAACAGCTCCGATTGCGCTGGTCCCGTCCCTGGGCCAGCCGTCCCGCCCTGGGGGTCACCTGCCCTCCGGATGGTGGTTGCGCCTCTGTACCGATCGCGGCTGGCCTGTGGCTGGACGGCCCCTAGGCTCGTGAGCATGACCGACTCGCCGATGCCCTCCCCGCCATACCCGTCACCGGACAGCCCTGTGCTCCGTGTGATCGTCGGCAACGCCATCGCTTCCGTGGAGAGTGGCGAAGCCGACTGGAAGGACGCGGTCCTCCACGCCGCTGTTCACGGCTGGTACGAGGGCCACATCGAAGGCGAGGACACCTGTCCCGGCTGCGACTACCGGGGCCAGCTCCCCAAATACAGCAACCGCGGCTGACCACCGCACAACGAGGGAGCGCCACCGGAACTCGGTGGCGCTCCTCGGCGTTCGCCTGCCCCGCCCGGCTATTCGAGGTAGATGCCGGCGAAGCTCCCGTCGAAACCCATGGCGGCCACGCCCTCGGCCACGCTGGCGTACGTGGTGGTGTCCGGGAGGCGGGTCAGGGCCTGGAATGCGGCGCGCGTGATCTCGGGTTCGTGCCACTCGTTGTTGCAGCGGCAGTGGATCCAGACGTTGCGGCCCTGATTGATCAGGAGCCAGTCCCGGCGGGCTCGGCAGGCCGTGCACATCACCGGGATGCCGCGCAGGGCCAGTTCCTGGGGGTGACGGATGTAGTGGAAAGCGTGGGGACCGCTGGGAGGCTGAGGCGCGTACCGCAGTTGCAGCAGCGGGTCGCTGTCTACAGGGGCGGCAGGCGGAGCGGTGGGTGCCTCTATGGGGTGGTCGGTCGTTCTGGGCACGAGCGTCATCTCCATCTCAGGGCCTGTCTGTTCATCCATAACAGCAGGTGGGGCCGGTTGTCCAGAGACTTCGACCGGTCCGGCAGGCCGAGCGCCGGCCCGCCGGACCAGTGTTCAGCGGCGTGGCGGACGGTTACGGGGGTCCGGTGCAGCCAGCGGCGCAGTGGGGACACCGGCCCGCTGAGCCGATACAGGAGCGCGTCCGGTGCCGGCCTTCGGGCGTTGAGCGGTGTTGCCCGGGTGGGCGGGGAGGCCGGCGAGGCGGCGCAGCCGCCAGACCAGGACGTCGTTCACATCCTCAGCTGAGTCGAGTTCGCGCATGTCGACGGCCTGCTGCAGCAGAGTCTTGGGGTCGTGGCCCGCCTGTTCGGCCTGGGCCAGGGTGGCGGCTATCGCGTCGTGCTGAGTTTCGGCACCGGCGTGGGTGAGGCGGTGCGCCAGTGCTGCACGGATGGTGATCTCGTAGCTGCGCCGTTTGGCCTCGGGCAGGGCGCGGCCTTGGGAGCGCAGGGTCTTCATGGGTGCGGCGGCGGCCTGGCGGTAGGCGGCGCGCAGGTGCTGGGCACTCTGGCGGGAGGCTTCGGCTTGCTGGGCGTGTCCGCGGGCGGAGTGCCAGCGGGCGGCGGCGACGGCGACCAGGACCAGGGTGGACAGGAGCATCGCGGTGGTGCCGCCGTCCTCGCCCCGGCCCAGCGCCCCGCCGGCCCGGATGATGCCCCGGGCGGCCGAGCGCAGGGCGCGGGTGTCGGCTTGCTCAGCGCGGGTGTGGCTGCGGGTGGCGCGTTCGAAGGAGCGGGCGGCGGCGGCCAGCTCGGCGCGGGCGGCGGCCGGGGAGGTCTGGGCGACGGCGTCCAGCAGTTCGCCCATACCTACGAGCTGGGCGGCGGCTTCGTCATCGCGGTTGCTGTCCAGGACGACGACGGCGCGTTCGGCGATCCCGGTGGCGGTGCGCCGTCCCCGGGCGGGCGGCGACCACTGCTTTCCACCGGCACCGGCCTCCGGCGTTGCCGGGTCGTCGCCGGGTGCGTCGGCCAGACGGCGGCGGATCTTGGGCAGGGACAGGTCCGGGGCGAGGGTGGATCCGGGGAACCAGACCGGTGCTCCGTCGCGGTTGCGGTCGCCGGGCAGCGCGACCGAGTACCCGATGACGTCTCCCGAAGGGGCGTCGCGCAGCTTGACGCGCACCCCCTTGTCGCGGAGCCGGGTGAAGAACTCCGCCTCGGTGGCGGCTCCGGCCAGGGCCTGGCGGACGGCTTCGCGCAGCGTCTCGCGGGGGGTTTCGGTGCGGCCGGTGCGTTCGGCTTTGAACCGCTCGGCGCTGGTGGGGCTCTTGGCTGCGGTGCCGTCACCGGGCTTGAGCTGGCGCAGTCCCATCTCCTTCTCGATGCGGCGGCATTCGGCCTGGGCCTTTTTGAAGTCGTAGTTCATGCGGGGGCGGCGCAGGTCGCCCCGGACCATGGTGGCCACGATGTGGATGTGGTCCTCGGCGTGCCGAACGGCGACCCAGCGGCAACCGTCCGGGTCGCCGTCGGGTGCCAGGCCGGTGGCCTGCACGAGGCGGCGGGAGACGGTGCTCCATTCGGCGTCGCTCAGGATGCGGTCGCCGGGATCGGTACGCACCGAGCAGTGCCACACGTGCTGGGCCGGAGCTGCCGTGCCGGCCTGCGTGACGCGCAGGTCCAGCGCGGCGGCCAGCCGGGCGAGGGTGACCTTCGGGTCGGGGTCAGGGCTGGCGTCGCGGCCGGGGTCGGGAGCGAAACCGTCCCACGAGCCCACCAGGTGAGGGTCGGTGTGCTCGTCCCGCTTGCCAGGGCCGAAGAGGTAGGCGAGCACGCCGTGGGTGCGCGAGCCACGCCGGATCTTGGGGACCATCAGAGCCTCCTGCGCGCCAGGGTGTCGGCCGTGTCATCGACGCGGACGAGGATCCGGTTCAGCACGCCAAGTACGTGGTCGAGTTCGCCGGGGCGGGACTGCCCGCCGGAGTTGTAGACATACGCGATCTGGTTGATGTTGTTGCCGACACGGGAGACGGCGGTGCGCAGGGCGGCCAGCTCGTCGATCGCGGCGTCGAGCTGCTCGTTGCTCTGCACGGGCAGCGAACCGCGGGCGGCGGCGAGCGCGGCGGCGGCGAGAAAGCGCGCGACGGTGACGGCGCGCTGTGCGGCGGCAGTGCTGATCTCGGTCTTCTCGGCGAGGGACAGGCGCGTGGTCAGCTTGTAGTTGCGCTGGCTCGGGTTGCGGGAGCGGCGGCGAGGCGCGCGGTCGGGAAACGCGGGCACTGGCGGGCTGGGGCTGGGCTGCTCGCGCGGCGCGCGGTCGGCTGCTTCTCCCCCCACTGGCGCCCCCTGGTGCCGGACCTCCGGCTGGTCCCCGTGCGCCCTCGCGCGGCGACCAGCCGGACTTCCCCCGCCCCCCTGGGCGGGGGCAAGTGCGATCGACGGGCCGTAGGACCGTCGACCGCGACAACTTGCTCCGCCAGGAGCCGAGTTGACCTGTCGCTGCTGGTCAGGGGTGGTGGCCGCCGGGTCGTTGGCGGTCACCGGTCGGAGTCCGCTTCGTGTCGGTGGACGTCGCGCAGGACGTCCTCGATCCAGTCCATCGCCAGGACCGGGTGGTGCAGGGTCCACGGTCGGCTGTGACGGCCTCGCTGCACGATCCAGGTGCGGTCGGGTCCGGTTTCGGCGCGGTAGAGGTGACCGCGCTCGTGCAGGACGGCCAGCCAGGTCTCCACCTCGGACGCGGTGGCGGGGTTGGTGCGCATGTTCGTGCTCTCCAGTCGGTGGGAGGACGTCGGAAGGTGGCGCTTCGGGGGCGGGTGACCGGCCGGGCTATCCGGCCCGGTCACCCGCCGCCGTGGTGTGCGGTCAGTCGCGGGAGGTGGTGACCGGCTGGTCGCGCTGTTCGCGGAGCTGGGCCATCAGGGCGGTCAGCGTGTCGCTGGACAGCGGGATCCGCTGACCCCGGATGGCCTGGGCGACCACCTGCCGGGTCAGCTTGTCCTCGGCCCTGACCGCTGACCGGGCGATCTCCAGCAGCTCCTCGGTGTCCAGGTCAGTTCGCCGGTCAGCCGGTCTGCGGGGCTCGCGGTCACTGACCGGCGAGGGAGCGACCGGCGGGTCAGTGACCGGCGGGTGGCTGACCGGGCGGGCGGTGACCGGCTCGGTGGCGGCCAGTCGGTCACTGACCGCCGGGCCACTGTCCGGCTGACCGCCCAGGTCAGCGGCCTGCGTCCGTCGGACGTGGGTGTCGTGGAGACCGGTGACCGAGCCCGTACTGCCCGCCGGGTCACCGGCCCCGGTCAGCGACCGGGTGACCGGGACGGGCGGGTTCCCGGTCGCCCGGGGCGGGTCGGTCGGCGCGGTGACCGGCTGACCGGCACCGGACTGACCGGCGTGCGGTGACCGCTGACCGGCCCGGTCAGCCGCAGTGACCGCGATGCCCCTGGCGGGGTCGGACTGACCGGATCGGTCAGCCTGACCGGGGTGACCGACCTGACCGTGACGGTCAGTCCGGTCGGTGCGGTCGGTGCGGTCGGCGTGGTTGTCCGGTCCGCGGGCGATGAGGATGTACAGGTGGACCGCTCCGGCCAGTGCGAGCGGCGCGACCGTGGACAGGTAGGCGACCACCGTGTCGCCGAGCCGCAGTCCGCCGGCCGGGGCGGTCTCGTTGAGCCGTACCGCGTGCAGCGCGTTGGCCCAGACGCTGACCCCGGTCGCGGTGCCCACCAGGGTCCAGACGTAGAGGCGCGCGCGCAGCGGGGCGGTGCGCAGGACCAGCAGCGCCCGGATGCCATAGGCGATGAACCCGTCGACCACCAGCGGGAAGAGCCAGCACAGGGCGGGGCGGATATGGATGGCGATGGCCATCTGCATCAGCGCGCTGGCCGACAGCGCGCACCCGGCGCCGCCCAGGACGATCACGGCCAGGCGGTCCCAGCCGGTGACGAGCACCGTCTCCGGCGCGCTCGCGGTGTTCACGCCGCCGTCCCGAAGTCGTCGCGGCTCATGTGCTGTCCGCCCTGCTGCGGCGGCGGGCTGGTGGGTGTGGTGGGCTCCGCGTCGCGGTGGCGCAGGGCGTGGCGGATCTCGCGGTAGCGCTTCTGCGCGGTCTCCTCGTCGATCTTGAGGATCCAGGCCAGGCGGTGTGCGGGCACGCCGTGGCGGTAGGCGGCGTGGATGACGGCCTGGCGTTCGGCGGAGGTGAGGTGGATGTCGCGTCCGGCGACGGCGGCGTTGACGCGGGAGTAGTCCAGGCGGGCGGGGAGCCGGGTGTGCATCGGGGCGCGTTCCTGCTCGGTCAGGCCGCCCCGGATGCCGTGGGTGTCGCCGTTTTCCAGGGCGGCGTCCAGGCAGGTCTGGCGGACGGGGCACTGGGCGCACAGGGCTTTGGCTGCGCGGATCTTGTCCATCTCCTCGGGGTAGGGGAAGAAGATTTCGGGGTCGACCGGGTGGTACTCGGTCGGCTGGCAGACGGCGCTGTTCTGCCAGGTCTGGTCCCCCAGCGAGCGGTGGCGGGCAGGGGTGTTCGTCGTGCTGGGCATGCGCGGTGTGCTCCGATCGCCCTCCGTGCGCTGTCGGCGGCGGCGGAGGTGCCTGGTCGGGAAGTTCGTGCGGGCGGCGCGCTGGGGGCGGGCCCGGCAGGGGGACCGTCTGACCGCAGGTCAGGCGGCGGCGGGGGTGCGTCTGCGGTCGACCAGGTCGAACTCGACGCGGGTGGTCATCTGGGTGAGCCTGCTGGCGACGCGGTCACCGACGTAGGCCCGCAGGTCCCCGATGCGCAGGTTGCTGGTGATCAGGGTCGGAAGCTCGTGGTTGTACCGGCGGTTGACCAGCCGGTAGGTGATCTCCTCGGTCCACTCCGACGCCTTCGCCGCGCCGAGGTCGTCCAGGATCAGCAGCGGAACCCGGGCCACCGCCGCCAGCTCCCGCTCGCTGTCCACCCCTGCCCTCGGACGCAGTTCGGCGTACAGGTCGGCCGCCGTCGTCGCCCGCCACCGCACCCCGACCCCCGCCCCGGCCAGCGCGCGGACCGCGCCGTACGCCTGGTGCGTCTTGCCCGCGCCGACCACCCCCGCCATCAGCAGCGACGGCCCCGTCGCCACCTGCCGCCGCGCACCCAGGCCCGGGGCGACCGCCTGTGCGGCGACCTCCCGGCACCAGGCCAGGACCTGCGGGTGGTCGGCTACCGCGTCCCGGTAGCGCGGCGGCACCGACGCCCGTACTGCGTCCAGCGGCGAGTACGGCTCCGGCTCGTCCGGGGCCGTGGCGGCGGCCGGGTCGATGTTCCGGGCGGCCAGGATCCGGGCCATCCGGTCCAGGGTTCCGGCTCCGCCGAGGGTCTGCGGTTCGCGGGTTCGGGTGCGCATCACAGCTCCTCGGCGTAGGCGGTGGCGGCGTCGACCGGGTTGGTCCAGGCCCTGTGAGCGGGCACGTTAGGCCGGAATCCCGGACCGGCCAAACCGGCCCCCGGCCCGCCGGGGGCGTTCATCGCGTCGTTGACCAGGCTCGGCAGCCGCGACGGGTGGCCCTGGATCTCGCCGAAGCGCCGCAGCCCGGCCCGGACGTGCTCCACCGCGATGCCCTCGGCGAGGAGCTTCTTGGTGATGCCCCCGAGGTGGCCGATCACGTCGCCCGGGGGGCGCTCCCGGCACGAGTTGACGTACTCGCCGATCAGCTCCTTCGCTGAGACGCTGCTCGCGTCGGGCGCATCGCGCCCCGTAGGGAAGAAAGATCCAGGATCCAAGATCCTAGATCCAGGCGCCGAGCCCTCCCCGACCTTTCGGGGAGTCCTCGGAGAGGCTTCGGCGAGTCGCGTCTGACCTGCGGGTTTGTCACCCGCACCCTGGGTGGTGGTGGCGGGGGCGCCGGGGGCGTCCTGGGCGGGCGTGGGGGTGTCCGGGGTGGGTGCGGGAGGGGTCGGCGCGGGCCGCGCGGGCGGTTCGAGGGTTCCGGGAAGGTTCGGGGAGTCCTCCCCGAATCCTCCGGGAGCCTTCGGGGAGGCGTCGGCGCGCTGGGCGCAGGGGCCCTTGCAGACCCCGCACCGCTCGGGAGCGCACTTCGGGCAGGCGGGGAGCCGCGACGCGCTGGGCTTGTCGATCTTCTGGTGCTTGAACCAGGTCGGGTAGTGGAAGTACCGCTTGCCGTCGCAGCCGATATACCGGCAGATCGCTCCGGCGTCTTCGAGCTGGGTGAGGTCCTCCTCCACCTGGACGGCACCGTGTTCGGCGCGCAGCGGCCAGATCAGCCCGGCGATGATCGCCGCGTTGTCGCGGTGTCGGCCGTGGTCGTCGGCCATGGTGGTCATCGCCAGGAAGGTGCGCTCGGCAGTGATCCGGACCGCGGCGAGCGTCTCGCTCGTCCACGTCTCGGGCTTTACGGGGCGTATCCGTGACACGTCAGCGGCCCCGGCCCGCGACCAGGTCGCTACGGGTGAGCGTGGCGGTGACCAGGTCGAAGGTATGAGGCCGGGTCCAGTCGGCCTCCGGCCAGACCCGCAGGATCCAGCGCGCCGCGATCTTCGCGGTCGTCCGGCTCAGTTCCACCGGCTGCCCCGCCCGGTCCCTGGCCACGGCGTGGGGATGGGGCCAGGTCTGCGTCGGGTCGGTGAGGCTCACGCGCAGGGTGGCCACGCCGGGGATCATGTCGGCGAGCTGAAGAGCGAGGCGCTGCGCGCGGTCGGCGTCCGGGCAGGCCGAACTTCCGCCTTGGGCGGTGAGCATGCGATACTCCGTTGTTCGTAGGAGCGCGGTGCGGCGGTTCTCGTGCAGAGAAGGCCCCGCCGCCCGCGAGATGTGAATCGGCGCCCTTCGCGGTGCCGGCCCGGCGCCCTGGAGTTCGTAGCTCCCGGGCGCCGGTCGCGTTAAGCCCAGCCGTCGTCACGGCCCTCGTCCGTGCATGGCCCCTCCCCTCCCCGCTCGCCTCTCCGGCATCCGGCGATCTTGCGCCGGGACCAGAACCATAGGGCGACCCCTGGCACAAGTCCAGCCTTCATACCCACTCCCACCAGGCATGGAACACTGCACTGGACGGATATGGTGGTCAACGTACACCGCAATAACCCGCCTACGTCAACTGCGATGTCGAGATATGACGCCCCAAAGAGCAGAAACACCACTGGAGTGGATAGGATCGCAGGTATGACGAAGGGGCCGGAGATGACCGAGACACCGGAGCGGTCCTTCGCGGAGCTGCTCGACTACCTGTTCCAGGAGGTCCACCCGAAGGGAGGAGGCTCCTTCACGTACGCGGAGGTCTCACAGGGCATCCGGGAGACCTCCGGGGTGGCCATCTCGGCGAGCGCCATCCAGCAACTGCGCACCGGGACCAATACGAACCCGAAGATGCAGACGATCCGCGCGCTGGCCGGCTTCTTCGGCGTCCCACCGGGCTACTTCTTCGACGAGGAGGTGGCGGAGCGGGCGCGCGCGGAGATCAAGGTGGTCGCAGCGATGCGCGACCAGGAGGTGCGCCGGGTCGCCCTTCGCGCCAACGGACTCAGTACGTCCAGTCTGCAGATGCTGAATGCGGTGATCGACCAGGCTCGGCGGCTCGAAGGCATGCCGGACGACTCAGACGGCTCGGAGCTGCTGGACGACGAATAATCCGCCCCAGAACCATCGGGCGAGAAATCCCGCGCCGCCGTTCACCTACTGGAGGCGTCCCGTCGGGTTTCCATGAACAGCACCACACGAAGCCTTGCGCTGCGCGCGGGGGCCAGATCGATGGTTCGGACCGGGACTTCCCGACCCGCGTGGTACGGCAACCTCAGTCTGCGCACGTCGCGTTCGGGGTGTTCGTAGACTTCGCGCCGGCCCCACATTTCGCGCATGTCCCGAGGTCCCGCAAGGACATCGCGTTCTAAGCGGCGAAGGGCTTCGTTCTTGGGATACTGACTCAGCGCATAGCGGATTTGCCCCAAGGCGGGACGGGCCCAGTCTTCGCGCCAATTGACGAGCCGGTCACGTGCTTCCGGATCCAGGAGAATCCAGCGCATGAGATTCCCGTCGCGAACAGCCCAGGGGAACCATGCGCGAAATGGCTGATTGCGCCCGACGATGTTCCACGCCACGTCGGACACGTAGGCGGGGTTGGGAGGTTGGGTGTCCAGGAACTGCTGCAGCTGCTCATCCATCTCCGCGGCAGCATCGGGCTCTGGGGCGGCCAGGAGCGTTGGCGGTCTTCCGGTGGCCCTCAAGTACAGGGCGTGTCGCTCGGCACCGCTTAACCGCAGTCCGATGGCCAGGCGGTCGAGGAACTCGACCGAGTAGTTGGCGGACTTTCCGGCCTCCAGGGCTCGGTACCACCGCTCGCTGACCCCGCCCAAGTGGGCGGCGTCACGCTGGGACAGGCCGTCGCCACGCCTGCCGGTGGACTCCAGCCCAGGAACCTTCCGGGGGTCCAGGCGCCGGCGCCACGAGCGCAGCAGCTCAGTCAGGGATTCGCCTCGGAATCTGTCATCGCCTCGCCCCTCGCGGGAGTCCATGGGGACAGATCGTAGAGCGACCATCTGTGATGTGGGTCACAACATGCCGTGACTTTCCGTCAGAAAATCACCTGTTCGTCATCCTCCGTAGTCAGACATAAAGGACGACGGCCCCAAGGAGGGGGACTTGGCGCGCGATCCGACCCCCGAAATATCGGGGACTGCGGCCCCAAGGAAGCCAGAGGACGGTTGTCGATGAACAGTCATCTCTTGTGTCACACCCGGCACAGCAACACCGTGCGTAACCGGAAGTGCGAGTTCCTATAAACACCACATCAGCAACCCTCTTGGCATCCTCTCCTCATCAGTCGCTCGCAGTTGAAACAACTCCGGCTGAGGGGGGAACTACCATGTCTTTGCCTTGGGTCGACGACAATCTGCTGCGCACATCCTGTGAGCAGAAAGTCGACCGCTTGTCCCTGCCGTATCGCTTCACTACGAGGGAGCTGCGTGAAGCGATAACCGCGGTTCGCGGGAAGCCCATCTTCTTGAAGTCCTTGAACACGCTCGGGGCAATCGACGCCCCCTGCGGCATACGCCTGGAGACGCCACAGGCAGACCTCCTCTTCTACGAGGAGGGGACGTCCGTCCACCACCAACGGCACATACTCACCCACGAACTGATGCACGTGTACCTCGACCACCCCGGAAGCCTGGAAGTGGACGCCTCCACGGCGCATTCCCTCGGGGTGGATCCGACTCTGGTGATGCGCATGTCGGGGCGCACGAGCTACTCGACCGCCGACGAACGCGAGGCGGAGATGATGGCGACCATCATTCGCCAGCTTATCTATCGCGAACGCATATCGCCTTCCCGCCGACCTGAAAAGGGGTCGGACAGTTGGGATGCACTCTTCGCCCAGCCCATCAAGAAAGGCCGGTTCCGCTCACAATGAATGCCCTCTTTCTTGGCATGGCCTGTCTCCTGGCAGTAGCTGCCGGCTACTGGATCCTCGGGCGGGGCACCCCGCGCCCTGCAGGGACATGGGCCATGGGAAGCCTGCTCGCCTCCTTCGCGCTGGCCTTCGCCTCCTACGCGCCGCTGTTCGAGAACGCCGTCGAGGCAGTCGTACCAGACGTGGCCCGGTTGCTGAGCAACTCCGCTTCCCTGGCCGCTGCTACCTCCGTCGTGGCCGTCTCCTTCCAGCTCAACCTGGAATCCGCGGAAGCACGACGCCGCATACGGCTGCGGCTCCTTCTCCTGGCTGCCTCCGTCTTCGGCATGACGGTGCTCTTCGCCTACGAGCAGGTGACGCACCGATCGCCGCAGGTGTACGCGCTCTACCTGCTCGCGTTCATCACTTACCTCGGCTTCGCCATCATCGACTTCCTGCAGCAGGCTCTGCGGCAGTCCAAGTCGACCCGCCGGACTAGCGTCCGGCTTGGCCTCCGCCTCGCAGCCGCCGGCTGCTTGTTCGCGCTCGTCTACGCGGCGTACAAGGTGATGGTTCTCGTCTCCTTGGGCCTGGGATTCCACCTGATCCCTGATCACCAGCACTGCTCGACCTTGACGTCCTCGCCCTGCGTCTTCAGCGTGACGTCCCCCGCGCTCGCGGTTCTCCTGATCTGCGTCGGCCTCACCCTGCCGGCTGTGGTCTACCCGGTCAGTCAGGCCCGCCGCCGACGCTGGGAGGTGCGGTCCTTCGAAGCGCTCGGTCCGCTCTGGCAGGACCTGTCGGCCGCCATGCCGGAGATCGTTCTCCCGGCCGAAGACGTCAACGCCAACGCATCGACCGACGCGGACTTCCTGCTCCAGCGCCGGGTCATCGAGATCAGCGACGGCATCCTCGCCCTTCGCCCCTACCGCTCCCGCAAGGTCCTGGAGACGGCCCAGCGGACTACCGACGCCGTAACGGAGGACCCGGCCGCGACCATCGAGGCTGCCGTCGTAAAGGCGGCACTTGCGGCAATGAAGGCCGGTCTCCTGGCCGAGGAAGTCGCCCTGCCGCCGACGGAAGCCCCGTCACGCAAAGACCTCCGCGAAGAGACCCAGTGGCTCCTCCAGGTGGCCAGCGCCTATTCGCACCGTACTGCGCGCGTCGCCAGCGGCGAGCAGCCAGAACCAGTTGGAGCCTGACCACATGACCGACCCCACTCAAGACCCGTACGCCGCCTACGCGGCCATGCGCTCCGCGTGTCCGGTGCAGACCGTTCCCACCGGCTCGGGCGGGCACATCAACTACCTGGTCCTCGGCTACGCCGAAGCCCGGGAGGCTCTGGCCGATCCCCGGCTCTCGAAAGACACCGCCGCCTTCTTCGCCGACAAGGGCTCACGGCGGCGGCTGCACCCGGCAGTCGCGCACAACATGCTGGCCACCGATCCGCCCCAGCACACCAGGCTCCGCAAGCTGGTGACCAAGGCATTCACGACTGGCGTTGTCGCTGAACTGCGCCCGTTCATCGCCCAAACGACCGACCGCCTGCTCGATCAGTGGCCCCTCGGCGAGCAGATCGACCTCGTCGCCAGCCTGGCCGTACCGCTGCCGGTCATCGTGATCTGCGAGCTGCTCGGCGTGCCGGAAACCGACCGGCCCAACGTCCAGCGCTGGTCCGCCCAGTTGTTCGCCGCCGGCAAGCCCGACCTCATCGACGATGCCTCGCACTCCATGGCCGAGTACATGACCGGACTAATCTCCGCCAAGCGCTCACGGCCCGGAAGCTCACTCCTCGACAGCCTCATCGCGGCCCGCGACGGGGACGACCGCCTCACCGAGGAGGAGCTGGTCTCCCTGGCGGTGCTGCTGCTGGTCGCCGGACACGAGACCACCACCAACTTCCTCGGCAACGCCGCCCTGGCGCTCCTCCAGCACCCCGTCGAACTGGAGCGCCTGCGCAGCAACCCGGAGAGCATTCCGGCCGCCTTGGACGAACTGCTGCGCTTCGACTCGCCCGTCAGCACGGCCACGTTCCGGTACACCACCGAAGCCATCACACTCGGCGGCACCGAGATCCCGGCCAATGTTCCCGTGCTGGTCGCCCTCGGCGCCGCCAATCGTGACCCGCAGCGGTTCCCGGCCCCGGATCAGCTCGACCTCGACCGTGAGGCCACCGGCCACCTCGCCTTCGGCCACGGCATCCACCGCTGCGTCGGTGCCCCGTTCGCCCGAGCGGAAGCGGACATCGCTCTACGGGCGATTCTGACCCGCTTCCCCCGGCTCAGGCTCGCCGTCCCGGCCGGCCAACTGGAATGGCGCCGAACCCGCCTGGTGCGGGGACTGGTCTCGCTCCCCGTCCAGACGCACTAGGTCCAAGCCGCAGCTCGCGGGCTACGGCGAAATCTGGTCCGTTCGACTTGGCGCGATGCTCTGCGCCGGCCACGAGCGAACTGCGCGTTCGTCCAACCGCCGTGCCGCATGGTTGCCACATGGTCCACTGCGGGGGGAAGGTAGAAAACCGAAGCGTCCCTCCTCACTTGGATTGAGGAGGGACGCTGTCGTGCCACACGGGGGGGTGGGCCTACGGTGTGATTGCTGCGAACGAGTCTGCGGCTACGGCGCGCACGAAGTCCGCCCAAGCCGCTGGCGCGAAGGCGAGCTGGGGCCCCCGCGCATCCTTTGAATCGCGCACGAGCACCTCGGCATCCGACGGGGTTGCGCACTCGATGCAGTCCCCTCCGTTCTGGCCGCTGTAGCTGCTCTTGCGCCACACGATTTTCTCTGTCAACGGGTGGTTCTCCATATCCGGTTGATCTTCCATGGGTCCGCTTGCGCGGGTAGGCCAGGCACTCGACCTGGGGGTCTGCTCACAGAGTCTCCCTTAGAGCGTCATAGGGCCATAGGGGGGTGGTGCATTCGTCCCGTCGACAGCACATGGGGCCGATCAGCTCTCAGATTCAGGGGGCCGTGTCCTTCGGACAACTCAGCTTCAGAGGGAGGACACAACCGCCCGGATCATGGTTACGGACTCAGCATCCGACCCGGCCAACTCTTCCAACCTGTTGTACGCGGCGATGAACGGCTCGACCATCTCTCTGTCGGAGAGCACGCCGCCGTCGACCAGATTCTCCAGGCAGGCCAGGTCTCCCACCGTCTCGTCCTCGAAGTCCCACAGGGTGAATGGCCCGTGCATGGCTGGGTGCGCACCAGCGGAGAACGGCAAGATCCGAACGGTGACGTTGGGCTCCTCGGCGAGGCTGAGCAGTCTCTGGAGCTGCTGCCGCATGACATCGGGACTCCCGACCGGACGGCGGATGATCGCCTCGTTCAGGATGATCGTCACCTCGGGTCGAGTGCCGCTCCGTGTCAGGATGCTCTGTCGCTTCTTCCTGACCTCCGCCTGGGTTTCCTGAGTCGCTTCGGTGGTGTCTTCCGACAAGCTGAGGATGGCCCTCGCGTAACCAGGATCCTGGGCGAGACCGGGGATGAACTCGGACTGGTAGATACGGATGGTCTTGGCCGCCGCCTCCAGACCCAGGCACGCCTGAAACCAGGCTGGGATCAGTCCCTTGTAGGGCTTCTGGTCCCACCAGTCCTTCTTGGTCTTCGTGATGAGGGCGTAGTTCTCCAGCTCCTCACGAAGCTCGCGTGGCGCCTCATAGAGATCGCACAGCACGCGGACATCGCCGATCTCGACTGCGGTGTCCTTCGTCTCCAGCCGCGTCATGCGAGCAGTCGACCAACCGAACTGCTTCGCGACGGCCGAGGCGGTGAGCCCTCGCGCCTCGCGCAGTCGGCGGAGTTGCAGGCGAAGAAGGATGCGGCACAAGGCGACCGATCTGTCGTCCGTGACAGCCAACTGTGCTCCTTGGTCGATGACTTGTCGTCATTCTGACGTGCCGAGGAAGCATCAGCAACGCCCTCGCGATGCAACGACCATAGCCGCGCGCCGAGCCGGGGCTCCACCGAGGACGCCAGTGGTGAAATTTTCGCAGTAGTGCTTTACGCATCGAAGATGTGACTGCCATACTCCAGGAAGTCGCAACAGTTGGCAGTTGGCTGCTCACTTTGAGTAGACACCAGCCTGCCTCCTGTGCCATCCCTCTGGACGAGGAGGTCGGCCCATGCTTCATACCTCGCAGCTCCCCGCACGCCACGTCCCGGAGAACCCCTTGGTCAGGGGCTTATCCGCTGGCTGCCACGCTTGGTTGAACGCGGCTGGGATGGGGCTTCCGAGCGACACAGCGGCGATAGACGCTCTTCTGCCTGCCGGCCACACCGCCTCTGCGGGGCGTATCCGGAGGGGGCGGGAGGAGCGGTGAGATCCCGAGAGACCAACGGAGAATTTTGGCCGCCGTGGACAAGCGAGCGATCCGCCGTGCTGCGCGCCTACGAGAGTGTGCTGGGCTGGCGTCTCCTCGCTGAAGGTGAACCCGTCCGGGCGGAGGAGGTGGACCGGCTGCTCAACGCCGATCCCAACATGGTTCTCCGTACACCGTGCACCAGCTTCGACCTGGTGAGTGTGCCGCACGAGCTGGGGCTCGACGCTCTGGTCGTCATCGAACGGGCTGACGTACGAGTTCCCTGCGTTCGGGGCCTGGAAAAGGTGACGTTCCTCGTTGAATTGGGGACTGGACAGGCTCTCGCGGACGTGGACTTCGTTCGGGTGGTATCCGGCCCTGATGCGCTGCTGACGCTGCCGCCGTCATCGAACACGCGCTGGGACACTCCGCCGTGGCTCGGCTCCAGCCCGGCAATGCTCCCCCTCCTGGAGGCCACAGCCTTGACGCACGCCTTGCAGAAGGTGGCCCGCACTTACAGGGGCAACTCCTCGCGCTGAGCGTCCGCGCGCTCCATCGCCTGTCCCATCCCCCATTTTCGGAGCTAGCCATGTCACTGATCACCCCTGGTCAACAGCATGTTGTTGATGTTCCTAGGTGGACTCCTCCGTTGGAGGCTGCAGAACTCCGGCGTTTTCTCGACGGTCTCGACGAGTGGGCTCCGCTGGTGCTGGACGACATCTTCGATGACCTCAACGCGGCGCAGACGGCTCATGCCGGTACGGATCCTGCCGAGCTGGAGCGGACCGCAGAGCGGCTCCGAAAGACCTTGGCCAATCTGGTCAACATCGGTCACACTACGCCGCCGGAACAGCTCCCCCCGGTGATCGCCCGCACCGTCGAGTACGCCGTTCCCCTCCTCTCGGAGCCGGGACCGATCGCTCGTGAACGGACCCTCATGCAGCGGCTCACCCACAGGGGCCGACGGAGAGATGCCGTCGGAGAACTGAGCCGCCTGCGTGCCCTTGCTTGGGGCACGGAGGAATTGGTCGAGCAGATGTCGATGGCCGGGCTCATAAAGGACGAGTCATGAGCTGGGAGGCGGCCGGCACCCGGCAGCAGCATCACGCGCCCCTGACGATCTCCGTCCTGCCTGCTCACGTTGCCTATGACTACGAGCACATGGCGAACAGTCTCCTGGACCCGGAATTGCTGGCCGGAGCAATCGCCATTCGGGTCTTCCGTGCACCGCTCCTTGCTATTCCCGTCGGCGGCCGACGGCGAGGGGGAACCCTGAGCGTCAACAGCGTCCCCGTGGGCGAGGCCATTGCTGCCGTACTGAGTGGGCTGCACGGCTTCCCCGACGTCCGGCTCACTGTGGCGACGGAACCGGTGGGTGGCTACGCGGTCGAGTGGGGTGAGCCGCTGCCGGCCTGCCTTCCCCGCCATGCCCGGCACGAGTTCTACGGAATCCGCGGCCCGGCCGACTATCCGAGCCAAGACGATTCCGCCGGTTTCACGGCTGCGGAGGGCCGGCTGGCATTAGGAGCATCACTCACCGTCGCAGAACAGCACGCTGTACGCCGGGAAGCTCCGGCAAGAGCCTTCGTCTTGGTGACGAACAGCAACCGAGACCAGGAGGCGGCGTGATCGCGCTCCGGTCCTCGCACGGCCAAGTCACCGTCTCCAGCTTGCCAGCCGCCTCCGGCTCCGACGCTGACCGCATCGACCTGAAGATTCGTAGGGTGCGCGTCGAGGGGACCGACAACGGCATGCGGGACCTGCTCGGCTACGACAGCGCCGCCCGAAACGCCGTTTCCGCCGTCGGACACTTGCGGTTCGAGTGTGACGAGGATGCTCTGCTTCGCGCCGCTCCGCACAGCACGGTGAAGATACCGGCGTGGCCGGACCTGGAAGACCGTAGGCCGGCGGGCGTTCAGCGCTGGTGCGCGTGGCTGCATGAGGTGTGGGCGATCCCCGCAGTGGCAGATGCAGTGCGGCACGCGAGCCCCGATCTCAGCCATGACCTCGACCATCTCGACCCCGCCACCATCCTCGTCCCGCACGCCGTTCGTATGGTGCTGCGGCTCGGCGCTTACGTACTGCGGCTTACCAGTCGGCCCACGCCATTCGGGCTGTTCGCTGGGGTGGCTCCGGCGTCCTTCTCCCCTGCGGTGACTGCGCGCTGGGGCGCCAACCACCGCGCGGTGGCGCGCGCGGGCGGCGCTTGGATCGCAGACGTGGTCGCTCAGTTGGAGGCGGTGCCGGAGATAAGGCACCGCCTGGCGATGGTCACCAACAACACGGTGATGGTGCGTGGGGGCCGCATTGTCGTTCCGTGGCGCCCGCGCGACCTCGATAGCACCTCGACTGGGATCGATGAGGTGTCACTGCTCTTCACGCCGGAAGTCCGCGCTGTGACCGTCCTGGCGAAGAGCCCGGTGTCCTACCGGGACTTGGTGGCCAAGGTTCGGGCCGGGTTCTCCATCGACGGTCCGGCGGCCCACGCGCTGCTTGACCAGCTCATCGAGTGCCGGGTCCTGCTCAGCAGCCTGCAACCGCCCAGCACCGCGATCGACGCCCTGGGCTACATCGTGGCGGAGCTGGAAAGGTCCGACGCCGCCAGTGAGGCGGTGGCCGCATCGACCATCGCCGCGCTGCGCGAAGTCCGCCAGCTCATGGGCAAGCACAACCGCCTCCCCGCAGTCCTCAGCGCTGCGCTGCGGAAGGTACTGGTCCGGCGGATGTCGGAGCTGAGCGCTGCGGACAGGGCGCTGGCAGTCGATGTCCGTCTGGACTGCGACGTAGTGCTGCCGCGCAAGGTCGCTCGGGAAACCGAAGCAGCGGCTGCGGTGCTCACCCGCGTCTCTCCTCACCCGTACGGTCCTGGTGCCTGGCGGGACTACCACCGGCGGTTTCTGAGTCGGTACGGGCAACACGCGCTGGTGCCAGTGCTGGACCTGCTGGATCCGGACGTCGGGCTGGGGTATCCCCAGGGCTATCTCGGGACCGGTCCGGTGCCCGTGCCGCCTCTTTCAGCGCGCGACGGGCGGCTGCTGTCCTTGGTGGAGCTGGCGGCCTTGGACGGCTGGGACGAGATTGTCCTCGACGAGCAGTTGATCCGGGAGCTGACGACCGGCGACGCCGAGGAGATGCGGGCTCCGGCCCATCTGGAGATGGCGTTCGAGGTCAGGGCCGCCAGCCAGACTGCCCTGTCGGAGGGCGAGTTCGAGATCGTTGTGGGGAGCGTCACGCGCGGTTTCGGCACCATGAGCGGCGGCCGTTTCGCCGCGCTGCTCGATCCCTCGGGACGCGATGGAGTTCCGGCTGCGCTGGGAAACCTGCCCACCAGCGAGCTGGACGCCCTGCCTGTTCAGCTCGCTTTTCCAGCGCTCGCGCCGAGCGCCACGCACATCACCCGTACCCCTCAGCTCCTGCCGGCCCTGATCAGCGTCGGTGAGCACCGTGCTCCTGGGCCTGGGGTGATCTCGCTGGACGACCTCGTTGTCGGCGCTGATGACGACCGCCTGTTCCTGATGTCCCACTCCTACGGCCAGCGGCTGGAGGCCGCCGCGTTCCACCCGCTTCAGCTCGAATTTCACACTCCGACGCTGGTCCGGTTCCTGTCCGAGATCGCGCGGGGCCGGGCTGCCGTGGTCACCGGGTTCGACTGGGGAGCCGCCGCCGGCCTGCCGTTCCTGCCACGCGTCCGCTACCGGCGGACCGTACTCTCCCCGGCACGGTGGCTTCTGGACCACACCGGGCTCCCGGACCGGGCCGCGTCCACGCAGGAGTGGAACGATGCCTTGGCCGCCCTACGCGCGCGCCTTCGGATACCGGCCCTGGTTCTGCTGACGTACTTCGACCAGCGGCTGCGGCTGGACCTCGACCAGTCCGGCCACCGCGCCGTACTACGTTCGCACCTCGAACGACCGCACGTAGGACCGATCACTCTCATCGAGGCTGCCGGGCCGGAGGTGTACGGATGGCTCAACGGCCACCCTCACGAGGTCGTCGCGCTGCTCCGCGCAGTACAACCCGCGGACCCGTGGCCGATCGGGTCGCACCTGCCGGAAGCAGCCCCCGTACTCCCCGGCACAGCACAGATGCCCGGGGACTCATCCTGGCTGTCCATCCGTTTGCCCGCCCGCCGCCAGCGTCAGCACGATTTCGTAGCACACTACTTACCCGAGCTGCTGGCCGAATTCAGCAACGACGGGCAGGACCCTCTCTGGTGGTTCGCCCCCCAGGAAGATCACCTTCGGCTGCACCTTGAACTGGCCGAAGCCGACAAATTCGCCAAAGCCGTACACCGCGTCAGCTCTCTTGCCCAGCGCTTGGCCGTGCAGCGGGTGGTCCGGGGCGAGGACATCGAGATCGTCGCCTACTGCCCCGACACGCAATGGGGCACTGGGGCCCTGCTCCGGGTGGCAGAGGAGGTCTTCGCCAGCGACTCACGCGCGGTCCTAGAGCAGGTAAGGCACCCTGCAGGACTCGACCCACGAGTGCTCAGCGCCGCCAACCTCATCGCGATCAGCGTCGCCTTCACGGGCAGCATCCCCGGGGGCATGCGCTGGCTGGCCGACCGCCCGGTGTCAGCCCCGGCATCCGGCACACTGCCCCGGCCGGTACAGAAGGAAGCCGTCCGGGTGGCCGACCCGCAGGGTCAGTTCGAAGTCCTGCGGTCGATACCCGGCGGGGCGGCCCTCACCGCCGGGTGGCCGGCCCGCCGCGAAGCGCTGACCGCCTACCGCGCCAGCCTCATCGAGCACCCGCATGTCGATCCGGATCAGGTCCTGGACCGGCTGCTCCACGAGCACATCCTCCGGGTCGACGGCAGCAGCTCGGATAGCGAACGCACCGTGAGGCGCCTGGCCCGCTCGGTTGCGCTCGCCCATCTAGCCCGATCACCGCACCAACGGCAGCGGTGAACCGGTGACTACCGCCTTGTCCGCCGAGCAGTGCCCCAAGTTCGTTCGTCACGCCACACCGCCGTGGCCGCACCCGATTGGAAATCCATGGACCGCCGTATAGAGGACTACGCGTTCATCGGAGACATGCAGACTGCAGCCTTGGTGCACCGAGACGGCTCGGTCGACTGGCTGTGCCTGCCGACCTTCGACTCTCCCTCGGTGTTCTCCGGCCTCCTCGGTACCGACGCCCATGGGATGTGGCGGATTGCGCCGGTCGGCCAGGCTCTCCCGCGCTCCCGGCGCTATCGCGGTGACACAGTCATCCTGGAAACCGAGTGGGTTACGAGCACGGGCACGGTTCGGATTACGGAGTTCATGCCGCCTCGCCCGGCGGAAGCCCCGGGCGTGCCGCAGTTGATCCGGATCGTCCGAGGCGTCCGCGGCACGGTCGAGATGTCCTCGACGATGCGGCTGGTCTTCGGCTACGGGCAGGTCATCCCACGTCGTACACGATTTCAGCGGCCCTTCGGCCTGGCCCGTGGCCTGGCGGTTGCAGGGCCCGACGCGGTCTGGTCGGACAGCTCCGTAGAGACCTTTGACGCTCCCGACGGCACCACACGTGCTGACTTCACCATCCGGGAGGGCGAGACAGCCGAGTTCGCCCTGACCTGGCAGCACTCCCACCTCCCCGCGCCGCCAGCACCTGACCCGCACCAGGCCCTGGCCGACGCTGACGCCTACTGGACCGGCTGGGCGAGCCGGTGCACCTACACCGGACAGCACACCGAAGCGGTCATTCGCGCCCTGGTCACTTTGAAGGCGCTGACCTACGCCTCCACCGGAGCTGTTGTCGCCGCTCCCACCACCTCGCTGCCCGAAGAGGTGGGCGGCGAGAGGAACTGGGACTACCGCTTCGGCTGGCTACGGGACGCCGCGATTACCCTCGCCTGCTTCCTGCGCACCGGATACCGAGAGGAGGCCGGCGCCTGGCGCGAGTGGCTGCTGCGGGCGGTTGCCGGCGACCCGCAACAGCTCCAAATCATGTACAGCATCACCGGGCAACGCGACCTCCCCGAGCGGGAGATCGACCTCCCTGGCTACGCGGACTCCCGCCCGGTGAGGGTGGGCAACGCAGCCGCCGGACAACTCCAGATCGACGTCTACGGCGAGGTCATCGACACCCTTCACCTGGGCCACCTCACCGGCTTGGACTTCCACGACGACGCGCACCAGCTCCAGTTGGAGCTGCTGCGTCACCTGGAGAAGGTGTGGCGGGATCCGGACGACGGGATCTGGGAGGTGCGCGGTCCGCGCCGTCACTTTGTGCACTCCAAGGTCATGGCGTGGGTGGCGGTGGACCGCTTGGTCCAACTCATCGAGTCCGGCGACGCTGCCGGACCCCTGGAACACCTGACGGATCTGCGCGCCGAGATTCACCGGGACGTGTGCGAGAACGGATACGACACGGAGCGCAACACCTTCACCCAGTCCTATGGGTCCAGTGAGCTGGACGCCAGCCTGCTGCTGATTCCGCAGACGGGTTTCCTGCCGCCAACCGACAAGCGCGTCATCGGCACCATCGAGGCGATCCAGCGCGAGTTGTCCACCGAGGACGGCTTCGTTCTGCGCTACCCGACCGCGGGCAGCAGCGCCGGCGTCGATGGTCTGCTCGGCGATGAGGGAGCATTCCTGGCCTGCAGCTTCTGGATGGTCGAGGCGTTGGTGATGATCGGCCGTCTAGACGAGGCTGACCGGCTGTTCGACAAGCTGTTGGGCCTGCGCAACGACCTCGGCCTGCTCGCCGAGGAGTGGGATTCGCACCACCAGCGGCAGGTCGGTAACTTCCCCCAGGCGTTCTCGCTGTTCGCCCTTGTCCTGGCCGCGCTCAGGCTCGCGGCCCCACCGGTTGCGGCCGGGGTGCCTCGTGACGACGCGCTCGTCCTGGATACCGGGTACGTCCGATGACCGCTCACCTCACCGATGGAGCGAGCCTCCACCGGATCGGGCCCCTGGGCCCCGCAGCTCCAGTCGACCTGCAGTCCCGCTTCGCGGGCAAGGAGCGCCTCGCCGCCGAACCTGGCGCCGCCGTCCGGCTGGCCGCGTGCGTGCGCACCACCCGTAGCCGCTCGTCCTGGTCGGCGTCCTGCTGGCCTCCCACCCCCAGCACACCCTCGCGGGCGTCGCCAACTTCCCGCCCGTCACTCCGATGATGCCCACTCCGAAGATAAGGACCTTGCAGGAATGGCCACCACCGCTGGACTGGACGAAAGCTATGCAGGACTGGAGGCCCGCGCCCAAAGGGTCTACCGGAGCTTGGGCTTACTCCCGGTCGACGTCGTCGACCCTGACTTGATCACCGCTGCCTGCCGGATGACGTGGGGGGAGGCGCAGTGGCTGCTCGAAATGCTTGCCGATGAGCGGATGCTGGAGTTACTCCCTCCCGTCGCCAACTTCACCGAGCGGTACCGCCTTTCTGCCACAGCGCACGAGCACGCCCGCCTGCTCGCCCTTCGCCACGACGGGCCGGTGGTCCGAAGCCGCGTCCTGCGCCGCCTGGCCGAGTGGATGCTGTCCATCGCCCAGCTTGCGCAGGTGCGGCTCACCCGCGCGCAGGCCGCTCTCCAGCAGCCGGACGCGCTCGTACCGGCGGTCCGCGTTCCCTTCGAGGACGACGCAGGGGCGATGGCCTGGCTGGAGAGACACGAGCGCAGCCTGCCCGGAGTGCTGCGGATGGCGCAGGAGCGCAGATGGGACGAGATCGTCTGGCGGCTGGTCGATGCCTTCTGGCCTCTCTTCCTGCGGCGGCATCCCTACGCGCTATGGGCCGAGGCCCACGAGATCGGCCTCGCTTCAGCCCGCCGCGCGAACAACCCCGCCGCAGTGCGGCAGATGCTCAATTCCGGTGCCATCGGTCTGAAAACGGCGGGTCGGCTGGACGAAGCCCTCGCCTGGTTCATCGAGGCACTGGTAGCCGCCCGGAAGGCAGGTGATATCCGCGACGAGGGGCAGGCGCTGTTCGGCCTCGGAGCCTGCCACCACGAAGCCGGCCGTGCGCAGCAAGCCGAGCCGTACCTGCAGGAGGCCACTGACCTGTGGGAGCGGTGCGGCTACCCGCGAGGGGTCGCTCTGGCCACCATCCTGCTCGGAGAAATCGTCCTCACCGACGACCCCCGCCGAGCACAAGCGATGCTGACGGACGCCCGCGGCATCCTGCTCGGCGCCGAGGACTCGTACGACGCCACCTGCGCACTCGCCCTCCACGGCCACGCTCGCGTCCTTACCGGTGACATCGAAACCGGCATCGGAGAGATGGAAGACGCCGCCGACGTTTGCCGGGCCGCCGGCAGCACCCGGTGGCTCGCGCGCGTCCTGGAGCTGCTCGGCAGCGCCCACCGCGACCGGCTGGACCCCGCAACCGCCCGGCAGTGCTACCGCGAGGCCGCGGAGCTGTACGCAGTCATCCGCCCCGCCGATGCAGACCGACTCCGACAACTGGAGCGCGCCCTGTGAGCGCCACTCCCCGCTCGGGCGTGGGCCCGGCTGCCAACGTGGTCCACAACGAGCTGGTGGATGGCGTGGCCTACGGGCCGAGCATCCAAGCCGGCACCGTCCAGGCAGTTCACTTCCACGGGGCACAGGTCCTCCCGCCCACTCCGCGCGAGCTTCCCGCCACACCCCAGGTGTGGGTGGACCGCGAGGACGATCTGCACCAGCTGATACAAGCATGCTGCGGCGAAGGTGAGGGGATCCACTGTGTGGCCATCAGCGGGCCCGGCGGCATCGGTAAAAGCGCTCTGGCCATCCGGCTGCTGAGAAGTCTGGGGGCCGCCGCCGGCTCCGCCCAGCTTTACGTCGACCTGCGCGGACACCCCGGCGGGGTTCCGCTGCGGCCCGTCGAGGTCCTGAGCCGGTTTCTGCGGGCTTTCGGATACGGCACGCTCCCCTCCGACGTGGAAGAGCTGTCCGCCTGGTGGAGGTCGGCGACGGCCGAGCGTCATGTCACTGTCCTCGCTGACAACGCCCGCGACGCCGACCAAATCCGGCCGCTCCTGCCCGCAAGGCCCGGCTCCTTGATCGTGGTGACCAGTCGCCATCCCCTTGCGGACCTCGTTGTTGACGGCGCCGCACTCCACAACTTGCTGCCCCTGCCGGAGAACGCCGCGATCGAGCTGCTGACGCGCTGCTCCGGCCTGGCGATCAGCGACGGCGACATCGCGGCGGCCACTCGGATCACCCGTATGTGCGCCCGCAATCCCTTGGCCCTGCGGACTGCCGCCGCCCGGTCCGTACTGCAGCCCCGAACGACACTGACCCAGCTCGCGCCAGCACTGCACCCCGCCTCTGCCCCGTCCGTCCCCCACGACCAGGACAAAGACGAAGGAGCCGTCGTGGACAGCCTTCAGCAGACCTATCAAGCCCTCAGCGCGGACGTGGCGAGCACCTTCCGGCTGCTCGGTGCCCTCCCCGCACACACCTTCGACCCGGACGTGGTGGCGGCCGTCCGCGACATCGATCACACCGAAGCGACCCGGCTGCTGGAACAGCTCCTGTCGGCCGAGCTGGTCCAGGACCGGCGCCCCGACGACCAGCGTCAGGCACGCACGGCACTGGAGTGCTCCTTCCACGACGTGGTGGCTGACCTCGCCCGGCGTGAAGCCGACAGTGATCCCCCCTCAGCCCAGCAGGAGGCACGGCGCCGTTGGGTTGAGTGGTATCTGCTCGCCGCGACCCAGGCGGAGGAGCGGCTGGCCCCCAGCCACCGGTCGCTCCGCCGCAGCCCCCGCTACGTCCTTCACGGGAGGGCCCTGTTCGACGGCATGTCCGACCGGCAGGTGCTGGCCTGGCTGGAGCACCGACGCAGCGAGTTGCTGTCGGCCGTGCACACGGCGTTCGCCGCCGGCTGGTACGACCTGACATGGCAGATCACGGACGCGATGTGGCCGCTATTTCTGCGCGGACGTCACACGGAGGACTGGATCAGCGTCCACGAGGAGTACGGCCTGCCCGCCGCCGAGCGGGACGGCGATCCCCGCGTCGTGCGCAGAATGCTCACCACCCTCGGCGGCGGCCTGCGCAGCGCCGCCGAGTACGACCGGGCCCTCATCCAGTACGAGCTGGCCTGGGCCAACGCCCGCCAGAACGGTCACCGCAGGGACGAAGCCCAGGCCCTTGATGGGATCGGGGCCTGTCACCAGCAGGCCGGTCGTGCACAACAGGCTGTTCCCCCCTTGCTGGAGGCCCTGAGCATTCGTGAGGAGATCGGCTATGACCGGGGAACGGGGCTGACGCGGATCCGGCTGGCCGAAGCCTTTGCCGACCAGGGTGATCTGCTGCAGGCCCTGGACCACCTGGAAAAGGCGCGCACCATCCTCCTTGAGATCCGCGACGCGTACGACGGCGCCCGCGCTCTGGCCCTGCTCGGCCGGACGAATGTGCGTGACGGTCGTATCGAGACCGGTGAGATCTGCCTGCAGCAGGCCGCAGAGGAGTTCGCCGCAACGGGATCCCATCACTGGCGGGCGCGCATCCTCGAATGGCTCGGCGAAGCCGCCCGGTATGACCATCGACTCGGCCAGGCAGGGGAGTTGTTCACCGCATCCCGCGAGCTGTACGCGACCCTGCACAGCCCCCGAGACGTCGGCCGACTCGACACGGCGCTGCACAGCCTTGAAACCGGCGGCAGCACGCCGTAAAGCCTCATCCTCCCCCGGTATAGCTCGCGTTGCGCCGTTGTCGCGGCCTTCCGCTGGCCCGGATCCGCCTCCCACCCCCTGACCCCACTCTGTCAACGACTAGCAAGGAGCAGTCCGCAAGTGCCTGAGAGCAACGAGTACGACCTTCCCAAATTGAAGCCCCGTAGCCGGCTCACGCCCGAGCAGCGGGAGACAGCAGGGGCAAAGATCCAGCCCGTCTACGAAGGCGGTGGCTCCATACGCGACATCGCCGAACTCACCGGCCGCAGCTACGGATTCGTCCACAGGCTGCTGTCCGACCGCGGCGTACCGCTCCGTGGACGGGGTGGCGCCTCCCGGAAAAGGAAGAACAACGATGACCAATGACACTGCCCGGTCTACGGCCTTGGTCGCGATGCACCAGGTGCTGCTTCCCGGGCTGATCAGCCGTGGTACCGCCGTGTCAGGCGCTCGCGGCTCCGCCGTGTGCGTCGATGGACGGCGGCATGGCGCGTACGCGCTCGCGCAGATCAGTAACTCCGGCGGCATCGACTCCGGCGAGGGTGGACGCGAGCTGCGTGAGGCGCGCGCGCGAGGTGGAGCGCAGCCGTGCGGCGGGAATTCGCGTCAGCACCTGGTCTGCACGCTGTGCCGCATCGGACGGCGCGGTGGCAGCCTCGGCCTGGGCCATGAGCAGGGACGCGGCGGCCCATCCCGGCGTACCGGGCGTGGCAGCGTTCAGCGACTGTTCGGCGCAAGCCATCGCGCGCTCCGTACGCCGAAGGGCGCGATGGGCCTCCGCTTCGTGGAGGGCGTGTTCGGCGGCGTCGTAACCGAACCGTCCGGGGGCCCATCCACGAGCGTCGGACTCCAGTTCTCGGGTGGCCATCGCCACGGCCGCGTCGGCCTCCCGTTCGCGCCCAAGTTCGGCGAGGGACGGAAGCCGTGCCCAGGCGTGTGCTTGAGCGCGTGGCAGGCCGGACGGTGCGCAAGCCGCTGCCCGCTCGGCATGAGTCAGGGCCACGATGTGCTCGCCGGCGGCACGCGCGACCATCGCCTGGGCACTCCATCCCCAAGCCGCCAGGCGGGCGTCACCCACGCGGTCGCCATAGGTGACGGCGGTGGCGAGGTGGGCACGTGCCCCGGTGGCGTCACCGAGATGGAAGGCGAGGTTGCCCAGCAGGGCGGAGAGCCATCCGATGCCCCGGCGCAGTTCGGCCTCAATGGGTGCCGGTACAGCCGTGCCGTTGGTGAGGGCGTGCATGAGCAGGGTGCGCGCGCCGTGCACTTCGGTGAACAGTATGTGCGGCGGGTGCTTGCTGTAGCCGAGGGCGTAGTGCTCGACCGCGGCCTCGGTGAGGTCGACCACCGCAGTGCTGCCCGCGGGGTCGGCGAGCAGCGCGAGGTGGAGCGAGTCCCGGACGGCTGGCAGACCGGCAGAGGTCGTCATGGTCACCATGCTTTCCCGTGCGGGCAGCACGAACGCTTCAGGCCCAAAAGCACTGTATCCACTGCCCTGGTCCCCATCAGCCCGGTCGCGTTCGGCGGCACGGTCGAGTCCGAGCGATGCGGGCGGTGCCTGGTACACGCTGCACAGCGCTTCGACGTACTCCTGGCTGGGGCGCTCGTAGGGCCGATGCTCCCACCGGCAGAGCATCGACTCCGACAGGCCCGGCGGCAGCAGCCCACGGGACTGGTACAGCGCGCCGACTCGCTCGACGGTGCGCGAGCGGGGCCAGCCGAGGGCCAGACGCCATGCCTCCAGCGAGCGCACTTCGGGCAGTTCAGCGCAGATTGCGGCAGCCGTCTGCTCGACTCCTCGTCCGCTGTGCAAACACCGTGCTCGGATCTCGGCGGCGGTCTTCTTGATTACGGCGCGACGCGATCGACTGACCGTGATCATTCGTTCACCCCCGGCAATGAGGCTGACTGCGCGTCACGGTATCCGAGGACCCGGTCCGTGGGCAGTGCGCCTCCGAGGTGTGCTGCCGACATTGCGAGTTGCCCGCAATGCGCGCAAAGCCGAGCGGCAATGACCCGCCGTCCTGCGGATCAGACGATGAACAGGCGTAGTGAATTCCTCGCCTCGGCTCCGCACCCTGTCCGAAATGGCTGCCTACCGACCGCCGGGCGTGGCCCGGCCGGCGGCCTGCTGGCGCCATGTAGCTGCCCCAGCCTCCGCCACGGCTGGAGCGTCCCCCCGCCCGATGGGAGCGACCTCAGTGACTGCCACACCCCAGAACCTCGAAGGGACGTCTGCGCCCATGACGCGACAACCCCACGAACGGGCTGATTCGCCGCCCCCGTTAGTCACTCCGGCCTCCGCCGACCTTCTGGCGCAGGCAGGGTTCGACGCTCGTTCCGATCTCGGCCAGCACTTCCTACGGTCGAAGGAGGCGGCGCTCCGGCTCCTGGAGTCCGCCGAGCTGCCATACCAAGGCCAGGTCCTGGAGGTAGGGGCGGGCTTGGGCACGCTGTCCGGCACCGTGGCGGAGGCCGGCTGCCGGATCTGGGCGGTGGAGAAGGACAGGCGGCTCGGAGAAATCCTTCAGGGGGCGCTGCGCCGCTTCGGTCCGCTGGCCCGAGTGAGCATCTCGGACGTGCGCGAGGTGGACCTGCACGAAGGTCTCGACGTCGGCGCTGTGCTCCTGGCGATCATGCCCTTCGACTGGGAGTTGTCGGCAGCGCTCACCCGGCACGTCTTCGCGGCCACGCCGAAAGTGGAACGTGGGCTTGTGGTTGTGCCGAGCCGGACGCTGGATCAGTACCAGGCGGCCGGCGAGAAAGCGGGCGGGCTGCGGCTGCGCGAAGTCGACGGCATCTCGCGCTCCGAATTCTGGCCGAAGGCCCCCGAGGCGCTGCGCGTGGTGTCCATCGAGAGGCACCGATGAACACCGCGCCGCTGGTGGTCACGGCCGATTTCCACTCCGGCGTGCCCGGGGGACGTGCCCTGCTGGCCGCTGTGCGCGAGCACCGCGCCCGCGGTGCACGGATCGTGGACGCCGGGGATTTCTTCGGCGGCACCGCCTTCCACGAGTTCTCGCAAGGGAGGGTGGAGGAGCGGCTGCTCGCCGAGCTGTACGACGCGCTCGTGCCGGGTAACCACGACTTCGCCGACTTGATGCGCCTGGAAAACCCCGCCCGGTTTCCACCGGTGGTGTGCGCGAACCTTCGGCCGCCCCGGGCATTCGCCGGCCGATGGGAAAGCGGCCTGCTGCTCCCGGGGTCCGGGCCCAGGGTGGGGATGGTGGGCTACCTGGGCCGGCAGGCGTACGACGCCGTTCCTGCCCATGAGCGTGCCGGGTTCTCCTTCGTGGACCCGACCGCGGGCCTGATCGCGGCCGAGCGCGACCGGCTCCAGGCAGCGGGTGCCGACATAGTCATCGGCGTCAGCCACAGCGGCTTCGTTGTGGACGTCACCGATCAGGAGGCTCGCTGGCCGCTGCCCTTGGTCGTCTCCGGGCACTGCCACAGCGCCTGGTACCACTGGGCGTCGGGCGGCCGGCAGGTTCTCAAGGCCCCAGAAATCGGACAAGGACTGCTGCGCCTCGATCTCGACCCGGGGCACGGACATCACCGGTTCACCATCGAGACCTTCCCGACCATCATCGAGCCAGTGGTTCGGGACGGGCTGGAGGAAGCGCTGGCCCGGTACGCGGACTGGGGTGCTGCACCGGTCGGCACCCTGCCTGCGTCCCTCCCGGATCGCGGAGATGTCGCCCGCCTTCTGGCTCAGCGAGCCCAGGCCACCGCCGGCGCCGACGCTTTCGTCTTCAGCCTGTGGACCCTGCGTGAGGGGCTGCCGCAGAGCGTCACCCGCCAGGCGCTCACGAGCTGCGCTCCCTTCGACGCCGACCTCGTTCTCCTGGACGGCGAGCACCTCACGGAAGCGGTTGAGGAACGGCTGCGTCTGCTCGGCGAAGAGCCCGTCACATACTCCTCGGCCAGCGGTGTGGGCGATGCGCGCACCGTGGCGACCACGAGCTACCTCGCGGAACGGCTGGGTCTGGTCGCCCGGCCTGTCGACCCGCCGCGCACGCTGCGCGGCATCCTCACCGATCTCGTTAAGGAGTCCTGATGAGCGACGTGTTGACCCTGCAAGGCAACGACCTCTTGCACGGCCCAACCGCTCCGCGCGAGTTCGCGGCCCGGCTCACCGGCGAGGGCGCCGGAGCCGCGTTGGTCTCCTTCCCCGAAGGCACCGACCACCGCCGCAACCTGGAACTCGGCCTCGGGCTGATGTCCACGCTGGGCCCGGTGCTGAGCGTGTACCCGGACGACGGCTGCTGGAGCGACCTGAAGGTCCGCCTCGACGCCGACCCCGCGCGCACCCACGGCGTCGGCGAGAACCGGCTGCACGTCGACCTGGTGGACCGCGAGTTGAGTCCGCGCTACATCGCCCTCTACTGCGTCCGCGACGATCCCCGAGTGGGGGGAGCGTCGGCCCTGTCCGATCTGTGGGCCGCCGCCGGCGACCTGAGCACCGCTGACCGGAGGCTGCTCAGCCGCCCTGTGTTCTCCTACTGGGCCGACGAGGGCGTGCACGGTGTCGGCGGGAGCCTGCCCCGCTTCGCTGTCCTCCCCGAGCGGACCGATGCCGGCACACCGATCCGCTTCACGAGCAAGATGCTCCCCCACCTGCGGCGCGGTGAACTCGTCGAGGCCGACAGCAGCACCGTCCCCTGTATCACCGAGGCGTTCGACCGCCTCGTCGGTGCCACCTACGAGCATCGCATCACTGTCCGGCTGGCTCCGCGGCAGTTGCTCGTCTTCGACCAGTGGCGCTACGCCCACGGTCGGATGCCGCTGGGACGTGGTCAGGACAAGGTGCCCGCCGAACAGCGGCGCCTGCTCAAGCAGGGCTATGTCGGCCACGCGAGTTCCGGAGGTGCTCGGTGATTCTCACCGGATCCGCCGTCCGGCAGGCCGTGGAGCGCGGGGACATCACCATCGACCCCTTCGATCCGGGCCTGCTCAACCCCAACAGCTACAACTACCGACTCGGTCCGACATTGAAGGTCGCTGTCGGCGGCCCGGCCGACCCCCGTCAGGAGACGGAGCTGGCGACCATCCGCATCCCGGTCGGCGGGTACGAGTTGCAGCCGGGCACGGTCTACCTCGGAGTCACGGCCGAGCAGATCGGCAGCGCTCGCTACGTGGCGACCCTCATCGGCCGGTCCTCGCTGGGACGCCTCGGGTGCTTCCTTCAGATCTCCGCCGACCTTCAGCAGCTCGGCTCGCTCCACCAGTGGACTTTGGAGATCACCGTGGTCCAGCCGCTGACCGTCTACCCAGGGATGCGCGTCGGCCAGGTCTCCTTCTGGGACACGGTCGGAGCGTCGATGCCCTACCGCGGCCACTACGGCTCACTCAGCGACCCGACGGCCTGCTCACCTCGGGCTCTGGCCGGCGTACCGCTGCGAGAGGAGAGCGCGGCGTGATCCTCACCGGACCCGAGATCGACCTCCGGGTCAAGAGCGGAGAGATCGACATCGATCCGTTCGACCCCGCCCTGCTGAGCCCCAACAGCTACGACTTCCACCTCGGCGATACGGTCGGCTGGTACAGCGAGCAGCGTCTCGACTGTGCCCGGGACAACGCGTTCGAGATCCACACCATCCCGCCCGAGGGCATGGTCCTCGCCCCGGAGCGGATCTACCTCGCCGCCACCGCGGAGCGCATCGGCAGCGACCACTTCGTGCCGATCATCCGCGCCCGCTCCTCCGTGGCACGCCTCGGCCTGTTCGTCCATGTGACCGCCGACCTGATCGACATCGGCTCGCACAACCACCTCACGATGCAACTGCACGCGGTACAGCCGGTGAGGGTCTACCCGAACTTGAGGATCGGGCAGGTCACGTTCTGGACGGTCCAGGGCGACATCGTCCTGTACGACGGCAAATACCAGGGTGCCCAGCAGGCGATGCCCTCACAGATCCACCGCGACTTCGAGGGGCGGTGACCCGGTGCCTCCGAAGAAGGAACCGGCCCCGATGGAGCGCGTGGTGGCCGTGGTGGCGCATCCCGACGACGCCGAACTGCTCGCCTACGGCACTCTGCTGCGCTACCGGCAGCTCGGCGCCGATGTCACCGTGCTGATGGCGACCCACGGCGCCGGCGGCGTTTCGCTCGCCGATGCCGCCCGCGGCATCCGTCTGGCCGAAGACGCCCGCACGCGCGAGGTCCAGGCCGCGTGGGCCGGCACCGGTGTCGAGGTGGCCTGGCTCGGCCTGGCCGACGGAGCGCTGCGCCCCGACCGGAGTCTGATCTCCGCCGTCGAAGGCGAACTGGTGCGACTGGGGTCCACGACCGTCATCACCCACAGCCCGCACGCGGACAACGACCACCAAGACCACCTTGCGCTCGCGACGGCCACCGCCAACGCCGCCGCCCGCGTGCTCTCCTGCCGCACCGTGCTGTATGGCGAACCGCATGCCCCGCGCAGCAACTTCGCCCCCACCGTCCTGGTCGACATCACCGCCTTCCTCGACGACAAGGTCAAAGCGCTGGCCCAGCACAGGACCCAAGGAGGCCGCTGGTACCTGGAGGAGTCCTACACCCGCCAGCGGGCAGCGGCGGCCGGCTGGCGGCTGCGGCCCACCGACGCCGCGGCGGGCCGGGTCTTCGAGGCTTTCGAGACCCCCCTGCTCACCCTGCTGAACTCCCAGCCGGAACAGGAGCGCCCGTGATCTACATCGAGCAACCGCCCTTCCTGCCGTGGCTTGGCTTCTGCGAAGCGCTGCTCGCCTCCACCACCGTCGCGCTCTACGACGACGTGCAGTTCACCGAACGCGGGTGGCAGAACCGCAACCGGATCAAGACCGCCAACGGCGTCAACTGGATCACCGTCCCCGCCTCCCGCAAGACCGGGCAGCTCATTCGCGACACCCGGATCGCCGACAGCTTCGACCCCACGGCCGTGATCAAGGGCATCCGCCTGGCGTACGGACGAACCGCGTACATCGACGAAGCTCTCCAGGTCATCGCCCCGGCGCTGTCCGCAGGGCACCGCTGGCTGACCGACCTCAACCTCGACCTCGTGACGCAGATCGCGCTCGCGCTCGGCTCCCGGGCCGCACTGCTCCTCACGTCCCAGATGGCCTCATCGGACTGCGACGACAAGAACGTGCGCTTGGTCAACATCTGTGAGGCCGCTGGGGAGACGAATCTGTGGGCCGGTTCGGGCACACGGGAGTACCTCGACACGGCAGCGCTGAGTGCGAGCGGGATCACGGTCACCTGGAACGAGTTCTCCGGCCGCCATCCCCGCTATGCCCAGGCGTGGCCCAAGCAGGGCTTTGTGCCGGGCCTGTCCGTCATTGATGCGGCCTGCGCGATCGGCTGGGCCGGGATGTCGGCCATGCTCCGCGCCGGCCTGCGCGCCTACCACCCCACCGCCCCTTCCGGAGAAGCACGATGACCCGACCGCGCATCCTGACGGGCATCGACCTTCCTCTGGAGCCGTCCTGCGGCTCCACCATCTGGTGCAGCGACGTCTACCACCGACTCGCCGGCGACTTCCGCAGCACATTCCTGGCCCTGCCCGGCTCCGGCGTCTGGCAGCACCGGTTCGAGGAGACCACCGATCTCCGCGCCGCGAAGCAGCCGTACGGCCCGGACTTTCCCCGGTACGCCGAGGAACTGACCGACGAGGTCGCGCGCCTGGTGCGCGACCGGCGCCCTGACCTCATTCACGCCCAGCACCTGGGCTTCGGACTGGCCCTCGCCTTCGCCCGTGCTGCGGGCAGCACCCCGCTGATCTCCATCGCGCACGGTACCGACGTGATCGCCGCCGCCGAGAACGATCAGGCGTCCGAGGCACTGATCGAGATCGTGACCGCAAGTACGGCCGTCGCTGTCCCGAACGCGCCGATGGCTGAGCGGGTGAACGCCCTGACCGGAGGAAGGTTCGCCGACCGGCTGGTCACCGTGCCCTGGGGCCTGCCGCTGCCAGACCGCCCCACCGTCCGACCCACCGAAGGCCGCCGACTACGGCTGCTGCACGCCGGGCGCCTGGACGCTAACAAGTCCACGGCCACAGCGATCGACGCCCTGGCGCTCACCTCCGAGGGACACGACCTCACCGTCATCGGCAGCGGCAGCGAACTGCTCGCCCTCACCTCCCGAGCCGCCGACCTCGGCCTCACCGACCGGATTCGGTTCGAGCCCTTCATGCCACGCGAGGAGCTGTGGCGCCGCTTCGCCGACTTCGACGCGTTCCTGTTCACCACCAAGCAATTGGAGGCGTTCGGCCTGGTCGCCGTCGAGGCCCAGGCCCATGGCCTTCCAGTCGTCTACGGCGACCTGCCCGGCCTGCGACACACGCTCGGCGCAGGGGCCCTCGCCTACCAGCCGGGCGACGCCGCCGCCCTGGCCGCGTGCGTCGACCAGCTCGCCGAGGACCCCGGCCTGCGCCGCACCCTGAGCATCGCCGCAGCAGTCAGCGCCCGGCGTCACGACATCAGGACGACCGCCGCGCACCTGCGCAACCTGTCGAAGTCCGTCCTGGGAGTTGCCCGTGTCTGAGACCCCGCTCTACGCGAGCCGGCTGTTCCCCCCCGTACGGCGCCGCGCGGCTGACGCCTCCGCCTCCACCATGAACCTGCTGGAATCCCTCGGGTACGTCGCCAGGACCGACGCCACAGGAGTGTTCACCCTGCTGCCGCTGGGGCTGCGCGTCCACGACCGGCTGGTCCGGATCGCCCGGACCGCGTTCGAGGAGCGCGGCGCCAACACGGTCGCCTTCCCCACGCTGCAAAGCCGCTCGCTGTGGGAGCAGTCGGGCCGGTGGGAGGTCTACCAGTCCGAGGGTGCGCTGCTGACGTCCACGAGCAGGGGCGGCGAACAGATGTGCCTCGCCCCCACCTCCGAGGAGATCGCCTCGGCCACCGTACGGGAGCACGTGCGGTCCCACCGCGACCTGCCGGTACGGCTGTTCCTGAGCACCTCCAAGTTCCGCGACGAGATCGCTCCGCGCGGCGGGCTGATGCGTGGCCGCGAGTTCACGATGGCCGACGCCTACACCTTCGACACCGATCCCCAAGGGATGCGCACCTCGGCCAGCTTCCTCAACGACGCCTGCCGGGCGGCCCTGGTGGGGATGGGCCTGACCGGCGTCTTTCAGGCCGCTGCCGACGGCGGCAGCATCTCGGCCGGCCCGACCACCGAGCACCTCGTCCTCGGCGACACCGGACAGAGCAGCATCCTCGTCTGCGACCACTGCGGTCACCGCGGCGATCACGCCATCCTGGGCGGGCGGCCGGTCCCGCAGAGCGACCCGGTCGTCAACGTCATCGCCTTCGCCCTCACCGCCCACGACGGCACCACCACTCCGGCTGCCGTAGTGATCCGGTCCGACCTCCAGGTCAGCCCCCGCAAGCTCGCTGCTGCCTCCGGCGCCGCCCGCGTCGCTCTCCTGGAACCCGCCCACTTGCCCGAGCACTTCGGCAAGGAGGCCGGCACCATCACCCCCTGGGACTGCACGGGAACGGCCACCTTCTTCGACGAATCAGTCGCCCATTTGGACACCTTCGCCATCTCCGACGGCGCAACCGGCCTTCGCCGTAACGTCACCTGGTCGGGCACCAAAGACCTCGCCGCTCTGTCACCCACCGCCGTCAACCTCCACCGCGCGGCCGAAGGCATGAAATGCAGCCACTGCGAAGACGGCCACTACCGCGAAGCACGCGCCATCGAGCTTGCCCACGTCTTCGAACTCGGCACCCAGTACGCCGCCCCAATGAACCTGTCCTTCACCGACGAGCACGGCACCGCCCACACCCCCTACTCAGCATGCTCCGGCATCGGCATCACCCGCTGCCTGCAGACCCTCGCCGACCTCCACCGCGACAACGCCGGCCTGCGGTGGAAACCAGACACCGCCCCGGCCGACTTCCACATCACCGTCCTGCGCCCCGACCTGCCCGCCATGCGCGAACGAACCGAGCGCGTCGTACAGCACCTGCGCGGACGCGGCGCAGCCCTGTTCATCGACGACCGGCACGAACCGGCCGGCGAGAAGTTCCGGTACGCCAGCCTCCTCGGCCTCCCGCACAGGCTGGTCCTCTCCCCGCAACAGCAGGACGACGAGGTCGAACTCGTCAACCGGTGGACAACCCGGACCAGCCGCGCGCCAATCAGCCAGATCCCCGACACCTGGAGCCTGCACTAAGTCACGGCCCACCAACAGGTGGAACCCAATTCACGTCATCGTCTGGCAGTTATGGACGGCGACAGAATTGGGCTGCCGAAAAACAAATAAGCTCCGGTGCGGAACCGCGAAAATCGAATGACCGAAAGCCGCCGCCAATACCGGGCAGCGCATTGACCGCCAAGCCTCATGCCCTCTAGCCTCGGATCAGCCACCGGGTCGTAGCTCAAAGGCGGAGCACGGCATAAGTGTTGCCGAGGAGCTGGTTCAACTCCAGCCGGCCCGACCAAGCCCTCTGGCACCAGTGGCCCGGGTGCCCGGTACAGCAGGCCGTGCACCCGGGAGGCCGGGAGAACGACAACCCCGAGACCGAACGCAACGACGATTACGTGGACCAGGTGCGGTGCAGATGAAAATCGGAATTACCGGAGGCGGAAGCGCCGGGCACGTCGTTCCCGCGCTCGCAGTAGCGGCCCGGCTCCCCGCCCAGGGCGTGACGGAACTGGTGTTCTTCGGACGCGCTGACAGCATCGAACACGAATACGCCATAAAGGCCGGCGTCCCGTTCCGGGCTGTACCCTCAGCAGGATTGAAGCGCTACGGTTCGTGGAGCAACCTGCTCATGCCCTTCACGGTCCTGCGCGGAATCGGCGCCGCCGTACGGGCCATGCGCCGCGAGCGGCCCGACGCCCTGTTCTCCAAGGGCAGTTATGTCTCCGTACCCGTCGGCGTCGCAGCCTGGCTCTGCCGGGTTCCCATCGTGGTCCACGAGTCCGACCACTCCCTCGGGCTCGCCAACAAGATCGTCGCCCGGATGGCCCACCGGGTGTGCCTGTCCGTCGCGCCCCCGACCGGTGCACCGCGATGGCTTGCCCGTAAGTCCGTCGTCACCGGCCTGCCCCTGCGGCACGATCTGGCCGCTGGCGACCCGGAACGGCTGCGGCACCGCCTCGACCTCCCGGCGAGGCCCGTCCTTCTGATCTTCTGCGGCAGCAGCGGATCCCAGCGCGTCAACGACGCCGTCAAAAGCCAGCTCGACACTCTGTGTTCGCGCTTCGCGGTCGTCCACGTGCGCGGCAAGGGGAACCTCGACCCTTCGCTCCACGGCATGCCGGACTATCGGCAACTGGAGTACCTGCACGAAGAGATGGCCGACGCCCTGTGGCTCGCCGACCTCGTGATCGGACGCGCCGGCGCCACCACGCTCGCCGAACTCGAAGCGCTCGGCAAACGAGCCGTCCTCATCCCGCTGCCCTCAACCGTCAGTCGCGGCGACCAGCTCGACAACGCCGACGCCTACGCACGCCGCCACCCGGGACAGTGCGTCGTGATCCCAGACAACGAGGAATTGCAGGGCGGAGCGTCGCTCGCCAAAGCATGCATGGAGCTGGCCGCCGAAACCCGCTCCGGCCCGGTGGAGCGCCCTGACCCGAAGGCGGTTCACCGCGCGTCCGACCTCATCGCGCACGAGACCGTGGCAGCAGCCCGGCCACGGCGCGCGCTGCACGCCCGGTAGGACTCAGCCGTCGTGGTGTCCGTACATCGCCAGAATCTGCTCGTCCGACTCCCCGCGGTGGTACACGTGGAAATGCAGGTGCCGGGACTCCTGGTAGAGACCGACGTTCGTGGTGACTGAGGCGGCCCCATGCTCCTCCTCCACCTGCGCTGCGACCTGCCGGACCACTGCCATCACCTTGGCGAGCAGCTCCTCGCCCCCGCCACCCAGATCGACCAGGGATGGCGTGTGCACCTTCGGGACGACCACGACGTGAACCGGGTGCGCGGGGTTGGTGTGCTCGAATGCGAGCACGTGCTCGGTCTCCGCCACCACCTTGACCGGCGTAAGCCCAGGGATGGCCTGGTGGCAGTAGAAGTCGGAGGTCGAAGGGGGCGCAGCAGCGGTCACAGTAGGTAGCCTTCCGCGTCAGGCAGTGATAGCTCCCGACACCCTACAGTTCCGGCAGGGCGCCCCTCGCGGAGGGACCACGTGAGGCGATCATGTTCTACGCGCAGAGACCGTGTCGCTCGCCTCCAGATGCTTCACGGGATGCGTCCGACGTGCGGCGCTCTAGGCCGAGCAGTTTCAAGAGGTCGGCTGTCACCACCCGGTAGGCGTTGCCGAGGCGTAGCACCTTGACCGGGTACGCACCTTGCTTGGCGAGCCCGTACCCCGTTGAACGGCCGATCATCAGGGCCCTGTTCGCGGTGTCGAGGTCGATGACCACCGGGAGGGTGAGCAGCTCGTCACTCGTGAGCCCTTGTGTTCCGCGGGAAAAATCGGATGCCATCACGGCGCTCTCCTTGTGTCTCCTGGTGTCGCGGTGCCGCTATATATGTATCACGGTGTTGCGGATGCGCTTTTTATCGATCTAAAGTGTCTCCATGACACCCGATCAATGGCCAACAGCGTTCACCGGTCGGATCGCCCACAGGATGCGAGACGCACGCAAGGCGGCCGGCCTCACCATGGCTGCCGTCGCCCAGGGCTGTGCCGACCGCGGACTGCCCGAGGTCACGGAGCACTCCTTGAAAAACCTGGAATCGGGGCGCAAGACCAGCGTCACGGTCGCCGACTTCTTCGTCCTGGCCGACGTTCTCGGCGTTCCGCCCGTGACCCTCCTCTTCCCCCTTGGCTCCGCTGCCACCGTAGAGGTCCTGCCGGGACAGGAAGTGTCCACCTGGGACGCCCTCACGTGGTTCACCGGTGAGGCGCCCGTGGACCGGCCTGCCACCGAAGGCACTGCCCGCGATGTCCTCGACGTATTCCGGCAGCACGGCGACCTGGTAGCCGGTGCGGCAGCTTCCACAGCCCTGGCCAGGGAACGCCGCCGCAGTGCGAGCACCACCCTGGACCGAGCCCGCCGGACCACCCTCCTGCAGCGTGCCGAAGGCTACGAGGAGCACGCCTTCGAGGACTGCCAGGAACTGCGGGCCCTGCGGAACAACATGCGCGAGCGGAGCCTCGTGCCCCCCGCTCTTCCCGACGAACTCGCCTTCGTCGATGACCCTGACACCAGCAACAGCCCGGGGGCCGACAAGTGAAAAAGGGCACCACCGTCCGGCGGTGCGCCTGCCGCAATCCCGCCACTGGCAAGCCGTACGGGGCGGCCTGCCCGAAGGCGTCCAACACCCGGCACGGCCTCTGGTACGCCGTCCAGGAGCTTGTCCCACGTCAGGACGGCACCCGCCGCCGTTTCCGCCGGGGCGGATTCGAGACTGCGACCGACGCGAAGACCGAGTTGTCCAAGGCCGCCGCACTCATGGCGATTCCGGACGAGGACGACCCGGCCGGTCAGCTCTCCATCAGCGATCTCCTCGAAGCGTGCGCGGCGGCCAAGGAGCCGCTGCCGGACTACGACGAGACTCTGCGCCGCTTCAAGACCGGCCAGACCCTTAACTCCAAGACCACCGTCGGGGAATGGCTAGACACCTGGCTCACCGGACGTAAGCGTCTTCGCGTCACCGGCTACAAGCGCTACGCCTGCGACGTCCGCGTCCACCTCAAGCCCCAACTGGGCAGCATCCGGCTGGACAAGCTCAGGGTCCACCACCTGAACACGATGTTCGACACGATCAACGAGCGCAACATCGAGATCCAGGAGCAGAACACCCAGCGGAGGGCGGTCCAGGCCGAACTCAATGCCACCCCGAACCGGGGCGCCGATAACCGGGCCCGCCGCACGTCGCTCCGGGCCCAGCTCGACGCGATGCCGCCGTTCCGCCGGATCACCGGCCTCAACACCCAGCCGCACATAAAGGCCACGCTCAGGGCCGCCCTGAACGTGGCCATCGCCCAGCAGGTGATGTCCCCCTTCAACCCGGCCGAGCACGTCGAACTCCTACCCGGCACGAGGCCGAAGGCCCTCATCTGGACTGACGAGCGCATAGCTCGCTGGCAGGCGACCGGCGTCAGGCCGTCGCCCGTCATGGTCTGGAGCCCGGAGCAAACGGGGCGGTTCCTCGACTTCGTTGCCGGAGACCGGCTCTACCCGCTGTGGCGGCTCATCTCTTTCCGGGGTACCCGGCGCGGTGAGTCGTGTGGTGTCCGCTGGGAGGATCTGTCGGCCACCGAGCACTCTCTGGCCATCGCCACCCAACTCGTCCAGGACGGCTGGGAGATCCACGAGGGCACTCCGAAGACCGACTCGGGCATCCGCCTCATCGCCCTGGACGACGAAACCTTCGAGGTTCTCCAGGCTCACCGCCTTCGCCAGGAGCGCGAGCGCGACGAATGGGGCGAGGGGTGGATAGACACCGGGCGAATATTCACCCAGGAGGACGGCTCCCTGCTCCACCCGGGCAAGGTCAGCGACCTCTTCGAGCGCCTGATCGCTGCTGCCGGCCTCCCCCCGATCCGACTCCACGACCTACGCCACATCGCTGCCACCCTCATGCTCGCGGCCGGGGTGGACATCAAGGTCGTAAGCGAAACCCTTGGCCACTCCGACACCCATATCACCCGTGACATCTATCAGGCTGTCCTGGACGACCTCGCCCGCGACGCCGCCGAGAAGGTCGTCCAGCTCGTACCCCACAGCCGCTCGCACCTGACCGCAGTCCCGGACAACCGGACACCGGATCCGACGCGCGCCCTGCCGAGGATGCAACCCCCCAAGCGGCCCCCGGGCAAGGAAGAGAAGGACACCGCCTGAGAACGGTGGCAAGGAGAGGCTCCGGTCAGCGGGGGTATCTGACCGGAGCACCTTCGGCAAGCCAGTCCGCGTCCCGCTCCGCACGAGGGGTAGGGGAAGAGCAGCAAACGGGAAGGGCACGACCCGTAACGAAAGACGGTCTGGTTCATTACGCCACGCTGTTATTCGAGCCAGTCCTCGGGGATCAAAGCGTTCCTGCGGCCATCTCGAGGTCGCCAGTTCTCGACCAGCGCTTCCTGGAACCACTGCTCGGGCAGGTTGGCGTGGTCGCACACGATGATTTGCAGTCCACCGTCGCTGGAGTCGGCGACGTCTCTGAGAAGCTCGAAGTAGCTAGTGACGGCAGCCCAGTCCGCGTCTTGGACAGTGGTGGCGTCGCGGATCTTTTCGGGGAAGAACGCCTGGGTGGGCTGGTCGAGCATCAGGAAGCGCGGTACAGGCCGCTGGTGTTGCAGGAAGTAAGTATGCAGGGCGAGGTGGGCAACTAGGTGGTAACCGATCCAGTTCTTCGCGCTGCCGATGCGGGTCAGTGGCAGGCGGCCTGCGGGACGCCGCAAAACGACGTTGAGCTGGGCGAGGCTGATGCGTACTTCGTCTGCTGCTGCGGCCTGGCCGAGGTTGAGGCGGCGTGCCCAGGGCGTCATGTAGGCGGCAACATCGGTGAGGCGTCGTTCTGTTTCTGCGGTGATGTCGTCCTCGTCAACCAGTTCCTGAAGTTGCTCGGCGCGCTCCTGGGCCAGGACCAGCTCGTTGCGGAGTCCACTGATGTCGTCGGGTGACAGTTGGCCAGCGGCGGTGATTTCCTGGGCGATGCGCCCCTGAATGTATGCGGCGCGCAGTTGCTGGTCCTGCAGGCTGCGCATGCGCTCGTCGCTGGCGTTGAGGTCTCTAAGCTGGGCGCTGTTCAAACGGAGACGTTCGGCAGCGGCGTCGCGCTGAACTTGCAGGCTCCGGCGGTGCTCGTCGCGTACGGGTTGGAGTGTCTGAGCGTGCTCAAGCTCCACGCTTAGGTTCGAGGTCAGTTCGGTGATGTCCGCGGCGGACGGGTCGGGTTCGGGCAGCGGCTGAGTGCACAGGGGGCAGGTGCCCGAGTCATGGCCGGGCTGCGCGGGCCCTAGTAGGTCGAGGGTCTTTAGGCGGTTGAGCTGGAGGTGCAGTTCTCCGGTATATGCCTGTCCTTGTTCGTGCCAGCGGTCCACGAGCGCAAGGGCGTCACCCAGTTGCTGCCACTGCTCGCGCAAAATGCGCCGTTCGTCTTGGAGCGCTTGGCGGCGGTCGGCCGGGGCGGCCTGTTCCACCGCAGAGGAGACACTGAGGGCTTGATCCAGCAACTGTGGGATCCGACGAGGGTCCACAGTGACCGGGACGTCACTGAGCAGTCCCTCGCTTTCGGCTAGGCGCAGCAGCGCCACTGCCCGCGTGTCGGTCCCTTCCTGCCGGCGGCTTGCATCTTCCAGGGCGCGCTGCGCGGCACGCTGGGCGCGTAGAGCCTGACCCAGTTGGTGACGGCGCAGGGCCTGTTCCGGTCCTGCTGCGCCGAGGAAGTAGGGCAGTGTGTCTTTGATTGCCTGCTGGATGCCGTCTTCGCTCTGGCGGTGGAAGAGAGCACCCTGGTTGGCGATCTCGCCCTGCTTTTGGAAGCAGAGGAGAGCGGCCTGCCCGATGGAGACGTCGAAGGCGGCGCGAGCTGCGCCAGTTGGCGGTTGGAAGTGGAAGTCCTCGATGCCCAGGCGGGCACTGAGCTGACTGCGAATTACGCTGACATCCGAGTCGAGGCGCAATTCATCGCCGCGTGGGAAGTCCAGCGTCTCGTCGCCAGTGCGGACCATGGCCTTGATAGTCGAAGCTCCTGACGGGCGGGGGCGCACAGTAAGCATTCGGCTGGTCCCGAAGGAGACTAACAGCGCGTACCACCCAACGGTCTGGTCGATCGGCTCGTCGGGAAGATTGGGCTGCTTGCGTCCCAGGCAGTAGTCGACGATGTCGAGGACTTCCGACTTCCCAGTCTCGGATTCACCGGTGAGGATGTTCAGCGCCCCTAGCCGGAAACGGATAACCCGGGGCTCGGGCCGTCCGTCGCGATGGTAGAGGGCCAGGGCGATTAGCTGCATGGCGGGTTGGTGACTTCCTTACGGGAGAGGCAGGTCAGGGACGGACGCCCAGCAAGGTGAAGGCAGTCGCTAGGTCGGTCGCAGCCAGCCACCTGCCCACCAGCGCGGCGCGCTGGGCGCAGTCGGTGACTTCCTCGCCGAAGTCCGAGGGCAGCGGGGTCGGTGCGCGCGGCGTACGCAAGCCGGTACCGGTGACTTCTATCGCATGGTGGCGCAGGGCGGTGCGCAGGCTGGCGCGGGTGTAGCCGGTCAGTTCGTGAGCGCGTTCGGCGAACCGAGCTTGGTGGTGAGGGTATTGGGTCAGCCACGCGCCCATGGAACGACTGGCGCGTGCCGGCATGTCCGCACGCGTGTCGGCTGGCAGCACCAGCGGCAGCACCAGGAAGGCCGCGGGCCAGGGCACCGGCGTTCGAGCGGCGGATCTCGTAGCTGCGTTGACACTGCAGGCCAGCAAGTAGGCGCCGAACGCAGGGTTAAGCAGGGCGCGTGCCTCGGGTACCTGAGGGGCAGCTGTCTCGGTCACTGCCCCTGCTCCTCATCCTCGGCACTCTGGCCCAGCAGGTGCCGGAAGCGGGGATGCCAGCCCACTGGTTCCTGAGCGGTCCCAGCTCGGTCGGCGAGACTATGCATGGTGCCTCGGCCGATCCAGCCGACCGTGGTGCTGCCCAGACGTGCTGGCTCGTCCGCTACCGCGTCCATCGTCTCCTTCAGCACCTCCTTGCCGACACTCGCTTGCTTGTCTTCGGAGTCCTGATCATGGCCGTCGGTCAGGTCAGCGGAGATGTGATCCCATTCGTCCCACAGGCGCTGTTCGTACTCCTCCAACCCCTGCTCGGTGATCGTGAAAGCGCGCAGCCACTGTGATCGCTGGGCCGATGCGTGGTGGTAGTCCCGCAGGTACATGGCGATTGAGCGGTTGTTCAGTCCGATCCACTGCATCTGCCGCACGACCAACTGGTCGCGATACGCGGCGGTCTCCGCCTCGGTCAGACGGCGCAGTTCCTGAGTTACGGGCAGGTTCTGCCCGGCGAACTGGTCGGTGATCTCCTCGATCCGACACTGCAGCTCCTGCGCGCTCACCGACGGCCTGTTCAGGGCCGGGTTCTTCCGCTCCAGCAACTGGACTGCCATGCGGTACCACCACCCCTTGATCTGGTCGAGGACGGCCTGCCCGTGCCGGCGTGCCGCAATCCCCAGTGCTCTGGCGAGCCTATGGTCGAGATCTGACATCAGCGGTGCGCCGTCGCTGATCTCGATCGCAGCGACCAGCCGGTAGCGCTGGGGTGGCGTCAGATCCATGAACTTCCTACGGTCCTCTGCGGTGGTTTCCGGCTCGCTTGCGATGGCCACCGCCTCCATGCGGTCGAGGGCAGCCGCAACGTCGCGCTGCGGGCTTCCGCGCAGCAGATAGAAAAACGTACCTTCGGTCGCGACCTGCGTGGTTACCAGGCGCAGCAGTGGCATCGGCCCGGATGTGCTCGTGCCCAGGACTGTCAGTGCATCGATCCACGAGGCAACTGACCGCCAAAAGTCCTTACCGGTCTCGCTGAGCTGCCCGGCACTCCTCCGGTGCTTGGACTGCAGTAACTCACTCGGGGACCCGGCCCCGTGGAGGAACTCGACGTCGTCCAGGACCTCCATCCTCACCTCGACTACGGGGTCGTCCAGGCTGCGCTCGGCCAGTTCCACTAGGGCCAGCTCACACTGATAGAGATAGCCAGTCATCTGACCGGCGGCCGAATGCGATCCTACTTGCGCCACGTTCCCCACTAGTGCTCGAGACCGTCCTACACCTCAACCCCGCCTCTGCGGCGCGTTGTTGACTAGCCCTGCCGGGATGGCCGGGAGTCCTCTGACCGCGTCCCCCCGAATCGAACGGCATGTCTCGGATCCCGAGCGCCCGCAGTCCCCCAACCGCACTCCGAACTTACCAGCCGATGCTCGGCATTTAAGCCGATAGCGGAGGAGTAGGTGCCGTCTTGGCCGAGAAGGGTGGAACCGGGTTCAATTGCCCAATGCCCGTAGCTGCGCTCGCAGTTCGCGCGGGTTGCGCGCTAGACCATCGAGGCGTTGCACTTCGGCCGTAGCCAGCGCAGCCCGCGCCGGCTGGCCCGGTGAGCCGGTGGGCTGGCCGCAACCACAGCAGGCTGGGGCACTCCCATCCCGATAGCGAGGGCTCCGTAATCGGATGCCGTTCCTCGTTCGCGGCCAGCTCCTCCTCGGAGACGAAAATGGCGTCGCAGCCGCTCTCGACCAAAGCCCCCAATCCGGCGCGCCGCAGTGCATCGGCGCATCCTCTGGCGGTCGGTGCACCTGGATCAGTCAGTCCAGGTCGTTCCGGGTATTGACCACGGAGATCTCAGCTTCGGGCAGAGGCTCGACTTCAGACCCGTGAGGTAGTGCACGCAAGGCCAAGCGCGGAGCCCACGTGCGGCAGCAGTCAATCCAGGCCGTGCTCTTCGGAATGCCGGCCTCATTGCGGGCGGTGATGGGGGAGCACCGCAGACCGTTCTCGGACCGGTCGGACCGGCTGGAACGTGCCGGGGTGGGAGATCTGTGCCGGTCGGGTAGACATAGGCACTCGGGGGGAGGATAGCTAAGGCTCCTGGGCTGGGGCGAGCGATGCGCCCGTTTGCACGCGCTTGTAGAGACCCCACAAAATCCAGCTGAGAGGCATCTCCCGGGGCAAGGCCGCGTCGGCCTCACGTCTGCAGCGGCGCTGCAGAAATGGCCACACCTCGGCCGCACATCGCCGTCGCCACGCCGACTGGACACTCCTGCGCCCGCCGGGAAGGGTCAAGGACAAGGAAAAACCCCAGGTCACGGCGAGTGAGTCCTGGGGCCTTCCGGAGCCGCCTTCGGGATTCGAACCCGAGACCTACGCATTACGAGTGCGTTGCTCTGGCCAACTGAGCTAAGGCGGCTTGCTGGGGTGCTGACACAGGGTGGCAGCAGCAGCGGGGAAAGTCTACAGGCTTCGTGGGGGTGGTCCGGACGCCGTTCGGATCATGGGGAGGGGCTGGTCAGAGGGCACCCGGGAGGTGGGCTCGGGAGGTGGGGCGGTCAGGTGCACTTCTTGCCGTTGGGGGGGAGGTGGTCCTGGAGGAGGTAGGCGTTGACGGCGCTGTCGATGCAGGTGGAGCCGCGGGCGTAGGCGGTGTGGCCGTCGCCGTCGTAGGTGAGGAGGTGGCCGGAGGAGAGTTGGGAGGCGAGGGAGACGGCCCAGGCGTAGGGGGTGGCCGGGTCGCGGATGGTGCCGACGACGAGGATCGGGGCGGCGCCCTTGGCCGGGATGCGTTCGGCGCGGCCGGTGGCGGGCACCGGCCAGTAGCCGCAGGTGAGGGAGGACCAGGCGAGGGCGGTGCCGAAGTGGGGGGAGGCCTTCTTGAAGGCGGGCAGCGCGCGTTCGACGTCGGCCGGGGAGGACAGGGCCGGGGGCAGGTCGAGGCAGTTGACGGCGGCGTTGGCGTACATGAGGTTGCTGTACTTGCCGTCGTCGTCGCGCTCGTAGTAGCCGTCGGACAGCTTGAGGAGCGGGTCGCCGTCGCCCTTCTGCGCGCTGGTCAGGGCGCCGCGCAGGGAGGGCCAGGCGGTCTGGTCGTACATCGCCGCGATGACGCCGGTCGTCCCCAGGGACTCGCTGAGCGGGCGGGAGGTGCCGGTGGGCAGCGGGTGGGCGTCGAGGGACGCGAAGAAGGCGTCGAGCCGCTTGCCCGCGTCATAGACGGAGGCGCTGCCCAGCGGGCAGTCGGTGCGCTTGACGCAGTCCGCCGCGAAGGCGTTGAAGGCGACCTCGAAGCCGCCGGCCTGGGCGCGGCTGCTCTCCAGGGCGCTCACCGAGGGGTCCATGGCGCCGTCGAGGACGACCCGGCCGACGCGTTGCGGGAAGAGGCCGGCGTAGGTGGCGCCGAGGAAGGTGCCGTACGACTTTCCGACGTACGTCAGCTTCTTGTCGCCGAGCAGCCCGCGCAGCACATCCATGTCGCGCGCCGAGTCGATCGTCGAGACATGGCCGAGGAACTGGGCGGAGCGCTTCTCGCAGGAGGTGTCGAAGGACTTGTCGGCCGCGGTGAGTTTGCTGATCTCGGCCGGGGTGTCGGGGGTGGAGTCGACGGTGGTGTACGCGTCCATCTGCTTGTCGCTGAGGCACTCGACCGGCTCGCTGCGGGCGACGCCGCGCGGGTCGACGGCGACCATGTCGTAGCGGGAGGTCACGGACGCGGGGTAGCCCAGGGCCGCGTACTGGAGGTAGTCGATCGCGGAACCGCCCGGGCCGCCCGGGTTGACCAGCATCGAGCCGAGCCGCTTGCCTGGGCCGGCCGCCTTCGTCCGGGCGACGGCGAGTTTGAGGTCGTGCGCGGCGTCCGGGTGGGCGTAGTCCAGCGGGACCTTCATGGTGGCGCAGTCGAATTTGGGCACGCCGCAGCTGCGCCACTTCAGCTTCTGCTGGTAGTACGGCGCCAGGTCGGCCGGGGTCCGCGCGGGCAGCGGTCGCAGCGTTGGGGCGCCGGACCGGGCGGCGGAGGCGGACGAGGCGGAGGCCGAGGCGGACTGCTGGGAACCCGCGGCCGGCGCCGCCGCGGCCTTGTGACCCGCCCCTCCCGATGAGCATGCGGACAGCAGCAGTCCGGCCACCGCGACCACGGTGAGCGGCATGCGGAGCAGGCGTTTGGCGCGCTTCGGCGAGTGCATCGGCGGCTCGGTCCTCCCGTCGGATGAGAGCGAGCGTATCGGCCGTACGTCATCGGCGATCGTTCGACCTGTCGCCTTTTGAGTGGTTTACGTCGCTAGGCGTGGCCTTTTGGTGTCCCGGTGGGCGCCGGCGCGTGGGAGGGAGCGGGCGGCCGAACGGGTGCCGGGGTGCGCTCCCGCGCGGGGGTGAGTCCATGGGTCGGGGCGTGGGTGGGTACGTGCGCCCGGGCCGGTTTGCGCGGCGCGGCGGAGGCCGGGGCGTGCGTCACCGGACGAGCCGGCAGGTGGGCGTGCCGCTGCGGCCGGACGTGCGCCGCTACGTGACCGCGTACGTGACCGGTTACGTCCCTGGCCCGTACGTCCCCGGCTACGTCCTCGGCCCGTACGTGTCCCGACAGGCGCCGCGCCGCGTGCGCCCGCACAGGTGACCCCTCCGCCGCCCCCGCTTCCCCGGCCACCCGCGCCGCCCCGTCCAGCTTCTCCGTCAGATACGCCCCGACCAGGCCCATCAGCGCGGCCCGCTTCCCCGTCCCGTCCAGCAGCCGTACGGCGTCGCCCCGCGCGTGCAGTGCCCGGCGCAGCCGCAGGGCCGAGGCGTGCGGGCCGCTCTCACCGGCGGCCGAGGCGAGGAGCAGCGGCGGGTAGGGGCCGGCGGGCGCGGTGAGCGGCGGGTACGTACCGGAGATGCCGATGCCCGCCCGGAAGCGGTCCGGGTTGGCCAGCGCTTCCCGTACCGCGCAAGGGGCCTGCGGGCCGATGCCGAGCACCGCGCGGGCGGTGACCGAGGTCAGGGTGCGGTAACGGTGGGCGACCTCGGCGAGTACGGCGGCGGAGTCACGGTCGCAGCGGTCCGGCATGACCAGCAGGAACGGGTCGGACCGCTTGCTGCGCAGCCCCGCGGCGAGCCCGGCGTAGAGGTCCGGGTCGCCCTGGGGGCCCTCCACATGGGCCAGCACCACCGGGAACGCGACGCCGGCCGCGTGCGGAGTGTCGTAGAAGGGCGGCAGCCACACCCGCGTGCCGTCGCCGAGCAGTTGGAGCGTGCCGCCGGACGGGTGACCGAGGGTGCGGGCCGGCTGCTCCGGGGACGGCGACGGTTCGGGCGGCGCCGGGGCCGGCAGGTGCGACGGCGGGGGCGGCGGCTGGACGGGTACGGCGGAGGCGGTACGGACGGCGGGCGGCGGTGTGGCGACGGAGGCGACCGAGGAGGGTGGGGACGCGGACCGGTGCAGAAGCGGTACGGCGAGGGTGGCGGCCACCAGCGCGGCCACACCGGCCGCGCCGGTCCGCAGCGCGACGCCCCTGCGGTCGACGGGCAGCTCGTAGACCCGCCCGGCCCGCTCCCCCTGCCAGTGGCGCAGGGCTCGCAGCGCGAGGGCCAGGGCGGTCACGGCGGCCAGCAGCAAGAAGAACATGAGGATGTCGTCGGACACGGCGGGACCCTCTCGGGACGGCTGCGGCCCCGCGGGGACAGGGGGAAGCGAACGGGGACGCTGCCTGCACCTTGCCTCCGCATCGCGGCGCGCACGCGAAGCCGTTACGGTCGGGGGCCGGCGATCACCCGAAGGCAGCACACGGCTCGGACGAGCCGGGGCCGGGCGCGGACCGGCACCGTCGGCGCCGCCGCGCGGGCCCGACTCGGTGGCCGCGCGCCACCCGGACCGCTCGGCCCGGCACGAACCCCACTTCCGGCGGCCGCGCCGGACCGTGGACGGGGATCGGCGGCCGCGGGCGAGCGACCCGGGGCTGGGTCCATGCTCCGGAACCGCCGAGGTGGGCGGCGCCCGACGCCGACCGGCCGCAGGCCGGGCCGAGCCGAGCCGACCGACGCTCGGTGACCCCCGGCGACCCCGGCCACGGCAGGCACCCGGGGCGCAGCCCCCGGGCCCCCGCCATCTCCCCCGTCAGCCCGCGCGCAGCGCCAGCGTCATCGCCTCGACCGCCAGCAGCGGCGCCACATTGTGGTCCAGGGCGTCGCGGCACGCCAGGATCGCCTCGATGCGGCGGAGGCTGTGTTCGGGGCGGGAGGAAGAGGCTATCCGGCGGATGCCGTCCATGGCCTCGGCGTTGGCGACGTGGGCGGCGGGGCGGCCGAGTTGGAGGGTGAGGACGTCGCGGTAGAAGCCGGCCAGGTCGGTGAGGGCGAGGTCGAGGGTGTCGCGCTGGGTGCGGGTGGAGCGGCGTTTCTGGCGGTCGGCGAGTTCCTTCATGGCGCCCGCGGTGCCGCGGGGCATCCTGCTCCCGAGGCCCGCCGCGGCGCCCAGCGCGGCCCGCATCTCCTCGGTCTCCTTGCCGTCGACCTCGTCCGCGACCGCCTTGGCGTCCTCGGTGGCCGAGTCGACCAGTTCCTGGGCGGCGCGCAGGCAGCCGCCGATGTCGGCGACGCGCAGTGGCACCCGCAGGACGGTCGCGCGGCGGGAGCGGGCGGTCTCGTCGGCGGCCAGGCGGCGGGCCCGGCCGATGTGACCCTGGGTGGCGCGGGCCACCTGGGCGGCGAGTTCGGGCGCGACGCCGTCCCTGCGGGTCAGCACGTCGGCGACATCCGCGACGGACGGGGTGCGCAGGGTCAGCAGGCGGCAGCGGGAGCGGATGGTGGGCAGCGCGTCCTCGACGGATGGGGCGCACAGCAGCCAGACCGTACGGGGGGCCGGCTCCTCGACCGCCTTCAGCAGGACATTGGCGGCGCCCTCGGTCAGGCGGTCGGCGTCCTCCATCAGGATCACCTGCCAGCGGCCGCCGGCCGGGGACAGGGACGCGCGCCGCACCAGCTCGCGGGTCTCCTTGACGCCGATGGACAGCAGGTCGGTGCGGACGGTCTCCACATCGGCGTGGGTGCCGATGAGCGCGGTGTGGCAGCCGTCGCAGAATCCGCAGCCGGGGGCCGCGCCGAGGGCCCGGTCGGGGCTGGTGCACTGCAGGGCCGCCGCGAAGGCGCGCGCGGCGGTGGAGCGGCCGCTGCCCGGCGGGCCGGTGAAGAGCCAGGCGTGGGTCATCCGGGACGCGGTGGTGGAGTCGCGGTCGCCGCGCGCGACCGTCGACTCGGCGGTGACCAGGGTGTCGGCGTCCTGGGCGGCGGCGCTCAGCTCCGCCACCGTCCGGGGTTGCCCCACCACGTCGTCCCACACCGTCATCGCCCGCGCCTCGCCTTTCTTCTTCTGCGCCCGACCTGCCCGACCCGTCTGGGCCGCCTCGGCCCACCTCTGGCCGCCCTGACCCGCGCCCCCCATTCTGCGGCACCCCACTGACAACCCGGCCCCGCAAGGGTCCCGCGCCCCGCGCCCCCGCCCGGCCGAGCAGCGCCCCGCCCCCCTCCGGTCGCGCCCAGCGCCCCCGCCCCGCCCCCTCACAGCGAAAGCCGCTGCACCCCCGAAGCCACCGCCCGCTGCTCCGGCTCCCCCGCCCCGCCCGTCCAGCAGGAACCCCGCCGGGCCAGCAGGCGGCGCAGCCACAGCTCGACGGAGACGAGTTCGCCGATGCCGTCCAGGCCCACCGGCTCACCGCGCGCCGCCGACTCCAGGGCCTCGCGGATCGCGCCGGCCTCGATCAGGCCGGCGTCGGCCAGCAGCGGGGCCTCGAAGAGGTCGAGGAGGGGGTCGAGGGAGGCGCGCAGGCCGGCCCGGGCGGCGGCGCCCGCGACCGAGGAGGAGGCGGAGGAGGCGCCCCAGCCGGGCGGGAGGTCGCGGACGCCGGCGCCCTGGAGGACCTCGCGGAGCACGTCGGCGCGGGCGCCGGGCCGTACCCGCAGGGCGCCGGGGAGGGCGCGGCAGGCGCGGACCACCTGGTTGTCGAGGAAGGGGGCGTGCAGGCGCTGCGAGGGCACCGCCGCCGCCTGCTCCAGGACGCGGAAGTCGGCGGCCTGCCGGGCGAGGGCCGCGCGGGCGCGCCGCTCGCCGGGGCGTTCGGTCGGCCAGGGGCGGCGGGCCGCCTCCTGGAGCCGTACGGACACCTCGGCCAGCGCCTCGCCGGTCAGCCAGCGGGCGGCGGGTCCGGGCCGGGCCCAGGCCATCGCGGCGAGCGAGGCGCTCAGCGGGCCGCCGGTGCCGCGTCCGGCGTCGCCGAACTCCCGCCGCAGCAGCCGCAGCGCCGCGTCCTCGACGCCCTGCTGGTAGGGGGTGCGGGCCAGCCGCCGGGCGGCGCGGTAGACGGTGAGCGGCACAGTGAAGGGGACCAGCGCCGAGTGCCCGGTGACCGCGCCGTCCGCCCTGGTCAGCGCGGCGACCGGGCGCAGCAGGTGACGGCGGCGCCGGTCCATCAGCAGATCGGCCAGCCGGGCCGGGTGCGCGTCGAGAACCTGCCGGGCGCCGTAGCCGATCAGATGGTCGGCGCCGCCCGCGGCGAGCCGCCGCCGGTGGCGTTCGGCGGTGATCAGCGAAGGCCCGGGCTCGTCGGTGAGCGGGCCGAGCGCGCCGCTGGCCAGGTCCGCGTAGGGCAGCGCGTCCTCGCCGCCGGGTACGACGACGTGGCGCAGCCGGGGGTCGGTTCCCATCGCGCGGGCCCGCTCCAGTTCGGCCACCCGCGCGGTCGCCGCGTAGCCCGAACCGGCGCCGCCGACAAGGTCGTTGAAGGTGACGGCGAGCAGCCGTTCGCCGGCCAGCGATCCCGGGCTGCCGGGCAGGGTGCCGGGCATGCCGGGCAGCCCGGCGGCCAGCAGCGCGAGCGTCGCCGAGGCGCTGCCGCCGGACAGGTCGGCGCCGATGCCGGGGGCCGGCTCCTCGTCCGGGTCGGGGACGTAGCGCGGCTGCGACAGCCGGGCGCGTACCGCGTCCACCAGCGCGTCCCGTACGCCCGACACCGCCGCTTCGGCGTCGGCGGCGGTGGTCGGCTGGTGGCCGACCGCGAGGGAGAGGGTCGGTTCGTAGCCGCTGATCTCGGGGGCGCCGTCGCGCAGGATGAGCGCGTGGCCGGGCGGCACCCGGCGTACGCCCAGGTAGGGCGTGCCGTCGATGAGCGCTTCGGGGGCGTCGGGGCAGGCGAGGGTGGCGGCGAGGTGGGTGACGTCGAGGCCGGCTTCGATCAGGTCGGCCAGCGGGAGCGCGGCGGTCGCGTAGGCGGTGCCGCCGGACCAGGCGGTGTGGAAGACCGGGCGGGCGCCGGCCAGGTCGCCCAGCACGGTGATGCGGCGGCCGAGTTGGAGGACGGCGGTGTAGCTGCCGGACCAGGCGGTCACATGGCGCAGCGCGCCGCCGCGGGCGGCGACCAGGCCGAGCCGCAGTTCGGCGTCGGTGGCGCCGCAGCGGCCGAGCACCGCGAGCCGGGCGATGCCGGCGTAGCCGTTGCCGCCGTCGCCCATGCCGGTGCCGGGGTTGGGCTCGCCGGGGCCGTAACGCCGCTGCTGGGCACCGCCGTTGACGGCCGAGCCGCGATAGGAGCCGTACGCACCGCCGTACGCGCCCCCGTACGCACCGCCGTTGTACGCCGAACCGGGCTTCGCCGTACGCCCGTTGGCGCCCGGACCGGTCGCGTCGCCGTGCACGACCCGGATCTCGTCGGGCCGCCAGTCCCCCACCGCCCACAGCGGATCGATGTCACCCCAGAGGAGTTGGGCGCCGACAGGCTGGAGCGAGCGGGCCCGCGAGCCGGGAACGGGACCCGACGCGGCACTGCTCCACCCCACCAACCACCGCATCGCCGCCTCCACAGGCTGTGGACAGCCGGTGCGCGGGCGCCATCGCCGCTCGCCCCGCCTCGTCGCCACGTCTGATGTCCGGAAGACCATGCTGCCACGTGGAAGCGCGCGAGGAGGCGCAAGGGCGCAGCAAGGGACGACGGGTCGCACGCCGGAAGCGGGCGGGAAACACGCGCGAGACGAAACGTCGGATTCGCGCCAAAGTCTGCGGCACATACCGCAGTTGATATGCCGGTGAAATGCCGGTCCGTTGCCGGGTCCGGCGGTGGGTGGATGCCGGGTGTCCGCCGTCCGCCGGTGGACTCCCGTGGCGCGCCGATCTTCCGGTACCGAGGCCGATCCCGTGCCGTCGTCTACGGCCGCGGCGGGCGGGTCAACGGCCCGGGAGGCATGTCCCATCCTCCCGGGCCGGTCCGCCGCCCGCGGGGATTGTGGCGGCGGAACCCCTGGCCCGCCCAACCCCGGCAAGCCGCCTGCCGGGGTCGCGGGCCGACCCACGGCCACCATGCAAGCGCTGACACTCCGCACGGCACAGAGCGCACGGCCGGGCGCACGGCCACATATACCGGGAGCACAAGCCGGGCCGTGCGCGTGGCGTGGCCGCCCCCGCGCCCGGCTTCCCCGCGCCCGCGCAAGGTCGCCATCCGGCCTTCACGCCGGCCGCGCGCCGCCCTCACATTGGCCGGTAAGGGACTGGTTTCCGGCCATCCGATTCCAGCCTCTTAACGGTCGGGATGCGGCGAACTACGCTGGGTGCATCCGGTTCGCACCTGTACGCGCGGCTCGGGTGTCCGGCGCATGCACCGCGCCCCCCGTGAAACGGTGATCGTGGTGGCTGAATCGGACTCCAGGGGAGGGCGACCCCCGAACCCCATGACATCACCAGGCCGGCCGGCCTGCCCCCAGCGGCATCACGAGGTGAACCGCAGTGAACAGAGAACACCGCGGGCCGAACGAGAAACTCGGCACCCTTCTCGCTCTGGCGGGCATCAGCAACGCCGGACTCGCCCGACGGGTCAACGACCTGGGCGCCCAACGCGGTCTGACGCTGCGTTATGACAAGACCTCGGTGGCCCGCTGGGTCACCAAGGGCATGGTCCCGCAGGGCGCCGCGCCCCATCTGATCGCCGCCGCGATCGGCAGCAAGCTCGGCCGTCCCGTGCCGCTGCACGAGATAGGCCTGGCGGACGCCGACCCGGCGCCCGAAGTCGGCCTGGCCTTCCCCCGGGACGTGGGCGAGGCGGTGAAATCGGCCACCGACCTGTGGCGGTTGGATCTGGCCGGGCGGCGCGGCCCCGGAGGTGGCGGCATCTGGCAGAGCTTGGCCGGATCTTTCGCAGTGAGCGCTTACGTCACCCCCGCGTCACGCTGGCTGATCACCCCCGCCGACGCCACGGTGGCCCGTGACGCGCCCGCGCCCGGCATGGCGCATGTCGGCCACACGGATGTGACCAAGTTGCGTGAGGCGGCCGAGGACGCCCGCCGCTGGGACTCCAAGTACGGTGGCGGCGACTGGCGTTCGGGCATGGTCCCGGAGTGCCTGCGGGTCGAGGCGGCCCCGCTGCTGCTCGGCTCGTACAGCGACGACGTGGGCCGCTCGTTGTTCGGCGCCACCGCCGAACTCACCCGGCTGGCCGGGTGGATGGCCTTCGACACCGGCCAGCAGGAAGCCGCCCAGCGCTACTACATCCAGGCGCTGCGGCTGGCCCGCGCCGCCGCCGACGTCCCCCTCGGCGGCTATGTCCTGGCCTCGATGTCGCTTCAGGCCACCTACCGCAACTTCGCGGACGAGGGCGTCGACCTCGCCCAGGCCGCCCTGGAACGCAACCGCGGCCTGGCCACCACTCGCACCATGAGCTTCTTCCACCTGGTGGAGGCCCGCGCCCACGCCAAGGCCGGCGAAGCCCAGGCCTGCGGCGCCTCGCTGGCCGCCGCCGAAGCCCTGCTGGAACGCGCCCGGGACGGCGACGCCGACCCGAGCTGGCTCGGCTTCTACTCCTACGACCGCCTCGCCGCCGACGCCGCCGAGTGCTACCGCGACCTGCGCCTGCCCCGTCAGGTCCAGCGCTTCACCGAGCAGGCTTTGGCCCGCCCCACCGAGGAGTTCGTCCGCTCGCACGGCCTGCGCCTGGTCGTCTCGGCCGTCGCCGAACTCGAATCCGGCAACCTCGACGCGTGCTGCGCGGCGGGCGTCAAGGCCGTCGAGGTCGCCAACCGGATCTCCTCGGCCCGCACCACCGAGTACGTACGGGACCTGCTGCACCGGCTGGAGCCGTACAACGACGAGCCGCGCGTACTCGAACTGCGCGAGCGGGCGCGGCCGTTGCTGGCGGCCCCGGCGTAACGTCCCTTCTCCCGGCGGATCACGCGCGGCCTTCGGCCCGGTCCGCCGGCCAGGCGCCGGGACCGCCCGCCGCAACCGCCCACCGGGCCCACCGGCTGACGGTCCCAACCGGCATACTCCGGGCAGGAGATGAAGTGGGCGAAGCACCCGCTGGCCGGCGAGCACCGAGGAGCCACACACGATGACCCGCCCCACAACGGACTTCACCGTGATCGGCGCCGGCATCGTAGGCCTGGCCACGGCCTACGCCTTGCAGCAGGCCGCGCCCGCGGCGAGCGTCACCGTGATCGAGAAGGAGGCGGGCCCGGCCCGCCACCAGACCGGGCGCAACAGCGGAGTCATCCACAGCGGCATCTACTACCGCCCGGGCAGCCTCAAGGCGCAATACGCGCTGGCCGGTTGCGCCGAGACCCCGAAGTTCGCGGCCGAGCACGGCGTCCCGTACGCGATCACCGGCAAGCTGATCGTCGCCACCCTCCCGGCCGAACTCCCGCGCCTGCACGCCCTGGTCCAGCGTGGCCGCGAACACGGCCTGACCGTCCGCGAATTGGGCCCGGCCCAGATCGCCGAGTACGAGCCGGAGGTGGCCGGGCTCGCCGCCATCCACGTCGGCTCCACCGGCATCTGCGACTACGGCGCGCTCAGCGCGGTCCTGGCCCGGCTGGTCACCGAGGCCGGCGGCAGGATCGTCTATGGGGAGCGGGTCACCGCGATCGAGCGGACGGGGGACGGCGAGGTCACCGTCCGCACGGAGGGCGCGTCGCGCCGGGCGGCGCGGGAACGGGACCAGGGGCGGAGCCGCGCGCAGGCTGCGGACCAGGGCCAGGACCGGCCCCGGGACGAGCCCCGGGAGCAGCCCCAGGCACCCGGCGCCGCCCCGTACCGCACCCGCGTCCTCGTCAACTGCGCCGGGCTGCACAGCGATCGCCTCGCCCGGCTGGCCGGTACCGACCCCGGGATGCGGATCGTGCCCTTCCGGGGCGAGTACTACGAGCTGGTACCGACGCGGCGCGAGCTGGTCCAGGGCCTGGTCTATCCGGTGCCGGACCCCGACTTCCCCTTCCTCGGCGTCCACCTCACCCGGGACGTCCGCGGCGGTGTCCACCTCGGCCCGAACGCCGTGCCCGCGCTGGCCCGCGAGGGCTACCGGCGCCGTACCGTCCGGCTGCGCGACCTCGCCGAGACGGCGGCCTTCCCCGGCACCTGGCGGATCGCCCGCCGCCACTGGCGGCACGAGGTCGGCGAGATCCGCCGCTCGCTGTCGAAGCGCGCCTTCACCGCCGACGCCCGCCGCCTGCTGCCAGCGCTGCGCCCGGAGGACCTCGTGCCGGCCCCCGCGGGCGTACGGGCCCAGGCGGTGCTGCCCGACGGCTCCCTGGTGGACGACTTCCTCTTCGGCGGCTCGGGCCCCTTCGTCCATGTGCTGAACGCGCCCTCCCCCGCAGCGACCGCCGCGCTGCCCATCGGCCGCGAGGTGGCCCGCCGGGCAGTGGAGGCGCTGGAGGCGGGATGACCGGGCCGGGAGGCGGGATGACCGGGGCCGGGAGGCGGCCCGCCGGGTCCCCCGGCCCCCTCCCGCCCGCGCGGCGGCCCTCACCAGCCACGGCACCGTAGAATCGACCCCATCGTGTCCAGCACCCCCGTCTCCGTGAAGTTCCCCGCGGGCCCGGCCCCCGATCCGGCCGGTTCGCGCGGTGAGCGCCGTATCCGTTCCTTCCACGCGCGGCGCGGCCGGATCACACAGGCGCAGGCGGCGGCGATAGAGCGGCACTGGGAGCGGTGGGGCGTCGAGTTGGACGGCAGCCCGCTGGATCTGGCAGCGCTGTTCGCCTCCCCGGGCCTGCCCGGAGCGAGCCGGCCCGAGGCTGGTCCGCCCGAGGCTCGTCTGCCCGAAGCGAGCCTGCCCGAGCCGGGCCCGCCGCAGCCGGTCCGGCCCGAGCCGCCCGAGCCGCCCGGGGGTCGGCCGACCCCCGCCGACCCCCCGCCCGTCGTCGTCGAGATCGGCTTCGGCATGGGCGACGCCACCGCCGCGATGGCCGCCGCCGACCCCCGCACCGGCATCCTCGCGGTGGACGTCCACACCCCCGGCCAGGGCAATCTGCTCGCGATGGCCGACCGGGCCGGCCTCACCAACCTCCGGGTGGCCAACGGCGACGCGATCGTATTGCTGCGCGACATGCTGCCCCCCGCGTCCCTGTCCGGCCTGCGCGTCTACTTCCCCGACCCCTGGCCCAAGGGCAAGCACCACAAACGGCGCCTGATCCAGCCCGCGTTCCTGGACCTGGTCACTCCGCTGCTGCGCCCGGGCGCCCTGGTGCACTGCGCGACGGACTGGGAGCCGTACGCCGAGCAGATGCTGGAGGTGCTGACGGCGGCGCCCGGCCTGGCCAACCAGTACCCCGGATTCGCGCCCCGCCCCGACTTCCGCCCGATGACCAAGTTCGAGCGGCAGGGGCTGGCGAAGGGCCACGTCGTACGGGACTTGCTCTTCATCCGGATCTGACCTCGTACGCACAGGTACGCACCCTCGCGGACCGGCGGCAGGTGCCCGTACTGTCTACAGGTGTCCACGTACTCGTCTTCGTCCGATGCGACGTCCCTTTCCGTCCCGGGCGAGCAGGAGGCCACGACCGAAGCAGGGCCCCTTCCGGGGGCCGAGGCAGCTCCCCCTCCCGGGGCCGGAGCCGTGACCCCTCCGCCGGCCGGGGCGCCCGACGAGTCCGTGGTGGTCGCCGCGGCGAGCAAGACCACCAAGGCCACGAAGGCGAGCGCGCTCAAGCGCTGCATACCCCGCCGCGCGTTCTGGGAGAGCAAGGCCGTACGGACCGTGGCGCTGTTCACCGCCCTCGCCGTCTGCGGTGTGACCATCCTCGCGCTGGTGCGGCAGCACATCGGCACCGAGCCCTTCCTGATCGGCCTGCTGCTGGCGATCCTGCCGGTGCCGCTGCTGCTGTGGGCCTTCCTCTGGCTGGACCAGGTGGCGCCGAACCCCTGGCAGAACGTGGTGTTCGCCGTCGCGTGGGGCGCGTGCGCGGCGACGCTGGTGGCGATCTTCGGCAATGAGTACGGGGAGAAGCTGATCTCCTCCGCCTTCTCCGGTACGCCCTCGCAATCGGACCACTGGGGTGCGATGTTCGTGGCGCCGCTGGTGGAGGAGACGGCCAAGGGCTCCGCGATCCTGCTGCTCTTCCTCTTCCGGCGCCGCACCATCGAGTCGATCGTGGACGGGATCGTGCTCGGCGGGCTGGTGGCCACCGGCTTCGCGTTCACCGAGAACATCCTCTACCTGGGCACGGCCGCCGGGGAGGACCGCGATCTGGGCTCGCCCGTGCTGGGCGCGACGACCGTGGGCACCTTCTTCGTACGGGTCCTGATGACGCCCTTCGCGCACCCGCTCTTCACCTCGATGACCGGCATCGGCTTCGCCATCGCGGCGACCGCCCGCCCGGGCCGCCACTGGCGCTGGCGCTGGGCGCCACCGGTGGGCGGCTGGATGCTGGCGATGCTGCTGCACGGCACCTGGAACGGCTGCTCGCTGACCTCCCCCGGCACCTTCCTCACCGTCTACCTCGCCGCGATGCTGCCCGCCTGCGGCCTGGTCGTCTGGCTGGCCTTCTGGGCGCGTTCGAATGAGTTGCGCACCATCCGCACCCATCTGGCCGTCTACGCGGCCGCCGGCTGGCTCGCCCCGCCCGAACCCGCCGCCCTCGGCTCGATGTCCGTCCGCGCCACCGCCCGCCGCGAGACCCGCCGCTTCTGGGGCGAGGCCCCCTCCCGCGCCGTCCGCGACTACACCGCCTTCGCCACCCACCTCGCCTTCCTCCGCGCCGCCGCCACCCGGGGCGCCCCCGCCCCCGACTTCGCCGCCCGCGAGTCCGAACTCCTCCACCACCTCTGGTCCCGCAAATCCTGGGCCCAGCCGGCCCTCCTCTCCGCCTCCCAGCCCACCCGCCCCCCGTACTTCCCCCCACCACCCCGCCCGGGCCAGTGGGGCCCGGGCGCGTACCGGACGCCGTACGCGTACCCGTATCCGTATCCGTGGGCGGGTGCGGGTGCGGGCGCGGGGACGGGGGCGCCGGGCAAGCGCCTGTAGGAAGATGGGCGCATGGACTACGAGCGTATGCGCGCCGTCGCCGAACGGCTCGCGGAGCTTGCGCCGGACGGTGTGCGCGGCTACGAGATCACCGGCGACCAGATCGTCATGATGATGTCGCCGTCGAGGCCGCACGAGTTGAACGCGCTGCGCATCCGGCAGCAACTCGATCAGCAACTCGACCCCTCGCTGGTCGCCCACACCGGCGGCGAGGTCGAGGACGCCTCGCTCGGGCGGCTACGTCGGCCTGACGTCATCGTCGTCCCGTACGCCGTCTTCGGCGAAGACACCATGGACCCCTTCCACCCTCAGGACGTCGCCCTCGTCGTCGAGGTGGTCTCCCCGTCGAACCACTCCAACGACTACGTCGACAAGGTCAACGACTACTCGGCCATGGGCATCGAGCACTACCTGCTGATCGACCCCCGCAAGAGCACCCTCACCGTCTTCACCGACCCCGGCCCGGGCCCCGACGGACCCCGCTACCGTGCCCAGCACGACTACGCCTTCGGCGACGCCGTCACCGTGGGCCCGTGGACCCTCGGCACCACCGACCTGCGGCCTTACCCGACTTCGGGCTGAGCCGTCGCCGGTCCCGTACGCGGCAGCCGGGTGCGGAGGAGTTCGCGGACCGCTGCGGCGCGCTGGGCGACGATCTCCGGGGCGAGGGGCGCCCTCTTCGGGGACGGGGGCGTGGCCGGGGCCGTGCCGGAGCAGGGGGCGCAGCTGCCGGTGTGCTGGTCGCGGGGCAGCGGGTCGTGGCAGGTGGCGCATTCGGGCAGGGCGGGGGCGGGGGCGGCCTGGTCGTGGGGAGTGCGCGGGGCCGGGAGTTTGCGGACCAGCCGGTTGGCGAGCAGGGCGCGGGCGCTGTGGACGACCGGCGGGAGCCCGCTGGTCAGCAGCGAGCGTGCTTCCGGTTCGGGCACGCCGTCCTCGACCCAGCGGACGGCCAGCGGCGCGAGGGCGAGCGAGTCGGCGGTGCTGAGGGCGAGTTTGGGCTCGGCGGCGGTGAGGCGGGCCAGCAGCGCGGCTCCCCGGGCCAGCGCGTCCGTCCAGGCTCGGGCTTCGCGCGATTCCTGCGCTTCGGGCCGTCCCTGCCAGGTTTCCGCTGCCGCTGCCGCTGCCGCTACGGCCGGTCCGCCGCTCGGCGGCTGCGGCCGCGCTTCGGGCCAGGGGCGGGTGGGTTCTTCCCCTGGGTTCTTCTTCCCCTTGGGGAACGTTCCCGTCTTCCCGACGGCCACACGGCCGGTTCCCGGCCGTACGGGAAGCGGCGCTCCAGGCGGCTGCGGCGTATCGAAAACATGTGTCTCGGTGCGGACTTGCCCGCTTACGCCGTCCCGCCCGGTGTGCCGTACGTAGTACCCGAGCGCGATCAGCTCATCCACGGCGTTGGCCACGCCGCGCCGTCCGACCCCCGGGTTGTTGTCCGCCAGCGTCCGTACGTCCTCGCGGGCGCCGTCCGGCAGCGACAGCAGATACGCCAGAATCCCGCGAGCGGTGAAACTGAGCCGCCGGTCCCGGAGGACATCATTGCCAAGCACCGTGAAGGCGCGCGTGCGAGCGGTAGTGTTGATGCGCATCGAAGAGTCCACTTCGGTGTCAGACCCCGGGGTGCTGGTAACACCGCCGGGGTCACTTTTACGTGTTGAGGAAGAGGCTGAGCGTAACCAGCCCCTCCCGTCAACTGACGGTCACACCATCGGGTGAACCCCACCGATTCCGGGGCGTAAACCTCACCCCCATGCCATGACGAGCTCGTAACGGCTGCCCGAGGCGCCTCGCGCTCGGCATAAGTACGGGCCTGCTGACGGCTGATGGGCTTCCCACCGCGTGGCGCGGGTGCTTCTTCCCGAAGTGGCCTTCACTACGGCCGTGGCGCGGGCCGGACCGATAGGCGCGCTACGAGTTCCGCGGTGTCACCAGCCGTGGCCTCCGCCGTCGTGGCCGCCGCTGTGGTGCCCGCCCCCGTCGCCGCCCGCGTGATGGCCACCACCATGCTGGCCGCCGCCGTGATGGCCGCCGCCGGACCAGCTGCCCGCATCCAGGTCGTGGCCGAGGCCGGAGCCACCGGTGGAAAGGTCGGCGTAGACATTGCTGAGCTCGTCGAAGAGCTCACGGCTGAGGAAGTCGCTCCCGGCGGCGACCGCTTCGGCGAGTTCCTCGTCCACGGCGGCAGCGGCGCCGCCGGTCGCCGGAGCGAGGCGGTCGGCCGCGGCAAGGGCGGCCATCCGGCGGCGGGCCGGGATGCCCCGCCACCCGGGATACGCGGCAGGGGCGAGCCCCGCGGCCTGGACGAGGACCGCGAGGGTGAGGTCGCGGGCGGCGGGCGGCGCCGTACCGCGGCCGGGACGGACCACCGTGTCGAGACGGGCCAGCAGCTCGCTGCGGCGGTCGTGGTCGATGGCGAGGATCTCCGAGCGCCTCCGACCGCCGCGGTCCCGCGACCGCCGGACCCGTGCCGCCTTCTGGTCCTCCAGCCGGGACAGATACTCGGTCGGGAGCGAGCGCGGCGCCCCCCGCAGCCAGTCCTTGAGGGTGGGCGGCGGCGCGGCCACCCTCAAACTGTGCAGCACATTGCTGAGCCGCCGGTCCTCCACCCGCGCCGGATCCACCACCTCAATCCGCCGACCCCCGACGACGATCCGCCCGGCCAGCCCCAGATCCGCCAACTCCGCGGCCCGCAAAGCGAACCGCACCCGCCCCTCGGCCCGTATCCGCAGCGACCAAGGATCGATCGCGATCAACAGCAGGTCATCCCCCGTAGTCATACTTTCGAGCGTAAGCGCCCCGGCGCGGCGGAGGGGGGCCTTCCGCGAGCGCGGCGGAGGGCGGCGACGGGCAGGGTGCCCGGGAGGCTGGGCCGGCCGAACCGGAAACGGCCGACCGCGATCGAGTCGGCCGTCCACTCCCGGCAGCGCGGAATCAGAGCAGAGCGCGCAGCCGCGCCGACACCCGCCGCTTCACCTGGACCAGAACGATCACCATCACCGCCAGCACCACGACCACGATACCGATCGCTACCCCGGCCCCCCAGCCCCCCGACCCGCCTCCGGACCCCGAGCCGACCCCCGCCCCCGAACTCCCGGTGTGCCCGGTATGGCTGTGGTGAACGGTGTGGCTGTGATGCGAGCTGTGCGACGTCAGAAGTCCCCCGATTGCCATGCCCCGGATGCTAGGGCCGCGCCACTCACCGAGTCCCCAAAAACCCAAAACCTGTGGCCAGGGGTCAGGCTGAGGCGCGATGGACGACACTCCTCCGTACGTGTCTCCGGCCGATTGCCCTTCCCCACAAGCGTTTTGGGGCCGTGGACCGCCGACCGCGACCGACCAGCTCGCTGGGCGAAGTCCGGGTAGTGGTGAATCATCGCGCCGTCAGCGAGCCTTTTCCATCACCGCTCTGAGCCGGTCATACGCAACGTGGGGACGGCTTGGGCGAGGGCGGATACCCGGTTGGTGGGGCACCGGAGCTTGCGCAGAACCGCCAGGACCTGAGAGTGACGATGGCCTCCTTGACGAGATCGCGGATCTTGGCGTGCGACCGAGGACAGGGTTGTACAGGAGATGTCCGGTCAGCATGGGTAGACGAGCGTGTGAAACCTCTGGTGGATAGTCGGATAATCTTGGTCGCGATCCTGTCCACCAGGGGCTTCACTCATCGGTCGCACCAACTGGCCAACTCAGGGGTTGAGTTGACTGTTGCTCACGAGTGCTTACTTGAGGACGCCGGCGCGTGCTGTGACCAGTTGTCGGCCCAGTCCTCGGCCGTGGTGGTGGCAAGGGTACTGACAATCGCGAGAAGAAAGGTCGCTGCTCGCAGCGAAACCCACGGAAGCGTCCTCCCGGCGTGAAGCCGTCGCCATGGCATGTCTGCTGCCCTGGCAAGCCTTACTTCCCATAACAACCCGAGCAGAAGGCATATCGACAGAGCTTGTACAGCGGTCACCGCGATGAGCAACCAATCTCTTCCCCCTGCGGTGACACCCGTCCACTGCGGACTGAGGGTCGCCACGACCAGTGGAACGGTTTCAGCGAGTACCACGACCAGCCCGAGACTGAGCGCCTTTCGCAACGGCGTCGCGCCCCTCATCCACGTATATGTCCAACTATACACGAAGCCGTAGACCGCCCAGTGAAACGTCGGAACCAACAACTCGTACGCAATTTGCCAGGTCGGCATGGTCGCCCTGGCGAGGAAGGTGCCTTCGCGCAGGAGGTAATACACGGTCAAGGCCAGAGGAAGACCCGCTATAAAAGTTATCCCAGCGCCGAAGCCAACGTTCTTCCACAGTGATCCTCCGCCGGACGAGCCCAGCGCGCGAGTCGCCCGCTGGCGAAGTTCCTGACTGGTTGCTCCTTCAGGCGGAGAATTGAGATGATTTTGTAATCTCTCGTAATTATCGTACGACAGGGACCCGCTCGCGAGGGAATTGGGAGCAGTCTTGTCGAGGTGCGCGCGCATGTCCATTCGCACCATTTCTTCACCCCACTTGCGGAGCCAACTGGAATGCTCCGCATCGGACACGCTCAGCACTGCGAGGGCACGCTCGCGAGCATAGGCCGGGTAGAGGAAAAGATTCACGAGCAGCCCTGTGATCACTGCACTCGCAGCGTCACCCCGCTGGAACGCGATGTTCGACGGTATGTACCTCGTGTTGCTCGAAGCGGCCCACAGAAGAAGCACGGCACTGGCTGCCGCCATACTGGGGAGCCACCTGCGGGAACGCGTCCTTGCCGCCGCCTCGTCACGGGACCGCCTTCGCTCCTCAAGCCAGATCAGGAGCAATGGGAAGCCCAGGGCCAAGAGGTCGATGACCATCCCGAGCACGAAGCCAGTGGACCCTTTCGCCGGATGCCACCTGTAGTGGAGAACATAGAGGAGGCAGGGGGCGACCACCGCAGCCAGCGAAACCACCCCTTTCTTCCACGGGCTCGCCTGCGAGGTACTGTCCGTCCCCTCTCCGCGAGCGGCATTCATTGCCCTGGCTACGGACCAGAAGATCGTTCCCCAGCCGAGCAAGAAAAGGAAGAATACGAGCTCACGGCGCCATACGGGTTTGGAAGGATACAGCAACGGCTTGACCGTGGTGTCGTGCAGCACAGATAAACGGACATAACTTGAGGTGGCGCAACCGCCGGCGTCGGGAAAGGCGTACAACACGGACGTGGGGGACTGGGACGAAGGCGGCCGGTGATCCCAGTCATCTTCGGATTCTTTCTTTTGAGGAGCCTTCTTGTATACGGTAGTGAAATGCCAATCGCCGCCCTTCGGTACGCTAATGCGGACGGACCAGTCGTCATAGGGAAGACAAGGCAATTTTGGCGGGAAGCGTTCCGGATCATCGAAGACATCGGCAGATCCTTTGTAGGTATTTATGCCGCTCATTTTCTGCGGAGCTATTAGCATCGGTATCAATCGGTCGCCGTAATAGCCCCCCTTCAATGGTAGCGTTACTTTCTTCTGGAGAACCCGTCGTGCGGTGATGGTGACCGGATCGCCGGGACTTTTTTGATCGACATTGAATGCAGTCGCCCGCAATACGAAGTAGCTCCGGGAGCAGTCGTCGTCAACGCAGATTCCCACTTCATGCGGCAGAACAATGGAAGACGACGTATGCAGATCCAGTCGCGTTCTTGCCAAGGTCAGGAACGCGGAATCCGCAGGCGCCGTGATTTTCCAAGTGGCGGTGAACGTCGCTAAATGGCGACGTTCGTCCCAGCCGATCGCGACGTCCTCACTCCCCTCGGTACGCACGCGTTTCTTTGCCGGGGTGGGGATGGAGGTCGGGTGCGGGGAGCGGGTGGCAACCGGAGTCGGTTTGGGGTGGTGCGGCTGGCGGTGACCCGGTGGACATGCAGAGGCAATTGCCGCACCCGACAGCAGGACGCCGACCAGAATTGCGGAGAATACAAACTTCACCCGCCCGGAAGTCATGGCATCGCGAAAGAATCGGCTCACAGAATTCCCCCCAAATGCTGATACAGGTCGACGAATCCGGAAAAGCAGTGGCGGCAGTGTTCGGAGTACCCTCATCCCTCCGGTCCAGCGTGCGGTCCGGAGCCGTTCACGTCTTACCTGGAGCAGTCGCCATTGAACGCGCACCCGCGTGCGGAGCCAGCGTGCCGGGCAAAGAAGAGAGCCTGCTGACATGTAGCATCGGGTCCGCTGCCGCCCGCATTCTGCGGTGCGACGCGAACTGGGCGGAGCAGCGGTCTTCCGACACCGGAAATCCGTGCGGGACATCGTTCCAGCAGTCAGGACGAAAGCGTGTCGAGCCTTCCGTCCCGCGCGTTGGCCCGGGATGCCCCGTATCGTATGGATCCCCGGTTCATGACGTTACGGCATGGGCAAGGACCTGAGTACGCCTTCGCTCTTGTATGGCCCGTTGTAAATGGGGACTGGCCGATTCCAGTGCGGCTCCGGATCCCATCAGCGGGAACCGCATTCATGCTGGGAGGTCCTGGGCGCAATTGCATGCGTGATGCCATGTACCGCGGGACACTGACGCATCGGCGGGACGGAACCATGTACGCCCAGTTCGCCGCAGCATTGGCGTCGGGACCACGACCGCGTACCGCTACGTCATTGAGGCTGTCGATCTCCGGGCCGTCCCCGCCCGCACTCTGGCCGATGCCGTCCGCGCCGCATCTATGAAAGCTTTCGCCTTTCTGGACGGCATGCTCCTGCCGATCGAACGCATCGCTGCGGACCGGCCGTTCTACTCGGGAAGCACAAGAAGCACGGCATGAACGTGCAAGTCCTCACCGATCCGTTCGATCAACTACTGTGGGCCTCGCCGACCCTGCCCGGCGCCCTCCCGACATCCGCGCGGCCCGCGAACACCAGCCACATCGCCAGCCACAGGTCCTGCCGGCTCCTGCGCAGCGACGTTGTTCTGCGCGGCCAGGGAGACATCCAGGGCCTGCGCGTAGTTCCCTCGTTGACGGGCCAGCATCGCGTACAGGTTCCAGACCCGCAGCTCGGTCACTCGGTCTTGGGCCACGCCTGCGAGGTACAGCGCACGGTCGAGTCGTTGTTGGGCCCGTTCGAGATACCGGGCGTCGACTGATGGATGCGCTGGGAGGCCACCGACTTCTGCAGGGTAAGAGCCTGCACGGCGCCCGCCAACGCGGCCTGCTCCAGGCTCTCGTGCCCGCCCCGGACCTGGTCGAGCTGCGTCAGGTCGTCAAGGCCGTTACGAAGGCGGATCACGTCCGAAGTGCCAACAGCCGTAGATCTGCCGGTCGCGGCCAATGGCGCCACGATCGCGGCGGTTGTAGCGGTGCTGGCGGCAAGGAAGTCGCGACGCCTCACTGGCTGCTCCAGTTCTTCGGCGGGATCACCTGTGCCCGCCGGGGCGAAGCCCAACTCCGCGGCGGTACACCCGAATACTGCCCTCAGTGCCTCCCGCTGACGAGTGTGAGGCCAGCCAGTTTTCCCGGTCAGCCAGTGCCTGACCGTCCGGTCGCTCACGGTTCCTTCATGGCCGCCGGCTCGTAGGTAGTCGTTCACCACCTCGGCCAGTCCGGCCTGGGTCATCCCCGCCTCGCTCAATGCCCTGGTGAGAGCCTGGTTCACCGCCATTGACCCAAAGTAGCCATTCGATGCGCCTCGGTAGCACCGAACAGTAGGAATTTCCGGTGGTCCCTACCCCACACGGTGACAAATTTCCTCCCGCCCCTGAGCCGGGAGGGGCTCGACGATCTCACCGACTACAGCGCTCTCGTCGTCACCGAACTCATAGCGAACGCTGCCGAGCACACGGCCAGCGGGCTCGTACGAGTGTCGATCACCCTGCCGGACAAACAGCGCGTCCGCATCATCGTCACCGACACGTCCCGCACTCTGCCTGTGCCCAAGAAGGCCGATGCGGACGACGAACACGGACGCGGGCTCGCCCTGCTGGATGCGGTGACCCAGCGGTGGGGCGCCAAAGCCACATCCAAGGGCAAGCGCGTCTGGGGTGAGCTGAAAAGCGAGGCCGCGGTATGACCGAACGCGTCGGACCGTGGGTCGGAGACCTCGTGCACGACCCGGTCACGCATAAGAACGCGACCCTCACCGACGTCCGCAGCGACGGCACCTACCAGTTGCGCGATCCGGACGGCTTCGGCCAATGGTCGGCCCAAGACCCGGGCCGATTGTCCGTCGTGATCAGGCGCGCCGACCGCACCGACGGGTAGCGCCCGGATTCCTCCGCCTCGACAAGGACGGAGACGCCCCGAGCCCGGGTGGCAGCCCGAGCCCAGGGCGAGTAGCGACCGGCGGATCTCTCCTGTCGAAGATCATGGAGGATACTGGGACACATGTCCCCGACCGCCTCCTCCCCCTCCGTCGCAGCGCGGATGAGCCGCCAGGCCTCGCGCGACACCGCCCAGGAGGTCGCCGTACGCCGCCTCTTGCACAGCTGGGGGCTGCGCTACCGGGTGAACACACCGGTGCCCGGGATGCCACGACGGACCATCGACATACTCTTCCGCGGCCCGCGCATAGCGGTCTTCCTCGACGGCTGCTTCTGGCACGGTTGCCCCGTGCATGCGACCAGTCCCAAGGCCAATGCCGAATGGTGGCGGGCCAAATTGGACCGCAACATGGCTCGGGACCTGGAGACGACCGAGCACCTGAGAGCCGCCGGCACAACGGTGCTGCGGTTCTGGGAGCACGAGACGGCGGAAGAGGTCGCGCGCAGCGTGGGCGACGCCGTCCGTGCCCAGCAGCGTCCTTCAGGGGTTTCGGAGACTCGGCACTAACCTTGGCCCAGGGGGGTGACGTCGAGCGAGTGCGACGCCGCCGCCGACGAACTGGGGGAGGTGGGGCGTGGCAGCGCGTAGATTCTCGTCGCTGGAGATCTGTTCCGGGGCGGGCGCTCAGGCCCTCGGCCTGGAGCGTGCGGGCTTCGATCCGGTGATGCTGATCGACAGCAAGGACGTCGCCTGCAAGACCGTCATCCGGAACCGGCCTCACTGGGACGTACGGTGCCTGGACGTCGTCGATTTCGATCCGGCCGAGCACCCGGAGACCTACGACGTAGATCTGCTCAGCGGTGGTCTTCCTCGGGTCAAGGCCGCGGCGGCCGTGGGCCCCACCGAGGACGACCCCGAACGCAATCTCCTGCGGGCCGCCATATGGCTCCTGACCTCCGTCCGCCCAAAGGCCCTTCTGCTGGAGAACGTGCCGGCCCTGGTCGAGAAGGACGAGTACGCCGAGGATCGTTCGTGGATAACGAAGGAACTCGCGCACGCCGGTTACACCGCGTACTGGAAGGTACTCAACGCTTCCGAATTCGGAGTTCCCCAGAACCGAAAGAGCGGCTTTCTGATAGCGCTGGCCGAGCCTTTCCATGCCGCCTTTTCCTGGCCCGAGCCGAGCGACCGCCCCGCACCGACCGTGGGCGAGACGCTCGGCGCCTCCATGGCCGCCCACGGGTGGCCGGGAGCGGAGCGTTGGGCCAAGCAGGCCGACCGGATCGGCCCGGCCCTGGTCGGTGGCTCGGACCACCGGGGCGGCGGGGATCTCGGGCCGACCGGAAGCAAGCGGGCGTGGGCCGCCCTGGGAGTCGACGGCAACAGCCTCGCAAATGAGCTTCCGAACGCCGACTTTCCAGCGGACGCGGTCCCCAAGCTCACAGTCCGGCAAGCCGCGATGATCCAGTGCATCCCCGAGGACTGGATCATCGAGGGACGCAAGACCGCTGCGTATCGGCAGATCGGCCACGCCATGCCTCCACCACTGGCCGAGGCTGTGGGCAGGGCCGTCGCCAGCGCCCTGTCCGGCCGGCTAGGATCACCACATGTACCCGTCCAAGATCATTGACCTGTTTGCCGGGCCGGGTGGACTGGACATGGCCGCAACCGCGCTGCTCATACCGGTGATCGGCATCGAGTTCGATGCCGACGCCTGTGCCACCCGACGCGCTGCGGATCTCGAGACCGAGCAGTGCGACGTACGGCACCGAGGGCCCGGCCATTTCCAGGACGCTCGAATACTCGTGGGTGGGCCGCCCTGTCAGACGTTCACCGTCGCGGGCAACGGAGCCGGGCGCCGCGCCTTGGATCAGGTTCTCACCCTCGCGAGGCGTATGGCCGGAGGCGAAGAAATCGGGTCGCTGCTCGCAGGACTCAGCGACGAACGAACGGGGCTGGTGCTCGAGCCGCTGCGCTGGGCACTCGATGCGATCAAGCTCGAACACCCCTACGAAACCATCGTTCTCGAACAGGTTCCAGCCGTACTGCCGGTCTGGAAAGAGTACAAAAAGATCTTGGAGGCGCGCGGATATGTCGCTCGCTGCGAAGTCCTGCACACCGAGGAATTCGGTGTGCCACAGACTCGCCGTCGCGCCATTCTGATAGCTCGCCTCAAGGACGCGAACTCAGTCTCGGGCAGCGGCGTGCGGCTTCCCAAGCCGACCCACCATCGCTTCCACAAGCACGGGAAAGCACAACTCAGCGTCATTGAAGACGAGCTGGAGCCCTGGGTGACCATGGGCCAGGTGCTTGGGCGACAGGCTCCGTTCGAGGTGGTGTCGAATTACGGCAGCGGCGGAGACCCCAAGGCTCGTGGCCGGCGCACGCACGAAGAACCGGCCTTCACGGTAACGGGGAAGATCTCTCGGAACAGAGTGTTCCGTACCGATATGAAGTCACGCGGCAAGGACGACTGGACACGGATCGAGGACCACGAGGCGGGCCTGCTACAGACCTTCCCCGCCAACTATCCCTGGTCCGGCAGAGCCATATCCCAGCAGATCGGCAACGCGATTCCGCCGCGTCTCGGGATACACGTCCTCGCGGCAGCCCTCGACCTCGGCGAAGAAGATGTGAAGGCAGCCCTCAAGAGACTGGAGACCTGGGAACCCCCCATCCTGGTCCCAAGTCCCCCAGAATCCCCGACGCTCTGACCGCCTCGCGGCTGAACTGACTCAGGCGTCGATCTGATCGAGCACACCCCGCCGCCTGTCGCGCAACGGGGCCTGCTCGCTGAATTCCCTGAACATCCTCGTAAGGCGCTCCACCGACGAGCGGCGAGCGGTTCCGTCGTCGGGGCCGTCGGGAAGACGGTCCCACGGAACAGCCGGGGCGGTCTCCGCCTCGTCGATCCACTGGTGCAGAGCGTCCCGACCCGGCAGGTCGTCCGGGGCTATCACGTCGTACAGGATGGTGCTACCCGCGACATTCACGGCCGTGCAAAGGGCGTTGACCCGGTCACCGAGTCGTGACGCCCCCGACTCGGTCAGTTCCTGCAGAACCCGCACCATCGCCACGGCGGTCGGCCGGTGATCTATGGCGTCCAGACGCAGCGCGGTGTTGAGCATGTCCTGGTTTCCGCACGCGATCTCCGCGGCGCGGTAGTCGGTCCCGTCGCGAAACATCTCGGCGGCCCACCAGAGGCGGGCGAACGCCTGGCTGTAGTGGGGTCCTGAAAAGCGGGCAGTGTTGACCTTCTTCGGCGCGCCGTCCGTCCCCTCCGCCGTGCTGAGGTGGCGCCACAGTACGTAGTCCGGAGCGATGGCGAGAGCGAGAAAGTTCCAAATCTCCGGACGGGCCGCCTCGCCGCGTGTCATCCGCAACGTCGCGTGGAGTCGAGGTGCCAGCCACGCGTCCGCGCCGGTCCGCGATTCGCCGAACCGGCGGATCGCCTCGTCGAGGATCTCCCGTACGGGTATCGCGTCCCAGCGGACGGAGTGGTCCTCGATCGGTGTGCTCGCCCGAAAAATCGCCACCTCCGGCAGCTGCTCCTGTCCGGCTCTCACGCTGCCGGTCAGGTGCTTCGCGGCGACAGCGGTCGGGAGCAGCGCAAGTCGATCGATCGCCGCGCCTCCAGAACTTCTCAACGGGTTGCACCTTCCTGGATGCGCGCGACCGCCCGGATCGCGGTGGTGAGGTTCTTCGGTACCAGGGCACGTCGTGCCGCCGCGTACTGGATCTTCGGCTGGAGATCTGCCCAACCCTGACCCTCTGTACGGCGATTGTGCGCATCGAGCAGCGCGTCGGCGAGGGAGCGACCGGGGAAGACATCAGGAAGCATGGCTCGCAGCACGGACTCCCGCCAGTTGCCAGGAAGTCGTGGCGTACCGTCGTCATCGAACTCGAGGTCGGCGATCGCCGAGTGGAACATCGCGGTCCAAGCATCTCCCGCGATCTGGGCGGCGACCAAGCCGGCCGCGGCCTTCTCCAGAGGTCCGCGAGGTTGCCCGAGAAGATCCGCGACGCCTTCGAAAGACGTATTAAGAAGGACTGTCGGCATGTCCCCGGAGGTGTCGACGACCCAGGGCGCTTCCTTGAACGGGCGAAGCCAATCCCGTTCACCGTCGCGGAAGTCCACCTCGACGATCTCGACCTCGCGCTGGCGGACCGGGGTCCGTGCAAGGAAGTCGATGAACCACGGTTTCTCACTGTTCCCGATGATGCGTCCGTCGATACCACCGAAACTTCCGACGACACTTACGTCGAGAGTGGCTCGCGCCAGGTGCATGGAACGCAGGACACGTACTTCACCGCGCCAATGGCTGTCGTCTCGGGCCCGCTCGAGGCGGCTGACGACGCGGGTGTTCGTGGCGCCTTCCGTCAGTATCGCGACACAGACGACCGAAGCCCAGGGACCGTCGGCGAGTTCGGCCCGAGGAAGTACGACCTCGAGTTCCAGGACGCCCTCCTGCCAGTTGTCCCGCTCCACCTGGTGGAGGGCTACGACACGCTCCTGCTGGGAGATCAGGGCGAGTTGCAGCGCCTTGCCGTCGATGCTCGCCTTTCGAACGCCGACATCTATCTGCCCCACGAGCGTCGGGTAGGGGTAGACAGTGCTCATGCCGAGGTCTCCCGTGCCTGCTGGATGTCCACGATCACACCGGCCATGGCACCGGAGACGGGGTGGCTGGAGATGGCGGTGAGTCCGCTGAACGTGGCCGAGCGGGCCTCGGGCGTGACGACTATGGTGCCGCCCGCTACCCGGCAGTTCTCCTTCGCCGACAATTCCGCCCACTGAAGTGTGGGCCGGCCTCCGGACCGTACGTCGAACTTGGCGACGGGTACGACCTCCCACGGGGCCTCGCGCTGGGGCACCTTCAGAGTCACTTCGAGCAACCAGGCCCCGGAAGAGTCGACCCGGCCAGTAGTGCGCTCCACAACCGGGTGGCCTTCTGTCCGTCGTCCACCCCCGGCCGCGGGCAGGTCCAGGCGCAAGAGGTTCCGGAGCAGCTCCGGGCCCGTCGATTCCTTCTGGAACGTACGACGACCGACGATGCCCCGTAGGGCGGTATCCATGGCGGTGTTGAAGTCGGTGAGCCGCCGCGAAGCATTGGGGTAGCTCGTGGTGAGTTCCTCCGTAGTACCCCAACGGTCGTGTTCCGGTGGTTCGGCGGCACGAAGGAACGCCTCCGCGGCACGAACGCTCTCGTCGTCGTGGCCGGTGGCGAAGCCAGCGAGCAGAACGGCCTGGAACGGGTCGGCGCCCAATCCCAGATGGCGAGGTCGCCGGGTCATGACGGTCATTCGGGTGCCACGCATACACACGATGCGGCTGTGCTCCTCATCGGCGTCGGCAGCGGGAGTTACGAGGAGCACGGCTCGATGGGTAACGCCCTTTGCCTTGCTCCCGGCGGAGCGAAGTGGTGGCACCGTGAGCGTCACCTCGGTCGCGGCGACCTGGTCGGTGGCCGTGAGTTCGTCCGTCGTCCCCCCATCCAGGTGAGCGCGGAGAGCCGCCGACAGCGCGGGATGACGGTCGCGTGGATCGACGCGCTGCTCGGCTATGAATGTCTCGCCATTTTGCAGGGAGCACACGGACGCTTCCAGGAGCGCCCGGGTGGAGTCGCTCCCGATCATCGCGGCCCAGAAGTTGTCGGCCAGCGCGGCGATCAGACCGTCGTGGGTCTCCCTCAAAGTGGCGCCCGCGTCGGCCGCGTTGTGTGCTCCGACAACCAGGAACGAGGTCCCGGGCTCGTCGTTCTCACGATCGAGGTAGAGGTCCGCGACCGTCTTCTCGTCCGCCCACCATGAACGCGAGACACCTTCATGCTCCTTCTCGGTGTCCGGCTCGCCCAGCCAAGCCGGTCCGGCGTACGCGACTCCGTCGACACTGCGCCAGGGCAGATCGAGACGCCCGACGACACGGCCGCCCGTGCGGCCCTCATGACTCTCCGAGAGGGTGCTGTTGATCAGCACCAGACCGAGCCGGCTCGCGGCCCAGAGTGTGGCCTTGCCCAGACCGTACGAGCCGCCCGCGCGGTCGCTGGTCTTGTGACTGTCGAGTTGTCGGCGGACGACAGCGGAGAACCGCCCGTCCTCGTACTCCGGGCCGGTGAGACCCGAGGCGTTGTAGTCCTCGACTCGGAGCAGCAGCAGGGGGGAGTCGTCGCGCAGTGCCCTCAGGCCCTCGGCCAGGACACGACCGGCCTTCTGCTGGGATCGCGCGGCCACGTCGTAGTGCGGCTCGATCTCGTTCCACCTCAACGCTGCCAGAAACGACCTGAGGTGTTCGCCCGTCAGCTCGTGCAGCGTGAACCGCACGCGGACAGGGTGTCGGGTGTCCAGCCGCTCGTCCAGGCTGTTCTGGGTGACCTCGCGGGCGAGCACGGCCAGGTTGGCATCGAACGCGAAGGCCGCCGCGTTGCCGTACTCCCGTCCCCCGTCGCTGTGCGCGGGACGGTGGTACCACTGAATCGGCAAAGCGCTGACAGCATCTGTGTCCCTGTGATGGAGTGTGCTGACATCGGCGCCCAACTCCGCGGCGATGTCGGGGAAGAGCTCCGCTCGAGGTGTCGCGCGGCCGGTGATCCAGGCGGAGACAGCGGCGCGTGTCAGACCGAGCCGCCTGGCGAAGTCCGCCTGACTCACGCCCTGCCGTTGCAACTGTCTGGCCAGCCAGGGGCCGAAGTCTTCGCCGTCCTGCATCTGGGACGCTCCTTTGCCTCGTGATGAACGTCTCCCCAACGCTCTTGCCACCAGCTTCACTTGACGTGCTGGTCGGCGTCAAATGTACGTTGACATGACAGCCGCGAGGTTGCGCCAGCAGGCACTGCACAAGATCCCTCTTTGTCCCCATTTAACCTCACCCGTTCCAACAATCGATCCGAATCTTCCAACCGACTATCGTATTAACGCCACTTGCTGTAACGTCGTCACTGACGGGCCATCAGCTGCGTTTTTAATGGCCCTGTCAAAGCCGTCCGGGCACTGGGGGAAAACTCTGCCCTCAAGCAGGGAATCACCGGTACACAAGGCAGGAGCACCCGAAGATCGGGGCTCTTGCCACAGATTTATCAGCGGGCAGACAAGGGGAATTGAGTTGGACGAGAACGAGGCGTACTTTGTCCGGATTGCCGCGGAGCACGACAGCCTCAAGAGCCAGGAGGCGCGTGAGACCTTCCGGGACGACAGGGGGTTGACGTTCTCGCAGGTGCTCTACGGGCGCAAGGTGGCCGAAAGGAACGCGAACGACGCTCAGGCGTCCTCGGCCGCCGTTCCTCCGCGCCGCCCCGTCATTTCCGCCGGACGTAAGCGCGACGACTCCCGTCCGTCGCTGGTGGGCCCGCCTCGTGGTCCTCGCATCGCCGTGAGCCGCGCCAAGGACAGGAGGCGGCAGCCCGAGACGATCGTCGTCGTCATCCTGCTCGGATGAGATCCGGCGCCCTCGGCGCGTAACAACCACAGCCCTGCGTTCATCGGGCCGTCGTCGTGCTCTCGCATGCGCCGGCGACGGCCCGTTCTCCCCTTCTCAGCCCCAGTAGTCCTCGCCCAGAAACAGGTCCTTATGAGCGGCCCGCAGTTCGTCGACGCCTCTGTCTCCCCCGTTATCGCAACCGTGCTGCGGCAATCGGCCGTTGTCCTGGAGACCTACCGGGTCGACCCCGGACTTGTGCAGGAGCACGCGAACGGCGAGCGTCGCATCACCCAGGGTGGTTACGGGGACCGCCAGTTGTTCGAGCTCGTCCAGAACGCCGCTGACGAAATCGCGGCAGCCCCCGGCGGGAAACTCCACGTCGTCCTGACCGACACCCACCTCTACTGTGCCAACGAGGGATCCCCGGTGACCGCCGAGGGCGCCGAAACGATCCTGCGCATGAGTGTCTCGCGCAAGCGCGGTGGCCAGATCGGTCGTTTCGGTGTCGGTGTGAAGTCGGTGCTGTCCGTCAGTGACGCGCCCCAGTTCTTCAGTAGCAGTGGGAGTTTCGGTTTCGACCGGGACTGGTCCGCCGGCGAGATCAGGCAAGCACTCGGTGTGAGCGGCGACCTCGGCATGGATGCCCCCGTCCTGCGAATGGCCCGCCCGCTCGACGTGGAACTGGAACGTGCGGACGACTCGGTGCTCGACAACCTGCTTCGTTGGGCCACCACGGTTGTCCGCCTTCCGTTGCTACGAGGAGCCGCCGACCGCCTCGGCCACGACATCAGCGGTCACCGGGACACCGACGGGCGGGCGGTTGAGCCCTTCCCATCCCGGTTCCAGCTTTTCTCCTCGCACGTCGGTCAGGTACTGCTGCTGGATCACCGCAGTCTTCCCCCGGTCCGTCGGGACATCTCGGTCGAGATCAAGGGCGTCCACCGAACCCTCAGAGAAGTGGCACGCGGCGCCAAGCCCACCGTTGAGGAATGGAAGGTCTACTCGGTGGCGCACTCTCCGACCGCCGATGTCCGCGAAGGCGCCGGCGAACTCCATGACCGAGCTGTCATCGACCTTTCCTGGGCAGTTCCGGAATACACCGTCCGCAACGGCCTCCACACGGTGCCCGTCGGAAAGGGAGAGTTCTGGGCCTTCTTCCCCACCAAGTACGAAGTGTCACTTACCGGCATCCTCAACGCACCGTGGAAGACGAACGAGGACCGTCAGCACCTTCTCGACGGCAGCGCGTTCAACATGGAGCTGCTGCGCAGAGCGGCTCAGCTGATCATCGAGACCCTTCCCCAGCTCTCACCCGCCGAAGATCCCGCCGCTTACCTGCCCTTGCTCCCCGGGCGTACCAAGGAATACCTCAACTGGGCAGACCTCTACCTCGTGCGGCAGGTCTGGATGATGGCGGCACAGAGCCGCTCCCTCCCGGACCAGAACGGCGACCTGCAGATACCCAAGGATCTGCTCGTCGCACCGGCCGGTTTGGAGAAGGACTGGCTCCGGATCTGGTCCGATTATCCGGGCCGGCCGATCAATTGGGTTCACTCCTCTGTCGACGGTGCCGACAGCGGGCTGCGCAGGGGCAAAATGAACCACATTCTCGAAGCCGCCGGAAAGAAGCCGGAGGGTGTTCGAACCTGGCTGGAAGCGCTGGTGGCCGACGGCACACCTGAGGCATCCCGCCATGCCATCGAGATCCTCGCCTCAATGGTCCTGAAGGACCAAGCCGGAAATCGCGGCGGCGATTCCGACATGACGGCCGAGGCCCGCAAGGCCAGGATCGTTCTCACCGAGGAACACGGGATGGTAGCCCCCGTCGCCGGCGAGATCTTCCACCGGACCTCGTCCGACACCTTGCGGGACGACATGGTCTACGTGGATCGGCGTATCTCCGATCTCCCTGAAATGGCACGCCACCTGCACGCCATCGGCATCCGAGTGGCAGATGCCCAGGGACGCTTCGAGGGGGTGCTCGACCAGGGCTTCGACCACTACGGCAGCCAGGCCTGGACAAACTTCTGGGTACTCCTGCGCAGCGCGGGTGGCAGCACTCAGGTGGAACGCATCCGGCAGAAAATTCGCAACCCCCTTCACTCCCTCCATGTCCGCACCCTCGACGGACGCTTCCGCCCCATGCGGGACTGTCTGCTCCCGGGCCCGGTCGTCCCCGGTGACGGCAGTCGTGACACAACGATCGCGGTGGACCTCGACTTCCACGACAGCGACCAGTTGGTCTTCCGCGACCTCGGCCTGCATGCACGTCCGACGCCAGGGCATCGCCCCGACCGCGAGACGTGGTTCGAGAAGTATCGGGAGGCAATGCACAACGAGTACCTGCGCAGCCTGCCAGCCAACGCACCGCGACCAAGTATCAGCCGCCTGTCGGTCGAGGGTTCCCCGACTGCCGGTCCGCTGCACCTGCTCCAGGAGCTGTCCCAGGACGGACGCGCCGCGTTCGTCTCGCAGCTCCCGGACAACGGCATCGTGCAGAACTGGAACCTCCAGTACGGGTCGCAGACCAGCACCCGCCAGGCAGTCGACTCCCCGCTGCTCTGGATGATCCGCAGGTACGGTCTGGTACGGACGTCGCTCGGACTCACTCGTCTGTCCGAGGCTGTCGGCCCCCAGCTCAAGCAGTACGCGACCGTCCTGCCGGTTGCCGAGATCGGGCCGGAGGTCGCGCGCCGGCTGAGGCTTCCGACCACTCCTGACGAAGTACCGGCCGCACGGTGGGGAAAGTTGCTCGATCGGGTTCTCACAAGCGAGGAGGACGCCTTCGTCGGCCGCGCCTACGCGCTCCTGATGCGCGTCGGTTTCGTCTTTCCGGATGGAGTCGGCACCCGCTGCCGCGTGGGGAATGTCTGGGATGCCCGGCCCGATGCCGACATTGCCGTCGCCACGACGGAGACCGAATACAACGAACTGATCCGGGAGCAGTTGCCCGCGCTTCTGGTCGCCGACAAGTCGGACGCGGCAACCGTGAAAGCGATGATCGAGGAATGGGGCATGCTCAGGGTCGGGGATGTGATCAGCAAGGAGATCCGCTCGGTCAAGAGCGGTCCGGCTGTGCCCCTGTTCGACGAGTTCACCGCCGTCCGTGCACGAGTAGGCAAAACCGGCAACAACATTCGGATTCAGCGGTGCTCGGAGCTCGAACAGATCGTACGGACGCCCATGGGCGCTACGTCAAAGCCGCTGAAGGCCGCACGGAAGGCAAGCACGCTGTACGTGCTCGACTCCCTCGACCGCATGGACGTACTGAAGGCGGCGGACAAGGAGTTCAAGTGGGACTTCGGCCCGGCCGGGTGTCGCCAGGCGCTTGAGCTGCAGGAACGCCAGGAGCAGGGTCAGCAGCTCCAGTCGCGGCTGCGTGCGGTGCGCGAGAGTGAGAGCGTCATCGACAAGATCGCGCTCCTGATCGGTGCCGAAGCACTTCGCCGCGGTCTGCCACCGGGACTCATGGAAAGCGAGCTGAACGAGCGGGAGGGCGATCCGGACGCGCGCCGTATCGCGGAAATGGCTTTCAACGCCCACGACGACGGCATTCTTCGAGAACACGCCCGTGATCTCGCGTTGGAGTTCCCCGGCCTGGCCCCCAGTTCCTTCAACGGCAACGAGAAGGCACTCAGGTTCGTCACCGATCTGGGGTTTCCCGACTCGTTCGCCGGATCGCGAGTTCCCGCGCCGGATGCCAGGTTCGAAGTGGACGGTCCGTCGGAATTCCCGTCCCTGCACGCGTACCAGGAGCAGTTGGCGCAGGCGTTGTTCGCGCTGCTCGACAGTCCGACGCCTCAGCGCGGCATGCTGAGTCTGCCCACGGGCGGGGGCAAGACCCGGGTGACCGCCGAGGGCGTGATCCGTTGGATCCGTGACCGCAGCGAAAACCCCGGTCCGGTCCTCTGGATCGCGCAGACCGAGGAGTTGTGCGAGCAGGCGGTGCAGAGTTGGAAGTTCGTCTGGTCGAAAGTCGGGCCCGAACTCCCGCTGGTGATCAGTCGACTGTGGTCCGGGAACTCGGCAACTCCGGTGGACGGACGTCCGCATCTCGTGGTGGCCACCGACGCCAAGCTCAATGAGTGCCTGGACACCCACGACTACGCCTGGCTGCGGAAGAGTGCGGCGCTGGTCGTCGTCGACGAGGCGCACACCGCGATCTCGCCGCGATACACACGGCTGCTCGAACTCCTCGATCTGACTCATCAGCGCACGAGCCGCCACCTCGTCGGGCTCACCGCGACTCCGTACCGAAAGGACGAGGAACTGACCCGGCGGTTGGTCCAACGCTTCGGACGCCGTCTGGACACCGGTGTGTTCGACGGCGATCTGGCCGATGCCATCAAGCAGCTCCAGCACCTCGGAGTCCTCGCCCAGGTGAGGCACCGCGAGCTCGCCGGCGGCACCATCTCCCTCAACGCGGACGAGCTGAAGAGGTCCGAGATCTTCGCGACACTTCCCAAGGGCGCGGAGCAGCGACTGGCCGACGATCACGACCGCAACCAGCGCATAGTCGACGAGATCGTGGCGATGCCGTCCGACTGGCCGGTCCTGGTCTTCGCCACTTCGGTGGCCCACGCCAAATTCCTCGCCGCGAAGCTCGGCGACCGCGGCGTCAGCGCCGCGGCGATCGATGCGAACACTCCCATGGCGGAACGACGTCATCGCATCGACGCCTTCCGGAAGGGGAAGGTCCAGGTGATCACCAACTACAACGTGCTCTCCCAGGGGTTCGACGCGCCCGCGACGCGCGCCGTCGTCGTGGCCCGACCGACCTACAGCCCGAACATCTACCAGCAGATGATCGGGCGCGGCCTGCGCGGTCCGAAGAACGGCGGCGAGGAGACCTGCCTGATCCTCAACGTGCGCGACAACATCACCAACTACGGCGAGAAGCTCGCGTTCACCGAGTTCGAATACCTGTGGGGGGAGCAGGGATGACGTCGCCGATGCTGGAGGATCACCGGCTCACCGCAGAGCAGCAGGCTGTGGTGGACCAGTCCTGGGATGCTCGTGTACTGGTCACGGCGGGTGCCGGTGCGGGCAAGACGTACACGCTGGTCAGGAGGCTCGACGCCCTGGTGGAGCGGGAGCAACTGGAGGCCGGGGAGATCCTGGTGCTCAGCTTCTCGCGAGCCGCGGTGCGGGAACTGACGGAGCGGATCACTCGACACGCCTCCGGAGCACAGCGAGTGCGGGCCCAGACGTTCGACGGATGGGCTTCCGCGCTGCTGCGCCGCGCCTACCCGGACACGGACTGGGGAACGCTCGCCTTCGACCGGCGCATCATCGCGGCCACCGACGCGATCGACCAGGGTGCGGTCGAGGTCGGCGAGCACGGCGCCCCTGCCCATGTGGTGATCGATGAGGTGCAGGACCTCGTCGGCGTTCGTCGCGACATGGTCGAGTCGCTGCTCGATCGCTTCCAGGACAACTGCGGCTTCACCGTCGTCGGCGACTCGGCGCAGGCCGTCTACGGATTCCAGGTCTCGGACGCCCAGGAGCGCGCCGAGGAGACCAACCGCTTCCTGGACTGGGTGCGCGCCACCTTCAGCGAGGACCTGATCACGCTGCATCTCGGCGACAACTTCCGTGCACGGACGGAGGCTGTCCGAGTGGCTCTGCCGTTCGGCGCCGAGCTGCAGCGCCTCCCCCGCGATCCGACCGAGGCCGCCAAGGAAGCGGAGCGGATTCACGGAGATCTGCGCTCGCTGCTGCTGACCGCTCCGAACTTCGGCAGCCTCGAGACCGAGTTTGTCCTGAGCGCGCTGCGGGACTACCCCGACTCGACCGCCATACTCTGCAGGGACAACGGACAGGCACTGGCCCTGTCCGGGCAGCTCGCCGACGCCGATGTACCGCACACGCTGCAACGTTCCGCCCGCGATCGCTCGGCGCCGTCGTGGATCGCGGAACTCTTGGCCTCGACCGCCGCGTCCACGCTCACGCAGGAGCGATTCTGTGAGCTGCTGGCCGACATCGAGTTGCCGGTGGACAGCACCCCCGAATCCCTGTGGCGGTCGGTACGCAAGGTCGCTCGTGGCGTTGGTGGCACCGTGGACATAGCGGCGTTTCACCGAGCACTCGCCGAGCACCGACTTCCGGACGAGCTTGCCGCCGCCCACCCGTCCTCGCTCGTCGTATCGACCGTGCACCGCGCGAAGGGCCTCGAGTTCGACCGGGTGCTGGTCGTGGAGCCCAGGGTCCTCAAAGAGCCCCGACGTGTGGAGAAGAAGAAGTATGACTACGACCCCGCCGCGGAGGCACGTCTGCTCTACGTCGCGATGACCCGTGCCCGCGACGATCTCTACGTTCTGGACGCACCCGCCACCTGGCAACTGCGCAAGGACAAGCGTCTCGACCGCTGGTATCTCGGCGGCAGGAGCAGTTGGGCCCGAAACGGCATCGAGATGCTCGGTGACGATGTGTCGCACGAGCAGCCGCCGGGCGCGGAAGACCTTCACGAGGACTGCGCGAAGTTGTTGACGCACCTGCGCACCGACATCGTGTCCGGCTGCCCCGCGGAGCTGGTTCTGCTCCACGACATACCTGTGGCTGCCGACCAGTCACCGCCGTACGCGGTCGTTGTCCGGGGACAGCGCATCGCGGTTGTCTCCGAGCGGTTCCGAACCGACCTTGCCCGGATGTTGCACCGGGGCGCCCACACCGAGGCGCAGAAGTGGCCACCGGTGATCACCGGCGTGCGCGTCGACTGCGTGGAGAGCGTGGCGGGAAGCAGCGCGGTGAGCGAACACGCGGGACTAGGGGCTCAGGGTGTCTGGCTGGCCCCCCGCCTGTGCGGACTCGGACGATTCCAGTGGTATCACGACCGGTCGTCGGAGGCCGACGGCATCGAAGGGGACGAAGCGTGAGCAAGCCCGACCACCAGGCCCACTACGGAGTGAGCGATTCCCTTCTCGACGCGCTGAGGAGCGATCTCCTCGGCCCGGTGGGTGGCGCCGGCGAGGTGCTCAAGGTCGACGCACCGATCACGATGTATCCGGTCGGCGTGCTTTTCCCGCGTTCGCGACCACAGGACGTGCGGGTGGAGCCAACTGATCTGGAAGTGGAGCGGGACGGACTGGACGCGGCACCGCTTGCCGCCCGGGGGGACGGCGAGGAGCCGGCCATGGACCTGGGCGTCTCCTTGGCGAACGCGCGGATGCCCTCGTCGATCGGGCTGACCTTCGCCGTGGATCCGGGCATCACCTCCCGCATCCGGTTCACTGTCCGAGCCGCCGTCTACACGCCCGAGGACCCCGACGGGAATCCCGTATCGGCCAAGCGCACAGAGGCCCGCAGCACCAAGGCCCAGCAGGAACACTGGCGCCATGTCACGCTCCGACTTGAGCCCCTCGTCGTGGATGTCGCCACGCCACGCATGCACAATCCGTTCGAGTTGCACCCCGGGCTCGAATTGCGAGTGCTGGTACGGCCGGCTTCAGACCCCGAGGGAACGGTGACGGTGACGGCCACGGTCGTCAACAGCCTCGAAGTGGGCAGGTTCGACCTACGGGACGCGCACTGCTTCTACCAGCCGGTGTTGGAGGTCACCGCCGAGGACGGCGATCGAGCGGTATTCGTCGAGCGACCGGCGGTGTTGGGTGCGGTGGACCCCGAACAGGCGTTGAGTCGAATGCTCTACCGCCACGCACCGAGCTTCGCGACCGGGCACGGGTGCGCCGCGCGTTGGGACTGGACACCGCCGCCGGTCGGAGCCGTCCGTACACGCCGCGCGGCGGTCGCTTCAGTGCGGACCGAGTTCGTTCCCACCCACGAGGTGCTACTGACGGACTCCAACCCCCAGATCGATGACAGTGCTCTCACCATGGAAGGGCTCGGCACAGCCCCTCCGGAGGTCGCCGTTGCCGTACTGCGCCGTCTGTTGGTCGCTTACGAAGCCTGGATCGGCGACCTGACGGAGCAGAGCAGCTCACTTACCGGCACCGAGGACGAGGCGGTGGCGGCGGAACAGATCGAGCGCTGCCGTCGGGCGCTGCGCCGGATGAACAGCGGCGTGGACCTGCTGGCGGACCACGACCGTCCGGAGATACTCCGGGCATTCCAACTCGCCAATCTCGCGATGGCCGATCAGCGTGCCCGAACCTCCTGGATCAAGAAGGGCAAGCCGGGGCTCCCCGACACCGGAGCCGGCAGATGGCGGCCGTTCCAGATCTCCTTCATGCTGCTGTGCCTGGCCGGCATCGTCGATCCCGAGCACGAGGATCGGGACACCGCGGACCTGCTGTGGTTCCCCACCGGAGGCGGCAAGACCGAGGCGTATCTCGGATTGATCGCTTTCACGACCTTCCTGCGTCGCCTGCGCCACAGGGACTCCGGGGCAGGCGTCACCGTGCTCATGCGCTACACCCTGCGGCTTTTGACACTTCAGCAGTTCGAACGTGCCGCCTCGCTGATCTGCGCCATGGAACGCCTACGAGCCCGTGAGCCGTCGTCTCTCGGTGGCGAGGAGATCTCCATCGGTATGTGGGTCGGCCGATCGGCCACTCCCAATACCCTCGCGATCGCGGCGCAGAAGCTGGGCGAGCTACGGTCCAACCCGCTGAAGCCGCTCCAGACGGAGAACCCGGTCCAGTTGCGCGCCTGCCCGTGGTGTGGGGAGGCACTGTCCCCGCAGGACTACGCCGTCGACCGCGACCGCGTACGCATGACCGTCAACTGCCCTGCCGGCGACTGCGACTTCAATCGAGGTCTGCCGGTTCACCTGGTGGACGAGGCGGTTTACCGTGCCCACCCCACTCTGGTGATAGCCACCGTGGACAAGTTCGCGTCCATGCCGTGGCGACCCGCTTCCGCCGCTCTGTTCAACCTGGACAGGGATGACGGCACGGGTCCCCCCGAACTCGTCGTGCAGGACGAACTGCACCTGATCTCAGGGCCGTTGGGCACGCTGACCGGCCTGTACGAGACCGCTGTCGACACCCTCGCGCAACGCCCGAAGATCATCGCGTCGACCGCGACCATCCGCCGGGCGGATGAGCAGGGCTCGCGTCTGTTCGCGCGGACCGTGGAACAGTTCCCGCCTGCGGGATTGGACTCACGAGACTCCTGGTTCGCCGTGGAGACACCGCGAGAGCGGAAGGCCGCCCGTCGATACGTCGGGCTGCTGACTTCCAGCACCAGCCAGTCCACTCTGCTGATTCGCACGTACGCCGCCCTGCTTCATCGGGCTCAGAACTGCGGGGCGCCGCCGGAGGTCAAGGATGCCTACTGGACATTGGTCGGCTACTTCAACAGTCTGCGGTTGCTGTCCGCAGCTGAGTTGCAGGTTCTCGACGACGTTCAGGAGCGTCTCGACTACCTCGCCGTGCGCGACGGAGTGAAGGCGCGCCGTGTGGACGGCCTCACCGAACTGAGCAGTCGCGCGAACGCCAGCGACATCTCCAGACGGCTCAAGGAGGTGGAGCGCCAACTTCCCATGGCCGATGTCCTGGACGTACTGCTCGCCACCAACATGATCTCGGTCGGCGTGGACGTGGACCGGCTCGGACTCATGGCGGTCATGGGTCAGCCGCAGACCACCGCCGAGTACATCCAGGCAACGAGCCGGGTCGGTCGCCAACATCCTGGATTTGTAGCGGTGATGCTCAACTCCACCCGTTCGAGGGACCGTTCGCACTACGAGGATTTCCAGCATTTCCACTCGGCTCTGTACCGGGAGGTGGAGTCCACCAGTGTTACCCCCTTCTCGGCACGTGCCCGTGACCGGGGCATGCACGCGGTGGTCGTGGCGTTGGCCAGATTGATGCTGTCCGCCGCACGTGAGAACGACGCGGCCGGGCGAATAGAGGACTTCGTCGACGACCTGAACGGGACCGTCCGCAGCGCGGTTCTGGAACGAGTCGCCCACGTCGAGCCATCGGAACTCGCCGCCACCACACGCGCCTTCGACGATTTCGTGGAGTGGTGGCGAGTCGAAGCCGAGGCCCACCCCAACCTTGTTTACGAGGCCGCTCGCGGCATGCGGGCACACGCTCTGCTGAATGGCTACGACGACGACCCGGAGACCGCCGTGGGCTGGCCCACCCTCTGGAGCCTGCGCGACGTCGACGCCTCGTCCACCTACTTCGAGGAGCGCTGAAAGCATGACCCCACCACCACCGCGCATGCGAGGTCGAGGCCGCATCTCCGCCCCGCTCCACACCGCCCGGCGGCTCGGCGAGATCCGACGCGCCCAACTCATCACCACCTACGGCGTGGGCGCCATGATCGCTGTTGAGAACGAATCCTTCCTCGTACGCGGCATCGATTCCTGGGACATCACCGAGGCACCCTTCGTCCTGGAGCCACGCTTGGCCGCGCAGCTCGGAGTCAAGGGCTTCCGGCTGCCTCCGGCTCCCGACCCGAGTCGGGCAACCGACGGCGTGCGTGCGTTCCGCTTTCCCACGATGTACTCCTGCCCCAACTGCCGGGCTCTGCAACCGTTCCGCCTGTTCAACTCGCCGGCCGGAAAAGCAGAGTGTTCTTCCTGTCAGGAGGACCTTGTACCCTCACGCTTCGTGATGGCCTGCGCGCACGGCCACCTGGAGGACTTTCCCTATTGGAAGTGGGTACACCGCGGTACTCAGCGAACCACGACGGGTTCTTGTGGCGGCGAGTTGCGGTTCCGTGCCGACGGCTCGACGGCGTCGCTGCGTGCCGTGCTCATCAGTTGCAGCTGCGGGGCGGACGAGGTCTCCATGGAGGGGTCCTTCCGACGTCAGGCGCTCAAGGATCTCGGCATCGGCTGCAGCGGCCGACGCCCGTGGCTCAAGAACGCGCCCGCCGAGGACTGCCAGGAGCTGCCGCGCACACTCCAACGAGGCTCGTCCTCGGTCTGGTTTCCCGTCATGCACTCGGCGCTGTCCATACCTCCGTGGAGCGAGGGGCTCACCAAACTCGTCGCCCCCCTTTACGAGAAGCTGAGGGAGAGATCCTCCGAGTTCGTCCGTGAGTACCTCGAGGTCGAGAAAATCCTCGTCCATCACCCCGAGTACAGCCCCGACCAGGTCCTCGACCTCTTCGAGCAGTTGCGCGCGGTGGAGAACGCCGCGGATACGTCCAGGCCCGACCAGGCAGCGGAGGGGTGGCGCGACAGGCTCTACCGGGACGAGTACAGCAGCCTCCGCGTACCCCACCCGGAACGCCATGACGCGATCGACCAGGAGTTCGTCTGCGAGCCCCCCGAGGAATCAGTTCACTCGCTGACCGCGTCACACGGGATCGAGCAGGTGATGCTGGTCAAGCGGCTGCGCGAGGTACGTGCCCTGCAAGCGTTCACTCGGGTGGAAGAGCCCAGCCCTGCGGACACGCCGGTCCGCAGAGCGCCGATCACCACCGGGAAACCTACCTGGCTGCCCGCGATCGAAGTGAGCGGCGAGGGCGTGTTCCTCCGCATCGACGGGGAACGACTCCGAACGTGGGAGGCGCAACCAGGCCCAGTGGCTCGCGCCCGTCGAATACGCGCGAACCACGAGAAGCTCCTGCGTGAGCGCGCGGGGGCATCGGGCAATCCTGTGCCCCCCTCCCCCGCCACCCCGCGCTATTTGCTGCTCCACGCCCTCGCACACGTATTGATCAACGAGTGGAGCCTGGACGGCGGTTATCCCTCGGCATCGATCCGTGAGCGTCTCTACGCGGACGACGACATGGCGGGCATCCTCATATACACCGCCACCAGCGACTCCGCCGGCAGCCTCGGCGGCATCGTTGCCCAGGGCGAACCGAGCCGTCTCGACAGGACCCTGCGCGCCGCTCTCCGACGGGCCGCGTGGTGCTCGAACGACCCCTTGTGCATGGAGTCCGAGGCGAGCGGGGCCGACAGTCTCAACTTGGCCGCGTGCCACGCCTGCGTCCTGCTACCGGAGACCAGCTGCGAGAACAACAACATCCTGCTCGACCGCGCCACTCTCGTCGGCACTCCGGACGGTTTGGTGCCGGGATTTTTCTGAGTCAGGGGAGGACTGCTGATCGCCGACGTTGCGGCATCCCCTCATGCCAGCGCGATGACGCACCAGACGACTTTGCCGCCCGTCGGCGGGCGGGTAGGATCCCCACTCCTTCGAGATGGCCTGGACGATGTACAGTCCCCGGCCACCCTCGGAGGCATCGGCGAGCTCGTCGGAAATCAATGACAGGCGATCGCTCGCGTCTGCCACTTCCACGATCAGCCGTGCGCACTCCATGCGCAGGGTGAGGACTACGCGGGTCAAGGGCGACTCGGGAAACGTATCGGTGACGTGCCGGACGGCGTCGGACACCAGTTCGCTGACGGCCAGCTCGGTTGTGTCAATGCGCTCGTCGTCGACCCGCCAGGCGCGCAGTGCGTCGCGGGCGTGGCGCCGAGCCCAGCTCTGACCTACTCGCTGAACGGGAAACGAGGAACGGAAATCATACGCCTGACTTTCGGTCGCGTTGTGCCGGTCGCTGCGTCTCTCGGGGCGGGTTTGCTGCTTGGCCTGGTGGGCCCCGTTACCGGGGAATGGGACAATCCCGTTTGCGCCGCCCTGAGCATTATTTTTTCCAGTGGCTGGCCTTGGGCGGGTTATGCATTCCTGGTGGGATATTTCCGGTCGTCCAAAATCGAATCAGTGCTGCTGTCGTCGTTAGGATTGACTATCGGCGTGGTCGCCTACTATCTCTTCAAGGATATGAATCCCACCATTCCGGCTGGAATGGAATCTGCTACCTCCGTTCCAGCTGGAATGGAAGCCGGCGCCTCCAGCGAGGGGAAGATTCTCGTATGGGGGACAGCGGCGCTCGTGTTGGGTGCGCCTGTGGGACTCGTGGGGAACGTAGCGCGAACACCCGGAGTAGGCGGTCTCCTGTTCCGCCTGCTGATTCCATTGATCGCCTTCTTCGAGGCCACTCAGCGATTGAGCACCGAGGCTGACAGGCAAGGCATGACGTTCTCCATGACCTGGAACGCCACGCGTGTTGCTGCAATCGTTTCCGCTGTCGCTCTCGTCGGGCACACAGCATGGAGCTGGCGCACCCGGCGGAGCCGAACCGAGGAGCGGGCGGAAGCTGGCGTGTCAGGGAGGCACCTCTGAACACCGCGACAGCGGACGGCCCACCGGGCACCGGCCCCGTCGAAGCCCGGGCGGCTGAGCGCGTTGCCGTTGCTCAGACGGCTACCGCCTCCGGATCGCGCCGGACCGGGAGGCGGAGGCCGTCGAGGAGGCGCTGCATCAGGGCCAGGTCGGACAGGTGCAGGATTCCGCCGGGCACGGGGCCGAGGGTGCCGGGGGCGGACTTCGGGAGGCTGGTCGCCAGGGCCGAGGGTCTCACCGGGTCGGTCAGGGACAGCTGGGCCCAGACGATTTTGCCGCCGACCTCGGGATGGTAGGTGTCCCAGCAACTGGCCAGCGCGTCCACGAGGAAGAGTCCCCGGCCGCCCTCGGCGGTGAGGCTCTGCTCCGGGATGACCGGGGCTCCGTCGCCGCGGTCCCAGACCTCGACGAACAGGCTGTCGTCCTGGAGGCGGAGCTGCACGCCGATGAGGTGATCGGCCCTGATGTCACGGGGGTTGGGGGCCTCGGCGGCGGCGCCGGTCGTGCCGGTGCTCTTGACCGCGTTGGTCACCAGCTCCGAGGCCACCAACTCGGCGGCGTCCGCGGATCCGTCGAGTTGCCAGGTGCTCAGCGTCTGCCGGATGAAGGCCCGCGACACGGCGACGGCGGTGAGCACCGCGGCCAGGCGGATGCCGGCGACGGCGAGGTGCCGCGGCAGTTGGGTGGTCATCGGCCCGCCTCCGCCTCGTGAATGGCGGCAGCGGCGTTCCGTACGACATGAGCCGAGATCTGCTCGCGCAGCACGCGGCTGGTACCGAAGTGGGCGAAGGACGGCACGACCACCGCGCGGGTCTGCGTGCGGTTGCATTCCTCGATCAGGGCGCTGAGTTCGCGGGTGCTGCCCTCGTCGCTCTCGGCGTAGATGGCCAGCAGCTGGTATCCCTCGGCCTTGGCCCAGTGGGACAGCTGCTGCTCCTCCGCGCGGATCTGTTCGTCCGGCGTGCCGTCGTACGCACGCATGTAGCCGTAGATCGGTTGTGCCATGTGCGCTTCCCTGTCGGTCTCTGTGGTGCATGACGGTTGTGCGCGGGACTGCGGACCCGCCGGGCCGGACAGCAACCGGATCTCGAACCAGACGCTCTTGCCGATGACGCGGGGGATCACGCCCCAGCGGTCGGTCAGGGCGGCGACCGTACGAAGACCGCGGCCGTTCTCCGCCTCCGGCGAGGGCCGGCGGGTGGTCTTCGGCATGCCGGTCGCCCAGTCGCGGACCTCCACCCGAAGTACCTGACGTACCGGCTGCACCCGCTCGACCCGATCTACCCGCTCGACCCGCAGCCGTACGTCCTCGTCGAGCCGGTACGTCACCAGGACGCGGCTGCCTCGCGGCGCGCGCCCGTGGACGACCGCGTTGGTGACCAGCTCGGAGATCACCGACGCCAAGATGTCGGCGACTTCGGGCAGCCCCCACTCGGCGGCCAGCCGGCGCGCGTCCCTGCGAGCGACGCCGACGGACGGTCGGTACCGCCGGTAGGTCCGCTCTGTCGTACGGACAACCACACTTGCCCCCTAGGCACGTATGTGGGTAGCAATGTCCGGACCGCATGGCTGCTCACCGTGGGTCGTTCATCACCACTGTGTGAGTAGCATGCCCCGAAGACTCCACGTAGTGTCAAGTACACACTTCGTGTTGGTTGTACGGGCTGTTGCTGACGTCTGACGAGACCTGCACACTTGACCTGCGAGAAGAACGAGGGGGAACGTCGCCACCATGCCCATCAACAGCAACCCGACGATCCGTCAGCGGCGCCTGGCCAGGCGTCTTCGCGAGCTGCGGACGGCTGCGGGGCTGACCCACGTCGGTGCTTCCGAGGTGCTGGGCTCGGACAAGTCCAAGATCGGGCGTATCGAGAACGCCCAGTCCGGGATCAGGCTGCCGGACCTCCGGGCGCTGCTGGACGCCTATGGTGTGAGCGATCCGGCCGCGCGGAGCGAGATCGAGCTGCTCGCCCGCGAGTCCAAGCAAAAGGGCTGGTGGTCGCGGTACGCCAACGCCGTCGACTCGGCCTATGCCGCTTATGTTGCTGTCGAGTCGGACGCGAGCGAGCTGTACAACGTTCAGACCAGCCTCATTCCGGGCCTTCTGCAAACGCCCGAATACACCAGCGCCCTCATCGAGTTGCAAGCGCCCGAAGCCAGCGCGGAGCAGGTGGAAGTACAGGTCAAGGTGCGAGCTGAGCGCCGGAAGATCCTCACGCGCGAGAATCCGCTGCAGCTGTGGGTGATCGTGTCGGAGAGTGTGCTGTACCACCGCGTCGGGTCACGCGAGGTGATGAAAGCCCAGCTCGAAGCCCTGGTGGAGGACAGCAGGCAGGCGAACGTACAGCTTCAGGTGCTGCCGCGCGAAGACCCCATGAACGCCTGCCTCTTCGGGCCCTTCGTCATCATGAGCTTTCCGGCCTCGGCGGAGACCGACATCGTCTATACCGAGTCACCGACCAGCACCCTTTATTACGAAGAGCGGGTCGACGTGGAGACCTATACGACCCTCTTCCGTCGCCTCAATATGGCCGCCGCCAATGTCAGCTCGTCACGGGCGCTCATCCTGGACGCCATCAAGGGAATGGAATAGACGATGAAGCCGTACATCGAGATCTCTTCGGCCGCGGGGCTGGAGTGGGTGAAGTCTTCGTACTCCGGGAACAACGGAGACTGCGTCGAGGTGGCCGAGCTACCGACGGGTGGTCGCGCCGTGCGCGACAGCAAGAACCCGGGCGGGCCGGCGCTGACCTTCACCGTCGAGGAGTGGAACGCCTTCGCGGCTGATGTGGCCGGCGGGGGGCTGGGGTTCGGGCGGTCCTGACGGGCTCCCGCGCACGCGAGGACGGCCCGGTCCGGGAGGACCGGGCGTTCCCGCTCCTGGCGCGGATCTCATCGAGGAATGCTCAGAACGGCCCGTCCCCCGCGAGGAACTTGTCCTCCGCCGCGTAGTCGAAGAACCGGGTGAAGTACGGGTCGTCCGCCTTCGGCAGGATCCCCGCCGGGTCGCCGGTCCTGGCGGCGTCGGCGAGCCAGTCGATCTCGGCGGCGACTGTAGCCGCGTAGTCCCCGGCGGGCCGGTATCCGAGGTCTTCGGCGGCGGAGGTGTCGAGGACGACAGGGTGCGGTGAGTCCCAGGGGGTCTGCCCGAGCGAGTCCGACGCCGAGGCCGAGGCCGTCTCGTCGAGAAGGACCTCGTCCCACGCGTGCTTGAGGTGCCGGGCGATGATCCGCGAGATCTCCAGCGCGCTCGGCGCGTCGGGGTCAGCGCAGTTGAGGATGCGAGCCCCGGGCGTGCCCGCCGCCGTTTCGATGAGGGCGGCGATGTTGGCCGCGGCTGTCGGGTGCACGATCCCGGTACCTCGGTGGGCAAGCAGCACAGCACCGCGCCGGTCCAAGGCCCGCTTCACGAAGACCCATTCCCTGGCGGGAGCCGCGCCCACACCGTGGACGCGTGAAGGACGCACCACGGTGATCGGCAGACCGCTGTCCAGGGCGACCTGCTCGGCGGCGACCTTGTTGGGGCCGTAGCCCTCCCGGGATCGGTAGTCCATGTCACCGGGGGCCAGCGTGGGCTGGGTCTCGGGGACAGGGCCGTCGAAGCGGGGCGGGACATCGGAGTTGGAGTGGTTGCCGTCGGCGTCGACGTACACGGCTCGACTGGAGATCAGCACCGTGGAGGTGGAGGTCTTGGCCAACGGGACCACGAGCCGGGCATCGGCGGCGGTGTAGCAGATGCAGTCGACCAGCAGGTCCGTACCGTCCCCCAGAGCGGCCCGGAGCTGATCGGCGTCAGCCCGGTCTGCCGCGAGGAAACGGGCCCCAGCGGCAGCGATCTCGGATGGCAGATGGGCGGGATTCCGTCCGGTGACGTCCACTTGCCACCCTGCGGCCAGCAGCCGCCGGGCGGCGGCGCGACCGACGAGGCCGGTACCGCCAAGAATCAATGCGCGAGGCATAGTTCGATCCAACGCACGGGTCGCGCCCGGAGATCCTCCCGGCCGGTGTCCTGTGCCATCGAATCTTGACCGTTTGCCACTGAACCTTTACCGGCCGGAGCGCGGGGGCGGAGAGCTTCTCGTGGACTCATACGGGGAAGCATCCGATCGTGGCCCACCCCGCAGATGAACCGCTTGCAGCAGATGGTCGTGGCAACTCTTTGATCTCGTTCGTGCAGGGCAGTGAGGCAGTGCCGCCGCAGGATGCCCCGCTGCCGGCGGCGCTGGTGGCCTTGTGGCGAGCTGGTCGGGTCCTCATGGTCTTCGATCGGTACCGTCAGTCTTGGGAGCTGGCAGGGGGGAGCATCGAAGAGGGCGAAACCCCCCGCCAGGCGGCCGCGCGTGAGCTGCTGGAGGAGAGCGGGCAGCGGCCTGACAAACGGTTGCGGTTCGTCGGCTACGCGCGGTTCGAGCTGGCGCCTGACCGGCGAGCCGAGTATCTCGCCCTGTACGCAGGATCCTGCGCACAGATCCGCGCCTTCGAGCCCACCGAGGAGATTTCGGCCATCCACTGGTGGGACCTCGTCGAACCCCTCCCAGGGTATGTGCAGCCCTTGGACGCCTACCTCGCCGAGCTGACCCGGTAGCCCAGCAGCCAACGCCCCCACGCTCCGGTCGGTCGAACTTCAGTGACAAACGGTCAGGGTTCAGTGACACCGGACAGCCGGCCCACGGGGTTACCGGACGCCTGGCCTCGTAACGGGTCATGGACCCCTGATACGGGGAACCGTGGCAGCGGTCGCCGAGGGCGGACAGGATCGTGCGCATGAAGCTTCTGGTGCTGGGCGGGACATGGTTCCTGGGCAAGGCCGTTGCCGAGGGGGCGATCGCTCGGGGCTGGACCGTGTCCGCCTTCAACAGGGGCAGGTCGGGGGTCGCCGTCCACGGTGTGCGGGAAATCCATTGGGCGTGGTTACGTGCGGGGGGCGTGCCGGGGGAGCATCCGCGCTGGCTGGAGCACGGCATCGCGCCTGAGAGGGAGAGCGAGATCCCCGCGCGGCTGACGGAATGAGAGCGGCGCCCGGCGTCCGGCGGAGGGTCGCCGGGGCCGGGCCGAAGTGGTGAACCCGCGGGGCAGTCGGGTGGACGTGCGGCGGCGCTCCCGTCGAGTGCGTGCGGGAACGGATATGAGTGGAGCCGTACCAGCCGATGCGGGTCTGGAGGGGTGTCCCGGTGCCTGCGTCACCACCGCTCACGGCTCAGCCCGCAGCGCGCGTCCGTCCGCCCCTTGCCGCTCGCCGCGTCCGCCCTCACTGCCGTCGCCGTCGGGGACGCGCTTCCGCGCAGAGGTGCGGTGGACGCCGCGTCGCCCGCGTCGGTCCCGGACCCCCGACAGCGCCGCCAGCCCCCTCGTGTCGATGACAGCCATGGGTGGCAGAGCCGAAGAAAGGAACGATCATGACCACTGACCTCACCCACGGTGACGCGACCGAGCTCGCCGAGCTGATCCGTACCGGGAAGGTGTCGTCCGTCGAGGTGGTGCAGGCGCACCTCGACCGTATCGAGGCCATGAATCCGCGGCTCAACGCCATCGTCACGCTCGTCGACGGCTCGCTGGACGCGGCCCGGGCGGCGGACGAGGAGCTCGCGGCGGGCGGGGACGTGGGGCCGCTCCACGGGGTGCCCTTCACCGTCAAGGACTCGTTCGACACCGCCGGAGTGCTCACCCAGCGCGGTTCGCCGATCTTCGCGGGGCGCGTCCCGGACACGGACGCCACCGCCGTGGCACGTATCAAGCGGGCCGGCGCGGTCCTGCTGGCGAAGACCAACCTCCCGGAGTTCTCGTACTGGATCGAGACCGACAACCTCCTGACGGGCCGGACGAACAACCCCTGGAACCCCGACCGCTCGCCGGGCGGTTCGAGCGGCGGGGAGTCCGCGGCGATCGCGGTCGGGATGTCGCCGCTCGGACTCGCGAGCGACCTGTCCATCTCGCTGCGCGGGCCGGCCGCCGACACCGGTGTCATGGCGCTCAAGCCGACGCGCGGGCGCGTCCCGATGACGGGGATCTGGCCACGGGAACCCCGCCGCGACTGGCACGCCGGTCCCATCGCCCGCACCGTCCGCGACCTCGCCCTCGCGTACGGCCTGCTGGCCGGTCCCGACGGCGCCGACGGGCTCGCCACCGCCCCGCGCGAGTTCGACAACGGGCTGGGCGCCTCCCCGGACCGGCCGGTGCGGGTGGGCTGGCTGGTCGACTCCGGACTCGGCCCGACCGACGCGGAGGTCGCGGCGACGGTGCGGGCGGCCGCCGACGCCCTGCGGACAGCGGGAGCCCAGGTCGACGCCGTGAGCATCCCCGCTCTTGAGCGGGACAACCCGCTCGACCTCTGGAACAAGCTGAGCCTGATGGAGGTGAAGCCGGCCTTCCGGGAGGTCACCGAGGGGCATGAGGACCAGATGTTCAGCTACTCCAAGGCTGTGGCCGCCATCCCCGACACATCGGTGGCGGACTACGTCCGGGCCGAACAGGGCGTCGGGCGGCTCCGGGACGGTTTCGCGGAGTACTTCCACCAGTACGACATCCTGCTGCTGCCGGTGACCACGATCCCCGCGCACCAGCACCAGCTCCAGGAGTTCACCATCGATGGCCGGACGGTGGGCGCCTTCCACGTGTCGTCGACGACCGTCCCGTTCAACCTGACGGGGCTGCCGGCCCTGTCGATGCGGTTCGGCACGAGCGGCGACGGCATGCCGATCGGTGTGCAGCTGGTGGCCACCTGGCACGCGGAGTCGACCATCCTGCACATCGCCGGCCTGCTGGAGACGCTCAGCCCGGTCCGCGACCAGTGGCCCTCCCTCTGAACGCCTCTGAACGCACGGCCGGCCTCCCGCACCGACGCGGGGCGGTCGGCCGGCCCCCGCCCGGCGGTGTCCCGGTTCGGGAGTGCCCTGCCTACCCCGCCACGACCAGGAGCCCGTCGTCCCCGGGCAGGTGGCCTGATCCCCGGGCCCGTCCACCGGCGCGGGATGCCCGGCCCCGGGTCACCAGGGGCCGTGGTCGGCCAGGCCCAGAATCAGGGCGGCGGCCGCGGTGGCGAGGAAGACGATGCCGCCGGCGATGTTGCGGGAGCCCACCCGCAGGTGGGCGATGATCGCGCCGACGAAGTACAGCACCAGGCCGGAGGCGGCGAGAGTGCCGAGGAGCGGTACGGCGAGCCCGGCCAGCAGTCCCAGGGTGCCCGCTGCCAGCAGCATGCCCAGCACCGGGACCCACTTGCGGGCTATGCCCTTCATGTCGGCCTGCGTCTTGGGGTATTCGTGGCCGATCAGGTAGGTGACGGCGGCGGCACCGTTGAAGACCGTGCCGAGGATGGTGACCGTGACGTAGGCGGCGAACACGATGTCTCCGTTTCCGTGGGGAACAGTGCTGCTGGGCCCGTCCGTTGCGCGACGGGCTTCCCCTGGACGACGGGACGGCGGCCCGAGGTGTGACATCGGTCGGCAACCGGGCCTGCCGGTGGTCGCCTTGGACGGGTGCCTCGTACGGCTGCCGTCTCCAGCAAGCGGCGGTAGGGAAGTTGAAGCCCGGTCGCGGAGGGTTCGCGTCGTGCGGCGGGGTGGTCAGCCGTCGGCAGCACCGATACGGTCACCGGGTGGATCAGGACCAACGGCTCCTTCACGCCTCGTCGTTCGGCGCGGCGGCGGGCGCGTACGCCGAGCACCGCCCGGACTACGCGCAGGCCGCGGTGCGCTGGGCGCTGGAGCCCGCGCCCGGGCCGCGCGTGCTCGACCTCGGCGCCGGGACCGGCAAGCTGACCGCCACCCTGGGCGCGTTGGGCGCACTGGGCGCCGAAGTCATCGCGGTCGAGCCCGACGTGGCGATGCTGACCGAGCTGCGCCGCTCGCTGCCGGCCGTCCGCGCCCTGCGGGGCAGCGCGGAGGCGATCCCGCTGCCGGACGGGTCCGTCGACGCCGTGCTGGCCGGCAACGCGATGCACTGGTTCGACATGGCCGTCGCGGGACCCGAGATCGCCCGGGTCCTGGCGCCCGGCGGCGTCCTGGCCGGCCTGTGGAACCTCATGGACGACCGGGTCGAGTGGGTCGCCGGACTCGCCCGGGCCGGCGGGAGCGCGGCCGTCGGCCCGCGTGACACGCCCGCCAGCTGGCGCGCCGAGACGGCCGCCATGCACCTTCCGAAGACCGGCGCGGCCGCGCGGTTCGGCTCGCCGGAACACGGCGAGTTCCCGCACGGCCAGCGCCGTACCGCCGACACCCTCGTCGCGACCATCGCGACGCGCGCCGGGGTGCTGGTCATGCCGGAACGGGAACGGGAAGCCACGCTGGGCCGGATCCGCGCCTTCCTCGCGAGCAGACCGGAGACCGCCGGCGGCGAGTTCACCCTCCCGATGCTGACCGGTGTGCTGCGCGTCCGGCGGCTGTGAGACGTCAGGCCGGCCCCGGCGGATCACCGCCACCGTAGCCAGGGGGCGTTGGTCGGATCACCGATCCGGCGGCGGGTTACGCCGACCCGACGCGGGCGGCCAGTTCCTTGAGCAGGGCGTTGGCCGCCGCTTCGCCGGAAGCCGGGTTCTGGCCGGTGACGAGATTGCCGTCGACGACCACGTACGACGACCAGGCGGGTCCGGATTCGAAGTGGGCGCCCGCACCGCGCAGGCGTTCCTCCAGCAGCCAGGTGGCGTTGGCCGAGAGGCCGACCTGCTCCTCCTCGGCGTCGGTGAAGGCGGTGAGCCGGCGCCCCTTGAAGAGCCAGCTGCCGTCCTCCTGCCCGGCGGCCATGAAGCTCGCCGGGCCGTGGCACAGGGAGGCGACGACCTTGGCCGGGTCGTTCAGCATCGCCCGCAGGACGCGGCCGATGTCCGCGTTGACGGCGAGATCCTGCATCGGGCCATGGCCGCCGGGGATGAGGACGGCGTCGTAATCCTGCGGGTCGACGTCCTCCAGGCGCACCGGCGAGGCCAGCAGGTCCTTCGCCGACTCCAGGTAGGCGCGCAGCCGGGCGACCTTCTCGGTGTCGCCGCCGTTGGCGGACACGGACAGGCCGAGCTCGTCGGCGCGGGCCGGCAGGCCGCCCGGGGTGGCGATGGTGATGTCGACTCCCGCCTCGACGAGAGTGCGGTGCGGTACGACGAATTCCTCGGCCCAGAATCCGGTCGGGCGCTGGGTGCCGTCCTTCTGGCTCCAGAATTTCGCCGAGGTCAGCACCATGAGTACGGATGACATGAATATCTCCTGCCGTGCGGGCTCCGAATGCGAGCCTATATAAATGCCGATATGCGGGAGGGGCCCGGCTCACCGGAATCGCGGCTCACCGGAATGCGGTTGCCCGCGATGCGCCGATCCGGGCCGGTCGGCGGACGGCCACATCGAGGCGGCACGGTCGGCCGCCCCTCTTCGAGGGTACACCTTCCATGGAAGGTAGCTTCCATGGAAGGTGTATATTCCGGGTCGAGCCTGGGAGGGCACGCGGGAGCGGTCGTGACAGGTCAGAGATCCGCGTCGGAGCCGGCGCCGGAGCCCGACTCCTCGACCAGCCGCTGGAGCCGGGTCAGCATGCCGAGATACGCCTCGATCTCCTGCTGGTCGAGCTGTTCGAGCCCGCTGTAACGGGAGGAGCAGATCTCCCGCATCGCCGCGTCGGCGATCTCCTTGCCCGGGGGCTCCAGCCGGACCAGCAGGCCGCGCAGGACATCCGGATCGGGCACCCGGGTCACCAGCCCGATCTCCACGAGCCGGTCGATCTGCTTGCTGACCGCACCCGAGGTGATCAGCAGCTGACGGAACAGCTCGGTCGGGCTCACCGCGTATTTCGGCGCCGACCGCCCGAGCACCAGCAGAATCCGCATCTCGCCGGGCCCGAGGTTGTACGCGCGGGTGAGCTTGACGAACGCGCGCTCGAAGTGACGGGCCACCCGCTGCACGGCGGAGCCGATCAGGAACGGGGAGACGTCCAGCCCGTCCAGCTCGGCGGACCAGGCCGCCGCCACACGCCGCGGGTCGGGCGCCTGGAAGCGCGAGCCCCCCGGCACCTCAGAGGTCGGGGACAAGACTTCCGCCTTTCGACTCAGCTGGGCACTTCGTCATCGTATCGCTGGCCCCCGGACGCCGGCCGCGTCCTGTCCCGGGCAGTCCCCGCTGCGGGCTGCCGCGGGTGCGAATGCGGGCGAAAGAAGAACGGGGGCGAGAGTCCGAGGACGCCGACTTCCGTTACACAGCGCCTATTCGATGGGACAGAACCCGAACATTGACGCGATCGTTCCAGGATCGAGTCGGCCATAGCTTTAGCGGCGTCAGCAGGACACCACGGACCCCAGCATTCACGGAGACCTCGATGCGCTCGCTCCTCGCCACCCGCTCCGCCCGCCTCGTCCTGGCGGCCGTGGCCGCGGCCACCCTCACCGCCACCGTCACCGCCTGCGACCCGACGACCGGCGCCACGGACGCGGCGAGCCCCGCGGGCGCGTCGACGACGGCTTCCGCACCCGCTTCGGCACCCGCTTCCGCCGCCGCTTCGGCGCCCGCTTCGGGCGGCACCAGCGCCTCCCCCGCCGCGCCCGGAGCCGGAACAGGCTCCGGCGGCTCGTCCGACCCGACCATCGACGTCGACGCGGCCAAGCAGAACTACTACGCGAAGAACTGCGACACCAGCGACGTCACCTTCACGGTCAGCTCGCAGAGCCAGGCCGGCGGCTACTTCCTCGTCACCGCCAAGGCCAAGCCCGGCGTCATCTGCTATCTGGAGGGCAAGATCCCCGACGCGTCCTTCGGCTCCGCCGCCGACACCGTGGCGTCGAACACCGAGCAGGCCGTCACCGATTCCATCAAGCTCTCCGGCTCCACCGCCGCCTACGCCGGCATCAACCCCAAGAGCACCAACACCGACTACGGCGTGGAGTTCGGCCAGCTCATCGTCGCCGTCCTCGGCTCCGACGGCGACCCCGTCGAGCTCAAGCTCCCCCAGACCACCCTCGTCGACAAGCCCGTCACCACCAACTGGCACGCCAGCCGCGCGGACGCGGTCCCGTTCACCAGCTGACGCCCGGCGCGCGGCGGCCGTTCTACCCTCGGTCGCGGATCATCGACATCAGCGGCCCATGGGTCGCGGTGTCGGCGGGCGAATCCCCGCCACCCTTGTCGACGCGGGCGAGCCGCCGCCCGTACATGCCGCGCACCACTCCCGCGCCGGCCAGCGCGGCGGCCGTCGCGACCCCGGCCTCATCGAGCCCCGCTTACGAGTCGGTCACGCCGTACAACGTACGCGCGGCCGCCATCCCCTCCCGCCGCCGCCACGACGTCGCCGCTCCCACCCGCCCACGGGCCGGTGATCGCCAAGCGCGAGAGCCGCCTGGAGTTCGTTTGGCCGGGAGGGTTCCGGGACGGCCCCCCTTTGACAAGGTTGGTTAATGAGGTTAGCTTTTAGCTAACGCTGTTAGCCAAGTCTGGGAGATGCCATGACCGAGTACCTCGCCGTCGACGGCGGCACCATCGCTTACGAGGTGGCCGGGGACGGCCCGCTCGTCGTGCTCGCTCATGGGATGGGGGACAGCCGGGCCGCGTACCGTGGGGTGATTCCGGGGCTGGTGGGGGCGGGGTATCGGGTCGCCGCGGTCGATCTGCGGGGGTGCGGGGAGTCGAGTGTCGGGTGGGCGGACTTGAGCCGGAGTGCCATCGCCGGCGATCTGCTCGCGGTGATCCGGCGGCTGGGTGGGCCGGCCGTGGTCGTCGGGCACTCGATCTCCGGCGGGGCCGCCACCATCGCCGCGGCGCGGGAGCCGTCGCTGGTCAGCGCGGTGGTCGAACTGGCGCCGTTCACCCGCAAGCAGTCGGTCCGCCTCGGTGACCTGCGGGTGAAGCGCTTCCGGCAGGGCATGCTGCGGCTGGTGGGTACGGGTGTCCTCGGCAGTGTGCCGCTCTGGCGCTCGTACCTCGATGTGGCCTACCCCGGTGTGAAGCCCGCCCACTGGGACGAGCGGCTCGGGCGTGTCGAGTCGCTGCTGCGCGAACCCGGCCGGATGAAGGCCCTGCGGGGCATGGGCCGCAGCGCCCCGACCGACGCGGGCGCGCAGCTCGGCGGCGTGCGCTGCCCGGTCCTGGTGGTGATGGGCACGCTCGACCCCGACTGGGCCGACCCGCGGGCCGAGGGTTCGGCGATCGTGGACGCGCTGCCGTCCGGGCTCGGCCGCCTGGAGATGATCGAGGGCGCCGGGCACTACCCGCACGACCAGTTCCCCGACCAGGTGGTCTCCCTCGTGCTGGCGTTCCTCCGGTCGGACGCGGCTCGTGCCTAGGGCCGGACTGGACCCGGCGGCCGTGGTCGCGGCCGGCGCCGCGCTCGCCGACGAAGTCGGCCTGGCCAACCTGACGATGGGGCTGCTGGCCGAGCGGCTGGGCGTGCGGACCCCGTCCCTGTACAAGCACGTGGTGGGCCAGGACGACCTCAACCGGCGTATCGCGGCACTGGCGTTGAGCCAGGCCGCCGACGCGGTCGGCGGCGCGGTCCAGGGATACGCGGGCCGGGACGCCCTGGCCGCCGCGGCGCGCTCCTTCCGCGCCTTCGTCCTGGAGCACCCCGGCCGGTACGCGGCAACGATCGGCGTGGAACCGTCCGGCCCGGACGACCCGGTGGCCGCCGCCGGGCTGCGGCTGCTCGGCGCCTTCACCGCGGTGCTGCGCGGCTACCAGATCCCGGAGTCCGAGGTGGACCACGCGCTGCGCATGCTCCGCAGCCTCTGCCACGGCTTCGCCACCTTGCAGGCGGCCAACGGCTTCCAGTGGAGCGTCGACATCGACGAGAGCTTCGAGTGGCTGATCGCCTTCGCGGACCGGGGTCTGCGCGCTGTCTGACCAGCGTGCGGTCCGGGCCGGCCCAGGCCGGCCCGGCGCTCGCGGGCCGCTGCGGGGGGCCGGAGACCGGGCGTACGAGTCGTGCGCGTTGTGCGCGTCGTGCAACCAACTGCCGCGCCCGCGGGTCAAGTAGAGGTCAACAGCATTCGTGCCGAACTGGGGGAGACATCATGCGACGGTACGCGTATCTGGCGATGGGCGCGCTTGCGAGCGGCAGCCTCCTGCTCAGCTGGTGCGGCACGGCCGAGGCCGCGACCGCCCCAGTGATCAAGCCGGTCCGTTCGGTCCGGCCCCTGGACACCACCCCGCCCCCCGCCCCTGCCGGGCTCCAGACGACTGTCGACCCCGCCGCGCGCCAGGTGACCGTGAAATGGTCCGCGGTGACGGCGCCGGACCTCGCGGGATACCTCGTCTACCGGTCGGACACGACGCCGGTGGCGCTGGACCCGGCGCATCTGCGGAGTACGGCGACGCCCTTCAAATCGCTCCAGTTCTTCGACTACCCGCCGTTCACCGGAGCCACGTACTACTACGTCGTCGTGGCGGTGGACACCTCCGGCAACCGCTCGGCCTCGGCGCCTCTGGCCGTCACGACCATCGACCGCACCCCGCCGCCGGCGCCGACCGGCGTCACCGGCTCGATGGACCCGGTCGCCGGGACCTACACCCTGTCCTGGAACGCGCCGACCGACCCGGATACGGCCGGCTACCGGATCGCCTACTGCTCCTCTGGCTTCAACGACCCCTGCTTCGTGATCGCTTCGGATCCGGCACTACCCAGGACCCAGACCAGCCTGACCAGTCCGTGGCCGGCCGGCTACAAGGTGCTCTACCAGGAAGTCTGCGCGGAGGACACCCACTTCCTGCGCGCCTGCACCCAAGTGACGGTCCAGGCACCGCAGTAGTCGGCCTTCACGCCTCGGCCGGCAGGGACGCCAGCCACTCGGTCAGCAGATGGTTGACCTCGGTGGGGCGTTCCTGCTGGACCCAGTGGCCGCAGCCGTCGAGGAGGTGGGAGGAGACCAGGCCCGGCAGGGTGGTGGGGTAGGCCGCGATCGCGTCGGACAGCCAGAGGGTGGAGGCGTCCTGGTTGCCGCCGATGAAGAGGGACGGCTGGGTGATCGGGGCGCCGTCGAAGTCGGCGAGGTCCTCCCAGTCCCGGTCCATGTTCCGGTAGCGGTGCAGCGGACCGCTCAGGCCGGTCCGCTCGAACTCCCCTACGTAGAAGTCGAGATCGTCCTCGCTGAGCCAGGCGGGGCGACGGCCGGTGGGAAACCGGTCGCGCATCGCCCCGCCGCGGCCGATGAAGTGCGGGTCGGGCTCGCCGGGGCCGGGGGCGGTGTCGGCGGACAGCGCGGCGTAGGCGCCGGCGAGCCAGCCGCGTACGTCGGGCTCGATCTCGGCCTCGGCGCGGCCGGGCCGCTGGAAGTAGGAGACGTAGAACTCGTCGTCCCCGCCCATCCGGGCGAAGACCTCGGTGGGCCTCGGTCCGCCGCGTGGGGCGTAGGGAATGCTCAGCAGCCCCACCGCGCGGAAGACATCCGGCCTGAGAAGTGCCGAGTTGGCGGCGATGGCCGCTCCCCAGTCGTGGCCGACGATCACCGCGGACCGCTCGCCCAGGGCGCGCACCACCGCCGCGTTGTCCTCGACGAGTTCGAGCATCCGGTAAGCGTCCACGTCGCCGGGCTTCGACGAACGGCCGTAACCGCGAACGTCGATGGCGACCGCGCGGTATCCGGCCGTTGCCAGCGCGGGCAGTTGGTGGCGCCAGGAGTACCAGGACTCCGGAAAGCCGTGCACCAGCAGCACCAGCGGCCCGGTCCCCTGCTCCACCAGGTGAGTCCGGCCCGCGGGCGAGGAGACCATCCGGTGGGTTACGTCCGTGGGCGGCATGAATCCTCCTGGGCTCGATCGGCGGTGCGCGCCGGCATCCGTGCGTCGATCATGGCGCGACGCGACCACGGTACCGAGCGCTGTTGCCGTTTCGGCAAAGCGGCTGGGGGCGGGCCCGAGCTTGGCACCGGCGGCGCGGCGCGGCGCCCGGCCTCCCCGGCCCGGCCGGCACCGAGCGGGCCGGGTTAGCCTCGGGCAGGAAGAACCCTGACGAGGAGGACGACGCGATGGCTGGGATTCCGGCGAGTGTGGTGGCCGCGGGTGGGCTGATCGGGGGGTACGGGATCGCCCGGTGGACCAAGCGGCGCGAGCTGGGCGGCGTGGCCCTGGCGGCGGCCGGGGCGGTGGCGGCGCGCGAGTGGCAGCGGCGGGCCGGCACAGGGGCCGCCGCCGGGCTGACCGGGGCCTATGTCGTCGCCTTCGCGGGGTCCCACCCGCTGGCGAAGAAGGTCGGCGCGTGGCCGGCGGTGTTCGCGGTGGCGGGCGGCGTGGCCGCGGCATCCTGGGCGGTGGCGGAGCGCGGCAGGGCGTAGGGCGAGGCGGGCTGCGCTTGCGGGGTGCGCTTGCTCTGGGAACCTGCGGGACCCGCCCGCGCCCGGCCGCCCGGCCGCCGGAGGGACGGGCGCCCGGGCCAGCCGGACCCGTACCGAAGCCCGCCGTCTCCCGCCCCAGGCGGGAGGCCTACCTCCGTAGGTAGTCCAGCAGCACCGGCAAGTGGCTGTGGTCCGGTTCCTTCACCGCTGTCAGCAGGGTGACGCGGCCCTTCCGGGCGCGGGCGCGCAGCGAGGTCGCGGCTTCCTCGGCGGCCGGGGCCGCCAGCAGTTCCGCGTGGAAGCGGCGTTCGAAATCCTCGTACTGGTCCAGGTGGGCGTGGTACCAGGAGCGCAGCTCACGCGAAGGCGTCAGCTCCTTCGGCCACTGCGCCACCTCGGCCCGCTCCTTGGAAAGGCCCCGCGGCCAGAGGCGGTCGACCAGCACCCGCAGGCCGTCGGCGGCCTCGGGCGGATCGTAGGCGCGGCGGACCCGGAAGCCGGTCGCGTGCGCGGCCATGGCGGACCTCCTGAAGGCGGCAGGAACCCGTACGTCCTCAGTCTGCCGTCCCGGGGGTCGGCACGCCGTGCGGCGTCACCCGCCCGGGGTTCGCCCCGCCCGGAGCGGAAAAGGACCGGCGGCCCTGGCTGGGGGGGAGTAGCCAGGGCCGCCGGCGTATGAGGGGCGGGTCCAGCGCCGAAGCGGCAGGTCAGAAGCGGTCAGACCGCCGGGGAGGTCAGGACCCCGAGGCGCCCGGCCCCGCTCGGGCCGAGCGTTTCAGCCGCGCCAGCCGCACCAGCTCGACGCCCGCGCAGCGACACCGCACTACCCGAGGTTACCCGCAACCGCCGCTCAGACCTCGACATCGTGCCCGGCCAGCCACGCTACCGGGTCCACCGCGTCGCCGCCGCCCGGACGGACCTCCAGGTGGAGGTGGGGCGCCGGGACGTTGCCGGTCGCGCCGACGCGGCCGATCGTGTCACCGGTGGTGACCGGTCCCGAGTTGACGACCATCGTCGAGAGGTGGCAGTACCAGAGCTCCGTACCGTCCTGGAGCGCGACCACCACCCGGTAGCCGTACGCGCCCGCCCAGCCGGCCGAGGTGACCGTACCGCCGTGGACGGCATGGACCGGGGTGCCGGTCGGGGCGTCGAAGTCCTGGCCGACGTGGGAATTGCCCCACAGGTCGGCCTCGCCGTAGCCGGCGGTGAGGGTGTAGGAGGCGACCGGCTTGATGTAGGAGGCCGCGAGGCGGGTGACGCGGTCGGCCTCGGCGCGGGCGGCGGCCTCGGCCTCGTCCCGCACCTTCGCCTCGGCGGCGGCCTTCGCGGCGGCGGCCTGCTCGCGTACCTTGCGGGCCGCGTCGTCGCGGGCGGCCTGGAGGGCGGCGGCACGCTCGGCGGCCTCGCGCTCGGCGCGGGCGGCGGCCTCACGGGCCTGAGTGGCCTGGCTGACGATCCGGGCGCGCAGCGCCTCACCGGGGTCGGCGAGGCGTGCCGTACCGGCCGGCCCCGGCGCGGATGCCTGCGTCTCGTCCGCCACGGGCCGGGCCGCCTGGCCGGACGACGGGCCGGTCAGCGCGTCCGGCAGCAGATCCGGTACGGACACCGGTACGGGCGCGGGTCCGGCCGGGACGCCGGGCGCCGCGACGGCCGCGGCCACCCCGCTCGCTCCGACGGCGGCCATCGCCGCCATGCCGAGGACGGCGGAACCGCGGGCCAGGGTCCGCTGCCGGGGCAGCGGGGCCGGGGCGGAGGCGGGGAGCGGAAGGGGCTGCGGGAGCGGCAACGGCTGCGGCAGCTGCCGGGGCTCGGGCGCGGCCGGCTCGGCGGCGGGGAACTCGTCCCACTCCCGGGCGGGTTCGGTCTCCGGCCGGGCAGGTGCGTAGGCAGGTTGGTTCGACGCCACGGCGGGCGCACTCCTTTCCTTCCCTCTCGCCTACCGGGTTAGCTGACGGGTTCGGAGCAGGAAGGTCTCCTACGGGCCTGACGGCTGCCCGATTCACCCCAGGTGTTGGGTCCCCGGTTCCCGCGGACGGGATTCGGCAAGCGCACGGTGCCGCCTCTTACGGCGGTGGTGACAACCGCGCTGCGTTATCAAACGTTAATAGAGGCGGGCAGGTTTTCCAAGCCGAATCGGAGAGTTGGGGGGAGTCAGCAATCGGTCATCACCTGCCGGGCGAGGGCAAAACGGTCAGCCGATGTGTTCACGAGGTGATGTGAGCGTGTGTCAGTTGTTATGCGAACGGGACCGGTCGGCTACGTTCGGTGAGCGGGCGTCGACGAAACGATACGGCGGAGGGCGTGGACCAGGTGGGCGTACGACCGGAAACGCGCGCGGCGGCCCCGACCGCGACCGTGATCCCAGTCCCCGGCACCGGCACCGGCACCACCACGGGCACGCCGCACGTTCTTGTCATGGACCCGCTCAAGCAGTCGTCCCCTCACGACACCCACGGGAGCCCGCCATGGTACGTCCCAGCCTTCCCCGACTCCCCTACGAACGAGGCCTGTCCGACCTCCCCGCCACCGGCCGCCGGGCCGACGACCGCCCCGCCTCCGACCGCGCCGCCCCCAGCCGGCCGGACACCGTGAGCGCGGCCACCGTCGGCACCGCGCCCGGCCGCACCGCCAAGGCCCGCGCCGACAACCCCGCCGCGCTGAACCCCTCCCTCACCCGCCGCCAGCTGCTGCGCGGCGGCCTCGCCCTGAGCGCCACCGCCGGGGCGGTCCTCGGCGCCGAGGTCTGGGGCGGCGCGGGCCGGGCCGCCGCCACGACCGTCGACTACCCCACCGCCACCTGGGCGCCCGCCAGCAGCGGCAACTACAGCGCCTCCAGCCGCCCCACCACCTACCCGGTCGAGCTGGTGGTGATCCATGTGACCCAGGAGACCTTCGCCGACACCATCAGCCTCTTCCAGGACCCCGCGCACGCGGCCTCCGCCCACTATGTGGTCCGCTCGGCCGACGGCGCGATCGACCAGTGCGTCCGCGAACGCGACATCGCCTGGCACGCCGGCGAGTGGGACTACAACACCCGCAGCATCGGCATCGAGCACGAGGGCTGGGTGGACCAGCCGGCCTACTTCACCGCCGCCCTCTACGGGGCCTCCGCCCGGCTGACCGCCGCCCTGTGCGACAAGTACGGCATCCCCAAGGACCGCGACCACATCATCGGGCACTACGAGGTCCCGGGCACCGACCACACCGACCCGGGCGTCAACTGGGACTGGGTCCGCTACCTCCGCCTGGTCAACGGCGTCTGATCCTCCGGGCCCGCGCCGCCCAGCGGGAACATCGCGGTGAGCCGGGGCAGGCGGCGCGCGGATTCGGGCTCGTCCAGCACCGACCAGCGCCGGCCCGAGGGGGTCATGCCGGGGCGGTTGCGGGTGACGGAGTCGAGCAGGGCGCGGGTGGCGGCGTCGAAGGAGTCGCCCCCGGAGCCCGCGCCGCCGGAGGAGGCGGAGGAGGCGGAGGAGCCGCCGCCCGAGCCGCCGGTCACCTGCTCGTACGCCTCCCGGGCCAGATACGCCAGGGATTCCCACTGCGGCCAGGCGTCCTCCGGCCAGGCGGCGCGGGGGCGGCCGGACAGCCGCAGCACCTCGGGGGCGTAGGCGAGCACGTCGGCGTCGGTGAGGGCGGCCTCGAAGACCGGGCGGCCGAGGCCCACCATCCAGCGCTGGAAGTAGCAGAAGGCCTCGTCGGAGCACCAGCCGCCGAGGATGCGGTCGGCGGCCGCCCACAGATTCCAGGTGAAGGCCTCGCCGGTGAGGTGGTCGAGGCACGCCTGGAAGCGTATGAGCTCCGGCGGCGAGAGCCGGCAGAGCACGGCGCGGAGCCACGCGTCCCGCTTGTCACCGCTGAGCCCCTGGCGTTTGCAGTCGGCGATGAGAGTCCAGAAGGGATCGGTCTCCATACCGGCGACTATGCCAGGGGACTGAGACAAAGCATCCCCAATTTCAGCTGCTGGACGTTCGGTCGGCGGTCAGCGGGGAAGCCTGTCCGCTACACGTTCCGCGGCGGCCGCGGGCCATCCCCGAGGGCCGCCTGGATGACCGTCACCTGGCGGTGCGGGAGTGTGGACGCCCGGCGGACAAGTCGCCTGACGGGTCCTCATGTCCCGGTCGTCAGCACCATCCGGAAGCGCGCCCGGCCCGACAGCATCTTCGCGTAGGCGGCGCCCGCCTCCTCCAGCGGAACCTCCTCGATCATCGGCCGCAGGCCCTGCCGGACCGCGAAGCCGAAGACCTCCTCACGGTCGAGAGGAGTGCCGGAGATGATCCCGTAGACCCTCTTGGTGCCGACGATCAGTTGCAGCGCGCCGAGCGACAGCTCTTCCTGGGGCAGACCGATGACGACGAGTTCACCGCGGCGGCCGAGCCCGTCGACGGCCGAGGACATCGCCTCGGCGTCGGTGACGGTGGCCAGGACGACCTTGGCGCCGCCGAGTTCCCGCAACGCCTTCGGGACGTCCTCCCTGATGCTGTCGATGTAGTGGTCGGCGCCCAGGTCCCGGGCGAGGTCGCCCTTCTCGCCGCCGCGGGCGACCGCCACGGTGTCGAAGCCCATCATCGAGGCGACCTGGACGCCCAGGTGCCCCACGCCGCCCAGGCCCATCACGGCGATCGTGTCACCGGGCCGGGCGGAGCTGTTGCGGAGCGCGTTGAAGGCGGTGAGTCCGGCGCAGGCCAGCGCGGCCGCGTCGGCGGAGCGGAGTTCGTCCGGGACGCGGGCCAGCCCGTTGGCCGGGATGACGACCGTGTCGGCGAAGCCGCCGGGGTACGAGACGCCGGGGATCTTGGCCTCGGGGCAGTTGATGCCGTCGCCGGCCCGGCATGCCTCGCAGGTGCCGTCGGTACCGGCGATGTAGCCGGAGGCGACCCGCTGTCCGACCGTCCACTCGGTCACCCCGGGGCCGACCGCCTGGACCCGGCCCGCGATCTCGTGGCCGGGTGTCATCGGGAAGCTGCTGCCGGGGAGGTAGCCCTCGATGATCGGGACGTCGGAGTGGCAGATCCCGCAGGCCTCGACGGCCACCCGCACCTCCCCGAAGCCGGGCTCGGGGATTTCCGTCTCGCCGAGGACGAGGTCGCCGCCGGGCTCGGACACCTGGACGGCTCGGGAGGTCACGCTCATGAGTGCTCTCTTTTCGGTCGGGTCTTCGGTCGGGTCTTCGCCGGGCCCCGGCCGGCGGCCCGCCCCCGCGTCGGGGGCCTCCGCCGGGGCGCCCGCCGTCACAGTTCCGCCGTGCTCAGGAACTCCTCCCAGGTCGTCGAGCCAGCCGTGTAGGGCGCGCCCGGCGCCGGGGCCAGCGCCCCGCGCTTGATCGCCCGCGCGCCGGGCAGCACCCCGGGCAGCGGGACCGGCAGCAGCAGGCGCCGCCGCCCCGCCGCCCGCAGGTACGCGCGGGTCAGCGTGCCGGCGTCCGTCCGCTGCGGCCCGGCCAGGTCCGGTACGTGCCCGGCCGGCTCGCCGAGCGCGAGTTCCACCAGCCGGGCGGCGGTCTCATCGGCGTCCACCGGCTGGAGCGGGACACCGGCGGGCATGGGCAGCAACGGCGAGCGCGAACCCGTGCGCAGGCTGTCCAGCACCAGGTCGTAGAACTGGGTGACGCGGATGATCGTCCACGGCAGCTCCGAGTCGGTGATCACCCGCTCGGCGTCGTACTTCGACCGCATGTAGGCCTGCGAGACGGTGTCCGCGCCGACCACCGAGATGAAGACGAGGTGCGGCGGGCCCGCGGCCGGCCCCGCGGCCGGGTCCGTGCCGCCGGGGCCCGGCTGCTCGTCACGGGCCCCGCCGGCCCCGGTGGCCCGCGCCGCGGCCCGCACCAGATTGCGGGTGGCCTCGGCGTCCCCCTTGCTCCGGCTGGCCAGGTGCACGATCGCGGAGACGCCCTCGACCGCCTGGGCGACCCGGGTGCCGCCGGTGCTCAGATCGCCGAGGACGTATTCGACGCCGTCCTCGTCGTCGTGCGGGCGCCGGCTCAGCACCCGCACCCGGCGGTCGGCGGCCAGCAGCCGCGGTACGAGCAGCCGCCCGAGCAGGCCGGTGCCGCCGGTGACCAGGATGGGCGCGTCCATGATGTGCAGCCTCCTACGGGGCCGGCTCCGGGTGCCGGGTGTCCCTGACCGGTTCCTCAGGTGCGGGTGCCCACTCTCCGATGCCCCATTCGTCCGATTTATCCAACATGGGGCGGGCCAGGCTCGGCGCCGGGGCCGGGGGGCCGATGGGCGGGTGCGGCGGGGGAGGCGTCCGACGGCGCGACCGCCCTGGGGAACTCCCAGCTCGGGGCGCGAAACCTGCGACGCGACCCTTGACCTCCGGCAGTGCGATCCTGCAAGAATCCGTGTGCCATTGGTTGATTCTGTTCATTGCTGGTCACTTATGGCGTCCTTCATCGGGACGCCAGCTGGTGCATGCCTCAAAGAGGAGGGATCCCACATGCCGGTCAACCGCAGGTCGTTCCTGATCGCAGGAGCCGCAGGGGCTACCGCCGTTCCCACGCTTCCGGGTCTCAGCGGAATCGCGAGCGCCCACTCCGGGCCTTCGTCGTCGCCCACATCACCCACCTCAACAAAAACTCCCATCCCCAGAACCGTCGACCTCGCCGACGACTGGCGCTTCGCCCTCGTCAACCCGGCCGGGATCACCGACCCGACCGGCGCGTACGCCGACGCGGCCGACCCCGGCTACGACGACTCGCGCTGGCGGGCCGTCCGGATCCCGCACGACTGGAGCATCGAGCAGACGCCCAGTACCGCCAACGGCACCTCCGGCGGCACCGGCTATCTGCCCGGCGGCCTGGGCTGGTACCGCAAGGCCTTCACCCTGCCGCCCACCGTGGCCGGCCGCCGCGTCTCGGTCGAGTTCGACGGCGTCTACATGGACTCGTACATCTACTGCAACGGCACGCTGGTCGGTAACCACCCCTACGGCTACACGGGGTTCGCCTTCGACCTCACCGATCTGCTGCACACCGACGGCCGCACCGCCAATGTCATCGCCGTCGAGGTCCGCAACCAACTGCCCAGCAGCCGCTGGTACTCGGGCAGCGGCGTCTACCGGCACGCCCGCCTGGTGATCACCGACCCGGTGCACGTGGCGCGCTGGGGCACGTATGTGACCACACCCGGCCTCGCCGACACGATCGGCGGAGGCGGGAGCGGCAGCGGCAAGGGCAAGACCAAGGGCAGCAGCCACGGCTACGGGACCGTGCACGCGCAGATCGGCGTCGTCAACGAATCCGCCGCCGCCACCTCGGTCACCGTGCTCAACACCGTCCGCGACGCGGACAACCGCGCCGTGGCGCAGTCGAGTTCACGGCTCGACCTGCCGGCCGGCGCCACCGCGCAGCAGGTGACGGTCGAGCTGCGCGTCGACCGGCCGGGCCTGTGGTCGTTCGACACCCCGGAGAACCGCTACCGCCTCGACACCGAGATCCAGCAGCACGGCAGGACGGTGGACACGTACAGCACCGGCTTCGGTTTCCGGTACATCAGCATCGACCCGGACCAGGGGCTGTTCGTCAACGGCGAGCGGGCCAAGATCCAGGGCGTCGACCTCCACCACGACCAGGGCGCGCTCGGCTCCGCGATCAACTACGACGCGGTGCTGCGGCAGATGACCATCATGAAGTCCATGGGCGTCAACGCCTTCCGCACCTCGCACAACCCGCCGTCGCCCGAGATGGTCCGGGTCTGCGAGGAGCTCGGCATCGTCATGATGGTCGAGGCCTTCGACTGCTGGCACAACGGCAAGAACACCTACGACTACGGCCGGTTCTTCGACGCCAACAGCGCCTCCGACATAGCCGAGATGGTGGGCGCCAACCGCAACTCGCCCGCGGTGATGATGTGGTCGATCGGGAACGAGATCCCCGACTCGACCAGCACCGCCGGACTCGCCATGGCCGACGGGCTGATCACCGCGATCCGCGCGCTGGACACCAGCCGGCCGATCGTCATCGGCTCCGACAAGTACCGCGGCCTGCCCACGGTCGGCTCGGCGGCCGACCTGATGCTCGCCAAACTCGACGGCCTCGGCCTGAACTACAACACCGCGGCCTCGGTGGACGCCCTGCACGCCCGCTATCCGCACCTGTTCCTCTTCGAGTCCGAGTCGTCGTCGGAGACCTCGACCCGCGGCACGTACCAGGAGCCCGAGCACCTCAACACCGGTGAGAACTACACCCGGGGCAAGCGGGCCGCCTCCAGCTTCGACAACAACCTCGCGTCCTGGACGATGAGCGGCGAGTACGGCCTGAAGAAGGACCGCGACCGCGCCTTCTTCGCCGGGGAGTTCCTGTGGTCGGGCACCGACTACATCGGCGAGCCGACCCCGTACGGCGTCTTCCCGGTGAAGGCGTCCTTCTTCGGCGCGGTCGACACGGCCGGCTTCCCGAAGGACATGTACCACCTCTTCCGCAGCCAGTGGACGAGCGAGCCGATGGTCCACCTGCTGCCGATGGACTGGACCGACCACAAGTCGGGCGACACCGTCGAGGTGTGGGCCTACTCCAACGTGGAGACGGTGGAGCTGTTCCTCAACGGACGCTCGCTGGGTGTGCGGAGCTTCGACGTCAAGAAGACCGTCGACGGACGGACGTATCTGGAGACCACCGAGGCCACCGGCGACGACAAGACGGTCACCACCGGTCCCTACCAAGGCAGTTACACCAGCCCGAACGGCAGCGCGGGCAAGCTGCACCTGACCTGGAAAGTGCCCTTCGCCACCGGTGAGTTGAAGGCGGTGGCCCGCCGGCACGGGCAGACGGTCGCCACCGACATCCTGCGCACGGCCGGCGACCCGCACGCCGTCCGGCTCACCCCCGACCGCGATTCGCTGGTGGCCGACGGGAGTTCGCTGGTCTACGTCACCGCCGAGGTCATCGACTCGCGCGGCGTCGTGGTGCCCGGCGCGGACCACCTGATCACCTTCAAGGCCACCGGCGGTTCGCTGGCCGGGCTCGACAACGGCCAGCAGGAGAGCGCCGAGCGCTATCAGGCCACCACCCGGACCGCCTTCCACGGCAAGGCGCTCGCCATCGTCCGGTCCGGCACCGACGCCGGCCACCTGACCGTGACCGCCACCGCGCACGGCCTGCACAGCGGCTCCACCTCGATCCGCACCACCCGCGCGTCCGGCCCGGTGGCCACCACGCCCCCGGCCCGCTTCGCACCGGACCCGGGCCCCGGCGCCCCGGTCTACCCGCTGGCCGACGCCAGTTACTCCGGCGCCACCAGCTCGCTGCCGGCCGCCATGCTGGACGGCAACCCCGCCACCGGCTGGTCCAACGCGTTCAAGAAGAGCGCGACCGCGCTGCTGCCCGCCTTCAGCGGCGCCCGTCCCGCCGACTGGGTCTCGGTCACCTGGGCCAGCGCCCAGAGCGTCAGCACCCTGTCGGTCACCTTCACCGTCGACGCCACCCACTCGCTGCCGGCCACCATCGCGGTCTCCTATCTGGACGGCGACCGCTGGGTCCCGGTCCGCAAGCCGGTGATCACCTGGGCGACCGCCACCGGCACGCCCACGGTCATCACCTTCTCCGGCGTCCACACGGCCGCCGTCCGGCTGGACCTGACCAGCGCGGCCCCCGACACGGCGGCCGGCGCGCAGCGGATCACCGAGCTGACGGCGGGCACGGTGTAGTCGGGCCGAAGCCTTCCGCACGTACGACTTCAGCGCGTACGACTTCGGCGCGTACACCTTCAACACGTACGACGCGCCCGTGCCCCGGCCGGTGGTTTCCGGCCGGGGCACGCGCGCGAGCACCGCAGGGAGCGCGGCCGGTCGGCGGCAGCCTCAGTGCTTCGGGTCCCACTTCGGGCTGAGGGCCATCGCCTGGAGCCGGTCGAGGTCGAGTACGGGCTGCGGCCGGGTGACCGGGCCGATCGCGGAGTAGGAGTTGGCTTCCTGGACGGCCACCCGGTGACCGTCCGGATACAGCACGTCGGCGGTCCAGAGCACGGCGTCCGAGTCCGTGTTCGCCTTGGTGTCCACCACCTTCGTACCGTCCGGCAGCTGACTGGCCCGGCAGAAGTAGACGTTCCGGTCGGCACAGTTCATCTGGAGCTGACCGGCCATGTCCGTCTGCACGTTCACCTCGAACATGTTCTTCCCGTGGCCGTCGTCGAAGACCGCCTCCGCGGCACCCGAGCCGGCATAGAGGTCGGACACGGTGCCGCCCCTGGGCAGCAGCGCGACCAGCGCGGAACGCATCCGGGCCTCGGGCGGGCCTTGCATGATGTGCGAGGGCCGCCGGGTCTCGGTGGCGGGCGTGGGGATCGAGTCGAGGGCCTTGTGCCAGGCGGGGCTCCGGGCGATCACGGCCAGCTGGTCGGTGGACAGCACCGGAAGGACGCCGGTCGCGGCCACCTTGTCCGGGTTGCCGCCGGCGAACTCCTCGACGTTGACCTGGGCGCCCTCCTTGCTGGTGACGACCGCGGACCAGACCTTTTGCGAGGCGCTGTCGTCCGGCCGGGCGTGCGACTGGTTCGTGGTCAGCGTCGAGCCGCCGGGCAGCGGCACGGTCCGGCACACGTCGTAGGGCCGGTCCTCGATCGGGACGCAGTTGCCCTGCCCCTGCTCGTCCAGCGGGATGCCGGGGGTCAGCCGGCTGAGCCAGAGCCGCAGGTCGGAGGTGCCCTGGCCGTTGGTGTAGGTGATCTGCGCGGTGCGGTAGCCCGGCATCACCGGCGGGGATTCCACGGTGACCTGGCCGGGCGGCAGCAGGCTCTTGAACGTCTCGACCAGCTCCTTCGCGCTCACCGGCGGGCCGGGTGAGCGGGGCTCACCGGGCACCGGGACGGTCTGCTCGGCATCGATCGCGGCCGCCTGGGGCGCCCCCCGGTGCCCGCCGAGCGAGCCGCCGACGAGCAGCGTCGTACCGATCGCGACGAGCGTCAGCGCCGCCGCGGCGCCGGCCTGCGCGGTACGGACTCGGCGCTGCCGCTGGGCGCGGGCGGTGGCGCCGCGCACCAAGTCCGGGGCGGGGGGCGGGAAATGGTCGGCGGCCAGGCGCAGGGCGTCGGGCAACCGGTCCTCGAAACGCTGGTCGGAAGGCATGGCTGAGCTCCATCCGTACGGGAGGTGGTGAAGGGTGGGGGGCCGGCCAGCGTCTGGGCCGACCGGGACGTGCCGTGCGCGCCGACTGCGCGCCCGCGAGCCCTGACGGGCCCTACCGGGGCACGAAATCGGTGAACTGGTCGCCCAGCAGCCCGCGCAGCCGCTGCAACGCCCGCATGCACTGGGCGCGTACCGCCTCCGGTGACAGCTGGAGGGTCTGGGCGGTCTGCTCGACCGAGCGGTCCTCCCAGTAGCGGAGCACCAGCACCGCCCGGTCCCTGGCGGACATCCTGGCCAGCGCCTCCAGCAGCGTCAGCCGCAACTCGGCGTCCTGCGCCGGCCCCGCCGTGTCCGGCAGCCGGTCGCTCGGATACTCCCGCGAACTGCGCCGCCGCCGCTGCGAGAGGAAGGTGCGCACCAGCACCGTATGGGCGTAAGCCACCGGCGCCTCCTTGCGGTTGATCCGCCACCAGGAGCGGTACATCTTGGCCAGCGTCTCCTGCACCAGGTCCTCGGCGAGATGCCAGTCCCCGGTCAGCAGGCACGCGGTGCGGAACAGATGCCGGCTGCGCGCGGCGGCGAACTCCAGGAAGTCCGCCGGTGGTTCCCTCATGCCTGATCCCCCTCCGATGACGCCGTCCGTCACCCCTTCACACGCGGTCGGACACGAACGCGTTACGGATGCGCGCGGATTGGCTTTCGGTCGGGTCCCGGCCCCCGAAGTCCTGGCCTAGGAAGCCTTCCTCGGGGCAACCTGCCTGAAGTCCCCTCGACAGAAACGGAATCACATGAAGATCTTCGGCAGAGAGCCCGCGCTGTGGGTCGCCCTCGTCGCGATCATCGTCAAGCTCAGCACGGCGTTCGGCCTGGACCTGACCAATGACCAGCAGGCCGTGATCAACGCGGTCGCCGCCGCGCTGACCGGGCTCATCGTCGCGATCAGCGTGCACGACGGCATCGGCGCCGCCGTCATCGGCCTCGTCCAGGCGGGCCTGTCCCTCGCGGTCGGCTTCGGTCTGCACTGGTCGCCCGAGCAGCAGGCCACCGTGCTCAGCCTCGCCTCGGCCATCGTCGCCATGTGGACCCGCACCCAGGTGACCGCCAAGGTCCCGGCCACACCGGTCATACCCCCGGCCACACCCCCCGCCGCCCCGGCGGCCCCCGCCACCGCCCCCGCCTCCTGACCCACCCGGCCGGTCGGTCCGCCCGGTCCTGGCAGCCGCACGGCCAAATCCACCTCGGCGTAACCGCGGTGGATTTGGCCGTGATCGCATCGACTCTGGCTCGTAACCACCCTTTGCCGCTCTTGTCACTGAGCTGACCGGCCCCGATGATGGTCAGGCGATGATGTCGGGCACTGATGACACGCCGCTGCCTCAGCGATCCGGGACGCGTGATTCCGTGAACCGGGCAAGGAGACTGCCATGAATGATGCCGGGGGGATGTCCGGCACACGATCGTGCGGGAATTCACCGTCAACGGCCGAGACAGCCGAGGGGCCTCTGATCACCGAGATTCCGGACCGCGCGGCCACCCCTTTGGACGCGCTGGCCAAAGGCGACCCGAGGACGGTTAATCGGCTGCTGCCTTCCCGAGGCTCGCAGGGACCGGGCTTCAATTCCAGTATCTGACCGGGCCGGCCCACCGCAGCCGCTCATGACCGTCAAGGCCAGAGCTTTCCGTCAGTTCGTCCTCAAGGTGCACAGCCGGTGCGACCTGGCCTGCGACCACTGCTACATCTACGAGCACGCGGACCAGAGTTGGGCCCGCCGGCCGCGGGTGATCTCCGACGCGACCGTGCGGGCGACGGCGTCGCGGATCGCCGAACATGCCAGGGCTCACCCCGAACTCCCGCGTGTCCACGTCATCCTGCACGGCGGCGAGCCCCTGCTCGCCGGGCGCGAGCGGCTGGCCCGGATCGCCTCGACGCTGCGGTCCGCGCTGGACGGCGTCTGCGACCTCGACCTGCGGATGCAGACCAACGGGCTGCGGCTGGACGAGGAGTTCTGCGCCATGCTGGTCCGCGAACGGATCAGCACCGGGATCTCCCTCGACGGCGATCGCACCGCCAACGACCGACATCGCAAGCGGAGCAATGGCGCTGGATCGTACGACGCCGTCGTCCGCGCCGTGCGGCTTATCGGCTCCCCGCCCTATCGCCCATCCTTCGCCGGCCTGCTGTGCACCGTCGATGTCCAGAACGACCCGCTGGCCGTGTACGAGGCGCTGACCGCACTCGAACCGCCGCGAGTCGACTTCCTGCTGCCGCACGCCACTTGGGACCGTCCCCCGGAGCGGGATCCGGGCCTTGGGACGGTCCCCTACGCGCAGTGGTTGACCACGGTGTACGACCGGTGGACCGCCGACGGTCGGCCCTTTCCTGTCCGCTTGTTCGACTCTCTGGAGCAGGGACGCGAAGGACGGGAGTCCTTCACCGAGGCACTCGGGCTGGGCAGTCCCGATCTGGTGGTGGTGGAGACCGACGGCGAGATCGAGCAGGCGGACTGGCTCAAGACCGTGGAGCAGGGCGCACCGAGTACCGGCTTCGACGTCCGTCGGCACTCCTTCGACCGGGCCGCCGCTCACCCGGGTTTCCTGGCCCGCCGGACCGGGCTCGGCGGACTGTCCGAGAAATGCCGCGGCTGCGATGTCGTGCGGGTGTGCGGGGGCGGGCTCTACGGGCACCGCTGGAGCTCGGGCAAGGGCCCCGGCGACGGCTTCGACAATCCATCGGTCTACTGCGACGACCTTTTCGCGCTGATCTCGCACGTCCTGGAGGCACCGCGTCCGGAACCGATCGCCCGCCCGCACACCCTCAGTGCCTCGGGCTTCGACTCGCTCGCCGCAGGCCGGAACGACGACGAAGCGCTGCGAGCCCTGGTGGCCGCCGAGTTCAGTGCTCGCCGGCTGCTGGTGGGCGCGGTGTGCGGCCGGTATCCGGGGCCCGAGGCGGAGGCGCTCACCGAGCTCGACCGGCGCCAGCCCCAGGAGGTGGCCGAGGTGCTGCGCCACCCTTATCTCGGGGCGTGGGCGATACGGAGCCTGGAAGGGCATCTGGAGCCGGCCGCCGTCCGCCTGCGGCTCGGGGAGATCGCGACAGCCGCTGCCCTCGCGGCCGGCACCGACCTCCGGCTGGAACTGCCCCCAGGGACGACGACGGTCCACCTGCCGGCTCTGGGCCGGCTGATCCTGCCCGGGTGCGTGGAACCGGTCGCGCTGGGCACCCGGCGCAAGGCGCTGCTGCTCGCGTTCGGCGATCACCGACCGCCGCTTCCGGTTGCCGGTGCGACCGGTCGCGGATTCCGCTGGGAACCGGCCCGCCGAATCATCGCGGGTGAATTCCGTTTTCTGCTGGAAGACGGTGATCCCTACCGGGACGGCTTCACTACCGAGCCTTCGCCGATGCTCGATGAAGAGGAGTTCCACCACTGGCAGCGGCTGTTCGGCGAAGCCGGCCGCCATCTCGGCGATCGGTACGACCGCCATGCGCCAGGAATCCGTGCTCTTCTCACCGCATGCACTCCTCTGCGCGGGGAAAAAGCAGGTGGGTTCTGCACGGCTAACCCCCTTGCTTTCGGCGCCTTCGGTCTGGCCCCGCCTGAAAATTCGGCGCGGCTGGCCGAGTTGATCGTAGAAGGAGTACAGCAGGTGAAGTTCAACGCCCTGTTGGACCTGTTCGATCTGGCCGACGGTGACGAGGCCAGGGAAAGCCTTCGATCCGCGTATCTCGACCGCGCGCACCGGGCCGTGCCGCCCGACCACGGCCTCACCGCGTACGGCCGCCGTATGGCCGCCGTCCTGCGGGGCTGACCGGGAATGTTCACCGAGGAGTCCCTCACGGCCGACCTGCGCCGACTCGGCGTGGGCGGGGCCAGAGCGCTGCTGATGCATTCGTCCCTGCGATCCGTCGGGCTGGTGCGGGGCGGCAGTCTCACCGTCGTCCGCGCGCTGCGAAGAGCCCTCGGTCCGGGCGGCACGCTGGTCGTCCCGACCTTCACTGAGGGGAATTCCCTCACCTCTCGTACTCATCGGAGAATGACCGCCGGACTGACAGACTCTCAAACCCTGGCCTACCGTGAACGGATGGAGCCCTTCGACTCGGCCTCGACCCCCTCCTACGGGATGGGACGGATCGCCGAGGAGGTGCGCACCACCGCGGGAGCACTGCGCAGCCGCCACCCGCAGACTTCCTTCGCGGCGATCGGCCCGCTGGCCGCCCGGGTCACGACCGGGCATCCGCTGGACTGCCTGCTGGGCGAGCGCTCGCCGCTCGGCCGGCTCTACGACAACGGCGCGCAGATCCTGCTGCTGGGCGTGGGCTTCGAGGTCTGCTCGGCCTTCCACCTGTCGGAGTACCGGGTGCCCGCTCCGGTGCGCCGTCCCTACTACTGCAAGGTAGCCACAGAGGACGGCCCGCGCTGGATCGACTTCAGCGATGTGGACCTCGACGACCGGGACTTCGGGGAGGTGGGGCAATGGGTGGAGACTTTGCCCCACCGCGGCCACGGGCTGGTGCTACGCGGCCGGGTCGGCGACGCCGACGCCCGCCTGCTGCCCCTCGTCCCCGCTGTCGACGCCGCGGCTTCCTGGATGACCACTTGCCGCAGCACGGCGGGGCAGCTGTCGGGGGAGGGCGACCGTGCCTGAGAACTCCACCCTGCGCCGCACCGTCCAGACGCCCTACGGGTTCCTCAGCTACGGCCGCACTCCCCAAGTGCCCGACACCCACCGGCCGCCGGACAGCGGACTGATCCGCCTGCACGACAAGCTGTCCGAGGACGTGATGGCGCTCACCGATCTCCAGATGGGGCGCACCGCTGTCTACCTGGACCGGCGGACCATGCTGGGAAGCCAGTGGAAGGACGAGCTGAAGAGGCACCTCGCCGAGTGCCAGGTCCTCATACCGGTGCTGTCCCCGCGGCTGTTTGCGAGCAGGTGGTGCGCCGTGGAATGGCAGTGCTTCGAGCTGCGCCAGCAACTGCAGCGCGACAAGGGCGCGTTCACCCGCAATGCCATCGTCCCCGTGCTGTGGATCCCAATGGACCACAAGGAGATACCGAGCCCGTACGCGGACGTGCAGTACACACACGAGGGGATGGGCCACAGCTATGAGGGGAGCGGGCTGTACGGCCTGCTCTCCAACGGCCGGCACACCACGTTCAATCGGGTCATCTACCAGCTCGCCCGGCACATCGTTGAGGTGGCGGTCAGCGCACGCCTGGAACCCTGCGATCCGGCGCTCTTCGACGACCTCTTCGACTCACTCGACAGCTCGGCCGGGCAGGAGCACTGATGTCCTGATGTATGGCAGCCGTCCCGCCTCAAGCGTCCACGACGCATCGCCGTATTTCTTCCTCAGCTACGCCGCCACCCCAGCACCGGGCGAGCAGGCGGCACCCGGACGGCCGTTGCCGGACAAGAACGTGGGCGAGTTCTACGCCGACCTGAGCGCGGAGGTGGCGCGGATGTCGGGAGCGTCCGCCCGGACACCGGTCGGGTACGTCGAACAGCCGGGCCACAGCGCGGAGCGCACCGCACGCGCTCTGCTCGGCTGCGGCAGCTTCATTCCGCTGGTCTCCCGCCGCTACTTCACGGACGCGTCCTGCGGCCGGCAATGGCACGCCTTCACCCATCGGTTCCCGCCGGGAGCCCTGCTGCCGGTACTGTGGACCCCGGTACCGATCACCGCGCGCCCGGTGATCGTCGATCTGGAGCTGCCGGTGCCCGAAGCGCCGGCCACCGCGGTCCCGGTCGACACGAAGGCACTGGAGTTCTACGCCGAGAACGGGCTGTACGGCCTGCGCCAGGACACCGACCGATCCTGGGCGTACGCGCAGTGTGTACGGCGGATCGCCCAGTGTGTGGTGCAGGCCGCCGCGCGGGAGATACCCGAGACCTCCCCGACCGCGACGGAACCGGCGGCGCTGGGGGATCTCCCGGACGCGTTCGCCGCTTCGCCCTGGCACCCGCTGGGCATCGCCGTGTTCGCCCCGGACCTCGACCACCTGCCCCCGGACCGCGCGGACACCAAGTACGGACCGGGGCCGCGCGATTGGCAGCCCTTCAGCGACAACTTCGGCGCCTCGCTTGCCGAACGCACGGCCGGACTTGCCCGCAACCTCGGATTCGCGCCCGATGTCCGCACCTTCGACCAGGCTGAACCAGTGTTCCTGGGCCTGGAGGAGGTCACCAGCCCTTGGGTGCTCATCCTCGATCCGTGGATCCTCTACGACCCGGCGGCCGTCGAGCGGCTCCGGGCCTTCGACGCCCGGGATCTGCCCTGGGTCACGGTGCTGACGCCGTTGGCCGACGATCCCCAGACCGACCTGAGGCGTCGGGAACTGGGCGACCTGCTCGGCTCGGCGCTGCCGCGGCGGCTGGCCGGCGGGCGCTTCATCCAGCGGATGGCGGCGGCCGGCATCGAGAACTCCGAGGCGTTCAACTCCCGCTTCATGGAACTCGCCGACAGTGCGGCCCAGCACTATCTGAACCGCGCTCCGATAGCATTCTCGACCAGATCGAGCAGATCATCCGCTTCCGCCGCGGAGCGGCGCCACACCGGCCCCGACGGAACGGTCACCTCCGTCCCGGACCCGGCTGAGCCCCGCGGTGACCAGGAGGACCGACCGTGACCGGCGTACCGACCCGCCCATACAACGGCAAGATCGTCACCTTCTACAGCTACAAGGGCGGCACGGGCCGCACCATGGCGCTGGCCAACACGGCCTGGATCCTCGCCTCGCAGGGCAAGCACGTGCTAGTGGTGGACTGGGATCTGGAAGCGCCCGGACTCGACCGCTTCCTGCGCCCCTTCCTCGAACCGAACGCGCTGCGCGACCGCCCCGGTGTGCTGGACCTGATCAACGACTACATGCTGCGGGTGACCGACGCGCTGCGCGGCAGCCGTCCGGGGCCCGAAGAGGCGGCCCGGCTCGGCGGCTGGATCACCCGTCAGGCCGACATCGCCAAGGCGGTGTCCCCACTGAACTGGCGCTTCCCGGGGGGCGGGCGGCTGGAGTACATCTCGGCCGGCCGCCAGGACCGTAATTACTCGTCGATCTTCTCCCAATTCAACTGGAACCGCTTCTACGAGGAACAGTTCGGCGGCGAGTTCCTGGACGCGCTGTGCTCGCAGTTCCGACAGGCGTACGACTACGTGCTCATCGACAGCCGCACCGGCCTGAGCGATATCTCCGACATCTGCACCATTCACTTCCCCGATGTCCTGGTGAACTGCTTCACCCACAACGACCAGAGCATCGAGGGCGCGGCGGCAGTCGCCCGCCGGGTGGAGGACACCTACGGGGACCGCCGGATCCGGATACTGCCGGTCCCGATGCGGGTCGAGGACTCGGAGGCGGAGCGGCTGGAGGCCGCCCGGGCCAAAGTCCGGCTCACCTTCGACCAGTTACTGGCCCGCACCCCGCATGTCGACGCGCGGCGCTACTGGGGCAGTGTGGAGGTCCCGTACAAGGCGACGTACGCCTACGAGGAGATCCTCGCCACCTTCCGCGACGAGCAGGGCACCCCTGCCTCGCTGCTGGCCGCCTGCGAGCGGCTGACCGAGGTGATCACCGAAGGCGACGTGTCCTCGCTCGCCCCGATGACCGAGGAGGAACGCCAGAACTACCTGAAATCCGTGGTCCGGCGCCGCCCGCCGGACCCCACCCACGTCTTCCTCAGCCATGTGCCGGAGGACCGGATGTGGGCGGACTGGATCACCCGGGTACTCAGCGAGGCCGGATTCACCGTGGGCGACGCGCGGTCCGACGCCGGCGCCGGCGCCGGCGTCCCCTTGCGGGACGACACCGACAGCAAGGTACGCGCCGCATCCCGCACGGTCGCGGTGCTCTCGGCCGCCTACCAGAAGTCCCCCCAGGCCAGGGCGGTGTGGGAGGCGGTGGCCGCCGCGGACCCGATGGGCTCGCGCCGCACCCTGGTCCCGATCCGGGTCGGCGACGTCCGGCTCGGCCATCCGTTCTCCGACCGCACCCCGGTGGACCTGAGCGCCCTGAACGAAGCGGCGGCCCGCAGCGCCCTGCTGCGCGCCATGGACGCGCCGGTGGCGCCGCTCGAACACCCCGCGGACGCCGCCGAGGGCCGCCCGCGCTACCCCGGGGCCGAACCGCCCGTATGGTCGGTCCCGGTGCGCAACGCCGCCTTCACCGGGCGCGACGACATGCTGGAGAGCCTGCGCCAGCGGCTCGCGGAGAGCGGCACCGCTACCTTGCTGCACGGCATGGGCGGCGTCGGCAAGACGCAGCTGGCCACCGAGTATGCCCACCGCTATCAGGGCAATTACGACGTCGTCTGGTGGATCGAGTCGGAATTCGGCGACCTCGCCCTGCGCCAGTACGCGGAATTGGCGGCGCACCTCGATGTCGCCGAGCGGGACAGCATCAGCGCGACCGCCGACGCGGTGCGCGACGCCCTGCGCCGCGGCACGAAGTACGACCGATGGCTGCTGATCTTCGACAACGCGACCACCCCGGAGTCGATCGAGCGTCTGCTGGTCAACCGGCCGAGCGGCCATGTGGTGATCACCACGCGCAACGAGGGCTGGGCCCAGATCGCCGCGCGCGTCGAAGTCGAGGTCTTCACCCGCGCCGAGAGCGTCGAGCACCTCTCGCACCGGGTGTCCGCGATCAGCGCCGAGGAGGCCGACGCGGTCGCCGAGGCGCTGGGAGACCTCCCGCTGGCCATCGACCAGGCCGCCGCATGGTTCAACGAGACCGGTCAGGAGGCGGCCGAGTACCTGCGCCAACTCGAACGCCAACTAGCCGATCTGGTCCCGGGGCCGGCCACCGACGCCTACCCGCTCCAGGTGGCCGCCACCTGGAACATCTCCATCCAGCGGCTGAACTCCCCGGTCGCCCATCGTCTGCTCCAGCTCTGCGCGCATTTCGGTGCCGACCCCATCGCCCTGGACCTGCTGCACGGCAAGGAGGTGGGCGAGTCGCTGAGCGCCCTCCAGCCGGCCAGCGAGGGCACGGCGCTGGTCTCCCGGGCCACCCAGCAGCTCAGCCGCTACGCACTGGCTCAGGTCGACCGCAAGAGCCGAAGCCTCAAGGTCCACCGGCTCGTCCAGGCCGCCGTCCGCTCGTCGATGACCGAGGAGGAGCAGGAGGCCGCCCGCAGCACCGTACGCAATGTGCTCAGCGGTGCCCGGCCCTCCGAGGGCGATGTCGAGGGCCCGGAGAACTGGCCGCGCTACAACACCATCTGGCCGCATCTCAAAACTCCGTGGACCAGGCATTCCCTGGACGACCGCATCCGCCGCCTGATGACCGAATGGCTCCGTTATCTGCGCGCCCGCGGTGAGTACCAGGAGGCCGTTGAACTCGGCGAGGACCTGCTGGTCCGCTGGCAGAAGGGGGCAGGCCCCGACGACCGGTGGACGCTGCACCTGCGCTTCCAGATCGCCAATCTGCTGCGCGCGCAGGGCTGGTACCAGAGCGCGCTGGACATCGACCAGGACGTCATCGTCCGGCAGCGGGCCGTGCTGGGCGACGACGACTCGCAGACCCTGATGACGGCAGGCAGCCTCACCGCCGACCTGCGCGCGGTCGGTCGAGTCCGTGAGGCGCTCGACATCGACCGTGAGACATACGACCGGTCGGTCGATCTGTTCGGCGAGGACCACCCGCGCACCCTCGTGGCCGCCAACAACCTGGCGGTGTCGATGCGGATGGCCGGGGACTGCTTCGCCGCCCGGTTCGTGGACAAGGAGAACTGGGACCACCGGGCGGAGACGCTGGGCTCCGACCATCCCTACACGTTGTCGTCCATCATCAACCTCGGCCGCGACCAGCGTTCGTGCGGCGACTACGAAGCGTCGGAGGAAACGCTCCGCGGCGCCTACGAGTTGGCGGGCCGACTGCCCAACCTGGGCCCGGAGTCCCCCTCCGCACAGGAGGCTGCCAAGGCACTGGCGGTCACCCTGCGCCGGCTGGGGCGGCTTCCCGAGGCCATCGAACTCAGCCAGGGCGTACTGGACAACTGCCGGCGGCGCCTCGGCGACGACTCACCGGAGACGCTGGTGGTCCGGCTGGGTCTGGCCGGCCATCTCGCGGCGGCCGAGCGCCACGAGGAGGCGTACGACGAGACCGCGGAACTGCTCGACAAGTTCCGGACCGTGCTGGGCGACAACCACCCCAATACGCTGGCCTGCGCGGTCAACCACGCGGTCAACCTGCTGAGCATCGGGCGGCTCAGCGAGGCGCAGGCACTGGGGGAGCGGGCCAGGACCTCACTGAAGAGGCTGCTCGGCGCGGAGCACCCGTTCAGCATGAACTGCCAGGTGAACCTCGCCAACGCCAACGCGGCCCTCGGCGAGACCGAGCGGGCGGAGCGGCACTACCGCGAGGCGTACGCGGCGCTGCGCGCCAGCCTCGGGGCCGACCACCCCTCCACCCTCATCTGCGCGGCCAACCTCTCGATCCTGCTCGCTGCTGCGGGCCGGGCCGACGAGGCCCGGGAACTGGCCGAGACCGGTCTCGACATCCTGGCCTTGAAGCTGGGGAGCAAGCACCCGCGGGTGGTGCGGCTGAGGAGGGGGGAACGGGTCGGACTGGAACTCGACCCGCATCCGGTGTGAGGCTCACACGGTCTTGACGAACTCCGATCCAATGGAACGGCTTCACACGGTCGTGGCCTCGGGCGCGGCCGTCTTCGCCTGTTCCCGCAGCCAGCCGAGCACCTTCGGCAGTACCGGGACGGCGGCGAAATGCGCCACCGATGGCTGGAGGACCACCGTGGCCCGCGGGATCCGGCGGGCCAGCCACTGGAAGTGTCCGACCGGCGAGAACACATCGCGCTCGCCGTGCCACAGCAGGGTGGGAACGGTGATGTCCCCCGGATCGAAGCCCCACGGCTTGCAGAAGGACACCGCGTCGTCGATCCACCCGTCGGCGCTCTTCCCCACGCCGGTCAGGAAATTCTGCCGCAGCATGTTCCGGATGCCAGCGTCCGCCACCACCTGACGGTCGACATCCGGCATCTCGTGGTCAAGGTCCGTCAGCAGGGCCATCGGATCAGCCCGCATGGCGTCCGCGTTCTGCACCAAGGTGGCCTGCAGAACCTCCAGATTCTCCCGAGCGTTGCGGTATTCGCGGACGTTCGACTCCGTCATACCTTCGAACCAGTCGAGTTCCGGAGCATCCGGCGGCGCCAGACTCACCAGCACTCCGGCGCTGCGGACCCGACCGGGGTGGAGAGCCGCGCAGGCGAGGGCGTGCGGGCCGCCTCCGGACCGGCCGACCACCGAGAAGGCGTCCACCCCGAGGGAGTCAGCGATGGCCAGCACGTCGTCGGCTGCGTGCGCCACCGAGCGCTGCGGCAGACGGGTGGAACCGCCGTAGCCGGGACGGTCGTACGCGATCAGGTGGATACCTAGCTGATAGAGCACCAGCGAGCGCGGCCGGGGCCCCTCCCGGCTGCCGGGCGTTCCGTGCAGCAGGAAGACGGGGTGCCCACGCGGATCACCCCAGGAGTCGAAGACGAGCTCCCGCCCGCCCGCGCCGCGCGCGATACGCGCCACTCCCCGCCTCCAGTCAACCCGCCGTCGTAGGTGCCGGAATCCTCTCAGATCAGGAGGCTCCTTTGGGCCAGCATGCCCCTCTGCGGTCCCGACGTCACTACGGGTGACCTCAGAACGGCCGATTTCCGCCAGCCCGACACCCAGGGCCGCTGCGCAAACCGCCGCGTCGCTGCCGGGCGGCCGTGCGCGCCGCGCGCCGCCGCGGTTACCGTCGTAGGGCGCGACTTGACTTCCCCCAGGGGGAGTTGGGAGCACAGCGGCACGTACCGGACCGGTGCGAACCGGGGTGAGCACCAGGAGGCGATCATGACGGCGTTCGTACTGGTTTCGGGTCCCTGGACCGGTGGCCCGCTGTGGCGGGAGGTGGCCGCGAAGCTGCGCGAGGCGGGGGCGGAGGTGTATCCGGCGGAGCTCACCGGGATGGGTGAGGCCGCCCCGGCGGCCGGGCCCGATACGGATCTGGACACCCACATCGGGGACCTGCTGCGGCTGATCGACGCGGTGGACGAGCCGCGGGTGGTGCTCGTCGGGCACGGTCTCGGCGTCCACCCGGTGCTGGGGGCCGCCGACCGGCGGCCGGAGCGGATCGGGCGGATCGTCTACCTCGACTCGGGGCTGCCGCGGGACGGCGAGTCGGTACTCGACCAGATCCCCGATCAGGGCGTCCGCGACCGGCTGCTGAAACGGGCCGAGGAGGACAAGGACCGGCTGATCCCGCCCCCGTCCCGCGCGGAGTGGCCGCTCTGGGGCAGCACCGCCGATCTCACCGAGGACGCGCTGGACCGGTTGGCCGGCCTGGCCGTACCGCAGCCGCTCGGCACGATCGAGCAGCCGCTGCGGCTGTCCGGGGCGGCGGACCGCGTGCCGGTGACCGGCGTCCTGTGCACGGGCAACGGGTCGAGCATCGGCATGGTGGAGACGGTGATGGCGCTGGGGGACCCGCGCTTCCGGCTGCTCGGCGAGCCCTGGGTGGACTTCATCGAGATCGGCGCCGGGCACTGGCCGATGCTCTCCGTCCCCGGCGAACTGGCCGGCGTACTGCTGCGGGCCGCGGCCGGCCGGGGTCAGCGGGTGACGGCCAGGGCGGGCGAGGAGACCATGAGCGGCCGGCCGTTCCTGCTGGACGTGCCCGAGCGGCCCCGCGAGCGGGTCGGACGGGTCGACCTCTATCCACCCGACGCCGGCACCGACGGGCCCCGCCCGGCCGTGCTGTTCGTCCACGGCGGGCCCGTGCCCCCCGACCGCCGGCCGACCCCGCGCGACTGGCCGGCCTTCGTCGGCTACGCCCGCTACGCGGCGAGCCAGGGAGTGTTCGGTGTGACGCTGGACCACCGGCTGCACGGCCTCGGCGACTTCGGGCGCGCCGCCGAGGATCTCGCCGAGGCGGTGGAGCTGGTGCGGGCCGACCCCCGGGTGGACGCGGACCGGATCGCGCTGTGGCACTTCTCGGCCGGCGGCCTGCTGGCCACCGACTGGCTCGCCGCTCCCCCGCCGTGGCTGCGCTGCCTCGCTGCCAGCTATCCCGTGCTCGCGCCGCCGCCGAACTGGGGTCTGGCCGAATCCCGCTTCCGCCCCTCGGCCGCGGTGCGCGGCGCGGGCCGGCTCCCGATCGTGCTGACCCGGGTGGGCCTGGAGTCGCCAGAGATCGCCGCGACGGTCGAGGAGTTCCTGACCGCCGCCGAGGACTCCGGGGCCGGCGTCGAGCTGATCGACGTCCCGCTGGCCCACCACGGCTTCGAGACCCTCGACCACACCGACGAGACCCGTCGGGCGGTGCGGGCGGCGTTCCGATCCGTGCTGGCCCACCTGCGCTCCTGACAGCCGCCGCCCGGCCGCCCCCGCCCAGGCCCGCCGCGACTTCCGCCGCCGGGTGTTTGGGCAGGACGCTGTGTACGGGTATGAAGCGATATGTGAATCGGAGACACCCAGGCGCGTCGCCACGATGGCATCGGTGGAGAGAGCGGAGCCGCGCGCTGGCCGATTCGTTCGCTGGGCTGGTGGTGCGGCGCGGCATCGAGCTGGAACTGATGTCGCGGTCGCTGGGCTTCGCGGCCCTCGCGCTGCTGACGCTCGTACCGCTGCTGCTGCTGATCGCGGCGGTGGACCCGGGCAGCGGGCTGGGGGCCGGGCAGTGGCTGGTGCGGGTGCTCGGGGTGTCGGAGTCCTCGCGCGGGCCCATCACCGAGCTGTTCGGCAACCCGGCCGAGGCGTTGCGGCGTACGACCGCCTTCGGCATCGCCGCCCTCGCCGTATTCGGCCTGTCCTTCGGGTCGACGCTGAAGACGGGCTACGAGAAGGCGTGGGGCCTGGCCCCGGCCAAGTGGCGCTCCGCCTGGCGTCATGTGCTGTGGCTGGCGGTGCTGATCGGCTTCCTCATCCTGTCCATCAAGATCACCACCCCGACCGGGAACACCGCGGAGCAGACCTGGTCCGGCGCCGGCGAACTCGTGCTCTCACTGCTGTTCTTCTGGTGGTCCCAGCGCTTCCTGCTCAACCAGCGGGTGCTGTGGCGGGCCCTGCTGCCGAGTTCGGTGGCCACCGCCCTCGGGCTGCTCGGGCTGCACATCTTCTCCATCCTTGTCTTCTCGCCGCTGCTCGCCTCCAACGCGGTGACCTATGGCCCCTTCGGCACCGTCCTGGTCCTCCAGTCGTGGCTCGTCGGCGTCGGCTTCGTCGTCTACGGCGGCGCGATGCTGGGCCGGGCCTTCCACGAGCACCAGGTGCGGCGCCGCACGATCCGCGAGCGCCGCTGACCCGGTACGTGTCAGTACGAGGTAAAACTTCAGATTTCCGCTTCCCACCCGGACTGCGGCCATCCCTCGTTCACGGGTTCGTCGCCCGGGGAGGGCTTGCTGGAGCCAAGTTATATAGACAACTTGGCTCATCCGGGTGCCGCCTCGACGGCGCCCGGGCGGAGAGGAACCAGAAACGTGTCACCCCTCTCACGTGCCGTCGCAACCGGCAGCACCGTCACCGTCAGCTCGACGACCCCGCAGCAGGGCGACAAGCTGACCTTCACCTGGGCGACCGACGCGCCCGACCCCAAGAACTGGATCGGCGTCTACGACGGCACCCGCCAGCCGGGGACCGGCAGCGCCCTCGTATGGGCGTACGTCACCGGCACCTCCGGTGAACTCGCCCTCGACACCTCCAAGCTCACCGGCGGCCCGTACACCGCCTACTTCCTGGCCAAGGACGGCTACGGCATCCTCGCCCAGACCGACCCCTTCACCTTCGCCGCGAGCACCGGCGGCAGCGGCGGCACGGGCGGCACGGGCACGCCGGGCAGCGACAGCGTCGCCGTCACCACGGCCGCCCCGTACTACGAGGGCGACCCGCTCACCTTCCACTGGACGACCGACGCGCCCGACGCCACGAACTGGATCGGGATCTACGACGGCAGCCGGCTGCCCGGTGTCGGCTCGTCGCTCGTCTGGGACTACACCCCGGCCGCCTCCGGCGACCTCACCCTGGACACCTCCGGCCTGACCGGCGGCCCGTACACCGCCTATCTGCTGGCCAAGGACGGCTACGGCATCCTCGCCCGCACCGCCCCCTTCAGCTTCGTCCCGCGCCCGGTCATCCCGCGCCCGCACGCGGTGGTGGACGCCCTGACGACCGCCGCGCAGACGGCGGGCTCGGCCTTCTCCGTAGCGCTCGGCGGACTGTGGATCAGGCCGGCGGGCAACGCCGCCGGCGCCCCCGCCTTCACGCGGGTCATCGGTGACTCCTGGCTGGCGGTGGCCAAGGACGGCACCGTCAGCGGCAAGGCGCCCTCCTTCGGGTCGAAGAAGCCGGGCCGCGTGGTCGTGGCGGTCACCGACAGCGCGGTGGGCAGCGACACCGTCACCGTCCAGGTGCCGGTGCGCTCCTCCCGCGACCGGCTCCAGATCAAGATCGCCACGCTGAACCTGTGGGACGCCGGCACGCACATCGACGGATTCCTGGAGAAGCAGCTGCGGCTGGTGCTCACCCAGGGCCTGGACGTCGTCGCGATCCAGGAGAGCGGCGGCACCGGGGCCAAGGACCTGGCCCAGGCGCTGGGCTGGCAGGCCTACCAGGGCGCGGCCGGTCTCGGCATCGTGAGCCGCTATCCGCTCACCGACCTCGTCGCGCCGACCGCCGCCCTGCCGGCCGCCGCCGCCACCGTCCGGCTGCCCGGCGGCCGTACGCTGCGGCTGTGGACGGCCCAGCTGGACGAGGCCGGCTACGGTCCCTACGCGGTGCTGGCCGGCCGCAGCGCCGCGCAGATCGAGGCGGCGGAGAAGCTGACGCTCCGCTACCGGCAGGCGCAGGCGCTGGTGGCCGCGATGCGGCGGGACATCTCCTCGGACGTGCCCGTCGTGCTGGCGGCCGGCCTCGCCTCGCCGTCGCACCTCGACTGGACCGACAAGACCTCCGCCGCGCACGGCGGTGTGGGCAGGGTCCGCTGGCCGGTCACCGAGCTGCTGGAGCAGGCCCGCCTCGACGACGCCTTCCGCGAGGCCAACCCCAACCCGGCCAAGGCGCCCGGCATCACCTGGTCCCCCGTGACGCCGCAGCACGCCGGCGGCGGCGCCGAGCCGCAGGACCGGATCGACCAGGTCCAGTACAGCGGACCGCTGAAGGTGGAAGAGGCGCACAGCCTGTTCACCGGCTGGCCCCAGGTGGTGCCCGGCACCGCCGCCAACGGCTGGCCCTCCGACCACGCCGCCGCCGTCGTCACCTTCTCCCTGTCCGCCCGCGGCTGACTCCGAACGACCCGAAGGACTTCATTCCATGACTGAGATCAGCCGCCGCGCCTTCATCGGCGCCACCGCGGCCGCCGGGGCGGCCGCCACGGTCGGACTGCCCGGCATGACCGGCACGGCCGACGCCGCCACCAACTCCTCGGACCACGACGGCGGTTCGTCCGGCGGTGCGCACAACGCCCCGCACGGCAGCATCGCCGACGTCAAGCACGTCGTGATCCTGATGCAGGAGAACCGCAGCTTCGACCACTACTTCGGCACGCTGAGCGGCGTACGGGGCTTCTCCGACCGCCAGTCGGTGGTCTTCCCCACCGGCGACCCGGTGTTCCGCCAGCCCGACCACAACCGCGCCGAGGGCTATCTGCAGCCCTTCCGGATGGACACCACCAAGTACAACGCCCAGAACGCGGCCGGCCTGGACCACGGCTGGGACAGCGGCCACACCGCCGTCGACGGCGGCGCCATGGACAAGTGGGTCTCCGCCAAGGGCGAGCGGACCATGGGCTACTTCGCCCGCCAGGACATCCCCTACCAGTACGCGCTGGCCGACGCCTTCACCATCTGCGACGGCTACTTCTGCTCGCTGAACGGGCCCACCGACCCCAACCGCCTCTACCTGTGGACCGGTACGGCCGGCCCCGGCACCGACGGCACCACCGGCCCCTTCACCGACAACACGGTGGTCACCGAGAACCCGGTCGCCGACTGGACGACCTACGCCGAGCGGCTGGAGAAGGCCGGCGTCAGCTGGCGCGTCTACCACAACCCGGACGGCTCCGACGACCGCAACGGCGACTACGACGACAACGCGCTGTCGTACTTCAAGCAGTTCCACGCGTTCCCGAAGGACGACCCGCGTTATGTCAACGCGATGACGAAGTTCGACCTGACCGCGTTCGACCAGCACTGCAAGGACGGCACGCTGCCGACCGTCTCCTGGCTGGTGGCGCCCTACCTGTTCTGCGAACACCCCAACGCCAGCCCCGACTACGGCGCCCACTGGGTGGACACCGCCCTCCAGTCGATGTTCTCCAACCCCGAGGTGTGGAAGCACACCGTCTTCCTGGTGATGTACGACGAGAACGACGGCTACTTCGACCACGTCATCCCGCCCTTCCCCGAGCCGGGCACGAAGGACGAGTTCGTCGACGGCAAGCCGATCGGCCTGGGCAGCCGGGTGCCGCTGTGGGCCGTGTCGCCGTGGTCGCGCGGCGGCTACGTCAACTCCCAGGTCTTCGACCACACTTCGGTGGTGCGCTTCCTGGAGCGCGTGACCGGTGTGCAGGAGCCCAACATCACCGACTGGCGCCGCGAGGTCTGCGGCGACCTCACCAGCTGCTTCGACTTCACCAAGCCGGACTACAGCATCCCCGCGCTGCCGGACACAGTCGCGCTGATGGCCAAGGCGGACGCGGCCAGTTCACTGCCGGCGGTCACCGTGCCGGCCCAGCAGGCCATGCCCGTACAGGAGAAGGGCGACCGGCCGCACCGCCCGCTCCCCTACCTGCCGTGGGCGGATGTCGCGGTCGACCGCGCCACCGGCAAGGTGACCTGCACGCTCACCAACGACGGCACGGTCGGCTACCACTTCACCGTGCTGCCGAATGCCGTGCTGCCCTTCACCGGCACGCCGTTCACCGTCCCGCCGCGCTCGTCGCGCACCTATGTGTGGGACGCCTCGACGACCGACGGCCGCTACGACTTCTCGGTGCACGGCGCCGACGGCTTCGTCCGCCGCTTCGCGGGCACCGTCGTCCGCCAGAGCCAGGACGACGTGGCGGTGCCCGCGGTGAAGGCGACGCTGCGGCGGAGCAACAAGCCGCAGGACGCGCAGATCGAGTTCGACCTGCGCAACGACGGCGAGACGGACGTGGCCTTCACCATCACGCCGAACGACTTCACCGAGGCGGCCGGCCAGGAGCAGGTCGTCTGGGTCAAGGGCGGCGGCCGGTCCCAGTCGACCTGGCGGACCGACGAGGGCCGCTACGACCTCACGGTCACGGCGGGGACGGGCACGCGCTTCGCACAGCGGTACGCGGGGACGGCGCACAGCGTGTGACCCCTCGCGGGTGACGCGTGACGCACGACGCGCGCCGGGCGGGATCGGGGCGGGGCCGCAGGGGCCCTGGCCGGTCCCGTCCGGCCGCACCCCGGTCCCGCTTCGGCTCCGGACGCGGGGGCGGGTAAGGTCTGAACGCCGGTCGGGCGAACGGAAGACCACAGAAGGGCGCAGGGGCCACGTTGCTGGAGGATCAGGACGCTCCGGACGGCGGTCTGCGCTACCGCAGGGTGGCGGCCGCGCTGCGCGAGGCGATCGCCGCCGGGGAATACGCGTCGGGTACGAAGCTGCCTCCCGAGGGAGTGCTGGCGGAGCGCTACGGCGTCTCGCGGGGCACCGTCCGGCACGCGCTGGGCGTACTGCGCTCGGACGGCCTGGTCACCTCGCGGCGCGGCGCCCGGCGCACGGTGCTGGCCGGCAAGCGGGCGCAGAGCTTCTCGGAGCTGATGAGCTTCACCAACTGGGCGCTCTCCATAGGCGAGCGGCCCGGCGCCCGGGTGGACGGCATCGTCCGGCGCCCCGCCGAGCCTGTCGAGGCCGAGCAACTGGGCCTGGAGCCGGGCGCCGAGATGTATCTGGTGCGGCGGGTGCGGACCCTGTCCGACGAGCCGGTCATGGTCGAACGCTCCCGGTACGCCGCCCGGGTGGGCGCGCTGGTGGCCGAACTCCCGCCCGACGCGGTCTCGCACACCGAGGCCCTCGTCCGGCACGGGGTGCTCTTCACCGACGCCGACCACACCATCGACCTGGTGGAGGCCGACGCCGACGACGCCCGGCTGCTCGACTGCCCGGTCGGCCAGGCCCTGCTGCGGGTGAGCCGCCGCAGCACCGATCCGCTCGGCCTGCCGGTGGAGTGGTCCGAGGACCGCTATCTGCCCGGCACGATCGCTTTTACGGTGCACAGTTCGGTGGCCGCTTCGACGCTGGCGCGGCGGCACAGCTCCCAGGGTTAACGGGGGCCCGACCGCACGCGGCGGCCGGGCCGGCCGGTCCCGCGCGCACTGACGCCGGCTGACCCCAGCCCACCCCGGTCCACCCCGGCCGGCCCCGGCTACCCCCGGAGCAGCGCCGCGAGCAGCGGGAGGAAGTGCTCGAACGGCGGGGTGACCGCCGCCGGTTCCTTCGCCTCCTCGTCCCAGCGCCGGACCGCGACCGCGTCGGCCGCCCCCGGCAGCGCGGCGAACTCGGCCGCCTGCGCCCCGGTCATCGCGCCGCCCTGGACCCGCAGCGTGTACCGCGACGCCTCGGACAGCCGGTCGTGGTAGCCGGGCTCCACCGCGCACAGATAGCGCTTGGCGGCCACGTGCAGCCGTACCGGTTCGGTGACCCGGGGCCCGAACCAGCGGCCGAGCAGGTCGGCGCCGGTGTGGCTGTGGCGGTTGTCGGTGCCCGCCATCAGGTCCTGGCCGCTGACGCCGCCGTCCGCGCCCTCGAAGTGGCCGACATCGTGCAGCAGCGCGGCGGCCACCAGGTGCGGCGGGGCCCCGGCGGCCTCGGCCCGCGCGCCCGCCTGGAGCATGTGCTCCGCCATCGTGACGGACTCGCCCAGATACTCCGCCGCCCCGGCCCCGGCGAAGAGTTCGGCCAGCGGTTCCAGGCTGTCCGCGCGCCGCAGCACCGCCAGGCTGCTCGCCAGGCCGTCGAGATCGGCGTAGCAGCCCTGGAGGTGGCGTGCCCCGTCCTGCGCGAAGGCGGTACGGGCGTGCAGCAGGCGGGTGTTGTCGAACAGCAGGCAGTCGCCCGGCGCCAGCCGCAGGTCCAACTGGAGTTCCGGGCGCAGCAGTAGCTCGGCGAAGGCGCGGTAGGCCGCGTAGAACGCCTCCAGTTCGGCGGCGGGCAGCCGAAGGGTGCCGATGGAACGGTTGTTGAACCGCACCTCGCGCACCCGCCCGAGCGGGTCGGTGTCGATCAGCGGCCGGTCGGCCCGCAACTCGGTCCCGGCGTCCCGGAAGACGAACGGCACGGGCGTACGGGTGAGGACGTCGAACGCCGCCGGGTCCTCTTTCCGCAGCTCCGCCGCCGCCGCGAAACCGTCGACCAGACCGGACTCGCCGCCCTCGGCGTCGTTGACCAGGCAGTGCAGCAGTTGGAGCGTCGGGACCGGATCGCGGTAGGGATTGTCGGTGTGCGGGGTGATGCGCGCCGAGGTGAAGGCGAGGTTGTTCGGATCGGGCTCGACCCGTACGTCGAACAGCTTGCCGTAATTGGTCTCCCGGACATGGCCGAAGGTCTCCGCCACCGCGAGCACCTGCCCCGCGCGCTCCGGCACGCCGCGCAGCAGCATGAAGCCGACCCGCAGCACCGCCTCCAGCATCCGCGCCCGTACGCCGGGGTCCCCGGCGTACGCCTCCCACCGTGCCTCCGGCAGTCGGCCGGCGAGGTCGGCGGCCCGCCACAGCTCCTTGCCGTGCTCGCTGCGCCGGTCGCCGCCGTCTCCCCCACCGGGCCGGTTCGCCTCCAGCCACTCCACCGCGTACGCCGACCGGTGTCCGTCGGGCCCCCAGACCACCTCCACCGACCGCTGCCCGCCGCCGATCCCCTCGACCACGCTCTCCACCCGCAGTCCGGCGGGCAGCGAGTTGATCTGGAACAGCTTCTGGCCGGACCGGGGGTCCCGGCACAGGCCGCACGGGCAGTTGTCCCGCAGCCACATCACCGGCATCTCGCCTATCAGCAGACCGGACCTGTCGGGCATGTTCTCTCCTCGCGGTGAAAGTTGTACAGCCAACTTCCACCGACCGTCGCAGCCCGAGGCAGCGGGCGGGCGACGGGCGGACGTCGAGTGAGTGAACGGGACGCTTCGGCACCGGACGGCGGGGGCGGCGCGCGTTCCGGCGTGCCGGACGATCAGCCGTACGGGGACGTTCAGCCGCGCCGTGCGCTCAGCCGTGGGGGATGTTCAGCCGCGCCGCGTGCTCAGCCGCGCCGCGTGCTCAGCTGTGCCGTCCCCTGCCGCGCCGGAGGCGGTCCGCCCAGCCGTGATGCGGGGCATCCGCCGGCGGGGAGACCGGCTGGGCGCGGGGGCCCGTATCGATCCCCTCGGACTTCCCCTCGGCCGCGACGCGCGGCGACGCGTGCAGGCCCTCCAGGGAGTAACGGGTGGTCGCGATACAGTCCACGATCTGCGCGTCGGTGAATTCCTCCGACCCTTCGACATGCGGCACAAAGCCGATCAGTACGCCGTCGCTGACGATCTCCGCGTCAAGGCCGGCCCCGGCCAGGTCCCAGATGGCTTCGACATTCTTGTCGAGGACCACCCGGATCCCGCACTCGTACACGCCCGTGCGCTCCACATGCGCCATGACGCGCCGCCCCTGCAGCTCCGAGACCAGACGGCCGACTCGCTCTTCGTCCACCGGGTATCCCTCCGCCTCCGAAGTCCTCACACGGCGCGGATATGTCCCGATCCGCACCCTTTCACACCACGCTACTCCAGCCATCGGGCGACCGGCCGTGAGCGGCGGGCGGCCCCTCCCCGACCGACCCCTCCCCGACCCGCCGGGCCCCGGCCCGCCGCATCGGCGCGGTGTCCGCGCGCCGCGGTGGCGCCGGTGCCTCCGCCGTGTTTGGCTGCCACAACCGGCACCGTGCCAGGGCACCGGCCGCCGGGCGGGACCGGCCGCGGCCGGTCAGGGGGCCGCTCCGCCACTGGAGAGGACAGCTCGATGACCGACCCGAACGGCGTATCCGAAGCGCCCGCCCCGTCCAGTGCCGCCTCGCTGTTCCTGCTGGCCATGGACCACCGCGCGTCGCTGGCCCGTACCGTCTACGGCATCAAGGGCGAACCCACCTCCGCCCAGGCCGCCTTGATCTCCGCCGGCAAGCAGCTGGTCTTCCAGGGCCTGCTCGCCGCCCTGGACATCGGCGCCGACCGGGCGAGGACCGGAGTACTCGTCGACGAGCGGTACGGCGCCCCCGTCGCCCGGCAGGCGCGCGACGCCGGACTCGTCCTGGCCATGCCGATCGAACGGTCCGGGGAGGACTGGTTCACCCTGGAGTACGGCACCCTCGGCGAGGACCGCTGGCTGGAGCACGTCGAGGCGTTCGACCCCGACCACGTCAAGATCCTGGTCCGCGACAACCCCGGCTTCGATCCCGGCCGGCGCCGCGCCCAGCAGGACGACCTGGCGGCCGTCACCAGTGCGCTGCACGACCGCGGACGCTCACTGCTGCTCGAACTGCTCGTACCGGCGACCGCCGAGCAGAGCGCCGACCAGGGACAGGACTACGACACGGCGCTGCGTCCACGGCTGACCCGGCAGGTCATCACCGAGATGCAACAGGCGGGCGTGGAACCCGACATCTGGAAGATCGAGGGCCTCGACAGCGCCGAGGACGCCGCCCGGGCCGTGGCCACCGCGCAGCAGGGCGGCCGCGACCAGGTGCGCTGCGTCGTCCTCGGCCGCGACGCGCCCGCACCCGTGCTCGACCGGTGGCTGTCGCTGGCGGCGGGCGTGACCGGATTCGAGGGCTTCGCGATCGGCCGGAGCATCTGGGAGGACCCGCTCGCCGCCCACCTGGCCGGCCAGGCCACCGAGGGCGAGACCGTACGGCCGATCGCCGACCGCTACCTCCACTACGTCACCGCCTACGAGCGGGCGGCCCGCCGCTGACGGTGGGCGCGGCCCGGTGGGCGCCGTCGGGTGCACGCGTCCGTTCAGCCTCGCAGGCTGCGCGAGATGGTCCCGAGAAGGCGCCGGCTCTGCTCCCGGCCCTCCGCCGTGTCCGGGGTGCGCCACAGGCAGCTCATGAGGAGCAGGACATCGGCGGGGTCGAGTCCCGCTCTGATCGTCCCGTCGGCTTCCCCGGCCTTGAGCATGAGCGTGATGGCTCCGAGGACGGGCCCGGTGGTCTCCTGGGTGATCGTGTCCTTGGTGGTGGCGTCCAGGGCGTCGCCGAGGCCGTGCTTGATGCGGATCAGCGCGGAGAGGTCCTCGAACCACCTGGTCAGCGCCTCCAGCGGCGGCCGCTCGCCGAGCAGTCCCGGCACCGAGGCGATGTGCCGGTCGATGTCGTACCGGTAGACCGCCAGGACCAGTGCCTCCCGGGTGGGGAAGTGCCGGTAGAGCGTGCCCGGCCCGACGCCCGCCGCCTTGGCGATCGAGTTCAGCGAGGCGTCGCTGGAGACGGCGAGCAGATCGTGGGCGATGTCGAGGATGCGGGTGCGGTTGTGCCGGGCGTCGACCCGCATCTCGGTCGGTTTCGGGTCGGGCATCGGTTGCTCCGTGCTGTTCGCTGGCGGGCTGGGTGGTCGGCCGGGTGGTCGGGCTGGCGGTCGGGCGGTCGGGCGGTCGGGCGGTCGGCTCGGGGGTACCGGGTGGCGCCCGGCGGCGCTCCGTGACCGTACTTGTCTTCCGGAGAGGTCTCCGTTAATGTCGATCAGGAGACCTCTCCGATTGTAACGGAGGGCATCACCCCGTAAGGAACCCACCTTGTACTACGTCAAACTCGGCACCACCGGTCTCGATGTCTCCCCGATAGCCCTGGGCTGCATGTCCTTCGGCGAGCCGGATCGCGGCCACCCCGTCTGGTCGCTGGACGAGGAACGCAGCCGCCCCATGATCAAGCAGGCCCTCGACGCGGGCATCAACTTCTTCGACACCGCGAACCTGTACTCGCAAGGGTCGAGCGAGAAGATCACCGGCCGGGCGCTGAAGGACTTCGCCAACCGCGACGAGGTCGTGATCGCGACCAAGCTCCGGCACGTCATGCGCTCCGGGCCCAATGGATCGGGCCTGTCCCGCAAGGAGGTCTTCACCGAGATCGACCACAGCCTGCGCCGCCTCGGCACCGACTACGTCGACCTCTACCAGATCCACCGGCACGATCCGACGACCCCGATGGAGGAGACGCTGGAGGCACTGCACGACCTGGTGAAGGCCGGCAAGGTCCGCTATCTCGGCGCGTCCTCGATGAAGGCGTGGGAGTTCGCCAAGGCGCTGCGGCTCCAGACGGAGAACGGCTGGGCGAGATACGTCTCGATGCAGGACCACTACAACCTGCTGGCCCGCGAGGAGGAGCGGGAGATGCTGCCGCTCTGCCTCGACGAGGGTGTCGGCACCATCCCCTGGAGCCCGCTGGCCCGTGGCCGGCTCACCCGCCCGCCCGGCGAGGAGACCACCCGCTCGGGCACCGACGGGGCCTACGCCGACCTCCTCTACAGCCAGGCCGCCAGCGACCGCGCCATCATCGACGCGGTCGGCGCCGTCGCCGCCGAACGCGGCATCTCCCGGGCCCAGGTCGCCCTCGCCTGGCTGCGGTCCAAGCCGGTCGTCTCCGCGCCGATCGTCGGCGCGACGAAGGCGGCGCACCTGGCCGACGCGGTCGCCTCGGTCGATGTCGAGCTGACCGCCGAGGAGATCACCCGGCTGGAGGCTCCGTACACCCCCAGGAACGACTTCCAGGGCATCTCCGACCCGGCCGAACTCGCCCGCATCTCGGCCCGCTTCGGCATCCGGCCCGCGGACGACGACGAGTAGCCGACCACCGCGCCGGGGCGGAAGGCCGACCGGGACGCGCCAGGCCCGAAGGCCGACCGGGACCCGGCGGAGCCCGGCGCGACCACCGTCCGGGCGGGGCGCAGAGGGGCGCAAGGGGGCGCACCCAGTAGTGTGCGCGAAATGGACCACGCCTCCCCTCTCCCGCGTACCTTCCGCCTCATCGTCACGGGGGGAGGTACCGGCGGCCATACGTATCCCGCCCTGACCGCGATCCGGACGCTGCAATCCCGGCTCGCCCGGAACGGCGGCACGCTGGACGTGCTGTGGATCGGCACCGAGGACGGCCTGGAGGCCCGGGTCGCCCCGGCCGAGGGCATCGCGTTCGCGACCGTCGTCACGGGCAAGATCCGCCGGTCCAGCAACCCGCTCAAGATGGTGTCGCCGGCGAACGTACGGGACATGGCCCGGGTGCCGCTCGGCGTCGCGCAGGCCCGCAAGATCGTGGCCGGCTTCCGGCCCGACGTCGTACTCGCCACCGGCGGCTACGTCGCCGTCCCCGCCGGGCTGGCGGCCCGGCTGTGCCACCGCCCGCTGGTGCTGCACGAGCAGACCGTCCGCCTGGGCCTGGCCAACCGCAAACTGGCCGGCTCGGCGACCCGGATCGCCGTCTCGTCGGAGTCGTCGCTGCCGCTGCTGCCGGAGTCCGTACGGGACATCGCGGTGGTCACCGGCAACCCGATCCGCCCCGAGGTGCTGACCGGCCACCCAGGCAAGGCGGTCGAGGCCCTCGGGCTGCGAGGCTTCGACCAGCGGCTTCCCACCGTGTACGTCACCGGTGGCGCGCAGGGCTCGCAGCAGATCAACGACGTCGTCCGCGACGCGCTCCCCTGGCTGCTGGAGCGCGCCAACGTCATCCACCAGTGCGGCCCCGCCAACGTCGAGGATCTGCGCCGTAACAGCGCCCTGCTGCACCCGGGCCTGGCGCAGCGCTACCACCTGACCGGATTCGTCGGCCCGGAGCTTCCCGACGTCCTGGCGCTGGCCGACCTCGTGATCTCCCGCAGCGGCGCGGGCACCCTCGCCGAGCTGACCGCGCTCGGCAAACCGGCCGTCTTCATCCCGCTCGCCTCCTCGGCCGGCAACGAACAGGCCCACAACGCCCGGCACTTGGAGGACGCCGGCGCGGCTGTCGCCCTGCTCGGCGCGGTCACCGCCGACGACCTGCGCGGCGCGGCCGGACCGCTGCTGACCGACCCCGCGCGCCGGGCCGCGATGGCCCAGCAGGCCCGCGCGCACGGCCGGCCGGACGCGGCGGACCGGCTCGTGGACGTCATCCTGTCCGCGGCAACCGGCTGAGCGGGCCGCTGACACCTGGTCATACGCGCGGCGGTCGGTCCTTCCACCACTGGAAGGCGAGCACCACCGGCAGGACCACCGCCGCTATCGCGAACGACGTCGGCCACGACGCCCCGTGCCGGCTGTGCCGCGGCCAATGCACCGACAGCACCCCCACCGCGTACAGCACCGCCACCAGGCCCGTGTTCTTCGCCCACCGCCTCATACCCGCCCGGTTACCCCGGGGAGGGAGGGGGACACGGACGCGGACGCATGACCGGCTCCAGCGACAGTGCGGTGGACAGGGTTCAGGCGAGCGAGACCAGGCGCGCCCCCCGTCGGCCTCGATGACCGTCCCGTTTCCGAGGAGGACTTCTGATGCGCGGCGTGACCTGTTCGATGAGCGTCTCCCTGGACGGCTACATCGTCGGGCCGGACGGCGATTTCGACTGGTCGGCGCCCGACGAGGAGGTCTTTCGCTTCGTCACCGACCAGTTCCAGGAGGTCGGCGTCCACCTGCTGGGACGACGGCTGTACGAGACGATGCTGTACTGGGAGACCGCCGACCAGGACCCGTCGCTCGACGACTCGCTGCTCGCATGGGCCGCGCTCTGGAAGCCGCTCCCGAAGGTGGTGTTCTCCACCACCCTGTCGGCGGTGCGGGGCCATGCCCGGCTGGCTTCCGGCGGCCTGGCCGAGGAGATCGAGCGTCTGCGAGCCGAGCCGGGCGGCGCGGGCGACATCGCGATCGGCGGCGCGACCCTCGCCGCCGAGGCCGCCGCGTCGGGGCTGATCGACGAGTACCGGGCCAGGGTCTACCCCGTGCTGGTCGGCGGCGGCATCCCGTTCTTCCCCCGGCGCGAGCGCCGGGTGGACCTCGAACTCGTCGAGACCCGTACCTTCCGCTCGGGAGTCGTGTACCTTCGCCACCGCGTGGCCCGCTAGGGGGTGGCTGGCCGGCGGCATTCCGCCGGGCCGAGCACCGTCCCTGGGGCACCCGCCACCGCTGGCCCGCTGACTCGGCGCCCGACACCCCCCGTTGATTCAGAACCCGATGGCTTCGCGGAGCAGCAGGACGGTGCCTCGGCCGGGCAGGTGTTCCGCGTTGAGGATGAGCAGGCGGTTGACGGAGCTGGGCCACCCGTAGGCCTGCTGGGTGCGGGCGCTTTCCAGGGGGAGGCAGTGCTCGTCGACCCGACGCAGCGCGGTGCCCAGGTCGGGTACCACCTTCTGCGCCCCGACGATCCAGATCGCGCGGGCGGCGCCGCCGGCGTAGGCGGGCAACTGGCTACCGCTGCCCGAGGCGATGACGAGGGAGCCGGTCTCGGTGAGCGCGGCGACACTGCCCACGATGACGTCGGGGCCGGCGAGCACCCGCCGGATGTCGTCGGCGTCGGTGCCGCGGTCCATCGCCAGGACGCGTGGCTTGATGGCCTGGTAGCGCCCGCCGGCGTTGATGTCCTCATCGATGCCGGACAGGCGGAGGGTCTCGCTGGCCGCGGTGAACACGCTGGCGCCCTCCGGTAGCAGCTCTCCGACGCGGGTACGCGCGGCGCCCGCGTCATCGAGGATCTCCACCGTGAAACCGTGTGCGGTCAGCGCGGCGGCAGCCCGCTCCAGGCGCTGGGCGGACGCCGGGTCGCCGAAGGGTGTGGCCAGCTGTGGGGTGGTCATGATGTCTCCGAGCTTCCTGTTCGCCGGATGATGTGTTCGTCTCGTCGGTTCGACACCACAGCCCGCCGGAATGTGAGGCGATGCCCCGGCCTCACAATCCAGGGGCCTGTTTTGTCGGACCGGTGAGGGCAGCTGCGACCGAGGGAGCCGTCGGCACCATGACCACCCGATCCGGGCCAGGACCCGCCCGGCCCGATCCCGGCCTGGACGCGATCATGGGCGAGCGGCGCCAGCTGACCAACATCGCCTACCGGCTCCTGGGCTCCCTGGCCGAGGCCGAGGACGCCGTCCAGGAGGCCTACGCCCGCTGGTACGCCATGACCCCGCGGCGGCGGGACGCCATCGAATCCCCCGGCGCCTGGCTCACGACGGTCACCAGCCGCATCTGCCTCAACCTGCTCGGCTCCGCCCGGGCCCGGCGGGAGACCTATGTGGGCGCGTGGATCCCCGAGCCGCTGCCCGAACGTACGGAGTGGAGCGCCGCGCGGCCGGACGCCGTCACCGTCGACCCGGCCGACCGGGTCACTCTGGACGAGTCGGTCGGCCTGGCCTTCCTGGTCGTGCTCGAATCGATGACCCCGGCCGAACGCGTCGCCTTCGTCCTCCACGACGTCTTCTGCCACTCCTTCGCCGAAGTGGCCGCGATCGTCGGCCGTACCCCGGCGGCATGCCGCCAACTGGCGTCCTCGGCCCGCCGCCGCATCCGGGCCTCGCGTCCTACCGCGACTCCCGCGGCCCAACACGCCAGCGTCGTAAGAGACTTCAAGCGGGCCTGGGAAGCCAGGGACATCGACGCCCTCATCGCCCTGCTCGACCCCGACGCCACAGCGACCGCCGACGGCGGCGGCCTCGCCACGACCTTCCCGCACCCCATCGAGGGCGGCGACCAAATCGCGCACGCCTGGATCGAAATCGCCCGCCGCAGACCCGCCGACATGACCTTCCTGGAACGTACGGTCAACGGCCAGCCCGGTCTGGTGGCTCACCAAAACGGCGCCACCGTCACGGTGTTCGCGTTCGACGTCGCGGGCGCCCGGATCAGACGCATCTGGGTGATCCGCAACCCCGAGAAACTCCACCACTGGCCGAGGGGCTGACGCGCGTCCCGACCCGACCGTGCGGCGCACGTAACGGCTGGCCACGATCGGCTCGGCCTCGCCGACGTGCGGCCCGCAGGCCTCATGGACGCCGGCTACCCCCGGTGCTGGCCGCGACCGAATCGCGGCGGCCAGCGTCCCGAAGGGGCACGGGGAAGACAACCCCGGGCGCGCCCTGAGGCTCAGCGCAGGGACTCGATCGCGTTCACGATCAGGCGCCGCGCCTCCGCCCCGTACACCGCCAACTCGGTGAGCTTGGCGAACGCCCGTAGGTAGATATCCACCTCACCGGGCGCGGTGACGGTGACCCGGGCGGCCAGCAGCTCCACGTGGACCCGCTCGTCGTCGAAGACCATGAACTGTTCCACCGGCCACATGACCTCTTCGCGCGGAGCGACGGCCGGGATGATGCCCAACGACACGGAAGGCAAGGCCATCGAGGCCAGAAGCGATCCGAGCTGAGCGGACATCACCTCCGCGTCCCCGATGCGGTGGAGCAAGGTGTTCTCCTCGATCAGCGTTGCGAAGCGGTGATCGCCCTCATGGACGACCCGGGAGCGTCGCATCCGGGCTTCGACAGCTTCGCTCACATCGTCGGGAGTACCTCGGAACCCGGCAATAGTGCCCATCAGGGCGCTGGCGTAACCGGTCGTCTGGAGGAACCCGGGGACGACGTGCGACGCGTACACGCGGAAGAGCTTGGTCCGCTCGTAGCGCGGTGTGGACGCCTCCTGGAGATGCTTCATGCCAGTGCGCTGGAGCCGTCTCCACTGCGTATACATGGAGCCGGCCTGGCGGTTGACGGCAATCAGGTCTTCGGCGTGGACGTCCGCCCCGCAGGCGCTGCACCAGGCCCGGATATCGGCGTCGGCCGGCGCCGTCCGGGCATTCTCGATGCGGGAGGACTTGGCCACCGACCACCCGCAACGCTCAGCCAGTTGCTTGCCCGTGATCCCCGCGTCCAGCCGCAGTTCCCGCAGGCGTTCGGCCAGAGCCGTACGGGCCGCCTGCACGCTGGACGTGGGGAATGGGGGCATGATCGCTTACTTGATCCTGTACTCGTCGTGTGGGGTGGCCTGTTCCCAGATCTTCTCGAAGGCATCCGCGTAGGCGGTAGCCACCCCCTGGTCGTCAAGAACTTCGCTCCGGGTCCACTCCCCGTCCCCGGAGAAGTGATGGACCCTGACGAGACGGTCATCGAAGACCCAGCCGTCATTCACCGGCAGCAGCAGCCCCTGTGCCTGCGCCCGGGGCAGCCAGCGGATCTGTTCGCCGGCCAGCGCGTTGGCAGTGGTCTGGTAGTGCTCCCAGCGGATGTACTCGGTCACCGGCTCGGACACGACCCGGGCGCGGCGTACGACGACGCCTCGGGCGACGGCATCGGCGATCTGCTGGTGAAAGGGCCGCCACCAGGCGCCGCGGTCCTCCCAGTCGATGCGCGCTCCGCCTCGCCACGCCTCGAAGCGGGGATTGCTGAAGTAGATGTCCCGCGTCTCCAGGTGCACGGCCGACAAGCTGGTGCCGGCGATCAGCTCACTGAAGTCGGTCGAGTTCATCGAGTTCATCGAGCGCCTTCCTGATGAGCGGCGCCATCCGCGGTCTCTTCGTCGGCGGTGTAGCCCTGGACGAGTAATTCCGACGTGCCCGTGTCCACCCACACCGTTGGGCATCCGTCTTCGTCCGTGTCGGGGTCGATCCCTACGAACCGTATGTTCACAGCGGCTGACCTCCTGCGCTGGCAAGTTGCAGTAATTTGCACCACCGTCGCCCTTCCCTGGTCCGCTGGTCAAGAGTGAGTACTGGCCACGACCTGTCCGGAGCAACTGCCATGTAATTCTGTGCAACTTGATGGCCAGCGAGAACGCCACTGCCTAGCGTCAACAGGGCTGTGCGCTCCTTCCGCGTACCCCGTCCGGAGCGGACAGCGGAATCGCCTGCGCCTGGCAGGACCCGCAGGGTCATCACACCCCGTTCCCTCTCCCAGAGGTGAATCCATGGAGTCGTTCGAGCGCGCCCGCCTGGACGCCTACTTCTACAAGATCGCCGCACAGTTCCGCTCCGAGCGGCCCCCGGCGTCGTTACTCGTGACGCACCTGCTGCCCGAACGCCCGGCATTCGTCCGCGCCGTGGCCTCCGCGTCCGACCTGCGCGCGGTGCTGCCCAAGCCCAAGTCGGTTTCGCCCACCGCGCGGCGCGAAGTGGAACGGTTCACCCAGTGCGACCCGCTCACCCGCGACCTGTTCGCCGACGCCGAACGGGCCCTGGAATACCTCGAATCCCGCGCCGGCGGTGAGCAGGTCGCCCTCCTGGACGTCGGCGGGTACTTCGCCCCGGTGCTGGCCGAGCTGTGCGACCGGTTCTCCGGCCGCCTCCTCGGCGTGGTCGAGGACACCGAGAACGGCCACAAGCGCTACGCGGAGTTCGAGAAACTGCCCTGCCCCGTCGTATCGGTCGCCCGCTCGCCGCTGAAGGACCCGGAGGACTTTCTGGTGGGTCAGTCCGTGGTGTTCTCCACCGAGGCGCTCATGCGCGGGCGCGGCGACATCATGCACGGGCGGCCCGCACTCGTCATCGGCTTCGGCAAGCTCGGCGGCTCCATCGCCCGACTGCTGCACGCCAAGGGGGTGCAGGTCACCGTGTTCGACATCGACCCGATCCGCCGCACTCAGGCCCTGAGCCAGGGGTTCACCGTCGCCCGGGACCGGGACGACGCGCTGCACAACGCGGGCCTGGTCCTCTGCGCCACCGGCTCCATCAGCCTGCGCGACGAGGACTTCTCCGCGCTCCGCAACGGCGCCTACGTCGCCACGGTGACCTCGTCCGAGGATGAGCTGGACCTGGCCGGCCTGCCCGACGTGTACTCCCGCACCCGAGACGGTGAACATGTCACCCGGTACCAGACCACCGGCCACTACTTCTACCTGCTCAACGGCGGGAACGCGGTCAACTTCCTGCACGGTGCGAGCGTGGGGCCGTTCATCCTCCTCGTGCAGGCCGAGATACTCGCCGGAATCCGCATGCTCGCCCACGGCAGCCTGACCAGCGGTATGCACGAGGCGACCGCCGCGGACCGCCGCGCGATCGCCGACACCTGGCTGACCTACTTCAACCGGTAAAGAAACCATGCCCGTCACCGCCCAGCACGTACGGGAGACCCTCGCCGCCTACGTAGAGGAGCACCCGCTGGACAAGGACTCGCTCGCCGTTCTCACCGAGGTACTCGAGGCGGCCGGCGACTCGATCGCCTCCCGTAAGGATTTCCGCGGCCACGTCACCGCCGGGGCGGTGCTGCTCCGCCCGGACGGCCGGCTGCTCACCATCAGGCACAAGGCGCTGAAGAAATGGCTGTTCCCGGGCGGCCACCTCGAAGCCTCCGACACGACGCTGATGGGAGCCGCGCTGCGGGAGTTGGCCGAGGAGACCGGGATCAGCCCCGATCAGGTTGCGCCGGCCGGCGTGGTGCCGCTGCACATCGACACCCATCCCATCCCCGACAACCCCGCGAAAGGTGAACCCGACCACCAGCACTTCGACTTCCGGTTCCTGTTCCGCACCACCGCCGACGTCACCGAGCTCCAGGCGGAAGAGGTCACCGGCTCCTCGTGGCTGTCCGCTGACGCGGTCACCCCCGGGGCGCTGCGGAGCCGGCTGATGACTCTGCGGCCCTGAGGACCCGCCCTCGCACCGGACCACCCGCCCCCGAGGCGTCCGGTGCGGGCCCTTCGTCGTTCGCTGGCAGCGCGGTCCGGTCGTTTCGTCTGACTGTGGACTCCGGGCAGGTCGGAGACTTCGAGTGCCCACCAATCGCCGCTGCGGCGTGCCGTGACACGGTACGCACTCATCGCCACCACCGCTCTCCGAGTTCAGTCTCCAGCGTCTCGCAGATGCCGGCCGCAGTGTCCACGATCACCTCTCGTTCGAGCCGGAAGTCGAGGCGGACGCCCCTGGTTCCGGAACCCGAACCGGAACCGGCTGAGGTTCCACCGCGAAATCCGCCAGAACACGACCCCCGTCGGAGACACCCGGCGCACACCGGACGTATGTCCGGACAAAGGGCCGTGAGGCCTCGCGCTCAGTGAGTCAGGGACCGTCGTCCTGTCACAGCCTCGTCACAGGCAGCACCCCGAGATATCCAGTGCGCCACGCTGGCCCCATGCGTATCCGTATCGCTGCCGCGGCTGTTGCCGCTGCCGCGCTCCTGACCCTGACCGCCTGCGACTCCGGCGACGACAAGGCCTCGGTGGCCTCAGCGCCCTCGGTTGACATCAGCAGCATCAAGGTCGCCGCCGGCATCCCGTCCGCGCCCGACGGCGAAGCACGGAAGCTCCTCCTCTCCGCGCTCATATCGGTCGACCCCTGGCTGGCGGAAGATATGGACAAGACCGTGGACGCTGCCCGCAGCCAGTGCCAGTCCCTCAACGGCGGCGCAGCCGACCCCGATCACCTTGCGGCGCAGCGGTTCGGCAACGATGCCAGCCCGCTGACGGACGAGCAGGGCAAGCTCCTCAATGTCGCCTTGCGCGCCACGCTCTGCCCGAAGAGCTGACCGATCACCGCGCGGCATCGCGGAGACGCGTTTGCGGGGCTGGCTGGCTTTGCCTTCGGCGAGGTAGGCGTTCCAGACTTCGGGGTCGGCCGGGGTGGGCGCAGGTTGTCGGGCCGGTAACGGCCGCGCACGGCAAGCGCGGTTCGGCCCAGCGGCGGCCGGACACGATCTGCGATGCGGTGCGGACGACCCACGAGACGCGGAGACCGAGCGCACCGGGATCCGGGGGAGAGCGCCGAGACCGAGCGGGAGCGGCTCGGGCAGCAGGGTGGACAGCCGCCGGCCGGATGAGATGCCGGTCGCCGGGCACCCCGATATGGGCCGGAAGACGCCGTGCGGACAGTCCGGTCCACCCGTGATGATGGAGGTTCTGTCCGCAGTCCCTGGGGGGTACCTGTGCGCAAGACCGTTTTCTTACTCGCCGCCGCTGCCGCGCTCGCCGTCCCGCTGGTCGCACCGGCGGCCGCCGCGTCCGCGGACACACAGCTGGCGGACATCACCTGCAACGACATCGACTTCAATCCGCAGAACCGGCATCACGTCTACCTGACCACCGACACCCCGAGCTTCGTGATGGACCTTCCCGAACATCCCATCGACTTCTACTGCTACGCATGGGACGGGTCCGTCCCCGCCGCCTACACCGTCAGCTACGCCTGGGTCTCGCCGTCCGGAGTGGTCACGGAGCCCGACCCGCTCTCGGGCGTCCTCAGCTACGGCCACGGCTTCTCATACAACGTCCACCAGACCGGGCCCTCGTACGGCTACTTCTACCAGGCCACCTTCACCGCCCTGCCCTGACCACCACGCCCCGGGGCATGGGGTGGGCCGCAGCCGCCCACCCTTGCGGCGCTGGCGGTCCGCAAGGTCCGCCTGGTCGGTGCCGCACAGAAAGGGTCCTCAGCAATACGGACCCCTGGACCTGAAGGTGCGAGACACGCCTCCAGGTGACTGACCTGGGTTGTCACGGGGCAACCGTAAGAACCTCCGCCCGGGAGACGGGCATGTGCCTTACTGGTCCAGCTTCGACCCGCCACTTTCCCGGCTCCGGGAAGGTTTCCGCAGGTGGGCGAGCTTATCCAGTCGGGTAACTTGGCTGACCTGCGGCGATACCCAATCGCGGCCCTCTGGACCACGACTGCCTACGACCCGGTCTTCAGCTTCGCGGCGCCGCGAAAGCGATCATCGCCCCAGGGACCTGGACGTTCGTAACGAACGTCCAGGTCGCTGACCTGCATTCTCGTGGGATCACCGGAAGAAGGGCGTAACGAGTGCCGACGCCCTTGGCCCGACCTTGATGTACCGCCGCCCTCTGGGAGGCGGTTATGGCCGGCGGACTGCCATGGTGGCAGTCCGGGTCGCTGGCCAGCGTCGTTAACGCCCACGGTTGCGGCCGAAGCCGACTCGGTCATCCGGGCCGGTGGGCTGCGGAAGTTGTGTCTCCCGGGTGCATGATGACCGCGTGAATGACTGGCTGCGTGCCCGGAACGGTTGGACGATCCTTCTGATCATGTGGGGGTTCACGCTGACCGGCGGGCTACTCGGGGAAGCAAGATCGTTGATGGTCTTCGTGCACCACCCCGCAGCATCTGTCACCTCGAACCTGCCTTGGGTGCTGGGCGGCTCGCTGGCTGTGGCCCTTGGCAGCACTGCCGGTATGCTGCGGCGGCGCCGACGGCAAGGCTGAAAAGCCCAGAGCACACTGCCCTCGGCAACCACGGCCACAACGGACGTGGTTGCGACCGAGTCCGACTCGGCCACACCTCACGGGTACCTGCTTTGCGGGTGCCCCTTGCCCGCTCGCCCACTTGCGACCCGCCTTCGGTCGCAGCGGAAGCAGGGGTTACGGCGGCTGGCCGCACCCTAAGCTTCACGTCCCGGGCCAACGGTAGGGCCGTCTCCCACCCTTGGGGACTGGAGGTTCGTAAGGTCCGGCGGGGCCGGTTGAGTTATGAGCGCCAGGCCAGTCCTACGACTGCGAGCGTCAACAGGATCATGCACAGTCGAGCGGTCATGCCGTTGCTGGTGAGCGCAAGGCGCACGGTGCGCCAGAAACTTGTCACGGAGGCCACTTCCCTCGTTCGCCCTGGATGGCGTCTCGTTCACCGCGGCAAACGATCCGTGACCTTCCTGGTGTACCCGAAGGCCATTCTGGGCAAACCCACGTGCCCGGGCCCCGCTCAAACCCTTGGTCGCGCGCCCATGATCATGTGCATTTCGGCCGAGCCGCGGCCGAGCTAGCGATCTCCAAGGCCCGACGTGACCGCCAGGCGCACCGTCACTGACCGGTGTCAACGACCAGGGTCGGCTTCAGGAGATCTCGCATCGAGGTCTCCGGTGTACAGCAGCGGAAGCCCGTGTCGTCGTCGAGCATTGTCGAGGCCGCATCGTTGAAGGACGAGGGCGTGGCGCGGACGAAGGGGCTGGTGAAGGCGCCGGCCTTCAGTTCGTAGCGGCCCGGGGTGGAGCGGGTGCTGGTCCATTCCCAGGTGTTGCCGCACAGGTCGTAGACGCCGTAGGGGCTGACGCCGCTGTGGTAGCGGCCGACCGGGCTGGTGGAGCCGACGCCGCTCTCGCGGGAATTGCACTTGGCCGGGGTGGGCTGGTTGCCCCAGGGATAGACGTCTCCTCGGACACCGCGAGCCGCCTTCTCCCACTGCTGGGCGGTGGGGAGTCCCTTGCCTGCCCAGGAGGCGTACGAGGCGGCGTCGTGCCAGGTGACGAAGGTGACGGGATGGTCGAAGAGAGCGTCGGGGCATTTGCTCTTCGGCCAGTGCTGCGGAGGCTGGTGGCCTGTGGCGGCGATGAAGCGGACGTAGTCGGAGTTCGTGACCGGGAAGATGTCGATATAGAAGGCGGGGACCCAGGTGGGCTTGTTCTGCGGCCCGCTGAGGAAGACGCCGACGTCAACGAGGGCCATCTGCTTGCCGTCGTGGGGGTGGCGGGCCTGCCGTTGAGCGGGAGGCCCGTACGCGGCTGCGCCGTCCGGGCTGGGCAGAACCGTCTCGAAGGCGTCGGTCAGACGGAGGAACCGCTCGTGGACGTCCGGGCCAGATGCCCGCAGGGAGGTGTCCAGGGCTGCTTGGTTGACCGCGCGGATGGTGATGTCCTCGCCGCGGCTCTCCCAGGTGGACAGGGTGCGTTCGCTGATGCCGAGATGACCGGCGAACGCTTCCAGGCTCATGCGTTTGGCCGTGCGTAATGCCTTGGCTTCCCTGCCCGTCCAGCGCTCTACGGTAGCCACGTCTCCCCACCGGCCCTTCTCACGTTCAACCCTAGCCACGAGCGCCATCCCGGACTTCCGGCTCAGATCGGCTCGCCCCGCACGGCCGTGTAGTCCTTGCGGAGGGCGTCGAGCACTTGGTGGTCCGCGGCGAACCGGATGGCGTCGATGCGCGCGATGCCACGGACCCCGATGGCGGCGTTGGTGGCGAACGCGGCTTGCATGGCGCCCAGGTCGTCGAGCGCGACCCTGTCGATGCGGTGTTCATGGACCTCTTGGAGAAGGAGCATGGTCACACCGGGCAGCGCCTCGGCATCGGGCCAGATCACCCGGTCCCCGTCGAAGAAGCCGACGTTCCAGGTGCCGCCTTCACTGATGACGCCCTGAGCATCCACGAAGAGTGCGTCGTCATAGCCGTCGAGTTGGGCCGCTCTGCGGTGGTGGAGGGAGCCGAAGAGGCCCACGCTCTTCACCTCGGGCAGATCTCGCTGGTAGACGGTGGACTGGACCGAAAGAGGAGGCAGGGGAAGCACCCCGGCCGGCCGCTGAGTGACGAGGATGTGAGGGTCGTCAGCACGGTCCGGGTGGCCGAGGTCAGTTGCCGGATCAAAAACAGTGACGCGGATCGTGGCCGATCCGGACATCGGTGCGACCCGTCGGATGAACCCCCTCATGCGCTCCGGGTCCAGGTCGACGCCGAAAAGCGCACGGCTGTCACGGACCAGCCTCTCCATGTGCAGTGACAGGCCCCGCACACGACCCTCATCCACCCGCAGGCTGGTGAAGGAGCCGTAGTTGGTGAGGGCGAGGGTCTGGAGTTCGTCCAGGGTGACGGGACGTCCATTGAGTTCGGCCATGTGCCGAGCATGGCATCGGCCGTCTGACCGGTCGGCTCATCGGCGGCCGATGCGCCCGAACTGCGGTGAAACTTCAGGGTCTCCTCAGTGGAACCACATTCCCGGCACGTCACCCTGTGCGCCATTCTGGTGACTCGGCGTTGAGAGCGGCGAATTCTTCCAGTTCTCTGCACGCTGCCGGGGCGGGTACAGCCCGGCTGCCGCTAAGGGTCGGCGGGCAGACCTTGCAAACCAAGACCGGAGATGACGGGACGTGCACGAACAGCCGCGGGTGACCGGTGATTGCTGGCTGTGCGAAGGGGTCGAATTATCCGGGCGACGGGTCGCGGCCCGGATGCTCCCGCTCCCGGGTCGTCCTGGCAGGTTCCGGCTTCGGCCGAGATGCCTCGCGACACGTCATGGAACGAGCAAACTGCGGTGTGCGCGACCGGCGGCTTCGTTCGCCACGCACACCCGTAGGGCTATGCCGCAGATCAACGACGGAGACACCATGAACACCATCACCCTGTTGACCGACCACCCAGCGTGGACGGAGCAGCCCGACGGCACCCCGGCCCGGCTGGTGACCACCGATACCGGGGCCTGGCACGTGGCGTGGACCGGAGGCAGCCTGACAGCCACAGCCCTGGAGGGCACCCTGACGCCCGCTCCCATCCCGGTCGAGACCCAGACCACTGACCTGCCGCCGTCCGCACCTGGCGAGCTGACGGAAGCCCTCACCGGCCTCGGCACCGTGTGCCGGGTGTCGAGCCCCACTCTGTGGGAGGCGATCACGAGCGGCCTGCTTCGCCGCATCATCCGCGCGCCGCAGGCCCGCGCCCTCTACCAGCGGTGGGCCACGACGTACGGCCCGGTCTACGCCACGCCGACGGGGCCGATGCACACCGTGCCGTCGCCTCGCGCAGTCCTGGACCTGACCGATGCCCAGTTCACCGCGATCGGTGCCGCGCTGCATCGAAGGGCGCTGCCGGCCGCCGCGACCACCTACCTGGACAACGCCGACACCTGGGCCCAACTGCCTGCCGACGACTTGGTGAAGGCCCTTCAGGAAGTCCCGGGCGTCGGCCCGTGGACAGCCGCCTGCGCTGCTGCGGACTTCACCGGCGACTACTCCGTGTACCCGCATGACGACCTGGCCGTACGCACCTGGGCCCGCAAGGCCGCGCCGCAGCTTGCGTTCCCCAAGGAACCGCGGGAGTTCGAGGCGTTGTGGTGCCGCTGGGCACCGGACCGCCACCAGATCCACGCTCTCACCACCTACACACTCGCCTGGGGGATCCATGCCCAACCACCACTTACCGACCGCCCCTGACCTCATCACCGGAGCAGACGGAGCCCGCGGCCTCGACCTGCTTCTGGTCAATGCGCCGCTTCGCGACTACTCCCTGCGCCCTCGGCTCACCGACTACACGCTGCCGGTCATCGGCATGGGGTACATCGCCAGCTACGCCCGCCAAGAGGGCTTCAACGTCGGTGTGCTCGACGGCGAGGCCCACGGTCTGGGCGTGGATGAGACGACGCAGCTCGTGAACGAAGCCCGGCCCCGCTGGGTGGGGATGAACCTCCTCGCCCCCACGTACGAGCTGTCCGCGCGGATCGCAGCAGGCCTCGACGAGGGGGTACGGCTGATGGTCGGCGGACATCACGCCAAGGCAGCGCCGGAGACGGTCCTCGCCGATCCGCGGATGCGCCGGCTGATGGCCCTGGTCGTCGGAGAGGGAGAGACCCGCGTCACGGCGCTCCTCGGCGACACCGGCAGGCGGGCCGACCTGCCCGGGGTGATGTGGCGTGACCGCCTTCTGGGCACCACCGCCGAGGGCGTCGAGCACGACAACGCGGCCCGCCGGCACTGGCTGAGCCCGGACATCAACGCCCTGCCATTCGTTGACCGGAGGTTCCTGCCGCAGGACCCGTACCTGGCCGACGACGGCCGCCACGAGGCGAACCTCGTCGGAGCGCGGGGCTGCCCCTACGACTGCTGGTTCTGCGGTGCGGCCGTCAGCGCCAACCCGGACGTGACGATTCGCACCCGCACGCCGGACAACATCCTGGCCGAGATGCACCAGTTGGCCGACGGCCACGCCGTCAGCGCGTTCCGGTTCGTGGATGACCTGTTCCTCGGAGCCCGCCGCATCATCCACCCGATGATGCAGGCGTTCACCGCCGACCGGGTCGGGGAGCGGTGGGTCTGGGACGCCACCGGTCGGATCAACGTCCTGGACCGCGAAGACGAGACGATGCTCGACACCCTGGCCGCGTCCGGCATGCGCGAGGTCGCTCTCGGCATCGAGTCCGGCAGTGACCGGGTCCTGGCGTCGATGGACAAGCGGATCGACGCGGCGATGACGCTGCGCGTCGCCGAGCGGCTGATGCGGCGCGGAATCAGCGTGAAGGGCTATTTCATCCTCGGGTATCCGGGCGAGCAGCCCGACGACTTGGCGGCGACGATGGCGCATGTGCGGCAGTTGTGGGCGCTGTCCGACCGTCTGCCCGGCCGGTTCCGGGCCTCGGTGTTTGAGTTCCGGCCGTACCCCGGGTCGCCGATCTGGGACAAGCTCCTCGCCGACGGCTACGATCCGGCCGCCATGACCGCGTACGCCGACGTCGACCTGACCGACCAGGGCGCCAGCGAGGCGATGCGGCAGCGCGACGAGTTCAACTTCAGCGTGGGCATCGAATTCTCCGGCACGCCCCTACCCGAATTGCGCGCTGCGTTGGCACAGCTCGCCCGCGAGCAGCACGACCGCAATGGCGCCGGGGCGGTGCGCGCGTGACCGGTTCCGGGCGGTTCATAACCCTCGACGGGCCCGGCGGCGTCGGTAAGTCCACCACCGCCGCGGCGCTTACGGGCTTCCTCACCAGCCACGGGGAACAGGTCTACACGACGGCCGAGCCGTCTCACTCCGAGCTCGGCCGGTTCGTGCGCGAGCACGCCGACCGGTACCAGGGGGCGACGCTGGCGTGCCTTGTTGCCGCCGACCGGCACGACCACCTCGCCCGCGACGTCGTGCCACGCCTGGACACCGGGGTCACCGTGGTCTGCGACCGCTACGTGGCCTCCTCGCTGGTCCTGCAACGCCTCGACGGCGTGCCGCAGCAGTACCTCGTGGACCTCAACGCAGGCATGCGGATGCCGGACCTCGCGGTGATCCTCACCGCGGATCCGCGCAACATCGCCGGGCGCATCGCCCAGCGGGGGGCCACCCACCGGTTCAACCGCGACCCTGAGGCGCCGACCCGTGAGACGGCTCTGTACAAGGAGGCCGTGTCGATCCTGAGAGGCATGGGGGTGCGTGTCCTCATGGTCGACACCGGTGTGGCGTCACCCAAGGAGGTAGCCGAGCGAATCGCCGGATTTGTGATCAGTGACCTCGGTACTGTCCCTCAGCAACCGGATTCCGCCCGTAGGCAAGGAGCGTCCCCGTCGTGACCGACGAAACCTGGAAGACGATCGAGCAGCTGAGGCAGTGGCTGGACGAGAAGGACAACGCCACGCCTGAGCAGGCCCGTCTGCTGCGTCTGCTGAAAATTCAGGAGGAGGTGGGCGAGGTCGCGCAAGCCGCAATGGGCGCGGTGGCCGCCAACCCCCGCAAAGGCCGCAGCCACATGTGGACGGACGTCGAGAACGAACTGTGTGACGTCATCCTCAGCAGCATGGTGGCGCTGGCGACTCTCACCCCCGACGCGGCTGGCGTATTCCAGAAGCGGGTGGACATCATCGCTGAGCGGTCGCTGGCCCCACAGGGATCTGCGTAGTGGCCACACCCCTGGTGCGGCGCTGCCGGTGCCCGTCCCCGGGCGCCGCAGTTCGGGGGCAGCGGGTCCGGCGAATCCCATCCGAGTGGTCCACCTCGTCCGGCGCTGTGATCTCCACCGATGTGGAGGTCCGTAAGGTACGCCGGATCCCGCGCGACGCCCTGACCGGGTTGGACAGCAGTCTCGCCCGCAGGTCTGAGAATCCGGTCCGGTCGAAGGGTCTCGCTCACGCCGAAACCCTTGCCGCCCCCGCCCGTGATGGTCCGGACTCGTGCGAGCAGCGTGCGAGCTAACGATCTCTACGGCCCCCGAAAAGACCTGGAGCCCTGGTCACATGTCCTCTGACCAGGGCTCCGACGGTAGGCCGTGTGGGACTCGAACCCACAACCAATGGATTAAAAGTCCTGGTCAGGGCGTGACGGGGGGTGGTGAGCCGTGGGTGTCCGTCCGAAAGCCGCAGGTCAGATGGGCCGAGGTTGCCGTCCTGTCCATCGGAAGGGGCCAGGTACCAGCACGTCCGCTCACGCATCGCTCACGCACGGCTGGCAGTAAGGAGGACCCGCCGCGCTGGCCACCGAGATAACCCAGCCCAGACAAGTGATCAACCCACCGCAGTGAAGGGGATGGACGAGGCGTCTAGTTCATCCCACACAGCGTAGACTTAGTAGTGCTGGTCTCATCTTGCACCAGAATCAATGAATTTGCCAACTGATCTATACCCGAGGGAATTTCCGCACCACCCCATCGGTCCTTGCCGCTCAGGGAATTGGCCTGCTTCGAAGAAGCGCGTACCAATCTAGGTTGATATATCGATGCCAGTCCGAGGCCGGTGTCACGCAGCCAGTCACGCCCAGCAGCATCCCAAAAGCTCAGCTGCAGGCCATCGAGAGTGTCGAGGGTGCCAATCGGGTTTCCGTACCCATCCTTTGATATGGCTTTGGTAAGATTGACCGTCGTTCGAGTGCAAGGTGCGATGACCCCCAGAGACGCCAGTCTGACTATCCCGTATTTATTCGACCCATTGGGGTTACGGAGTCCTACCTTGAAGTACAGGGTCCCTTGATACAGCGGAAGAGTGGCGTTGTTGTCGATGATGGCCCGCTCGTCCGCACGAGCGGCTAAGGGTGCGTCCAGCCAGACGTTAACCTGAGCCGCTTGCGCGCTAGCATCAGCAGTCGCTTGTTGTCTTTGCTGAGTCGTCTGCTCGTTGAACGCCAAGCCGGTGTAAGCGGTCGAGGCTGCCGAGAAGAGCAGGCCCACGGCCGCAGCCAGGCCACCCAACCAGGTGCCGCGTGATGACAGCCACTCGTGGGAAGCCGCTCGGGGTGAGGCGCTGCTTGAAGGTTCTGTAGAGGTATCGACTGCACGAGGTGTCTGTGAAGTAACGGTGGCGGCCTCCGCGGGCGCCCCTCCAGGCCACCACACGCGACGTCGTCGTCTTGATGCCGGGTCAGGAGCCATACGCGAGGCAGACGATGCAGGCGCTCCATCGTCTGGCGAAACACCCGCAGAAGAGTCGGTAGAGATGGAGACCTCCAGCGGTCCATGAGCCCAGTCGCGTCTCGGCGACCTTCCATGCCCTGTTAGGTGAATGTCAACAGGGCCATACACGAGGCCGGCAAGATGCAACGCGCAGAGTTGGCAAGCAGAGGAAGTCGGCCGCCGATCCCGTTTCTGCTGAGATACGCAGCCGAGCAACTGTCCCCCGCGCAAGTGTCTGGGCCGGATACATGCGCTCACGCACCTCCGCCTGATACCGCTGCGCCCCGGCTGCCGTGAGGCGATCGGGGTACCCAAACCCGCAGTCCAGCCCCCCCCCGCAGAGGGGTCAACTTCGTAGGCCGTGTCGGACTCGAACCCACAACTCGGGATTAGAAGTCCTGGTCAGAGCGTGCCGGACGGTGGTGAGCGGTGGGCGGCCGTTCGAAAGCCGCAGGGTGGCGGGTTGTCGACCGGTCCGATGGGAAGCACCGAGTGCCGGCACGTCCTCTCACGCGCGGAACTCCTGTACGACGTCACTGCACCAGCTCCACGACCGGCCCCAGCTTGCGTGGGACTCCGTTTGTGCAACCCGGCCCCAGAAGAGGTGTGTGGACCTAGGATTGGAGTATTACACGGACGGAGGCTCATGGACTGGTGGATTGCCCTGCTATGGGGGTTAGCCGGGGCGGGTTGCATTGAAGGCTTGGATCTTTATTCAGCTATCCGTCGTGTGAAGAGCTACCCCTGGAGAATGAAGGGAGAGATCCCCTTTGGCCCCTATATACTCTCCGTGGCGATCCGTCTCGCCATTGGCGCCGGTCTAGCTGCCGCACTGGGCGCCTCCGAACAGGTTGCCGGCCCAGTCGGCGCCGTAGCCGCCGGTGTTGCGGCCCCCAAGATCCTGGAGCAGTTAGCTCGCAGGGGCCTCAATCACCCCACTGTCGAACACCATTTGGACCTAGCCGAGTCGTTACGCCCAGAGACAGATCATCTGAGCGACCAATCATCACAGTCGAAATCCGCCAACGCAACAGGTGGGCAGAGTCATGCGCTCTAAGATTTTCAAGTATTTCAGCGCATTTAGTCACGCGGGACTATCAAGCACTCCACCTATTCAGATTGCACCGGTGGGATATCTAGAGCAAGTGCGCTCAGCTCTCGCACGTACGACTTTTGCCTATCACCCTCGGACTATCGATTTCGACTTCACCGACCTCAAAAGGAATGACCTTAGAAACCTGGACTTGCGATCTGCGAGTCTCCCAAACAGTGACCTAGCCAGAGTGGATCTAAGGAACACACGACTCAGCAAATCTGATCTATCAAATTCAGACCTGAGCGATGCATACTTGCACGGCGCTGACCTGCGGTGGGCTAAGCTAGTTCACTGTAATCTAGGAAGAGCCAACCTCAATCATTCCCTGCTTGACGGAGCCAAGGCAAGCTACGCCAATCTGTCAAACGCCGGACTCATGGACGCGAGCCTACTACACGTCGCTCTGGATAATTCAGATCTAAGGCGCGCCGTACTATCGGATGCTCGTCTATCATGGGCAAATCTATCCCATGCAGTTGCTACTCACGCAACGCTCACCGGCGTAATTCTCAACAACGCCACATTGAAATGCGCGAATCTGCGGCATGTTCGTCTTTCGAACGCAATCCTCATTCAGGCAGACTTGACTGCCGCTGACTTGAGCCACGCGGACCTTCGGAACGCAGATCTGAAGGGATCGATTCTCGTTAATTCAAACCTGGAAGGAGCCGACCTATCAGGAGCTCTCTTATCTACAGCAAAGATCAATAAGCACCGGATTTCCAGTAGACTTAAGGGCGTAAAATGGTCTTCTGAAACAGAATGGCCACCGGGAATGAAAGAGTGGATCGTCGGAGTATCTACCGAAGTGCGACCTGGAGTATTTAAAATGGGAAGCGCCCCTCCTCCTGAACCTGATCAGAGGAGGCGCCTGGCTTGATGTCGGATTCCTCTACCAATCTTTCATCTGCAGATAGTGCAGATGTGCTCCCGTCTCATTTTTCAATGAGGGATAATCGGTCCAATCGTTAGGTAAGATCGCATTATGGCCGAATTTGTGCAGGTGTTCACTGCTACCGAAACGCAGGAGCAGGCTGTCCGGCTGGCGGAGTCCGTCGTGCAGGCGCGGCTGGCGGCCGGGGCGCAGGTGGTGGGGCCGGTGACGTCGGTGTTCTGGCATCTCGGGGAGTTCGGGACCGGGGAGGAATGGCAGTTGCTGCTCAAGACCACCGCTGAGCGGTATCCGGCGCTTGAGGCACACCTGGTGGAGCACCATCCGTGGGACAAGCCAGAGGTGACCGCCGTACCGATCGCGGCGGGGTCGGCGGCGTACCTTCGCTGGGTCGAGCAGAGCGTGGAGCCGACCGAGCCCTCGTAGTTGTCAACTCGCCCCGACCGCAACCGATACGGCTTCCGTCGCACGGGCTCCGGTCGCTGGCCAGCTGCTTCAGCAGCTCGCGTGGGGGACTCTGGCGGTCGATGAAGGCCCGCGCCGGCCGGCTAACTCGTCGTTGCTCCATCGTGCAGAAACACAGGTGTGTTGCCACCCCACGACTCCATCGCGACGTGGAATCGGCGGCGGAGGCCATCGTGGAGAGCCTGGACGGCTTGGTCGGGTGCGAGGAAGGTGAGTTCGGACAGCTCCTGGTCACGGGGCCGGAGGGAGGCGACTTTCTCGCGGCTGAGTGTTCCGCCATTGAAGATGAAGGCGAGTTGGTCGTCCCAGGGGCCGTGGGGTGGGACCCAGTCAATGACGAGGAGGCCGTGGAGGGTGATGTCGAGGCCGAGTTCTTCGCGGAGTTCGCGGCGGGCGGCGTCGTCGGGGGCTTCGTTGGCTTCGGCCATGCCGCCGGGGAGGTCCCAGCCGGGTTTGTACGTGGGCTTGACCAGGAGGACGCGGCCTTGTTCGTCGCGGAGGAGGACGTCGGCGGAGACGCGTTTGCGGGCCTGGGTGGCGTTGCCTTCGGCGAGGTAGGCGTTCCATGCTTCGGGGTCGGCTGGGGTGGGCCTCATGACCGGGTGCCTCCGCGGGGCGACGGGATGATGTCGGCGAGCAACAGCATTCTGGCCCGTCGCGTGTCAT
>NZ_JBHSBB010000028.1:0-94213 GCF_042650325.1 Streptomyces polygonati | reverse complement strand
ATTTGGCCGAGACAGGCCGCTGGCGGTGGACGGACCGGACGGGAGCCGGCCCCCGCTTCGCCCGCTCGCGCGGCGCCTGTCGCTGGCGGTGGGCCCGCCGCGGCGGCTCGACGGATTTGGCCGAGACAGGCCGCTGGCGGTGGACGGACCGGACGGGAGCCGGCCCCCGCTTCGCCCGCTCGTGCGGCGCGCCTCGCTGGCCGCTGGCCCGCCGGCGGCTCGACGGACTTCGCCGAGACAGGCCCCCGGCGGCGGGCGAACCGGACGAGAGCCGGCCCGCGCTCTGCCCGCTCGCGCGGCGCGCCTCGCTGGCGGCTGGCCCGCCGCGGCGGCTCGACGGACTTCGCCGACCGGGCCCTCACGGCAGACATCCCCGAGTGCGACCTCAAGGAGGCGCCCGCGCTGCTCCGCGCCCACCCGCCCGCGCCGCCGCAGGCGGCACCCGCGGCACCCGCGGCCCCCGGCCGGTGACTCCTCCATCGAAGGCGTCCGGCGAGAAAAGCAGGATCGTGCAAGAGGTCGGGAGCTTCGTTCTACCGTTTCAGCAGGTCACGGTGGTTGGCTGGAGGACATCGGATCCCACCCCACGAACCGCGGGAGTACTCACATGACACTCGACAGCTATGTCACGCTGGGCCGGTCCGGGCTGCGGGTCAGCCCCTTCTGCCTGGGTGCGATGAACTTCGGCGAGGAGGGCGGCTGGGGCTGCGGCGTACCGGAGTCCGAGACGATCCTGCGCGCCTACCTCGACCGCGGCGGCAACTTCGTGGACACCGCCAACTTCTACACCAACGGCCACTCGGAGAAGATCATCGGCGACTTCCTCGCCGCCCGGCCCGGTCTGCGCGACCGTCTCGTGCTGGCCACGAAGTTCTTCGGCAACATGCACCCGGGCGACCCCAACGGCGGCGGCGCCGGCCGCAAGGCGGTCATCGCCCAGCTCGAACAGTCGCTGCGCCGCCTCGGGACGGATTACATCGACCTCTACTGGCTGCACAACTGGGACGCGCACACGCCCGTCGAGGAGACGATGCGCACCCTGGACGAACTGGTCACGGCGGGCAAGATCCGCTACGTCGGCTTCTCCAACACCCCTGCCTGGTACACCGCCCAGGCGAACACGATGGCGCTGCTGCGCGCCTGGGCCCCGGTCATCGCCCTCCAGGTCGAGTACTCGATGCTGGCCCGTACGGTCGAGGGCGAACTCGTCCCGCTCGCCCTGGACGCCGGCATGGGCGTGCTGCCGTGGAGTCCGCTCGCGGGCGGCTTCCTGTCCGGCAAGTACCGCCGCGGCGCCGAGACCCGCGACACCCGGCGCGGCTCGATCACCGGCGGCCCGAGCGATGCCCAGTACGAGGTCATCGAAGCGCTCACCGCTGTCGCCGCCGAGGCCGAGGCGAGCCCGGCGGCGGTCGCGCTGGCCTGGCTGCGCGGGCGGCCCGCGGTCGCCGCGCCCATCCTCGGGCCCCGCCGGATCGAGCACTTCGAGGCGAACCTGGCGGCATTCGACGTCACACTGACCGAGGCGCAGGTCGCCGCCCTGGACGAGGCGTCGGCGCCCCGGCTGGACTACCCGTACGACCTCAATCGGCAGGTGGGCCCGATGCTGCAGTTCGCCGGCACCACTGTCGACGGGCAGCGGTCCGCCGTCTACCCGCCGCTGCTGGAGGACGCGACCCGCTACTGATGCCGGCGCCGCGGCGGCCCGGAGTCCGGCACCGGAGCCCGCAGGCCCTAGGCCGGCAGCGGCGCCGTCGGGTCGGTGGGATCGGTCGGGCCGGACAGATCCGTCCGGCCGCCGGGAGGTGTCGCTTCGGCCCGCGGCCAGGTGTCGGCGGCGCAGAGCGCGGCGGCGCCGCAGAGGGCGGATTCGGGGCGGATCGGGATGCCGTTGAGGCGCAGCACGCGGCGGACGTCGAGGATGAGCGGGAAGACCTCCTGGTTCCAGTCCTCACCCTGCTCGTCCCAGGCCCGCTGCTCCGCCTCGACCGCCATCCGGTCCTCGGCGAACACCCGCTCGGTGAAGCGGCGGATGAAGGGCCAGGCGAGATGGAGCGCGCCCGGGACCGGCGGCTTCTCGATCATGAGCAGACCGTAGACATGATTGGTGCGCTGCTCGACATCCTCGGGTACATACGCCACCCAGAGGGAAAAGGCCGGGAATTCGGCATTCTCGGCGACCAGGTGGAGTGTCTGGTACGGGTATTCGGTGCGGATGGTGATGACGTCGGGGGATGCGGAACCGCCGATGCCCTCGGCGGCGAGCAGACCGGCGCCGCGGTCCTTCTTGCCGCCGGCATGGGTGAACAGATAGCGGGCCTCGACGAATCGGGGGCCGGTCGAGGACTCCAGCAGCGTCGGCTGGATCTTGCCGAGGATGCCCCGGTGCAGGAACTGGTGGTTCATGTCGAGCAGATTCTCGTGCATGAAGGAGTAATGGCACCGCACCGTGCGCGAGAACACCATCGCCCGGTGCCGGGGCGAATGGAACTGCGGCAGTTCCGGCAGCGGGATGGTCTCCGCCTGCTCCGGGTCGCCGGGAAAGACGAAGACCAGCCCGTAGGCCTCGCGCACCGGGTAGGACCGCACCCCGCGCGGCGGCCGGTCCACGCCCTTGGGCAGATACGGGATCTGCGAGATGCGGCCGTTGCCGCGATAGGCCCAGGCGTGATAGCAGCAGCGCAGCGAGTCGCCCTCCACGACGCCCATGCTGAGCGGCACCTGGCGGTGGGCGCAGCGGTCCTCCAGCGCGTGGACCGTACCGCTCGCGCCGCGGTACAGCGCGATCCGCTCGCCCGCGAAGTTCGCGGCGAACGTGCTGTTCTTCCGCACACTTCCGGATACCGCGACCGGGTACCAGAAATTCGGGTGGATCCCGGTCCGCCGAAGATCGGTCGCCGCTCCGGAACGGTCGTCGCCGAAAGCGGGCCGCCCGGAGGATCCGCCGGGAAGGAGGCCGCTCGCCGACCCCGCCGCGAATGCCCTGTCCCTTTCGGAGTGCGTCTCGGTCATGCGCCTCTCCTTGCACGCGGTGCACGCGGGTCTTCGATACGGACGCGGGGAACGCGACATGTCCGGTACGTCTATGTCAACCCTTATCACGGCGCGTCAGCACGATCCAGTCAACATCCCCGCCCCGATAAGTCCGGTGAATGGCTCACCGGGAATCCGGGGCTGTCCCCGCCGGTGTTTCCCGCGCGGAGAGGCAGGGGGAGTTCCCTTGCGGGGTGATGCCGATTACCGGGCGCGCCACGTTTCGAGGTGGTCGCACACCCGGGCGGCGAGTTCGGCCGGGCGCAGGTCGAGCGCGGTGACGGCCGCCGCGTCCAGCGGGACGCGGACCGGTCGGTAGTCGCCCCGGTCGGGGTCGTCCATCTCGGGCCCGTGCCGCAGGTCCAGGTCCATCGTCAGCAGGGCGGCGAGGAAGTAGTGCTCCACGACGGTGGTCGCCCCGCCCTGTTCGGTCAGGGTCAAGAACTCCGTGACGGGGCCGATCGTGCCGCCGATCTCCTCCATGACCTCGCGCCGCAGGGCCGCTTCGAGGTCGGCGTCGTCGGGTTCGACGCTCCCGCCGACCGTGGTGCAGTAGGGGATCCCGCCCGGCCATCCCCGGCGCAGGAAGACCAGGTGATCCCCGTCGAGCAGCACCGCGCGAGCCTTGTGGCGGACCGTCATACGGGTGACGGTAGCGGGCCGGCCGCGAGGAGGGGGCGGCTTCGTCAGACGACCTTGCCGCGGACCAGCGCGCCCAGGGTCAGGGCGGCCGGCAGGAGGGGGAGCCAGACGGTGACGATACGGAAGGCCAGCACCGCCGAGGTGGCCGCCGCGGTGGGGGCGCCGGCCGCGACGAGGGCGATGGCCAGGGCCGCGTCCACCGAGCCGACACCGCCGGGGGCGGGGATGCCGGCGGCCAGGCAGGTGGCGGCGAGATAGGCGATCGCCACATGCGGGGCCGACACCGGCAGGCCCAGCGCGTTGGTGACGGCCACCAGGGAGACCGCCTGGAGCGCCGGGAAGGCGAGCGAACCGCCCCACAGCCCCAGCACGCGGGCCGGGCGCATGTGCAGCGACCGGACGTCCGTCAGCGCGGTGACCAAAAAGCCCCGGATGAAGCGGCGCACCCGGCGCATCGAGACCAGCACCAGCGCCACCGCCAGCGCGCCCGCCGCCAGGACCGCGCCGACGAACACCAGGGCGTCCCCGCCGGGCATCAGCCCGCCCAGGCGCAGCGCGTGCGGGAAGACCGTCAGCAGCACGAGCAGCAGCGTCACCCGGCCCACCGACTCGGCGAGCGCGTACAACGCCAGCGCCGCCGAGGTGCGGGCGAGCGGCAGCCCGCAGCCGCGCAGGAAGCGGAGGTTGACCGCGCCCGCGCCGATGCCGGCCGGTGTCAGCTGATTGGCCGCGGTCGCGGCGAACTGCGTGGCCAGCAGCCTCCCGGTGGGCAGCGATTCGAGTACGGTGCCCTGCCGGGCGAAGGCGACCGCCACCCAGCCGAGACTGGTCGCGGCCAGCGCGCCGAGCAGCCAGAAGCGGTCGGCGGCCAGCAGGTCGTGCCCGCCGGCCACCAGCAGGGAGCGGTGCCCGGCCGCCCACACCCCGACGGCCAGGGCCGGCACGAGGCAGGCGATGGTGCGCCAGGGCAGTCGCCGCCACCGCTCGGCGGCCGACACGCCCGGAGGAGTCGACGGATTGGCCATGGCTCTCGGTGGTCCCCGCTCGTCGCCCGCGCCGGCAGCTGCTTTCTGTCGCGGGCAGCCTCCCCGTCGCGGGATACGGCCGGGGGTCGTAGGACCGAGGAGCAGTGGTCGGCGAGGTGACCGGCAGAAGTCGCCGGCGAGCGCTCTCCCGAGCGGGGGCAGGCCGATCCGTGCCCCCGTCGCCGCCGGCGGCTGCCCCCTACGCCCCTTCGTCCCCGCCCCGGGCGTCCTTGTCCTGCTCACCCATCGCGCCCGGACTGGTGAAGTCGGGGCTGGAGAAGCCCGGGCTGGTGAAACCGGCCTCCTCCGGCACCAGGCTGTCCGCGTCCTGGGCCTCGTAGTCCGGGCCCTCGAAAGGCGGTACGACGAAATCCGGCGGGGTGAAGTCGCTGATGTCCGAGTCGGGACCGGAGAAATCCGGACTGGAGAAGTCGGGGCTCGAGAAATCCGGGCTGGAGAAATCCGGGCTGGAAAACCCGGGGGAGGAGACCCCGGGACCGTCCTGACCGGGGCGCGGGACGTCCGCTCCGTCCTCCGGCGCCGGCGGCCGCTCGCCGTCCCGCGCCGCCCGCTCCCCGTCGTCGGCCGCTGCCCGCGATCCCTGCTGGCTCATCCCGGTCCCCTGTCCGCTCGTCCGCCCCGCACGGCCGCTCCGGCCGCCTTCCGCCGCCGGCGCCGTGCCGTCTCGTCCCTCCGACTGCCCCGGAATGAACGGGCCACCGCCGGGGTTATCACCCACGCACCGCGGAGAACGAAGACGACGAGCAGGAAGGTGCCCAGAATGAAGGTTCGTAACTCGCTTCGGTCATTGAAGAAGATCCCGGGCGCCCAGGTGGTCCGCCGTCGCGGCAAGGTCTTCGTGATCAACCGCAAGGACCCCCGTAACAAGGCCCGCCAGGGCTGACCCGGCACGGCCGTCCGCATGGGCGAGCGGCCGTGGCGCCCCACCGCCGGCCGAGCTGTCGCTCAGCCGGCGGCGCTGTGTCCGCACCCGGGTCCCGCCGCGTCCCCGCCGCCGCTCGCGGACCGTGCCCGCCCCGGCAGGGCTGCGGCGGACCGTCAGGAGGACGTGTGGGGGTGCCTGGTCCAGCTGTCGATCCGGGTGAGCTGCTCGCGGGTGATCGCCGGGCGGGCGCTCGGCGGCTGCGGGGAGCGGAATCCCGCCAGATGGATCTCCAGATGCCGCTGCCAGGCGTCGGGGACGACGACGCCGCTGGTCTCCACCACACCCCGCAGCGCCCACACCAGCGCCATCACGTCGCCCAGGGTGATGTGCGGGCCGATCCGGCCGTGGTCCTGCGCCTGGGCCAGCAGCCCGGCGATCAGATCGCGCAGCTGCTCCACGCACGAGGCCTTGGAGCGGCCGACCAGTTTGTCGGCGTAGCCGTGGTGCTCGCTCAGCGAGCGCCCGATCTCCCGGAGGAAGTCCTCGAGACCGGTGCCGTCGGCGCGGTCGATCGCCTGCCGCGCCTCGGTCACCAGCTCCGCCAGGATCTGCGCGGCGATCTCGTCGACCAGCGCCTCCTTGTTGGGGAAGCGCCGGTAGACGGTGCCCACGCCCACGCCGGCGCGGGAGGCGATCAGCTCCATGCTGGCGTCGGTGCCGAACTCGGCCAGTACCGCGCGGGCGGCCTCCATCACGAGCTGGTGATTGCGTGCGGCGTCCCGCCGCATCGGCCGGGTCTGCGTGTCGTGCGCTGCCATCGTCACTCCCGGTCGATCCGGCGGGTCGGTGCGTGCCTTCGGGGCCGGCCCCGAAGGTTTCATTCCGACGTGTCCCCCACGACCGTACCGCCAGGTGCCAGTGCCAGCTCCGCCTGCGGGGATTCCCCGGTGTAGGTGATCCGGCCCCTGCCCCGGGTGGCCGGGATCAGCGCCGCGGCGAGCGCGGCGATCAGCAGGGCGCCGCCGAGCATGGCGAAGCCGTTGGTGTAGCCGGACTCGCGGGGCAGTCCGTCGGGCGCGGGGCTGGCGGTGACGATGCTGGCCATGAGCGCGGCGCCGATGGAGCCGCCGATGGTGCGGATGTTGGCGTTCATCCCGCTCGCGACCCCGGTCTGCTCCGGCGGCACCGCGCTGACGATCAGTGTGGACATGGCCGCGAAGGCCAGGCCGAAGCCGACGCCCATGATCGCGGTGGCCACGTACAGCTCCCAGGTGTGGGTGTGCGCGAAGGCCAGCAGCGCCAGCGAGCCGGTGGCGACCAGCGAGCCGAGCAGGACCACGGTCTTGCCGCCGACCCGCGCCGCGAACGCGCTCGCCCGCAGGCCCACCAGGAACATCGTGACGGTCATCGGCAGCAGGATCAGCCCGGACTGGGTGATGCTCGCGCCGAAGCCGTAACCGGTGGACTTCGGGGACTGCACGAACTCCGGCAGGAAGGCGAAGGTCGCGTACATGCCGACGCCGAACAGCAGCGCCACCAGGTTGTTGGTCCACACCGCGGGGCGGCGCATCATCGTCATGTCGATCAGCGGCATCGCGGACCTGCGCTCCACCTCGACCCAGCCGACCGCCAGCACCGCGGCGGCCACGAACAGGCCGATGACCTTGCCCGAGCCCCAGCCCCAGACGGGTGCCTGGCTCAGCGCCACCAGCAGGGCGACCAGCCACGCCGACAGCAGGAGGGCCGGCAGCCAGCTGATCCGGCCCGGCGTGCGGACCGGCGACTTGGGGATGAAGAGCGCGGCGGCCACGGCGGCGGCGACGGTGAGGATCATCGGCAGCCAGAACAGCCAGTGGTAGTCCAGCGCGTTGACGATCGGGCCGGCCAGCACGATGCCCAGGCCCGCGCCGACCGCGGTCAGCGAGGCGATGGCGCCGACCGCGGCGGACATCTTCTCCTTCGGGAACTCGTCCCGGACGATGCCGAAGGCCAGGGGCAGCACACCGCCGCCGATGCCCTGGATGACCCGGGCGACGATCATCACATCGACGTTGGTGGCCAGCGCCGCCAGCAGCGAACCCAGGGCGAGCGCGCCGAGCGTGGCGACGAACACCCGCTCCTTGCCGAGGATGTCGCCGATCCGGCCCATGATCGGGGTGAATATGGAGGCGGAGAGCAGATACGCCGTCAGCACCCAGGTGACGGTGTTCTGGTTGGTGTGCAGGTCCTCCTGAATGGTCGGCAGGACCGGGGTGACCAGGGACTGGAGCAGTGCGTACGCGCTCACGCTGGCAGCGAGAACCGCGAACGTGACCTGATGATGCGTGCGCCGGTTCTCGGACGCCATGGATCTCCTTCAAGCGAAAGTCTGGGCACGACGGACCGGGGACGGCCGCGGGTCGCCGGGCAGGCCGGTGGGGGCCGCGGTACGTCGGGACCGGTCGGTGGAGTCGAGGTAAGCGGAATCACAGTTCCGTTACGAGATCAGAATATCCCACCAGGAATGGCGATTCCGTTTCGTCGGGTGAGGTGTTGCACACAGCTGAAGCACATCGGCCGGCGGCCCGCGCGGGTGCCGTGCCACCTTCACCACGGAGCAACCACCGAGCGCCCCTTGAGCTTCCCGGCGGGCCGCTGCCCGGCGGCGTCTTCGGGAGGTCCACCCGCCGGGGCGGCGTCCCGGGCGTCCGGGCGGCACCGGTCCCCGCCCCGCCCGCCTATCCTGGCCGGATGTTCTCCTCCCAGGGGCCGAGCCTGCGGGAACTGGCCGGGCAGGCGCTGACGTCGGTCGAGCGCGGCTACGACCTGCTGGCCCCGCGATTCGACCACACGCCCTTCCGCACTCCCGACCGCTTCCTGGACGCCGTCGGCGCGGCGCTGGCGCCGCTCGGGCCGTTCGGCGACGGGCTCGACGTCTGCTGCGGGACCGGAGCGGGAGTACGGGCGCTGGGTCCGCTGTGCCGGGCGAGCGTCACCGGGGTGGACTTCAGCGCCGGGATGCTGGCGCGGGCGCGGGAGGCCCACCGCGCCGAGCGGCCGGCCCCGCGGTGGGTGCGGGCCGACGCCCGGGCCCTGCCCTTCGACGCCGCCTTCGACCTGGCGGTCAGCTTCGGCGCGTTCGGGCACTTCCTGCCCGCCGAGCGGCCGGCCCTCTTCGCCGGGGTGCGCCGGGCACTGCGGCCCGGCGGCCTGTTCGCCTTCCCGATCGGCGCGCCGCCGCCGCTGACCTCGCCCTGGTACTGGGCGTTCGCCGGCTTCGACACCGCCATGCGGGTGCGCAACGCGGTACGCCGGCCGCCCTTCGTGATGTACTACCGCACCTTTCCGCTCGAAGGGGTCCGCCAGGATTTGATCCGCGCCGGGTTCGGCGTGGAGACGCGCCCGCTGGCGGAGTTCGGCCGGCGGCCCGACGGGAGCCCGCGCTGCCGGCTGGTGCTGGCGCGGAGGGAATGACGTGACCGGGGGCCGGGGCCGGGCGCCGGGACGCCGAGGTGCCGGGCCCTTGCTCGAAGGGCCCGGCACGGTCGGGCGCCGGGACCGGCCGGCGCCCGGGGCTCAGCAGCCGCTGTCGGCGATCACGTAGTAGTCGGCGCCGGTCTGCTTGAGGGTGTGGGTGGTGAAGAGATTCCGCAGGCCCATGTTCTGGTTGGACCCGTCGGCGTAGGTGTAGCCGCCGCTCTGGTGGGCGCGGCCCGCCGTCACCTGGGCGTAGTTGCTGGCGGTGAAGCACGCCCCGCTGCCCCCGCCGCCGCCCGTCGCGGTCGTCGCGGTCACCGCGGCCGAGGCCGCCCCGACCGTCCCCGAGGAGTCGACCGCCGCGACCGTGTACGTATAGCCGGTGCCCGCGGTCAGACCGCTGTCGGTGTACGAGGCCGCGGTGGGGGAGCCGACCTCGGTGCCGCCCCGGTAGACGTGGTACGAGGCGGCGCCGCTGACCGCGCTCCAGCTCAGCGAGACCGAGGCGGAGGTGGTGGCGGTGACCGTCAGGCCGGTCGGAGCCGGCAGCGCGCCGGAGCCGCCGCCCGGCGGAGTGCTCCCGCCGGAGCCGTCGAGCCCCCAGAAGCGGGCGGTGTAGTAGCTGGAGCAGATCGTGTTCAGGTAGTACGCCCCGGTGGCGCCGCACTGGTCGGCGCCCGACCCGGGGTGGACGGCCAGGCCGTGCCCCATCCCGGAGATCTGGTAGAGCTCGACGGCCGGCCTGCCTGCCGGGTCGTTGTAGACGCTGAGCGTGGTGCCGCCGGTCAGCGACTGGGTGGAGGAGGCGGTCTGGGAGATGCCCCAGGCGTTCGTCCACTGGTCGCGCAGCTCACCGCTGTTGGCGGTGGCGACCGTGGTGTCCGAGGTGCCCTGCCAGATCGCCACCCTCGGCCACGGCCCGGCGTAGCCGGGGAAGGAGGCGCGGACCTTGTCGCCGAGTTGCGCCGGGGTGAGGTTCAGACTGCCGTACTGGCAGGTCGAGGAGGACGCCTGGGTGGTGGCGCACTGCGCGGGCAGGCCCGAGTCGACCGAGCCGCCGGCGAACACGTCGGGGTAGTCGGCGAGCAGATCGGCCGTCATACCGCCGCCCGCCGACAGACCGGTGACGTAGACGCGGTGGCTGTCCGAGCCGTACTGCGTGACCGCCTTGCTCACCATCGAGGCCACGGAGGCGGCCTCGCCCTTGCCGCGGGTGTCCTTGGACGAGTCGAACCAGCTGAAGCAGGACAGCGCGTTGTTGGTCGCGCTCGTCTGCGGGAAGACCAGCGCGAAGTCCCACAGGTCGGCGTACTTCTGCCAGCCGGAGTTGGCGAAGTAGTCACTGGCGCTCTGGGTGCAGCCGTGCAGGGCCACCACCACCGGGGCACCGGACGGCAGGTTCGCCGGCGCGTACTCGTACATCGCCAGGTTGCCCGGGTTGGAGCCGAAGGAGGTGACCTGGGTGAGGCCGGCCGCGCCCGCCGGGGCGGCGGTGGCGAAGGCGGTGAGACAGGCGGCGAGCAGGGCCAGCACACCGAGCACGGCCGCGCCGGCCGCCCGGCGCGGCGGTCCGGGCCGCGCGGGGCGGCCGGGCGCGGCCTGGACGGCGCGGCCCGCGGGGGCTGCCGCCGGGAGGCCGGTCGGGGGGACGGAGGATACGGACGAGGGGGGCATGGACGAGGGGGGCATGGCGACTCCATGGGGGGATGCGTATGGCGTTGGACGGTAGAACCGGCCGGTGGCGCCAGACACGTGACGGACCGCCACGTCGGCGCCGCGACGATGGCGTTCGCCCCCATTGCGGGCCGGCCGGACGCGTGACACCCGGGCCCGCCACCACCGGACGCGCCCGCGTGGACCCGGCGGCGCCGCCCGGACATGGCTGCGGCCACCATCCGCGGGCGGGCAAGTATGGGCACCGGCCACGTGTGCCGGTCCCCCCAACGTTCCTAGCGTGGCGGCCATGGAGAGCACTCAGAGCCCCGGTCCCGGCGGGCCGGTCGCCGCACGCCCCGCAGCCGCCGGCCCGGTCGCCGCATCCGGTACGTCCGCCGACTCCGGCACGCGCTTCCTGGAGGGGCGGACCGCTCTGGTCACCGGCGCGGCCAGCGGGATCGGCCGGGCCTGCGCGGTGGCCCTGGCCCGGGCCGGCGCGGCCGTCTACGTGGTGGACCGGGCGGCGGACGCGGCCAAGGAGGTGGCGGCCGGGATCGGCGGTACGTGCCTGGTGGTGGACCTGTCCGACCCGGAGGCGGTGGACGCGCTGCCCGCCGACGCCGACATCGTGGTCAACAACGCCGGACTGCAGCACATCGCGCCCGTCCACGAGTTCCCGCCCGAGCGCTTCGTGCTCATCCAGAAGGTGATGGTCGAGGCGCCGTTCCGCATCCTGCGGCGCACCCTGCCCCATATGTACGCGGGCGGCTGGGGCCGCGTCGTCAACATCTCCTCGGTGCACGGCCTGCGGGCCAGCCCGTACAAGTCCGCCTATGTGACGGCCAAGCACGCGCTGGAAGGGCTGAGCAAGACCGTCGCCCTCGAAGGCGCCGAGCACGGGGTGACCAGCAACTGCATCAACCCCGGCTATGTCCGCACCCCGCTGGTCGAGGACCAGATCGCCGACCAGGCGCTCACCCACGGCATCCCGGAGGAGGAGGTGGTGCGGCGGATCATGCTGGACCGCACCGCGATCAAACGCCTCATCGAGCCCGAGGAGGTGGCCGCCGCCGCGCTGTGGTTCTGCTCCCCGCACACCGGCTACATCACCGGCGCCTCCCTCCCGCTGGACGGCGGCTGGACCGCCCACTGAGCCCTGTCCGGGCGGTCCTCCAGGACCGGGGCCCGGCCCCGATCGTGCTCAGCGAGCCGCCGGGCCCTCGTCGCGCGGGCGCAGACCCTCCACGAGGGTCAGGACGGCGCCGGAGACGAGTTCCGGTACGGCGCGGTCGCCGGCCATCCCGGCGCCGACGACGGTGGCCAGCCCCTGGAGGAGCGCGAGCACCGCCATGGCCACCCGGTCCGGGTCGTCCGCGACGATCTCGCCGTCGCGCCGGGCCCGGTCGATCAGCGCCATCGGGGCGGCGAAGGCCAGGTCGTTGGCCCGTCGCAGACCCTCGGCGCCGGGCCGGTCCTTGATCGTGTGCATCAGCCGCAGCAGCGCGGTGTGCCGGGTCGCGAAACCCACATACGCCTGGGCGAAAGCCGCCAGCCGGGCCGCGAACGGCCCGCCCGCGCCGGCCATCGCGGCGTCCAGCTCCCGGCGCAGCCGCCGGAAGCCCTCCTCGGCCAGCGCGTCGAGCAGCGCCTGCCGGTCGGCGAAATGGCGCCTCGGCGCGCCGTGGCTGACACCGGCCCCCCGGGCCAGCTCGCGCAGCGACAGCGCGTCCTGCCCGCCCTCGGCGAGCATCCGTTCGGCGTGCCCCAGCAGCTCGGCACGCAGATTCCCGTGGTGGTACGGCTTGTCGGCGTCCGGCGGGGTCATGCCGTCCAGGGTATCGAATGTTGTCGTTGACTACAATGTAGGCAACGCCTACTTTGGAGATATGGAAACCGCACCCGCACTCAGAGCCCTCGGCCCCGGCGACCAGTCCGGCCGTACCGTGGTCGTCACCGGCGCCAACAGCGGCATCGGACTCGTCACCGCCCGCGCCTTCGCCCGGGCCGGCGCCCACGTCGTGCTGGCCGTACGAGACGTCGAGCGGGGGCGGCGGGCCGCACGGTCGGTCCCCGGGGACGCCGAGGTGCGCCAGCTCGACCTCGCCGACCTGGCCTCGGTCCGCCGCTTCGCCGACGGCTGGGACCGGAGCATCGACGTACTGGTCAACAACGCCGGGGTCGCCAATGTCCCGCTGCGCCGGACCCGGGACGGCTTCGAACTCCAGATGGGGACCAACCACCTGGGCCACTTCGCGCTGACCAACGCCCTGCTGCCGCACGTCACGGACCGCGTCGTCACCGTCGCCTCCAACGCGCACCGGGCCGCCGTGCTGGACCTGGACGATCTCGACTTCACCGGCCGGCCCTACCGGAGCGGCGCCGCCTACGCCGAGTCCAAGCTGGCCAACCTGCTGTTCACCCTCGAACTCCAGCGCCGGCTGACCGCCTCCGGCTCACCGGTCCGGGCGCTGGCCGCCCACCCGGGCGCCGCCGCCACCGACCTCAACCGGCACCTGGGGCCGGTCATGACCGCCGTCGCGTCCACCGTCGGCCGGTTCGTCCAGCAGTCCGACACCGCCGGCGCCGAGCCCACGCTCTGGGCGGCGACCGCCCAGCTCCCCGGCGGCGGCTACGCGGGCCCGGCCGGCTTCCGCGAGCAGCGCGGCCACCCCACCCTGGTCGGCCGCAGCCCCGCCGCCAGCGACCCCGACCTGGCCCGCGCCCTGTGGGCGGTCTCCGAGGAGCTCACCGGTTCCGGCTTCCCGGCGGTGGGCGCCGGCGCCAGGAGCGCGTAGGCCGCGCCTACACGCCGATGGTGTCGAGTTCGGTGACCGCTTCGTCCGGCAGGACCAGATCGGCGGCGGCGACGTTCTCCCGCAGGTGGGCGACCGAGGAGGTGCCCGGGATGAGGAGCGTCGTGGCCGATCGCTGGAGGAGCCAGGCGAGGGCGACCTGCTGCGCCGAGGCGCCGAGGCGGGCGGCGACATCGGTCAGCACATCGGACTGGAGCGGGCTGAAGCCGCCCAGCGGGAAGAAGGAGGCGAAGGCGATGTTCTCCGCCTCGCACCGGTCCACGAGGGGGTCGTCCTGCCGGTTGGCCAGGTTGTAGAGGTTCTGCACGCTGACGACCGGCGCGATGGCCTGCGCCTCGGTGAGCTGGGCGTCGGAGACGCCGCTGAGGCCCAGATGGCGGATCAGGCCCTGCTGCCGCAGCTCCGCCAGGGCGGTGAACTGCTCGGCCAGCGACGCGTCGTCGGTGCCGCCCTGCGAGCCGACCCGCAGATTGACCAGGTCGAGGGCCTCCAGACCGAGGCGCTGGAGATTGTCGCGGACCTGGGCCTTGAGGGACTCCGGCGCCAGTGAGGGCTTCCAGCCGCCGTCCGGCCCGCGCTTCGCGCCGACCTTGGTGACGAGGTGCAGACCGTCCGGGTAGGGGTGGAGGGCTTCCCTGATCAGCTCGTTGACGACGGCGGGCCCGTAGTAGTCGCTGGTGTCGATGTTGGTGATGCCCAGCTCCACCGCTTCGCGCAGCACCGCCAGGGCCTGCTCACGGTCCTTGGGCGGTCCGAAGACATTGGGGCCGGCCAGCTGCATGGCGCCGAATCCCATCCGGCTGACGCCGAAGCCGTCCGCGAGGGTCAGAGTTCCGCCGGGAGCACTGTCAGCCATTTCCTGGTGCCTTTCCTCGCTGTGCGAATGCTGTGTATTTGTTGTGCGGTTCTTTCGCCGGGGCCTGTCGCCCACCGCCCAACCTGGCACGACTCCCACCCCGCGGCATGTCCGCCGCTCGGCAGCGGGGGCGTGGGTGCGCCTTTAGGGCGTGCGCTCACGGGTCGGTCCGCGGCGGGCCGCTCGGGGCGCCGCTCAGCCGGTCGCGGCTGTCGGCGATGGCGTCCTGCACATGGCGCTCGATCCGGTCCGGGTCGAGCCCCAGCGCCTTGCCTATGTGGATCGACCACACCTCGGCCCGCAGATTGGTCTCGAAGTCCAGGTCCGCGCGGATGTTCTCCCGGGTCGCCTGCCGGTTCTGGCTGACCATCACGAAGGTGGACAGGAAGATGGCCTCCAGGCTCACGATCATGGTGAGCAGGCCGAACGGATAGCGGTCGAAGACCGCCCGCCGGCCGATCAGCCCCTCGTTCACGGCGATCCAGCCGGCGAACCAGACCGCGTGCAGATAGACGAAGCCCATGGTGCCGGCGAACGCGGTGATCGCGTCCGCGACCCGGTCCTGCGTGGTCCGCATGCGCGCGAAGACCAGCCGTTCGTGCTGGAGCGCTACGGACGGGTGGTGGGGGAGCGGATGGTCCTCGGGAGGGAGAGTCATGCAGCACATAGTGCCGGGTGGCGGGGGCGGTCCGGACCGGTGCGCGGCCGGGTCCGGCTCGGTAGGGTCGCAGACACGGAAGCCGCCGCCACGTCGATGTGAACGGCGCCGCACCCGACCGCACCCCATTTCCCGTGCGGGCGCCGGAGCACCGGCCCGCGCACGGGGCCGATCTCCCGCACGGTGGCCAACACGATGACATCACCTCCGGCATCCTCAGCGTCCTCAGCGTCCTCAGCGTCTTCGGCGACCCCCGCCCCCATAGCCCCCTACCTGCGCCGGCTGCTGGAACTCGTCGCGGACGACGCGCCCGCCGAGGAGTACGGCGCGGTCGCCGCCCAGGCCCGGGTCCGGGGGGCGAGCGCCGCCGACCTGTCCGAACTGGAGCAGGCCACCGGAACCGCCCTGCGGGTGCGCCGGACCCTGCGGCAGCACCGCCGCCGGGAGACCGAACTGGCCGCGCTCTTCGACACCGCGGGAGACCTGGCGGCCCTGCGCGACCTGGACGCCGTCCTCCAGTCGATCGTGCGCCGGGCCCGATCGCTGCTCGGCACCGACACCGCCTATCTGACACTGCGCGACGACGAGGCCGGTGACACCTGTATGCGGGTCACCGACGGCTCGGTGTCACCGCTCTTCCAGAACCTGCGGCTCAGCTACGGCGACGGCCTCGGCGGACTGGTCGCCCAGACCGCCCGCCCGTACGCCACCCCGGACTACCGCACCGACGAGCGGTTCCGGCACACCGGCTCGATCGACGAGGGCGTCCTCGACGAGGGCCTGGTCGGCATCCTCGGGGTGCCGCTGCTGCTGGGCAGCCGCGGCGGAGCGGGCGGCGACGGCGATGTGATCGGCGTGCTCTTCGCCGCCGACCGCACCCCGCGCCCCTTCTCGCCCGACGAGGTGGCCCTGCTGTGCTCGCTGGCCGCGCACGCCGCCATCGCCATCGACACCGCCAAGGCGATCACCGAACTCGCCGAGGCCGGCGCGGTCATCCGCGAGCACGCCGCGGCGATGCAGCGCGCCGAGGAGGCGCACGACCGGCTCACCGACCTGGTGCTGCGCGGCGGCGACCTCTCGGAGGTGGCCGCCGCGGTCGCCGGACTGCTCGACGGCGCCATCACCATCCACGACCCCGAGGGCCGTACGCTGGCCGCCGTCGGCCGTCGCGGCGAACCCTTCGAAGGCGCCGTCCCCGAGACCGCCTCGCTGGTCAGGCTGGCCGCCGACTCGCACGCCGCGGCCCGCGCGGTGCTCCGCGACAGCCGCTGGACCTGCGCGGTGCTGGCCGGCCAGGAACTGCTGGGCAGCCTGGTGCTCTACGGGCGGGGCCGGCTCGACGACTCCGACCGGCGGCTGTTCGAAAGGGCCGGGGTGGTGACCGCGCTCCTGCTGCTGCTCAGCCGCTCGGTCGCGGAGACCGAGAACCGGGTGCGCGGTGAGCTGATCACCGACCTGCTGACCGCCCCGGGGCGGGACCCGGCCGGACTGGTGGTGCGCGGCCGGCGGCTCGGGGTGGATCTCGGGCGCCCGTGCCTGGTGCTGGTCGCCGAGGCGGCCGACCGGCAGGAAACGGGCCACGACAAGCTGGCCGGGGCGGCGGGGCAGTATCTGTTCGGCAGCGACGGCATCAGCGCTGAGCACTCCGGCACGGTCGTCCTGCTGCTGCCGCACGACGGGACACTTCCCGGCCGGGCGGCCAGGGCCGCAGTCGCCCAGCTCGGCCATCTGGTCGGCGGCCCGGTCACGGTGGCGGCCGGCGGCCCGGCCTCCGGACCGCGGGCCATCGCGGACGCGCACGCCGAGGCGCTGCGCTGTCTGCGCGCGCTCCAGTCGCTCGGCCGGATCGGCGACGGCGCCAGCGCCGTCGAACTCGGCTTCCTCGGAGTGCTGCTGGGCAATGAGCGGGACGTCGACTCCTTCGTCACCGCGACGCTGGGCCCGCTGCTCGACTACGACGCGCGCCGCGGCACCGAACTGGTCCGCACCCTCGGCGCGTACTTCGCCTGCGGCGGTACCCTCACCCGCACCAAGGACGAACTGCATCTGCACGTCAACACGGTGGTGCAGCGCCTCGACCGGATCCAGGCGCTGCTGGGCGCGGGCTGGAACGACCCGGAGCGCGCGCTGGAACTCCAGCTCGCGCTCCGGCTGCACCTGCTGTCCGGCAACCGCTAGGGCCGCGGCCGGAAAGGCTCACCGCCGTGAAACCGGCGAACCTTTCCGGCCGCGGAGCCGGGCCGGGAGGCGGACGACGCCGCCCGGCAGCGCGTAGACCACCACCACGAACAGCGTGCCGAGCAGGAACAGCGGCTGCGACAGCGGCACCCGCAGCACCGAGGGCAGGCCGGCCACCGTGCCCGAGCCGGCCAGGTCGCCCAGGCGCTGGTCCGCCCAGGTGTAGAGGACCCCGCCGATCAGCGGGCCCCAGCGGGAGCCCGAGCCGCCCAGCACCACCATCACCAGCAGCGACAGGGTGAAATCGGAGGTGGTGGTCTGCGGGGTGGCGCCGCCGGTCAGCAGCAGGTGGACGATCCCGCCGACCGCGGCCAGCGCGCCGGCCAGCACGAACGCCGTCAGCTTGAAGCCGTACGGCCTCAGGCCCAGCACCTCCACCCGGCGCTCGTTCTCCTTGATGCCCTCCCAGACCCGGCCGGTGGGGGAGCGCACCGCCCACTGCACCACGGCGAGAGTCACCACCAGATACGCCAGCGCGATCCAGTACAGATTGACGGTGTTGCCGATGCCGGCCAGTGCCGCCGGCAGCTTGTCCGCCGGGATGGCCCGGCCCTCCTCGCCGCCGGTGAATCCGCCGGGGTCCCGTTCCACCAGGATCGAACCGGCCTGGGCGAAGGCCAGTGTCACCATCGAGAAGGCGATCCCGCTCACCCGCAGCGACACCGAACCCAGCAGCGCGGAGAGCGCGATCCCGAACAGCACCCCCAGCACGGCGGACGGCACGAACGGCAGCCCGGCCTCGGTCATGAAGGTGTTGGTGGCGTAGCTGCCCGCCGCGAAGTACAGGGCGTGCCCGAAGGACAGCAGCCCGGTGCGGCCGAGCAGCAGGTCGTAACCGGTGGCCAGCGCGCCGAACACCAGGCACAGCGCCAGCAGTTGCAGGCTGCCGGCCGAGCCGACCGGCCCGGCCAGCAGCCCCGGCAGCGGCAGCGCGCTGTACGGCGCCGCCAGCAGCGCCAGCAGCGCCGCCGCCGGCCACCAGCGGACGATCCGCCGTCCGGAACGGACCGGTGGAGCGCTCTCCCGAGTGGGCTCGCGGACTTCGGTGGCGGCGGTCATGCGAGCCTCCCGGTGAGGCCGCGCGGCTTGAGCAGCAGCAGCGCGGCGAGCAGGACGACCACGGCGAGGTCGCCGAGTCCGGACGCGGCGTAGTAGTTGGCGAACTGCTGGACCAGGCCCACCCCGACGGCCGCCAGCGCCGCGCCCGTCACCGAGCCCATGCCCCCCATCACCACCACCACGAAGGCGAAGATCAGCAGCGAGGTCCCCTGCTGCGGATCGACCGAGCCGTAGTACAGCCCGCCCAGCGCGCCGCCGAGCGCCGCGGCGGCCCCGCCGATCGCGAAGACCAGGGTGAAGGCGCGCCGCACATCGATGCCGAGCGCGGTGACCATCGCGCGGTCCTCCACCCCGGCCCGCACCACCAGGCCGTGCCGGGTCCGGCCGAGGAACAGCCGCAGCGCCAGCAGCACCACGACGGCCGCCGCGATCAGCACCAGCCGGTTCACCGGAATGCGCGCGCCCAGTAGCCCGAAGGTGCCGGACAGCGCCTTGGGCCCGGGGAACTGCCGGGCGTCGGCGCCCCAGATCGCCGACAGCAGCGCCGGCACCGCGAGCCCCACTCCGACGGTGGCCAGCACCTGCTCGCGCGGCCGTTCGTACAGCGGCCGGATCAGGGCCAGTTCGAGTACGACCGCGGCCACCGTGCCCACCGCGGTGCCGAACGCCACCGCCAGCACAAAGCCGAAGCCACCGGGACCCGCGCCCGGCACCCGCCCCGACGCGGCCCACCAGGTGGCGTACGCGCCCACCGAAAGCAGCGCGCCATGGGCGAAGTTGAGTACGTCCATCAGACCGAAGATCAGCGAGAGGCCCGAGGCCACCAGGAAGTACAGGGCGCCCAGGCCCAGTCCGGTGACGGCGAGCAGGACCACGGTGGACATCAGCCGGCCGCCTCTCCTGCGGCGCGGACGGCCCGCGGCGGGCCGTCCGGGGAACGGGCTGGCACGGTGCTTCCTCGGCTTCCACTGGTGTGTTCTCCGGCTGCCGCAGTTTCCCCGGCCGGCGCGGCGGAATCGGGCCGGTGGCGGCCGACGCCCAGCAGCCGCCGGGACGCCTCCGGGTCGGCCAGCAGCTCGGCGGCCGGCCCGGCGTGCGCGGTCCGGCCGTCCGCCAGCACCACGCAGTGCCCGGCCAGCCGCCGCACCAGTGCCAGATTCTGTTCGACCAGCAGCACCGGCACCGCCTGCGCGGCGCGCTCCAGCACCCGCGCCACCTCGGTGACCACCTTGGGCGCCAGGCCCTTGGTGGGCTCGTCGGCGATGACCAGCCGGTTGCCGTTCAGCAGGGTGCGGCCGATCGCCACCATCTGCTGCTGGCCGCCGGACAAGGTGCCGGCCAACTGGCCCGCGCGGAACTTCAGTTCGGGGAACAGCTCGTGCACCAGCGGATACGCCGGCCCGCCGGCGCCCGGCCGCTCGGCCAGCCGCAGATTCTCCGCCACCGTCAGCCCGGCGAAGACGCCCCGGTCCTCCGGCGCGTAGCCGATACCGCGCCGCACCAGCGTGTGCGTGGCCAGCCGTACCGTCTCCTCGCCCGCGAACCGCACACTGCCGGTGCGCGGGACCAGACCGAGCACTGCGCGTACCGTCGTCGTCTTGCCCGCGCCGTTGCGGCCCAGCAGCGCGGTCACCCCGCCCGGGGCGACATCGAGGTCCACCCCGTGCAGGATGTGCCGGCCGCCGATCACCACCGCCAAGTTCCGTACCACCAGCAGCGGTTCGTGCATCGAGGTCACAACGCCTCCCCGAGGTAGGCCTGCTGCACGGTGGTGTCCGCCATGACCGCCGCCGGGGTGTCGAGGGCGAGCAGCGTGCCGTGGTGCATCACGGCCAGCCGGTCGGCCAGACCCAGCAGGACGTCCATGTGGTGCTCGACCATCAGCACGGTGCGGCCCTCGTCGCGGTGCAGCGAGCGGATCAGCGCGGTCAGGGCCGGCACCTCCTCGGCGCTCACCCCGGCCATCGGCTCGTCCAGCAGCATCAGCCGCGGCTCGCCCACCAGCAGCACCGCCAGCTCCAGTTTGCGTTTCTCGCCGTGCGACAGCGAGCCCGCGACCGCCCCGGCCCGGTCGGCCAGGCCGGTGCGCTCCAGCACCCGGCCGACCCGGTCGGCGTACGGGCGGGCCCGCCGCCAGATCCGGTACGACCCGCCGTCCGCCGCCTGCGCGGCCAGCCGCACATGGTCGGCGACCGTCATGGCCGGCCACAGGCTGGAGGTCTGGAAGGTCCGGCCGAGGCCGCGCCGGGCCCTGGCCGGCACACTCTCGGCGGTGATGTCCGTCCCGTCGAGGCCGATCGAGCCTCGGCTGGCCGGCACCAGGCCGCTGATCAGATTGAACAACGAGGTCTTTCCGGCGCCGTTGGGACCGATGAAGGCCAGGAACTCGCCCTCGTCGACCGCGAAGGAGACGTCCTCGACGATCGTCGCGCCTCCCACCGACCATCCCAGGTCCAGCAGCCGCAGTACGGGAGCCACCGTCAGCCCGCCATCTTCTGCTGCGGCGGCGTCACCACGTCCTTCGGGAGCCGCGTGATCACCTCGGGCTCGGCCGCCGCGCCGCTGCCGTCGAGCTTCGCGGTGAACATCGGCTGCAGCAAGGCGTGGTCGGCGGCCCGGATCTGCTCCTCGCCCTTCGGACCCTGGAACGTCCAGCCCTCCAGGGACTTGGCCATCGCGGTGGCGTCGGTGGCGCTGCCGGACTCGATCGCGTGCACGATCATCTGCGCGGCGGTGAAGCCGTCCGGGCTGAACAGGTCGGGAGTGCCGCCGGCCTTGGTGATGCCGTCCAGCATCGCCTGCTCGACCGGGGTGCCGGCCGCGCCCGGGAAGTAGTGCGCCAGGAAGGAGATCCTGGCGCCGGCCTTGCCGAACAGCGGATACGAGGCGACACCCGCCAGTCCGGTGACCACCTTGGTGGCGGTCACCACACCCTGCTGGTCCAGCGCCGTCCACAGCGCGGGCGCGCTCGCCCCGGCCCAGGCGACGAAGACCAGATCCGGCTTCTTCGCCTTCACCGACTGGGCGAACGGCGTCAGGTCGCTCGCGCTGGGCGGCGCCAGCACCGAGTCCACCCGCGCGCCCTGCCCGCCCAGCACCTGCTTCACCGCGGCCACGTTGGCCTGCCCGAAGGCCGAGTCCTGGGTGAGCACGACGACCTTCTTGCCGTGCGAGTCGCCCAGCAGCGAACCGGCGGCCAGGATGTCCTGGTACGACTGCCGGCCGGAGCGGAAGGTGTACGCGTTGGCGCCGGTCAGCGCGTCGGTGGCGGCCGGGCCCGGGATGTAGAGCACCTTGTTCTGCGCGGCCAGCGGCGCCAGTTGGAGCGCCACCCCGGAGTCGGTGGTGCCGGCGATGATGTGCGTGCCCTTGCCGATCAGGGTCTTGGCCTCGGCGACCGCCTTCGCCGGGTCGCCCGTGTCGTCCTGCACCGTGACGTCGATCCGGTGGCCACCGGCCGAGCCGGTGTTGTGGGTGGCGTACGCCAGGCCCGCGTTGAAGCCGTCGATGTACTGCTTGCCGTACGCGGCCAGCGGGCCGCTGCGGGAATACACCAGACCGACCGGGACCGGGGCCGACTTGGCGCTGTCCGGCGCCGAACTCCCGGCCGTACCCGCCTTGCTGCACCCGGCCAGCAGGAGGCCGGTGGTCAGCAGCGCCAGCGCGGTGACGGTACTGCTTCTGAGGGTGCTCGATGAGCTGCTGCGACGCATGGTACGGCTCCCGGAAAGGTTGACGGTTGGGCAAACCGTAGAAGCGCCCCGGTGCGGCGGACATGTGGGCGGCACACGCACTCCCGTGATGAGCCATGTCGGCGGGGACCATGGCGGGTGCCGCGCCCGCTTCGGAAAGGTGGCAGCACCGGGCCCGGCTCGCGAGCCGCCCCCGGGACCGTCCGGGGGAAGGCCGCGAGCGCCCCGCGACGACCGGCGGGCCCCGGCGCGCACTTCCCCGACGACACCAGAAGGCGGACGCATGGACAAGGTTGTGGCCTCGGCCGACCACGCGGTGGCCGACATCCCCGACGGAGCGACGCTCGCCGTCGGCGGCTTCGGACTCTGCGGCATCCCCTCGACGCTGATCACCGCGCTGCTGCGGTCCGGCGCGAGCGACCTGCGGGTGGTGTCCAACAACTGCGGGGTGGACGACTGGGGTCTGGGCCTGCTGCTGGCCTCGGGGCGGATCAGCCGGATGACGTCCTCCTACGTCGGCGAGAACAAGGAGTTCGCCCGCCGCTATCTGGCCGGCGAACTGGAGCTGGAACTCACCCCGCAGGGCACCCTCGCCGAGCGGCTGCGGGCCGGCGGTGCCGGCATCCCGGCCTTCTACACCCCGGCCGGCGTGGGAACCCAGGTCGAGGAGGGCGGTCTGCCCTGGCGCTACGGGACCGGGGGAGAGGTGGCGCTCGCCTCGCCGCCCAAGGAGGTACGGGACTTCGGGGGCGTACGGCATCTGCTGGAGGAAGCCATCACCACCGACTTCGCCCTGGTCCGGGCGGCCGTCGCCGACCGGCACGGCAACTGCGCCTTCCACTCGGCCGCCCGCAACTTCAACCCGCTGTGCGCCGGGGCCGGCCGCGTCACCTTGGTCGAGGCCGAACGCATCGTGGAACCCGGTGAGTTGCCGCCCGACGCGGTGCATCTGCCCGGTGTGTACGTGGACCGGGTCGTCGCCGCCGCCCCGGGCGGCAAGCGCATCGAACGCCGCACGGTCCGCGAGCCCTTCGGCACCCGCGACCGCGACCCCGCCCGCAGTCCAGCCGATGCAGTCGTTTCAGCCGACTCAGCCGATCCAGTCCGTCCGGAGGAGAAGTGACCATGCCCGACAGGGGACTCGACCGCCAGCAGCTCGCGGCCCGGGCCGCGCGGGAGCTGCGCGACGGCCAGTACGTCAACCTCGGCATCGGCCTGCCCACCCTGATCCCGGACCAGCTGCCGCCGGGTGTCCATGTGGTGCTGCACTCCGAGAACGGCGTGCTGGGCGTCGGCCCCTACCCGGTGGAGGGCCAGGAGCACCCGGATCTGATCAACGCGGGCAAGGAGACGGTGACCGTGGCCCCGGGCGCCGCCTACTTCGACTCGGCGTTCTCCTTCGGGATGGTCCGCTCCGGCCGGATCGACGTGTCGGTGCTCGGCGCGATGCAGGTCTCGGCGGCCGGCGACCTGGCCAACTGGACCGTGCCCGGCAAGATGGTCAAGGGCATGGGCGGGGCGATGGACCTGGTGCACGGGGCCCGCCGGCTCATCGTGGTGATGGAGCACACCGCCAGGGACGGTTCACCGAAGCTCGTCGAGGAGCTGACCCTGCCCGCCACCGGCCGGCGCGTGGTGGACCGCGTCGTCACCGATCTCGCGGTGGTCGACGTGACACCGGACGGGCTCCGGCTGGTCGAACTCGCTCCGGGCGTCGGCCTGGAGCAGGTGCTGGCCGCGACCGGGGCGCCCCTGCTGGTGCCGGAGGAGACCGGCGCGGCCTGAGCGCGAAAGGGCCCGGGCGCCATGAGTCCGGGCCCGTACGGCGCCGGTCAGCCGCGGGTCGGGGTGCGGCGTACGGCATCGGTCAGATGGCCGGCCACGATGCGGGCCCCGGAGGCGCCGAGCAGCACCGAGTAGTGATTGACGCCGGGCACGAAGTGCAGCGCCACGCCCTCGGCTGCCAGACCACTGGCGGCGATCACCTCGGGCGCGTACAGCCCCACCGGTTCGTCGCGCAGTCCCCGCTCGGCCCACAGCAGGCGGGTGGGGACGGTGAGTTCGTGGATCGCGGCGAACACCTCGGGGCTGCGGAACTCGTCCTCGGCGTCCTGACGGATCGCTTCGGCGCGGCAGGCCGACCTCAAGTGCGGTTCCGCGCCGGTGAGATCGCGGTCCAGATACGCCGCCACCAGCGGGCCGCCGAGTTCCGCGAAGGCGGGGTTCGCGGCCCAGAAGGAGTGGTAGGCGGCCCGGTCGGCGAACTCCATGTCCAGCTTGGCCATCGCCGGGCCGATCACCGCGTGCAGCACCGCGTCGATGTCGGTGTCCGGGGGGAGGGGAAAGCCCAGCCCGCCGTCCACCAGCACCAGTTCCGTCCAGCGCCGCGGATCGCGGTGGGCCGCGACACAGCCGACGAAGCCGCCCATCGAGTGCCCGGCCAGCACCGCCTGCCCGATCCCGAGGTGCTCCAGCACCTCCAGCAGGTCGTCGGCGTGCCGGGCCATGCTGCCCGTCCCGGCCACGTCCCGGCTCAGGCCCCGGCCGCGCAGATCCGGCGCGATCAGCTCGATGCCGTCGCCGAGGGCTTCGGCGACCTCGGCCCAGGCGAGTCCGTTGGAGGCGATGCCGTGCACGCCCACCACCACTGCGGCACCCGGCGCGCCCGGCCAGCGGCGTACCGCCAGCCGGCCGCCCGGCACCCGCACACCGATGTCCTCGTAGTCCCGCATCCGCGCCCCGCAATCCCGTGTCCACGCCGTGCGCCACGGCCCGAACAGGATAAGGACGCCGCCGGGCGCCCGGTCATGGGCGCCGCCCACACGAAACCGGGGGCCGGTGTGTGGGGTGCGGGCGCGGGTTCAGCGGGCCATGGCCACCGCGAGCAGGAACCAGCCGGTGTGCGGGATCCACTGCTCGGCCCACCGCCAGTCGTCGCCCTCCGGCGCGTCGGCCGGCAGGAAGGCGATGTCGTCCTCGTCGCTCCAGCCGGAGGTGATGCCGTTGACGATGCCGCCGGGCAGATTGGGGAAGTCGGTGGCGTAGTCGACGTTGCCCCGGCCCCGGCCCTGGAGCATCGAGGCGTCGAACGGATTGCGGCCGGTGATCCAGGCCAGCTGGTCGTCCGCGAAGCGCTCCAGCCGCTCCCGGTCCGGCCCGGCGACCGTCTCCAGCCCGGCGCAGGCGACGGCCGCGGCGGCCAGCGAGGCGATGCCCGCGTTCTCGCCCTGCCACCAGTAGCCGGTCTCGTTGGCGTGCGGGAAGAAGAAGGCGTCCCGGTCGGTGCCGCCGGCCGGCCGCACCCGCTGCCGGGGGTAGCCGAAGGGATTGGGCACCGAGCCGGTGCGGGCCAGGATGTCGAGCATCGCCTCGGCGGCGAGCGCGGCGGCCGCCGCCGCTTCCGGTCCGTCCGGCAGCACCTCGGCGAACCGCACCAGTGCCAGGATCGGCAGCCCGCCCTCGACCGCGTGGAAGAAGGGCCGGCCCTCCTCGTCGCCCCGGAACCAGCCGGGCTCCCGGCCGCGCTCATAGCGCTCCGCGAGCGACCGCGCCCGCCGCCGGGCGGCGTCCCGGACGACCGGCCACACCTCGGCGCCGGGCCCGTCCGGGTCACCCGAGGGGGCCACCGCGAGGAGTTCGCAGGCGGCCAGCAGCGCGGTGTAGTCGTCGACGACCGTCTCCGTACCGTCGTCCAGATACTCCTTGTTGTGCGCCTCCAGATGCAGGAAGCCGTCCAGGGCCGTGGACAGGTACCGCGCCGAGGTGAAGTCGCCGTGCGCGTCGAGGGCCGAGGCGCGGGCGAGGGCGGCGACGGCCAGGCCGCCGCCGTGGCGGTAGGCCGCCTGGTAGCGGTCGGTGCGGACGCAGTCGGGGAGCGGGGCGGTGACCACGCGCTCGTCCAGGCGCTTGGTGAGCGCGTCGAAGATGCCGGTGTAGAAATAGCCCTCCGGCGCCCGGAAGCGCACCAGGAAGTCGGCGCCCCACAGCGCCTCGTCGCGGAGTCTGGCGCCGAGCGAGCGCAGCAGCGCCGGGTGGCGGCCGGCCAGCGCGTCACGCGCCGCCATCATCGCCCAGGCGCACAGCGGCGTCTGCTGCGGGCTCATGGTGCGGGTGTAGGTGAGGTGGCTGAGGAATTTGCTGGTGTCGCCGCTCGCGTCCAGCCAGCCGCCGCGGGCGTCCACCTCCCGGCCGCTGTCGTCGCCCCACAGCAGGGCGTGCCGGTCCTTGCGGTCGATCTCGCCGCTGGACCGCATGGCCTTGAAATACGCCAGGACGTCCGACATCGTCTGCCGCTGGAGCCGGTCGGGGGCGATCTCGAACGGCTCGCAGGCGGTGCTCCGCCCGTCGGCGTCCAGCAGCCGCACGGTGTAGCGGCCGGCCGGCAGGTCCCGGGGCAGCTCGATCCGGGAGTAGGGGCCGGCCCGCCAGCCGGGCGCCGCCTCGACCGGCCCGGCGGCCAGCTCGCTCACCCCGTCCGGCCCGGCCAGTTCGACCCGCCGCGGCGGCCTGCCGTCCGGCAGGTCGGCCAGCACGGCCTTGGACGCGCCGAGCCCGTAGCCGAGATGCGCGGTGAGGATCCGCGGCCCGAAGCCCTGTGCCCGCATGTCCGAACCACCCCTTCACCCGTGTGACCAGGGGACGAGCGTACAAGGTGGTGACTGCACGGATGGGGGCGCGGGTGCCCGGAGCCGCGCCCCGGGCGGTCGGCGCGGGTGCGGGCGGGGCGCCGGCCTCGGGCCGCGCGCCCCGCCCGCTCTCGGGTCGGACCTCAGCGATGGCCGTCGGACCGCTTGCGGTGCAGCGTGAAGTTCTCGAACACCGACAGCTCGCCGTTCGGCTTGTTCACGTTGTAGTACGTGACGTGCAGCCGGGTGGTGTCACCGGGGAAGCGGCCGGGGTCGACGGTGAACGCCGCGAAACCGTAGGGGTGCTCGATGTCCCGCACCCCGATCCACACCGCCTCCTCCTTGACATAGGTCGAGGCCCGCTTGCCGCCGGCCGGCCGGGTGTCGGAGACCGCGGTGATCACCTTGCCGGTGCCGTCCTTGAAGAACGCCTGGTTGGTGGTGCCCGAGACACCGCCGCCGCCCAGGATCATGTGCACGGTGCCCAGCGAGGTGTCGATGTCGTCGGTGCGGGTGGAGGCCGGGTTCGGGGTGAGCGTCTCGCTGCCGCTGACCACACCGCGGACCGACAGCGACCGCTCGTAGTTGTGCTCGTGGCCGCAGACCACCAGGTCCACGCTGTAACGGTCGAACAGCGGGCCGTACTTGGCGCGCAGCCCGAGGTCGGCGCCATTGGCGTCGGAGGAGCTGACCATCACCTGGTGCATGGCGACGACGATCCAGTCGACGTCGGTGTCCTTGCGGGCCGCCTTCAGCTCCCGCTCCAGGAAGGCCAGCTGACGGCCGCCGGAGTAGCCGCTGACATACAGGTCGCCGCCGTCCTGCAGCGCGTTGTCGTCGTTCTGCAGCACGATCACCCGCACCGAGCCGGCGGTGAACGCGTACCACAGACCGGCCAGTTCGTCGTCGGTCTCGGTCGACGGCAGCTCGAAGTAGGTCTGGTAGGCGCCCAGGCCGATCGGGCCGTTGCCGCTCTCGATCTCGTGGTTGCCGGCGGCCGGCATCCACGGCCGGAACCGCGCCGAACGGGTGTTGTTGGTGAAGAAGTTGTTCCAGGTGCGGACCCGGTCCACATCCAGGTTGGCGTAGCACAGGTCGCCGTTGAGCAGGTGGAACAGCGGCGCGACCTGCTCGACGCCGGTCACGATGTCCTTCGTCGCGGGCGTGGAGTTGGCGTCCAGCGCCACCGTGCCGTCACTGGCCCAGGTCACCTGCGGCGCCGACTGGTCGCCGAAGCTGGTGAAGGTCAGCGGCTGCCGCCCGCGCGGCGCGGTCTTGAAGGTGCCGCTGTCCGGGGTCGCGCCGTCGTGCGACACCAGGTAGAGGTAGTCGGTGCCCGGCTTCAGCCGGCTGATCAGCGCGTGGTGGACGTAGACCACCCGGCCGGACTTGCCATCGGTGTAGGTCCGGGTCCGCGCGTTCGCGCCCGAGCCCAGGCCGTGGTCGAGGGTGCCGTACAGCACCCGGGGGCGCTTGACCGGTCCGTCGGTGATCCAGGACACCACCATCTGGGTGCTCGGGTCCTTGCCGAAGGTCAGGTGCAGGCCCTGCACCGGCGAGGCGCCGCCGGAGTCCGGGGTGGGGTGGAAGGCGGGCGCGCCGGCCGTGTCCGCCGCGGCCGGGCCGGCGGTCAGCAGCGGCGCGGCGACCGCGCCCACTCCCGCGGTGCCGAGCAGCCCGACGGCGGTACGCCGGCTGAGGCGGTCCCCGGACGGCTCCGGCGTGTCCAACTGTGCGACCATTGTTGCTCCTTGGCGCTGGAAGGCGGAAGGGCTGAGTACGCGTCGACGTCGAGAACGCGTGCGGGCTGAGAACGCGTGAAGACTCCCGCCCCCCGGCGACGCCCAGTTGAACGCCGCCTGTCCGGATGACGTCGGAACGCGATGTGACGGCACGACCGAAACAGCGGTCAAGTCCCCCTGCTTCCCGGCCCTTTCGCCCCAGCCGGAGCACCGGGCGCGACACGCCGCATCCGCCGGGGCTGTTCGCGAGCCGTACCGCCGGCTTTCACGCCCGCGACACCGGCCCGTCGCCTCGTGTCGCTGCTCTTGGTGCACATCTCTCCCCCCACGCCCTCCCACCCCTTGCGAAGAGGCCAGGTCAGTCATGTCTGAACTCAACCGGCGGCGTTTTCTGCAGATCGCCGGCGCCACCGCCGGCTTCACCGCCCTGTCCGGCAGCATCACCCGGGCGGCCGCCATACCGGCGAGCCGCCGCACCGGGACCCTGAAGGACGTCGAGCACATCGTCGTCCTGATGCAGGAGAACCGGTCCTTCGACCACTACTTCGGCTCGATGCGCGGTGTGCGCGGTTTCGGCGATCCCCGCCCGGTGCGACTGGCGAACGGCAAGTCGGTGTTCCACCAGCCCGACGGCGCCGGTGAGGTGCTGCCCTACCACCCGGACGCGGACGACCTGGGCCTGCAGTTCATCGAGGGCCTCAACCACGAGTGGATCGGCAGCCACGCCGCGGTCAACGGCGGCAAGTACGACCAGTGGATCCCGGCCAAGTCGGCGGGCACCATGGCTTATCTGACCCGTGAGGACATCCCCTTCCACTACGCGCTCGCCGACGCGTTCACCGTCTGCGACGCCTACCACTGCTCCTTCATCGGAGGTACCGACCCCAACCGCTACTACATGTGGACCGGTTACACCGGCAACGACGGCAGGGGCGGCGGCCCGGTCCTGGACAACTCCGAGGCGGGCTACGCCTGGTCGACCTACCCGGAGCGGCTGGAGGAGGCGGGCGTCTCCTGGAAGATCTACCAGGACGTCGGCGACGGCCTGGACGCCGCGAACTCCTGGGGCTGGATCCCGGACGCCTACCGGGGCAACTACGGCGACAACTCGCTGCTGTACTTCCACCAGTACCAGAACGCCCAGCCCGGCGACGCCCTGTACGACAAGGCCCGCACCGGCACCGACGCGGCGGCCGGCGACAGCTTCTTCGACGTGCTGCGCGCCGACGTCAAGGCCGGCACGCTGCCGCAGATCTCCTGGATCGCCGCGCCCGAGGCATTCTCCGAGCACCCCAACTGGCCCGCCAACTACGGCGCCTGGTACGTCTCACAGGTCCTGGACGCGCTCACCTCCAACCCCGAGGTGTGGAGCAGGACCGCGCTGTTCATCACCTACGACGAGAACGACGGCTACTTCGACCACCTGGTGCCGCCGATGGTCCTGCCCGGCGGAGCCTCCACCACCGACACCGCCGCTGAGCTCTTCGCCGGCAACGCCACCTACGCCGCAGGTGAGTACGGCCTGGGCCAGCGGGTGCCGATGCTGGTGGTCTCCCCGTGGAGCACCGGCGGCTACGTCTGCTCCGAGACCTTCGACCACACCTCGATCCTCCGCTTCATGGAGCGCCGCTTCGGGGTGAAGGAGCCCAATATCTCGGCCTGGCGCCGGGCCGTCTGCGGCGACCTCACCTCCGCCTTCGACTTCGGCCTCCAGCGGGAGCGGCCGGTCCGGCTGCCGGACACCGACGGCTACCAGCCGGCCGACAAGGACCGCCACGACAGCTTCGTGCCGGTGCCGCCGGCCCACCAGGTGCTGCCCAAGCAGGAGCGCGGCTCCCGTCCGGCCCGCCCGCTGGCCTACGCGCCGCTGGTCGACGCGGCGGTGACCGCCGGGCACATCGGCCTCACCTTCGGCGGCGGCGCCGCGGCCGGCGCCGCCTTCCACGTCACCGCCGGCAACCGCGCCGACGGCCCCTGGTCGTACACCACCGAAGCCGGTAAGAAGATCTCCGGCAGCTGGGACACCGCCGCCACCCACGGCGCCTACGACCTGACCGTGCACGGCCCCAACGGCTTCCTGCGCGCCTTCCAGGGCTCAGCGGCCGGCGGCGGCGCCGAGGTGACCGCCCGGCACGACGGCGGCAGCGGCCGGGTCGAGCTGACCTTCACCAACTCCGGCCGCGGCGCGGTCCGTTTCACCGTGCGGGACGCCTACGACGGCCGCGCGCAGACCTACACCGTGCGGGCCGGCCACCGCGAGACGCACCCGGTGGACCTCGGCCGCAGCGAGCACTGGTACGACCTGACCGTCCGCGGCGACCACGACGCGGCGTTCCAGCGGCGCTTCGCCGGCCATGTCGAGACCGGCCGCCCCGGCGTCAGCGACCCGGCGATCATCACGCACTGACGAAGGGCCGGACGGGGGCGGGCGGCGCCGGATTCAGCGGCGCCGCCCGCCCCTGGCGTACCGCGCGGGCGAGACGCCCAGATGCCGGGTGAAGTGCCGGTTCAGATGCGCCTGGTCGTAGAAGCCGACCGCAGCGGCGACATCGACCGGCCGTACGCCCGCCAGCAGCAGCCGGCGGGCCCGGTCGATACGTCGGCCGGTCAGATAGGTGTGCGGCGGCAGCCCGTAGGCCCGCGAGAAGCTGCGGATCAGATGGGTCGGGTGCGCGTGCAGGAGCGCGGTGGCCTCCTGGAGGGTCAGGCCCTCGTCCAGCCGGGCGTCCAGCAGTTCGCGCAGCCGGGCCGCCAGCCGGTCCCCTTCCCGTCCCGGCTCGCGCACCCGGTGCGCGTCCAGGTGCACCAGCAGCCGTTCGCGGACGAAGGCCAGCCGCGACTCGGCCTCCAGCGCGTCGCCGTCGTGCCGCAGCGCCACATAGAGCTCGTGCACCCGGTGGTGCAGCAGGGCGTCGCCCAGGATCGGCCCGTCCACCGCCGGGCCGGCCAGCCGCTCCGGCAGCACCGCCGTACTGAGGTAGATCACCCGCTTGCGGAAACCCAGCGGACCGACCGTACGGCCGTCGTGCGGGACACCCGGCGGCAGCAGCACCACCCGGCCGGCGTCCGTCGCGTCGTGCCGCCTGCGGTCCAGCGCGAAGTCCACGACACCGTCGTCCAGCAGCATCAGGTCCCAGGTGTCGTGGGTGTGCACCGGATAGGCGTGGTCGGTGAAGCGGGCGTGCAGTACCTCGGTGATCCCCGCCGCGGCCGGCCGCCAGGCGTGCACCCGCGTGTCCCCGCCCGCCGCCTTCACCACGCCGTCACCCGCGCCTTCCCTCCGACCAGGATCCCGCCGCGTCCCGCCGCATCCCGCCAGGATCGTACAAGCCCCGCGCCCGCCCGATGGGGCAGGCTGGGGCCATGACCGACATCACCAAGCCTGCCACCGCCGTGAACATCGAGGCGAAACTCGCGCTGTTCGCCGAGCAGTGGGCGCCGCACCGGATCGCCGGGATCAACGACTACGACGTGAAGATCGCCAAGGTCCAGGGGGAGTTCGTCTGGCACACCCACGAGGCGACCGACGAGCTGTTCCTGGTGGTCAGCGGGCTGCTGACCATCCAGCTGCGGGACGGTGACGTGGTCCTCGGCCCCGGCGAGATCTATGTGGTCCCCAAGGGCGTCGAGCACTGCCCGCGCGCCGAGGAGGAGACCGCGATCCTGATGCTGGAACCGGCCGGGACGGTCAACACCGGCAGCGCCGGCGGCCCGCGGACGCGGGAGCCGGTGCCACTGGACTGAGCGCCCGGCGGCCGGCGGCAGCGCGCGGTACGTGCCCGGCCCGCTCAGCCCTCCGCTCCCTCCGGCTCCCCGGCCCGCTCCGCCGCGTCCGCTCCGTCCGTCCCGGCCGGCCGCAGTCCGCTGCGGGTCACCACCCGGCGGGCGGAGGAGAGCAGGACGTCCTGGAGCACCCTGGCCGCGCGCGGCGGGGCCACATCGCTGCGGTGGGCCAGCGCCACCGTGCGCCGCAGCCCGGGGTCGGCCAGCGGAGTGACCCGCAGCCCGGGGCCGGCCCGGTCGGCGACCATGGTGGGGACGACCCCGACGCCGAGCCCCGCGCGGACGAAGCCGAGCACCGCGTCCATCTCCCCGCCCTCGACGGTGAAGTACGGCTCGAAGCCCGCCGACCGGCAGGCCGCCAGCGTCAGGTCCCGCAGGTCGTAGCCGTGCCGGAACATCACCATCGGCCGCCCCTCCAGGTCGGCGATCCGCACCGGGGAGCGCGGCGCGGGCGCCTCGGCCGAGGAGACCACCACCAGGTCCTCCTGGAACAGCTCGACCGTGGTCAGCGCGGGCGACGGGCTCGGCAGCGGCAGCACCACCAGCGCCAGGTCCAGCGCCCCGCGGGCCAGCTCGCGGACCAGGTCGTGCGAACCGCCTTCCTCGATCAGCAGCTGGATGCCCGGGTGCCGGTCGTGGAAGGCCCGCAGCACGTCCGGCAGCAGACCGGTGCACAGGCTGGGCGTCGCCCCCAGCCGGACCCGCCCCCGGGTCAGCCGGGCCAGCTCCAGCACCTCGTGCCGGGCGGTGTCGGCGTCGGCGAGGATCCGCCGGGCCAGCGGCAGCAGGGCCTCACCCGCGTCGGTGAGCGTGATGTTGCCCCGGGCCCGGCTGAAGAGCACGGCGCCCAGCTCCTTCTCCAGCGCCCGGATCTGCTGCGACAGCGAGGGCTGCGAGACGTGCACGGCCTCGGCGGCCCGGGTGAAGTGCCGGGCGTCCGCGACCGCCACGAAGTACGCCAACTGCTGGAACTGCATAGGGGCAGCGTAACTCCTCCATAGCGTGAGGCTATGGACTCCAGCCTGATCATGTCTTGGACCACTGCTCGTCCCCGGCCATAACGTCGTGCCCATGGCACTGGCAACGCGGCCCGAGCGGCGGCCGTCGATCGCGCGGACGGTCTGGGACTCCACCGTCGGCAAGAAGGTGATCATGGCGGTGAGCGGCCTGATCATGCTGCTCTATCTGGTAGCCCACATGTACGGCAATCTGAAGATCTTCTTCGGACCGGGCACCTTCAACGGGTACGCCCACTGGCTGCGCACCCTCGGCGAGCCGGCGCTGCACTACGAGTGGGCGCTGTGGATCATCCGCGTGGTGCTGGTCGTCTCGGTGGTGGCGCACGGCGTCTGCGCCTACCAGCTCAGCCGCCGCGACCTGCGGGCCCGCCCGGTCGGCTACGCCCACCGCAAGGCCCGCACCAGCTACGCCACCCGCACCATGCGCTGGGGCGGGGTCATCCTCGCGCTGTTCATCGTCTGGCACCTGCTGGACCTCACCACCCTGACCGTGAACCGCAACGCCCAGCCCGGCCACCCCTACCAGAACGTCGAGGCGACCTTCCACACCTGGTACGGCGACGTGATCTACATCGTCGCCATGCTCGCCCTCGGCCTGCACATCCAGCACGGCTTCTGGAGCGCGGCGCAGACCCTCGGCGCGGGCAGCGCCACCCGCGACCGCGCGCTGAAGACCACCGGCACCGTCCTCGCGGTGGTGCTGACGGCCGGCTTCGTCGCGGTGCCCGTCGGGGTCATGACCGGACTCGTCCACTGAGCCGGACCCGTCAACCGCAGCCCGCCGAGGGAAACCGGGAGAACACCCCCATGAACGACTTCACGCAGTACGCGACCGGCGCCCCGATCGCCGACACCGCCGCCCCCGGGGGCCCCATCGCGGACCGCTGGGACACCCGCCGCTTCACCGCCGGGCTGGTCAACCCGGCCAACCGCCGCAAGCACACCGTGATCGTCGTCGGCACCGGGCTGGCTGGCGGCTCGGCCGGCGCGACCCTGGCCGAACAGGGCTACCACGTCGTGCAGTTCTGCTACCAGGACTCCCCGCGCCGCGCCCACTCCATCGCCGCCCAGGGCGGCATCAACGCCGCCAAGAACTACCGCAACGACGGCGACTCCGTGCACCGGCTGTTCTACGACACCGTCAAGGGCGGGGACTTCCGCGCCCGCGAGTCCAACGTCCACCGGCTGGCGCAGATCTCGGTGGAGATCATCGACCAGTGCGTGGCCCAGGGCGTGCCCTTCGCCCGCGAGTACGGCGGCCTGCTCGACACCCGCTCCTTCGGCGGCGTCCAGGTCTCCCGCACCTTCTACGCCCGCGGCCAGACCGGCCAGCAGCTGCTGCTCGGCGCCTATCAGGCGCTGTCCCGGCAGATAGCGGCCGGCGCCGTCGAGATGCACCCGCGCACCGAGATGCTCGACCTGATCGTCGTGGACGGCCGCGCCCGCGGCATCGTCGCCCGCGACCTGGTCACCGGTGAACTCAGCACCCACTTCGCGGACGCCGTGGTGCTGGCCAGCGGCGGCTACGGCAACGTCTTCTACCTGTCGACGAACGCCGTCAACTCCAACGCCACCGCGATCTGGCGGGCCCACCGGCGCGGCGCCCACTTCGCCAACCCCTGCTTCACCCAGATCCACCCCACCTGCATCCCCCGCACCGGCGAACACCAGTCCAAACTCACCTTGATGAGCGAGTCGCTGCGCAACGACGGGCGCATCTGGGTGCCCAAGGCCAAGGGCGACCGCCGCCGCCCGGCCGACATCCCCGAGGCGGAGCGCGACTACTACCTGGAGCGGATCTACCCCGCCTTCGGCAATCTCGTGCCGCGCGACATCGCCTCGCGGGCCGCCAAGAACGTCTGCGACGAGGGCCGCGGCGTCGGCCCCGGCGGCCAGGGCGTCTATCTGGACTTCGCCGACGCCATCGCCAGGACGGGCCGCCGGGCCGTCGCGGAGAAGTACGGCAACCTCTTCGAGATGTACGAGCGGATCACCGCGGAGGACCCGTACGAGGTCCCGATGCGGATCTACCCGGCCGTGCACTACACCATGGGCGGCCTGTGGGTGGACTACGACCTGCGGACCACCGTCCCCGGCCTGTTCGCGATCGGCGAGGCCAACTTCTCCGACCACGGCGCCAACCGGCTCGGCGCCTCGGCACTCATGCAGGGCCTGGCCGACGGCTACTTCGTGCTGCCGGCCGCCATCAACGACTACCTGGCCCGGCACCCCCGGCAGGAGATGCCCGACCCCTCCCACCCGGCCGTCGTCCAGGCCGTCACCGAGACCCGCGACCGGCTGCGCGCGCTGATCGCCGTCGACGGCGACCGCACCGCGGACTCCTTCCACCGCGAGATCGGCGAGGTCATGTGGGAGCTGTGCGGCATGGCCCGCTCCGAGGCGGGCCTGCGCGAGGCGCTGGAGCGCATCCCGCGGATCCGCGAGGAGTTCTGGCGCCGGATCAAGGTCCCGGGCGTCGAGGCCGAGTTCAACCAGTCGCTGGAGCACGCCAACCGCGTCGTCGACTACCTGGAACTCGCCGAACTGATGTGCCTGGACGCGCTGCACCGCGCCGAGTCCTGCGGCGGCCACTTCCGCGAGGAGTCCCAGACCCCGCAGGGCGAGGCCGCCCGCAAGGACGAGGAGTTCTCCTACGCCGCCGCCTGGGAGTTCACCGGCACCGGCGAAGCGCCGGTGCTGCACAAGGAAGACCTCGTCTTCGAGTACGTCCACCCCACCCAGCGGAGCTACGCATGAGGATCACCCTGCGCGTCTGGCGGCAGCGGTCCGCCGGGGCACCCGGCGCCATGACCCCCTATCAGGTCGAGGACGTCTCACCGGACATGTCCTTCCTGGAAGTCCTCGACGCCCTCAACGAACGCCTCACCCTGACCGGTGAGCAGCCGGTCGCCTTCGACCACGACTGCCGCGAGGGCATCTGCGGCGCGTGCAGCCTGGTCATCAACGGCGAGGCGCACGGCCCGGAGCGCACCACCAGCTGCCAGCTGCACATGCGGTCCTTCCAGGACGGCGACACCATCGACGTCGAACCCTGGCGCGCCGCCGCCTTCCCGGTCATCCGCGATCTCGTGGTCGACCGCGGTTCCTTCGACCGGATCATCCAGTCCGGCGGCTATGTCAGCGTCCCCACCGGCGCGGCCCCCGAGGCCCACGCCACCCCCGTGCCCAAGGCCGCCGCCGACCGCGCCTTCGAACACGCCGAATGCATCGGCTGCGGCGCCTGCGTGGCCGCCTGCCCGAACGGCTCGGCGATGCTGTTCACCTCGGCGAAGATCAACCACCTCGGCGCCCTCCCGCAGGGCGCCCCCGAACGCGAGACCCGCGTCCTCGACATGGTCGCCCAGATGGACGCCGAGGGCTTCGGCGGCTGCACGCTGGCCGGTGAATGCGCCACCGTCTGCCCGAAGGGCATCCCGCTGACCTCGATCACCGCCATGAACAAGGAATGGCTCCGGGCCAACCGCAAGGTCAGCCGGGACTAGCGCCCGCCGTTGGCCGGGAGCGTCCCACGTTCCCACCTGTCCGACGCGTCCGGCGTCTCTCGGCGTCGGTGGCAGGGCCGGTGGCCCGCGGAGCCCGACCGGCCACCCGCCCTGCCCGCGCCGGGGTGCTACGCGTAGCGCGCGAGTTCCTCCTCCGACTGGTCGGTGTAGCCCTGGCTGACCTCGACCACCATGCCGTCGGGGTCGGTCACCCAGACGGTCTTCCAGCCCGGGATGAACGCGTCGAAGGACAGCGGGCCCAGCGAGACCGGCAGTTGACCGTCGGCCTGGGCCAGGAACGCGTCGACGTCGGCCACTTGGAAGGCGAGATGGCGGGCGGCCCCGGGATTGGCCGGGCCGTCGTTCGCCGGCGGCAGTAACGCGGCGGCGTCGGTGGCGAACAGCTCCAGGTAGACATCGCCGCGGCGCAGGAAGACGACCCGGACGCCGTCGGCCTCGACCACCCGGGCCCGGCGGAAGCCGAACCAGCGGGTGTAGAACTCCTCGGTACGGCGCTGGTCGGTGCAGTTGAGGCCGACGTGCGACCAGCGGGCCTCGATCGGGGCGGTCATGGGTGCCACCTCACTTGCCGAGCACGGGGGCGAAGGGGACGCTGTCGTGCACGTTCTGCATATAGCTGATCAGCCCGTCGGTGATCCGGAAGTAATTGCACACGTCCGCCTCGACCGAGGCACCGGCGTGGGTGCGCCCCGAGATGTGCGAGACGACGGCGGCCTGGTTGCCGTCGATCACGATGTGCCGGGGCACGTTGGCGAAGACCGCCCAGGTCTGCGGGAAGCCGCGCATCATCTCGCGCAGTGTCTCGCGGCCCTCGACATGGCCGGCCAGCTGCTCGTCCATCGTCTGGTCGGCGGTGAACAGGTCGCACCAGGCGTCCCATTCGCCGGCGTTGGCCAGCTCGTAGTACCGGTCAACCACTTCTGCGGTGTTCATGGTCTCCCTCTTCCTGCTTCCTGTCCGCCCGGGTCGCTCCCGGGGGTCCGTTCCTCGTGCCGTCCCTGGGGCCAGTCCTGGGGACGGGACCGCCGCTCACTCCGGCAGCGGGACACCCAGCTGCGCCATCAGACCGGTGGTGTCCGCCTGCACCCAGCGCTCCACGACCTTGTTGTCCGCCACCCGGTAGACCTCGATGCTGGTCCAGGTCACCGCCTTGCCGGTGGGCTCGACACCGAACATCGGGCCGACGTGCCGCCCGGTGAAGGTGATCTGCATGATGACCTTGTCGTCACCGGCCGGATAGAGGCCGTCGAGGTTGGCGGTGAAGTCCAGCGTCCCGTGGACGGCCTTGATGATGCCCTTCAGCTCCTCCAGGCTGTCCACGCTCCAGGCCGGGTTGTGGTCGACGAAGTCGTCGGAGAACAGCTCGTCCAGCGCGTCGTACCGGCGCTCGTTGACCACGTCGCTGACCCGCTGGACCAGCGCGACGTTGTCCTCCTGCACCGAGATCTGCTCCCGCAGGCCGAGCAGGTCGTCCACGGCCCACCGTTCGGTCAGCCTGCCGTCCGCCACCCGCCAGATCTCGGTGGTCTCCCACACCACCTCGCGCCCGGTGGCCGGCACACCCAGCACCACGCCGATGTGCCGGCCGGTCAGCCGCACCCGGGTGACGACCCGGTCGCCGCTCTCCAGGATCTCCTCCGGCTCGCCGTGGATCTCCAGGGTGCCGTGGGCGTTGCGCAGCGCGCCGAGGTAGGAGTCGAGGCCGTTGATGTCGAAGCCGGGGTGGTGGTCCACGAAGTCCGGGCTGATCAGCTCGGCCACCCGCTCGTAGTCGGCGTCGTTGAAGGCGCCCAGGAACCTCCGGTACAGCGCGCTGCCGGTCCGCTCGTCGGTTGTCATCGGGTCCGTCCTGTCGTGGTGGGGGATGAGTCGCCCAGGATCAGTTCGGCCGCCTTCTCGCCGATCATCACGCAGGCCGCGTTGGTGTTGCCCGACACGATGTGCGGCATGACCGAGGCGTCGGCGACCCGCAGGCCGTCGAGCCCGTGCACCCGCAGCTCGTGGTCCACCACCGCCATCGGGTCGTCGCCCATCCGGCAGGTGCCGACCGGGTGCCACAGGGTCGAGGCGTTGGCGCGGACGAAGTCGCGCAGCTCGGCGGGTCCGGTCAGTTCCGGACCGGGCGCCAGCTCCGCGCCGCGCACCTTGTCGAAGGCGGCGGTTCCGGCCAGTTCCCTGGCCAGCGTCACCCCTTCGACGAGGACGTCGAGGTCGGCCGGGTGCTGGAGGTAGTTGGCGTGCACCACCGCTGTCGCCGACGGGTCGGTGCCGCGCAGGCGGACCCGGCCGCGACTGGCGGGGTGCAGCAGGATCGGCGCGAAGGTGAAGCCGGGGCCCTCCCAGAGTTCGGCCGGCGCGGTGGACGGCAGGAACTTGATCGGACCGAAGGTGAACTGCAGATCGGGGGACGGCGGCTGACCGGGCCCGGCCGCGCCGGCTCGGGTACGGGTGAACATGCCCGCCTCGGACAGCAGCGCCCCGGCCGGGTGCTCGCCGGTGGCCTCGTAGCACAGCGGGACGAATGGGTGGTCCTGGAGGTTCTCGCCCACGCCCGGCAGGTCGCGCAGTACCGGAAGGGAGTGCTCCCGCAGATGGGCGGCCGGACCGATACCGGAGAGCATCAGCAGCTTCGGGCTCTCGAAGGCGCCCGCGCTGACGATCACCTCCCGGTCGGCGGACACCGAGTGGACGACCCCGTCCTGGACGTACTCGACCCCGGTCACCCGGCGGCCTGACAGCACCAGGCGGGTGGCCCGGGCCCCTACCTCGACGCGCAGGTTCGGGCGGTCCGCGGCCGGGGCGAGATAGGCGGTGGCGGTACTGCTGCGCTCGTTGTCCGCGGTGCGCGTGGTCTGGTAGAAGAAGCCGCCGCCCTCCTGCTCGGCGCCGTTGTAGTCGAAGTCGCCCGCGGCGCCGGAGCCGAAGCCGAGTTCCCGGGTGGCCGCCACGAACGCGCGGGCCACCGGGCTCGGGTCGTCCAGGTCGCGCACCTGGATCGGGCCGTCCGTACCGCGCAGCGGCGATCCGGCGGGCGCCGAGGCGTAGTTCTCGGCGCGCCGGAAGTAGGGCAGCACCTCCTGGAAGGACCAGCCCGGGTTGCCCTCGCGGCTCCAGCGGTCGTAGTCGTCCTGGTGGCCGCGCACCCACATCAGGGCGTTGACCGAACTGCTGCCGCCGAGCACCTTGCCCCGGGCGACGGGAACGGTACGGCCGCCCAGCGCCGGCTCGGCCTCCGTGACGTATCCCCAGTCGATCTGCGGGCTCCACTCGGAGACCAGCAGGCCGATCACCGAGGCGGCGTCGGTCCGGCGCAGCTCCGGCCGTACGTCCCGGTCGCCGGCCTCCAGCAGCAGGACGCGGTGGGACGGGTCGGCGCTGAGCCGGGCGGCGATCACCGCGCCGGAGGAGCCGGCGCCCACCACGACGTAGTCGAAGCTCCGCTCGCCGACCACTACCGCGTCCCCGAGGAGTCGGCGGCGCGGGCGTCGGACAGCGGGGCGATGTCGTCCACCCGGTAGGTGACGATGCGCAGGTCGCCGTCGGCGTCGCGGCGCAGCCGCCAGGTCTGGTGCGCCCGGAAGCTCGACCGGCTGCGGTCGGCGGTCCGGGTCGCGGTCCACACCACGGTGACGGACAGTTCGATCAGGTCGCCGCGCTCCTGCGCGCGCAGTTCCTCGACGGTGTGGGTCTGGTCGGCGAACGCCCTGCCCACCGCCTCGTACCAGTCGATGAAATCCGCGCGGCTGCGCAGCGTGCGCTCCGGGAAAACCATCTCCAGGCCGGACTCGTAAATCCGCGGTAAAAGCCGGTCCACGGGCTCGTGGGCGCTGAGGTCGTCGAACCACTCATAGACGAACTTCGTTATGGACTGATTCACTTCCATGGGATTGTTTCCCTTTCCGGGCGTCAACGGTGACCGGCTTCTCATTCGACGGTGCGACAGCTTCCCTGTATTGCGCTGCGCGATTTCGCCGAGATCCGGCAGTGCGGAAAACGTACGATCGGCGAGAAGTTCCTGTCAACGCTTTGATTTTCTCCGGCGGGCCCCCCGGAGAGGTTCGCGACGGAGGCCGGCCGGACCGGGCGGGAAACAGCCGACCGGTATACGAAATCCCGGCCCGCCGTGACGTGCGGCTTCCCCCGACTTTCGGGAGTCATTCGCGGCGCCGGTGCGAATGCGGGCGGTCGGACCCGGCCGGCTCCGGCGGCTCCGGCGGTGTCCGATCCGGTGACGACTTTCGGATGTCCTTTCCCGGAACCGGCCGCCGCTTTCCGGTGGTCAGTCCCGGGTGGCCGGGCCCGGCCCGCCGGTCGTGCGGCGGCACACGCAGGCGGCCGAGACCAGGGTCATGTGGTGGTGCCAGCCGGGGAAGGAGCGGCCCTCGAAGTCGCACATGCCGAACTCCTCGGCCAGCGCCCGCACGCAGCGCTTCGCCCGTTGCAGATGGCTGACCAGCTCGACGATGCCGTGCGTGCCCAGGTGGGTGATGTTGGTGATCCAGTAGCGGTGCGGCAGCGGGTCGTCCGCGGCGTCCTCGGGTGTCATCCAGTAGACCCGGCCCACCGAGTCGACGCTGCCGCCGGGCAACCGGACCGGCTGGGAGGCGAACTGGGTCCGGCGCACTTCGCCGCCGTCCCCGTCCGCCGGGCCCACCGGGCACGATCCCTGCTCGCTCCCCCCGGCCGGCGGCGTGCCGCGCTGCTGGCCCGGTGCCCCGTGGCGCGGATCGGCCGGGTGGACGCGGGCGAGGTTCCAGCGCGACATCCCGACCCCGACCACGAACTGGTCCCGCCGCTCGCGCAGCGCCATGATGAGCTGGTCGACGCCCAGTTCGTCGCGCAGGTCGGTCACCACCGGAACGGTGGCCGGGGGACCGGGCCGGCAGTCGGCCCCGGCCACCTCCAGCACGTACTCCCACAGCGGCCTGGCCCGGTCGCCGGCCGGTATCCGGGCCCGGGACTTGCGGGGGGCGTCGCTCGTCCAGCCGCGTTCCAGGACCAGCCGCCACTCGACCGGCAGCGCCTCCAGGTCGGTGGCGATGAAACCGCCCATGCCGAACTGCCCGTTCACCGCCCGCCCCTGGTCGGCGGAGTAGCGTCGGCACACTCCCACCGAGTGGGTCCCCCGCTTGGGGATGACGGCGGTCTCCACCACCCACGCCCTCGGTGCGCTGACCGACGTCACCCAGCTGCCCACCGCCTCGCTGACGCGCGACCAGTCCCAGGGGCTCTGGTTGACGAAGTGCTGGAGCGACTGGGTCGCGTCGGCGCCCCAGCCGGGCTGCCGCTCCGCCATCCGGCGGATGCTCTTGCGTCCGTCGAGGGTCAGCAGGCCCTGGAGATAGACCTCCGCCCATCGGCGCTGGTCGGCGCGGGGGAGGGCGGCGAAGACGGCGCTGCTGAATTCCTCGAAGGCGTCCCGCCCCGGGGCCTGCGGCTGGGACACGTCGCTGACGGTTGGGCTCATCGGCTCCCCCATGGAGTGGCTGCGCGGTCGGCGGCCGAGGCTCTGTCACCCGCGGCGAGCACGGGTGACAGGCAGTGACGGGCGGGGGAACTGCTGCGCGAAAGGCGGCGGGACATCAGGACCCTGTGCCGGGCGTCCGTTCCCCCGTGCCCTTTCACCGTCGGTCGGTGATCGATCATCGGTGCCACGCGTCGCCGCGTCGAGAGGGCCTCGCCGCGCGGGAGCCGCCGGGCGCCGGTCGCGCGGTCGTGGCCGCGAACGTCGGGGAGCGGGGCGCTCGGCGGGGTGTTCGCGGCCGTCCGCCGACCTGCTGGTTCAGCCCATCGTCACCGCTATCGCGTCGCCGATCACGCTGTAAGCGAACGCGGCGGAGACCATGGTGAGGTGGTGGTGCAGTCCGCGGTAGGAGCGTCCCTCGAAGTCGTACAGCCCCAGTTCGCACTGGCGTTGCTCCATGTCCTGCCGGCTCAGCGCGATCCGGTGGATCAGCGCCATCACCTCGTCCAGGCCACGGGAGGTCATATTGGTCACCCAGAACCGGCCGAGGTTGTCCCGGCAGTCCACTTCGGCGACGATCCGCACCAGTTCGGACGGCGGGTCGGCCGGTCCGCGCGGTCCGACCAGCCGGGCGAGGGACGACAGCAGCCGGTTGCGGCCCTCGACGGCCCGGGGCGGCGCCGGGGACGGGGAGCGCGGCGGGTGCGTCGACACGGTCTCGACCCGTTCTCTGACACTCACTGCTTCCTGCCGGTTCCAGGGCCGGCCGGGTCGTAATCCCGCGGACCAGGCGGCCGGCGCGTTCGGCATGACGGGGAACGACCCGTCCACCTGGAACACGAACTCCATATCCCGGTCTGCCATGCCGGACAGCAGCCGGCCCGGGTCCGGCAGATGCTGGACCTCGCCGACGACAGGCGCCCGCGCCCGGTCCCAGCGCGAGACCATCTCCTCCAGCATGTCCATGGTCTCCGCCCATTCCGGCTTGCCGGTCACCGAGTCCGGGATGTAGGCGGCGCGGCGCAGGTTCAGGTCCTTGGACCAGCCGCCGACCAGCGCGATACGCCAGTTCACCGGCACGTTCGCGGTCTGCGAGGCCAGTGAGACGCTGAGCGCCAGCTGGCTGTTGACGGTGCGGCCGACCTCGGGGACGAAGCGCCGCTGCACGCCGACCGAGCGGTCTCCGCGCTTGGGGATGATCACCCGGTTGACGACCCAGGCATCCGGCCGGATCGCGTCCTCGACCCGGCGGGCGATCCGGGCCCGTACCGGTTCCCAGTCCCAGGGGCTCTGGTTGATGAACTGCTGGAGCGACTGGTTGGCGCGGTCGATCGGCATGCTGTCCGCTATTCGGCGCACAGACTTTCTGCCGTCCGCGAGCAGCAGTCCCCGTAAATAGACCTCGGCCCACCTGCGTTGATCGGACCGTGACATCGAACTGAATGCGTCCGCAGCGAACAGGCTACTCTTGTCGCGCATTTGCGCGGGTGCCGGCATATCAGGCTGCATGATAAATCCTCTCTCTTCCGTCCTCAACAATCTTCGCTCCGATGTTCCCTCGCAGCTTCCTACGGTCCCGCGTGACCTGCAATGCGGAGTTAACGTAGTCGCAGCTCGGCGGCGGGTAAAGAGTGAGCAATGCGGCCGGTCGTACGGACCGTTGCCTGGTGCTTTCCTGGCTACGGCACAACGGGTCCCACCGGGATGTTCGCCACCAACCGGGCGACGGCCGCAAGCGGGATATCCACCCAGCCCGGCCGCCGCCGAGTTTCGTAGGCGGTTTCATATACGGCCTTGTCGAGCAGGTGGGCGGACAGCAGCACGCCGAATTCGCGGGGGTCGCGGCCGGCGACGGCCGCGTACCCGGTGCAGAAGGCATCCTGATGGTGCGCCGTCCAGTCCCGCAGCAGCGACCCCTGCCGCTCGTCCTTCTGCCGCCCGTCACAGGGCCGCCCGTCTCCCGGCCGCGCGCCGACGGCCAGGTCGTGGTGGGCGGCGTAGTCGAAGGACCGCAGCAGGCCGGCCACGTCCTTCAGCGGGGACCAGCGGGCACGCCGCTCGTCCAGCGGCATGTTCGGCTCGCCCTCGAAGTCCACGATCCGCCAGCGCCGTCCGACCCGCAGCACCTGGCCGAGGTGCAGATCGCCGTGCACGCGCTGAGCCGGCCACAGACCCCGGGTCTGCAGTCCGGCGACCCGGGCGTAGGCGGTCCGCACCGGCTCGGCGTACGGCGCCAGCCGGGGCGCCTCGGCGAGCGCGGCCTCGAACCGCGCGGTCATCTGCCGGGCCGTCCTGACCAGCGCGGACCGCGTCATCCGGGCCGTGCCGCCGGCCCGGGCGAGTTCCCGGTGCATCCGGGCCACCGCCACGCCCAGGGAGAGCGCCGCGGCCGAGAAGTCGCCGCCGACCCGGCCGCCCGCCCGCGCGGTGGGTCCGAGCAGGTCCCGGACGTCGGCCAGCGCCGACTGCCAGCCCTCCTCGGCGTCGGCGACGTACTCCTGCAGGACGGCGAAGGTGGCCCGGGTGTCGCCGAGCCGCCCGTCCAGCGCGCCCAGCAGCCGCGGCACGCTGCGCGAACCGGCGTTGCGCAGCAGCCGCTGCACCTCCAGATCCGGGTTGGTACCGGGCGCCAGTCCGCGGAAGACCTTCAGCAGATAGCGGTCCTCGACCAGTACCGAGGTGTTGCTCTGCTCGACGGTGAGCGGACGGGAGCGCAACCGCCGCTCCGGCAGCAGCAGGTCCGGTGGCGCCCCCTCCGGGTACAGGCCCGCGCCGCCCCGGCCGGAGGCGATCCGGCGCACCAGCCGGTCCACCAGGTCCGGGTCGGCGAGCGCGTCGTAGACGGCCAGGCCGGGGCGTTCGGTCACCACCGGCGGCCGCGGGGCCGCCGGTACCTCGGGGCCGACACCGAGCGGTAGCTGGTATGTCCCGGCCGGACCGCCGTCGGCGAAGTGGCCGCGCACCACCGCGATGACGCCGCTGACCTCCCCGGTCGCGGTCTCCGCGAAGGGGTGGCAGTGCAGCAGCTCGGTACGGACCAGCGGGCGCCCCTTGGCGGGGAACCAGCGCTGGGCCGGCAGCCAGTCGGTGAGGGCGGAGGTCAGATCGGCTGTGCGCATCATGGCTGGGGCATCCGTTCGTGACGACGGCGATGGGGGTGGCGGAAGGGGAGGGCGGGGGACCGGGGCGCGGCCCCCGGGGCGGGCGTCCGCCCCGGGGACAGCGGGTGGCGCGGATGGTCAGGCGGTCGAGCGGTCGAGCGATCCGGCTCAGACGGTCAGGCGATGAGCGGTCAGGCGGCTTGTCCGGCCGGCGGGACCGCGGTCCCGCCGCCGTCCGGCCGCCCGGCGGCGTCCCGGCCGGTCTGCACGCTCAGCCACAGGAAGCCGTGCCCGCCGAGGGCCAGTTGGTAAGGGGCCTCGGTGATGACCGGGAAGGCGACCGCGCCAGTGATCTCGCTCGGGACCGCGCCGGCCGCCTCGCTCAGGTCCAGGGCCACCGGTTGCGGATGCCGGGACAGGTTGTTGACGCACACCATCAGGTCGTCCGGGCCGTCCTCGCGCTTCAGCCGCCGCGCGTACGCCAGCACACTGCGGTTGCCGGTCACCAGGGGTTCGAAGGTGCCCATCCCGAAGGCCGGATGGCGGCGGCGGACGGTGAGCATCGTCCGGGTCCAGTGCAGCAGCGAGGAGGAGGCGGCCAGTTGGGCCTCGACGTTGACCGAGGCGTAGCCGTAGGTGAGCCCCGCGATGACCGGGAGGACCAGCCGCCCGGGGTCGGCGGCGGAGAAGCCGGCGTTGCGGTCGGGCGTCCACTGCATCGGGGTGCGCACGCCGTCCCGGTCGTTGAGCCAGATGTTGTCCCCCATGCCGATCTCGTCCCCGTAGTAGAGGACCGGCGAGCCGGGCAGGGACAGCAGGAGGGCGGTGAGCAGTTCGATCTGGTTGCGGTCGTTGTCCAGCAGCGGCGCCAGCCGGCGCCGGATGCCGATGTTGGCCCGCATCCTGGGCTCCCTGGCGTACTGCGAGTACATATAGCTGCGGTCCAGCTCGGTGACCATCTCCAGGGTGAGCTCGTCGTGGTTGCGCAGGAAGATGCCCCACTGGCTGCCGGCCGGGATGGCCGGTGTCCGGGCGAGGATCTCGGAGATCGGCCCGCTGTCCTCCATGCGCAGCGCCATGAAGATCCGCGGCATCAGCGGGAAGTGGAAGGCCATATGGGCCTCGTCGCCCCCGGTGGCCGGGTCGCCGAAGTACTGCACCGCGTCCTTCGGCCACTGGTTCGCCTCGGCCAGCAGGACCCGGCCGGGGTATTCGTCGTCCACCACCTTGCGTACCAGTTTCAGGAAGGCGTGGGTGCGCGGCAGGTTCTCCCCGTTGGTGCCCTCCTCGACGAACAGGTAGGGCACGGCGTCCATCCGGAAGCCGTCGATCCCCAGGTCCAGCCAGAAGCGCAGCACGTCCAGCATGGCGTCCTGCACCCGCGGGTTGTCGTAGTTGAGGTCGGGCTGGTGGCTGAAGAACCGGTGGAAGAAGTACTGCTTGCGCACCGGGTCGAAGGCCCAGTTGGAGTTCTCGGTGTCCACGAAGATGACCCGGGCGTCCGGATAGCCCCGGTCGTCGTCGGCCCATACGTAGAAGTCGCCGTACGGGCCCTGCGGGTGCTGCCGGGACTCCTGGAACCACTGGTGCTGGTCGGAGGTGTGGTTCATCACCAGGTCGGTGATGACCCGCAGACCGCGGGCGTGCGCGGCGTCGAGCAGCGCCACGAAGTCCTCGATGTCGCCGTGCTCGGGGCGCACCCTGCGGTAGTCGCTGATGTCGTAGCCGCCGTCGCGCAGCGGCGAGGCGTAGAAGGGGGGCAGCCACAGGCAGTCGACGCCCAGCCACTTGAGGTAGTCCAGCTTCTCGGTCAGGCCCTTCATATCACCGGTGCCGTCCCCGTCGCTGTCGTAGAACGAACGGATCAGCACCTCGTAGAAGACCGCCCGCTTGAACCAGTCCGGTTCGACCGGCATGGCCCGCGCGCTGCCGTGTTCCCCGGTCGCGGCCGGGACCTCGGCCGGGCCGGCGCCTGGGCGGGCAGCCCTCTCGGCTGCTCTTTCGGCGGCTGCGGCGATGGCTTTGTCGACGGCTCTGTCAGCCACGGTTGCTCCAGGTGAAGATGCGGGCGACCGGACCGCCCGGTGCGAAGCGGACGGTGGTGCCGCCCAGTCGGACCCGTTCGCCGGTCACCGCGTCCACCGCGTCCACCGTGCCGTCCGGATGCGCGCCGGGCAGCGGCCCGTTCAGCACCAGCCGGCCGGCCGCCTCCCGGTCCGGGTCGAGGCAGACCACGCACAGCACGGCGTCGTCGCCGGCCGGGTCGGTCTTGGAGAACGCCAGCAGCGCGTCATGGGCGATGGGGTGGAACCGCAGCGTGCGCAGCCCCCGCAGCGCGGGGAAGGCCCGGCGCAACCGGTTGAGCGTGGTGATCCACGCCTCCAGGCTGTCGCCCCCGGCCGCCGCGGCGGCGAAGTCACGCGGACGCAGCTCGTACTTCTCCGAGTGCGCGTACTCCTCGCCGCCCACCTCCAGCGCCTCGCCCTCGTAGAGCTCGAAGCCGGAGTAGACGCCCCAGGTCGGCGACAGGGTCGCGGCCAGCGCCGCCCGGGAGGCGAAGACGGCAGGTGAGCCCTGCTGGAGGTGGGCGGGCAGGATGTCGGGGGTGTTGACGAAGAAATTCGGCCGCAGGAAGTCCACCGAACCGGCCAGCTCGGTCAGATACTCGGTGAGTTCCTCCTTGCCGGTCCGCCAGGTGAAATACGTGTACGACTGGGTGAACCCGGCTTTGGCCAGCCCCTTCAGGACGGCGGGGCGGGTGAACGCCTCGGCCAGGAACAGAACGTCCGGCTGGCTGTTCTTCACCGTGCGGATCAGCCAGTGCCAGAAGTCCCTGGGCTTGGTGTGCGGATTGTCCACCCGGAAGATCCGCACCCCGCGCTCCACCCAGAACAGCACCACGCGCAGCAACTCCTCGTACAGGCCCACCGGGTCGTTGTCGAAGTCGAGCGGGTAGATGTCCTGGTAGGCCTTGGGCGGGTTCTCCGCGAAGGCGACCGTGCCGTCGGGCCGCCGGGTGAACCACTGCGGATGGGAGGTCACCCACGGATGGTCCGGCGAGCACTGGAGGGCCAGGTCCAGCGCGACCTCCAGACCCAGCCGGCGGGCCACGCCGACGAAGGACTCGAAGTCCGCCAGGGTGCCCAGCCCGGGGTGCACCGCGTCATGCCCGCCGGCCGCGGACCCGATCGCCCAGGGCGATCCCACATCCCCGGGCGCCGCGCTCAGCGCGTTGTCCCGGCCCTTGCGGTGGGTCTCACCGATGGGGTGGATCGGCGGCAGGTAGACCACGTCGAAGCCCATCCGGGCCAGGCGCGGCAGCTGCGCCGCCGCGGTCGCGAAACTGCCGTGCAGCGGCTGCCCCGACTGGTCCCGGCCGCCGGTCGAGCGGGGGAACATCTCGTACCAGGCGCCGGCCAGGGCCAGCGGCCGGTCCACCCAGATCTCGTGCTCCTTGCCCCGGGTGAGCAGTTCGCGCAGCGGGGCGGCGGACACCGCCCGGGTGGTGCGGTCGTCCAGCGCCGGGCCGACACGGTCGGCCAGCTTCGCGCCCTCGTCGCGCAGGGCGCCGGCGGCGGCAAGCAGCCAGGCCCGATCGTCCTCGTCGCCCGGCGCGTGGCGCTCCAGCAGGCGGGCGCCGGACTCCAGTTCGTTGGCCAGCGCCTCGGCCGGCCGGCCGTCGTCCAGCTTGGCGGTCAGCCCACGCCGCCAGGTCGCCCACGGGTCGCCCCACGCCTCGATCCGGTAGGTCCACATGCCGGGACGGGTGGGCACCGCCGTCGCGGTCCAGCGGTCGGCGCCCGGGTCGGACGGTGACATGGGCAGCAGATCACGGCTGCCGTCGGGTCCCGGACCGCGCCAGACGATCGCGGCGGCCAATGCCTCGTGGCCTTCGCGCCAAATGGTGGCCCCAATCGGTATGTGTTCGCCCGCAACCGCTTTGGACGGATAGCGGCCGTCGTCGATGACAGGGGTGACTTCGTCAATCCCCAAACGCCCAATCATGGTCGGTCACCTCTTCTTCTGCGATGCCGTCATGATCTGTAGGTATCCGGCGGATAACAAGGCGCCGGGATCAAATGGTGGCGCACTGTACGGACTTAACACAGTCGCACGGACCTTGCCGACGCCATATGTGCCATTGGGTCAACTCCGGCAAGTTGTCACTGCCCGGCATCCGGCGCTTGCCGCACCGGGACGCCGGGAGTTGAATCGGAGTCGTCCGGCCCGCCTTTACGAGTCGAGCCGCACAGGAAAGCGCGGATCCGTCCGCTTCGCGAAATCGAGGAGATATTCGTGCCAAAACGTATCCTGGTGGTTCTCTCCGAATACGGCTATTGGGGAGAAGAGCTCGTCGGCCCGGTCGAGGCGTTCGACGCCCGGGGCTACCGCGTCACCTTCGCCACTCCCACCGGCGAGCGCGCCCACGCGCTGCCGCCGAGTTACGACCCCGACTACGTCGATCCCCCGCTGGGCCGTTCCGTCACCACCCGTGACATGGCCCGCAAGGTACGGGAGATGGACGACTCCACCCGGCTGGACAACCCGCTCAGCCTCCAGCAGCTCATTCCCGAACGCCCCTACTACAGCGCGCTGAACCATCTGCGCGAGCTGGAGGAGTACCACCGCGGCGCCGACACCGCCGTCGGCGACCTGGTGGCCGGCTTCGACGCGCTGGTCCTCGTCGGCGGCAGCGGTCCGATCGTCGACCTGGCCAACAACGAGCGCCTGCACGAGGTGGTGCTGGCCTTCACCGCCGCCGACAAGCCGATCCTGGCCGAGTGCTACGGCGTCGCGGTGCTGGCCTTCGCCCGTGACCTGGAGAGCCGGCAGAGCCTGCTGTGGGGCAAGCACGTCACCGGCCACCCCAAGGAATACGACTACAAGGACGGCACCGGGTTCCTGGGCGTCGACTTCAACATGGGCCCGCCGCCGTATCCGCTGGAGTACATCCTGCGCGACGCGACCGGCCCCGACGGCGCCTTCCACGGCAACGTCGGCAAGGAGATCTCGGTCATCGCCGACTACCCGTTCGTCACCGCCCGCTCCACCCCGGACTCCGGCCCAAGCGGCGAGATCCTCGTCCAGGTCCTGGAGAACGGCCTGCGGCGCCACGGCTGGTAGCCCGCCCACACCCGAGCAGGAAGCGACATCATGAGAGCGAGACCAGGGAAGACCGCGATCTACGAACAGTTCGCGGCCGACGGCATCACCTACATGTTCGGCAACCCGGGCACCGTGGAGCAGGGCTTCATCGACGAGGCCGGCCGCTCCCCGCTGTCCTATCTGCTGACCCTGCACGAAGGGGTCGCGGTGGGCATGGCCGACGGGTACGCGCGTGCCACCCAGCGCCCCGGCCTGGTCCAGCTCCACACCGGAGTCGGCCTGGGCAACGGCATCGGCATGCTCTACCAGGCCAAGCGCGGCGGATCCCCGCTGGTGGTGCTGGCCGGTGAGGCCGGGATCCGCTACGACGCGATGGACGGCCAGATGGCCGCCGATCTCGTGGCCATGGCCGAGCCGGTGACGAAGTACGCCACCCGCGTGCTGGACCCGGCCTCCACGCTGCGGGTGCTGCGGCGGGCCGTCAAGATCGCCATGACCCCGCCGCGCGGCCCGGTGCTGGTCGTCCTGCCCGCCGATGTGCTGGACCAGATCACCACCGAGCCGGCCGTACCGACCTCGCTGCCCGACACCCGGGTGGCACCGGCGCCCGACGCGGTGGAAAGCGCCGCGCGCACCCTGCTGGCCGGGCGGCGGCCCCTCGTCCTCATCGGGGACGGGGTGGCCGTCAGCGGCGCGCAGCGGGAACTGACCGCCGTGGCCGAGCGGTTGCGGGCGCCGGTGTGGGGCGTCAACTCCTCGGAGGTCAACTTCGACACCACCCACCCGCTGTACGGCGGCCAGCTCGGCCATATGTTCGGCGCCGACAGCGCGCGGGTGGTGGCGGAGGCGGACGCGGTCCTGATCGTGGGCACCTATGTCTTCCCCGAGGTGTTCCCCTCGCTGGACAGCCCCTTCAGGGCGGACGCCAGGATCGTGCACATCGACCTGGACGCTTACGAGATCGCGAAGAACTTCCCGGTGGACCTCGGCCTGGTGGCCGATCCGAAGCTGGCCCTGGGCGCACTGGCCGACGCCCTGGGCCGGCAGCGGCCGGGCTACTCACCACCGCTCGCGGGCGACGGGTCCCGCGCGGCCGGCGGCGGGGACGACCGTGGGGACGACGGCGGGCACGGCTCGGTCCTGGACCTGTTCGTCCGCACCCTGGCCGAGCGCGCCCCGGCGGACCTGGCCGTCTTCGACGAGGCACTGACCGCGTCCGGTCCGCTGGCCCGGTATCTGCCGCCCCGCGCGCCCGGCCGGTTCTTCCAGACCCGGGGCGGTTCGCTGGGCGTCGGCATCCCGGGCGCCCTGGGCGTCAAGCTGGCCCGCCCCGAGCTGCCGGTCGTCGGCTTCACCGGTGACGGCGGCAGCATGTACACCTTCCAGGCGCTGTGGACCGCGGCCCGCTACGGCATCGGCGCCAAGTTCGTCATCTGCAACAACCACCGCTACCGGCTGCTCGACCTGAACATCGAGCAGTACTGGAGCAGCCTCGGCATCGCGCCGCACGCGGCGCCGGACGCCTTCGACCTGTCGCGTCCGGAGATCCGCTTCACCGAACTGGCCGGCGCCCTGGGGGTGCCCGGCCGCCGGGTGGAGCGGCCCGAACAGGTCGCCGACGCGGTCGAGGCGATGTTCGCGCACGACGGCCCGTACCTCATCGACCTCGCCACCGACTGAGCACGGCCCGGACACCGAAGGAGGACCCCACCATGCAATCACCCGTGCCGGCCCGCAGGAGCGCGCTGTCGGCGCCCCACGTGCGCAGACTCGTCGACCAGTGGCGGGCCGCGCTGGCCCGCCGGGCTCCCGCGGCCGACCTGCTGCCCCATCTGGCCAACGGCCTGCTGCTCGAACTGCCGGGACGCACGGTGCGCGGCGTCCAGCAGTTCCTCGACCACTCCGAGGAGTTCCGCTCCTGGTACCGCGAACGGATCGGCGGCGCCGATCCGCTGGGCGGCCGGCCCGCCGAGGACGTCCGCGTCCACCTGGTCTCCCCGGTCCACGCCCAGGTCACCATCACCTCGGCCGGCGGCCCGGGGAACACCGCGGGGCCCGGGCCCGAAGCGGTCCGGCAGGTCTGGTGGGTGGTGCTCCAGGACGGCGTGCCCCGGATCCGCAGCATCACCTTCGTACAGCCGACCCCGGTCGGCGCGCTCAGCCGCGTGTGACCACCCGCCGCGGGGCCAGCGACCGCGGACCGCTCCCCGGTCCGCGCCGGCCCCGCGGCGCCCCGACCGACACGATTGAAGGACAAACCATGGCCGAGGCCATACCGACCCGCTCCGGGCGTCTCGTCGGGAGACGTGTCGGGCTGCTCATGGAGAGCGACTTCGTCGAGGACGAGATCTCCTACTACCGGCGCCGCTTCGCCGAGGAAGGAGCCGAGGTCGTCCTGCTGACCCGGCTGTGGGGCCAGCAGTCCCTCACCTTCACCGGCCACGAGACGCGCGCCCCGATCACGGTGTCCGGGGACCTGGAGTCGCTCGACTACGGTGAACTCACCCGGCTGTCGGCCCTCGTGGTGCCGTCCGGCATGGTGTCCGACCGCCTCCGCTACACCGACGACCTGGCGGTGCCCGCGCCCGCGGTGGACCTGCTGCGCCGCGCGTTCCGGATGCCGAACCTGGTGAAGGCCTTCTCCTGCCACGGACTGCTGCTGCTGTCGGCCGCGTCCGACCTGCTCCGCGGCCGGTCCGTCACCTGCCACAACAACCTGGTCGGCGACGTGCGCAACATGGGCGCCGACTACACCGACCAGGACGTGGTGGTCGACGGCGATCTGGTCACCGGCCGCACCGTCGAGGAATGCCATCTGCTGGCCCGCGCCGTCATCGACCTGCTCGACGCGCCGGCGGTGGCGGCATGACCCGCGCCCGGCCGGGCCGACGGGGGGCCGACGATGGCCGCTGACCTCGATTTCACCTTCTCCGACACGGTGGCCGGGCAGGTCGTCGCCCGCCGCGGGCGGCAGGTGGACCTGCGCACCCCGGGCGGCGGCGATGTCACCGTCCACCTGACCGATGTGACCTACGCCCAGCGGCTGCGCAATCTCGGCGACCCCTACGAGGACGTCACCGGAAGGCTGGACGACCTGCTGACCCCGGGCACGACGCTGTTCTGCCACGGCCCGGTCTACCCGGGCGAGGACGGTCTGCACCACCAGGCCACCGCGATCACCGTGGTCAGCGGGCCCGACGGCGGACCGCCCTTCGACGCCCCGGGCTGGTGGACCGAGCAGTTGCGGCAACTGGCCCGCTTCTACCGGCGCGCCCAATTCGGTGCCGGACCGGTCGACTTCGCCGCGTACCGCACCAGGATCGGCGGCAGCGGCGGCAAGACGGCCGCCCACGTACAGGAGACCGACACCATCTCGCGGATGGTCTACGGGATGGCGTCGGCCTTCACCCTGACCGGCGAGGAGGACTTCCTCGACGTGGCCGAGGCCGGGTCGCAGTATCTGCACGACCACCTGCGCTCGGTCGACACCGACCAGGACGTCGTCTCCTGGTACCACGGCCTGGACGTCGGCGGACCCCGGCCGCGGGCCTTCTTCGCCTCCGAGTTCGGCGACGACTACCACGCCATCGCGGCGTACGAGCAGATCTACGCCCTGGTGGGGATCGTCCAGACCTACCGGCTGACCGGCGCGCCGCAGCTGCTCGCCGACGCGGAGGGGACGGTCCGGCTGTTCGACCGCTTCTTCGCCGACCCGGGACAGGGCGGCTACTACTCGCACATCGACCCGGTGACCTTCAGCCCGCACCACGAGTCGCTGGGCCGCAACCGCTCCCGCAAGAACTGGAACTCGGTGGGCGACCACGCCCCCGCCTACCTGTTCAACCTGTACTGCGCGACCGGCGACGAGCGGTACCGGCGGATGCTGGAGCACACCTTCGACATGATCGTCACCCATCTGCCGGACCGGTCGGCGGACGGCAGCCCGTTCGTCAACGAGCGCTTCCACGCGGACTGGACGCCGGACCACACCTGGGGCTGGCAGCAGGACCGGGCGGTGGTCGGCCACAACCTGAAGATCGCCTGGAACCTGATGCGGATGAACGCCGCCCTGCCCAAGCCCGCCTACCGGGAACTGGCCGAGCGGATCGGGCACACCATGCCCGGCATAGCCCGCGACCCCCGGCGCGGCGGCTGGTACGACATGGTGGAACGGCGCCCGGAGCGCGGCCGGCACGCCTTCGTCTGGCACGACCACAAGACCTGGTGGCAGCAGGAGCAGGCGATCCTGGCCTATCTGGTGCTGGCCGGGAACACCGGGGACGAGGCGTACCTGCGGCACGCCGAGGAGGCCTCCGCCTTCTACAACGCCTTCTTCCTCGACCACGACGAGGGCGGCGTCCACTTCACCGTGCTCGCCGAGGGCATCCCCTTCCACGTCGGCGACGAGCGGCTCAAGGGCAGCCACGCGATGAGCATGTACCACAAGGCCGAACTGGCCTATCTGGCCGAGGTGTACGGCCGCCTGCTGGTGCACGGCCAGCCGCTGGACCTGTGGTTCAGGCCGCGCGCCGACGCCGACTACCCCGGGAACCTGCTGCGCGTCGCCCCCGACGTACTGCCGCCCGGCCGGGTGGAGCTGGAGTCGGTGCACCTCGACGGAGCCCGGTACGACGACTTCGACGGCCCGGCCATGACCGTGGCGCTGCCGCGGGACGGCGCCCGGCACCTGGTCCGGGCCCGGCTGCGCCCGGTCCGGAAGTAGGCCCCGGTGACCACCACGACACCGGGGCGGGCGCCGCTGCTCAACGCGCTGCGCGTCGGACCCGGCCGCCCCGAACCGCTCGGTGCCACCCAAGTGCCCGGCGGGTGCAACTTCGCGGTGCACGCCCGCGACGCGCGGCGGATGTGGCTGGTGCTGATGGACCCCGGACAGGGCACGGTGCTGGCCGAATACCCCTTCCCCGAGGAGGGCAGGGTCGGCACGGTCTTCACCGCCCGGCTGGACGGCGTCAGCCCGGACCGCTTCGACTACGGCTTCCGGGTGGAGCGGCCGTCGGGCGCCCGCTCGCCGGTCCTGCTGGACCCCTACGCCCGCGGCCTGGCCGGCGCCGGCGCCTGGGGCGAGCGCCCGCGCTACCGCTCGCGGCTGCTCGCCGACCCCGGCCCGCCGGCGGTGCCCCGGCCCCGGACGAACCCGGCCGACCTGGTCGTCTACGAGGTCCATGTCCGCGGCTTCACCCGCGATCCCAGCTCCGGGGTCGGCCGGCCCGGCACCTTCGCCGGGCTGCGCGAGAAGATCCCGTATCTGGTCCAGCTGGGGGTCAACTGCGTCGAACTGCTGCCGGTGGCGGAGTTCGACGAGACCGACAACACGTACACCGCGCCCGGCACCGGGGCGCCGCTGCCCAACTTCTGGGGCTACAACCCCGTCGGGCTCTTCGCGCCGAAGTCCGGCTACGCCGCCGATGCCACCGCGGACGGCGCGGACGCGGAGTTCCGCGAGCTGGTCGCCGAGCTGCACCGGGCGGGCATCCAGGTGGTGCTGGACGTGGTCTTCAACCACACCGGCGAAGGCGGGCGCGGCGGGCCGGAGCTGTCCCTGCGCGCGCTCGACGAGTCCGCGTACTACCTGCTGTCGCCGGACGGTGAACCGCTGAACCTCACCGCCACCGGCAACACCGTCAACGCCAACCACCCGGTCACCGAGCGCCTCGTGCTGGACTGCCTGCGCGGCTGGGTCACCCGCTACGACGTCGACGGTTTCCGCTTCGACATGGCGTCCATCCTCACCCGGGGCGGCCCGGACGGCCGGATCCTGGACGATCCGCCGCTGCCGGCCGCGATCGCCCACGACCCGGTGCTGGCCGACCGGCTGCTGATCGCCGAGGCCACCGACGCCACCGGCGTCGACCAGGTGGGGTCCTTCCCCGGGCACGGCCGCTGGAGCGAGTGGAACGGCCGCTACCGGGACTCGGTGCGGCGCTTCCTGCTCGGCCGGCGCGGCGGCGCCGGCGACTTCGCCACCCGCTTCGTCGGCTCGCCCGACCTCTACGCGGGCCGCCCCACCTGGGCGTCGGTCAACTACATCACCTGCCACGACGGCCTCACCCTGGCCGACTGGACCGCGTACGACCGGCGCCACAACGAGGCCAACGGCGAGGGCGGCGGCGACGGCATCCCGGACGAGGAGAGCTGGAACTGCGGCTTCGAGGGGCCGACCGACGACCCCGCCGTACTGCGGCTGCGGGCGCGCCAGCGGCGCAACGCGCTGCTGCTCCTGCTGACCAGCGCGGGCATTCCGATGCTGCTGGCCGGCGACGAGTTCGGCCGCACCCAGCGGGGCAACAACAACGCCTACAGCCAGGACTCCGCGGTGAGCTGGCTGGACTGGTCGCAGACCCGGGAAAACGCCGGGCTGCTGCGCTTCGTCCGGCACTGCGTCGCCCTGCGGCGGGCACATCCGGTGCTGCGGCGCACCACCCATCCGGACGGTGAACTGCCCGACGGCTGGAGCTTCCCGCCGGTCAGCTGGCACGGCGAGAACCCGGGGCAGCCCGACTGGCATCCCTCCGCCACGCTGCTCGCCGTGCTGCTGCACCAGCAGCAGCCGGCCGGGCCCGCCGACACGGTCTATCTCGCCGCCAACACCGGCGGCGTCCGCCGCGTCGTCCACCTGCCGGCCCCGCCCCCGGGCACCCGCTGGCACCTGTGCGCGGACACCGGCGCGCCCGCCCCGCTGGACAGCCACGCCCCCGGCGAGGAGCCCGCGCTCGACCGTTCCTCGCTCCAGCTCACCGGCCACAGCGTGGTGCTGCTGACGGCGCGATGACCGAGGTGGCCGGGATGACCGGGATGAGCGGGACGACCAGTACGACAACCGGTATGACGACTGATACGACGACAGACGCGAGGAGAACGGACATGGCCTTCGAGGCGTACCTCAGCTTCTCCGGTACGACCGCCACCCTGCACCTCGGCGGCGACCTGATGGCGGACGACGTGACCCGGCTGCGCGCCCTGCTGGACCAGCTCGCGGCGCGGACGGTCGGCCGGGTGGTGCTGCGGCTGCAGGAGCTCACCTCGGTGACCGGCGGCGCGGTGCGCGCCCTGGCCCTCGGTCAGCAGCAACTGCCGCCCGGCGCCGAGGTGATCGTGGACGGCGCCAGCTTCCCGGTGCGCCGGGCGCTGCGCTTCGGCGGGCTGGAGGAGTCGATGAGCCTGGTCGACAGCAGCTGGCCGCCCGCCGCCGGCTGATCCGAGCGGCGGCATGCCGCATTCCGCCCCGCCGGGCGGGTCCCGCCCAGGACCCGGCCGGCGGGGCGCCGTCGTGTCACGGCGCGGCGGTCAGGGTGCCCGCGGTGCTTACGGCGCTCGCGGTGACCGCGCTGCTCGGGACGCCCCCCGGGGCGCTCTCCGGCGCGCTTTCCAGGGCGCTTTCCGGGGCGGTCAGATCCCGCATGGCCTGCGCGTCGGTCGGGGAGTCGGGCAGGAAGACCACCAGGTGCTGGTTGTGGTTCTCCGCCACCGCCAGCTTGGCGTAGTTGAAGGCGACCCGGCCGGCCCTCGGGTGCTGGAACCGCTTCATCGCCGGGGTGAACGCCTGGATGGGGTGCTCGGACCACATCTGCACGAAGTCCGGGCTGACCGCGGTGAGCGCCTCCACCAGCGCCCGCACCCGGGGGTCGTTCGGATAGCGCCCCACCGAGGCGCGGAACTGGCCGAGGATGTCGCGGGCCTCCCGCCGCCAGTCCACCAGCAGTGTTCGCATCGCCGGGCGGGTGAACAGCAGCCAGATGCTGTTGCGTTCCTCGTCCGGCAGCCCGTCCAGGCCGCCGACCAGCCGCTCGTAGCCCCGGTTGTACGCGAGCAGGTCCCAGCACATGTTGATCACATGGGCCGGATTGGGGTCGAGGGTCTCCACCAGCATCCGCATGGTGGGGCTGACGCCCGGCGGCTGCGGCGCGTCGTGCGCCGGGGCCACTCCGGCCAGCATGTACAGATGGCGGCGTTCGGCCGCCGACAGCCGCAGCGCGCGCACCAGGCCCTCCAGCAACTGGCCGCTGACGGTGATCTTGCGGCCCTGCTCCAGCCAGGTGTACCAGGTCACACTCATCCCGGCCATCTGCGCGACCTCCTCGCGCCGCAGCCCGGGGGTCCTGCGCCGCGGTCCGGGGGTGATCCCCGCCTCCTCGGGACGCAGCATCTCGCGGCGCGACCGCAGGAAGCCGGCCAGTAACTCACGTTGGGTCATGTCCTTCATAAAAACGCCTCCGCTGTGAGCTGTCCTGTCCCGGTCCTGGTGCTCGTGATACCAGCATAAAAGTCTCTCTGTACCAGGGCCGGGGTGTGCACCACGCTGTCATCATGACCACTGGACAGACCGCCGGGAATGACACCCGGCCGACGGCCGCCGGGCCGACCGCCCCGTCGGCGAACTGGGTTCGGCCCGTGGCCGTCCTCGCGCTCGGATCCTTCGCCATGGGCACCGACTCGTTCGTGCTCGGCGGCATCCTTCCGCAGATCGCGCACGGACTCAACGAATCGACCGGCGCCGCCGGACAGGTGATCACCGCCTTCTCGCTGACCTACGCGGTCAGCGCCCCCTTCCTCGCGTCCTTCACCAGCAAGCTGCCCCGAAAGCCGCTGATGGCCTTCGCGCTGGCGCTGTTCGTACTGGCGAACGTGGCCTCGGCGGCGGCGCCCACCTTGACCCTGCTGCTGATCGCCCGGGTGGTGGCCGGTCTCGGCGCCGCCCTCTACACGCCCAACGCCTCGGCCGCCGCCGCCGCGCTGGCCGGCCCGGCCCGCCGCGGCCAGGCGCTCGCGGTGATCCTGGGCGGGCTCACCGTGGGCACCGTCTTCGGCGTGCCGATCGGCACCGCCATCGGCCAGCACGTGTCCTGGCAGGCGAGCCTGCTGTTCGTCGCGGCGGTCGGCGCGGTGGCGCTGCTCGGACTGCTGGTGACGCTGCCCACGCTGCCGCTGCCGCCGGCGGTGGCCCTGGGCGAGCGGCTGCGGGTGCTCACCCACGGCCGGGTGGTGGCGATCGTGAGCTTCATGCTGCTGGCCAGCGCGTCGAGCATCGTCGTCTACACCTACATCGCCACGGTGCTCCGCCAGACCGCGGGCATCACCGGGACCACCCTGGCCGTCACCCTGCTGCTGTGGGGCGCCGGCGGCACCGTCGGCGCCTTCGGCAGCGGCTGGCTCAGCGACCGCTTCGGCCCGGAGCGGACGCTGATCCTGGCCGGAGTCGTACTGATCGTCACCACGGTGCTGCTGTCCATCGCCTCCACCACCCCGCTGGTGATGATCATCATGATCGTCAACGGCGCCGCGGCCTGGGCGGCGGCCACCCCCAACAACCACCGCCTCACCGCGCTGATGCCCCATCTGCCCAGCGTGGTGATCTCGTTCAACGCCTCCGGCATCTATTTCGGACAGGCCCTGGGCGCCGCCCTGGGCGGCGTTCTGATCGGCGGCGGGCTGTCGGGCGGAAAACTCTGTCTCACCGGCGCGGGCCTGGGCGTGCTGGCCCTGCTGGTGCATCTGCTCATCGGCAAGCCCAAGCAATTGCAGACCGCCTGACTTAACGCAGCCTCACCGCGATCGCGGCACCACTCGATTCGGAAAGCGTCGTCCGACTAGCCTTCACAGCACAGGAATTCTCCTGGACCGCTGCGCGAGCGCGCCGGAAATGAACCCCGACCGGCGCGCTGCCCGGCAGGGCGACACGGGATTCTCTCGAACTCTCCAGGGAGTGGAGTCATGACCATTCAGGCATCCGAAACCGTCACCGACGGTCAGTTGTTCATTCACGGGAAATCGCTTCCCGCGGCGACCGGGGAAACCCGCGCCGTAATGAATCCCGCGACCGAGGAGGTGATCTGCCGGGTCGCGTGGGGCACCGTCGCCGATCTCGACCAGGCCGTCTCCGCCGCCCAGGGCGCGTTCGACAGCGGCGCGTGGCCGGGACTGACCTTCAAGGAGCGGGGCAAGCTGCTGCTCCGTATCGCCGACGCGATCGAGGAGCACGCCGAGGAGCTCGCGCTGCTGGAGTCCCTCGACGTCGGCAAGCCCATCACCTTCACCCGCGGCTTCGACGTCCCCGCCGCCGCCGACCTGTTCCGCTACTACGGCGGCATGGTGGAGACGCTGGAGGGCGCCGCCCGCCCGGCCGGGCACCGGTCCATGTCCTACACCCGCCGCGAGCCGCTCGGTGTGGTCGGCCTCATCACGCCCTTCAACTTCCCGCTGAACCTCGCGGTCAACAAGATCGCGCCGGCCCTGGCCGCGGGCAACACCGTCGTCCACAAGCCGGCCGAGCAGACCCCGCTGTCCACCCTCCGGCTCGCCGAGATCATGTTCGAGGCCGGACTGCCGGCCGGCGTCTTCAACGTCGTCACCGGTGACGGCTCGACCGTCGGCGCCCGGTTGGCGGAGCACCCCGGCATCCGCAAGCTGGCCTTCACCGGTTCCACCGCGGTCGGCAAGCGGCTGGCGGCCACCGCCGCCGACACCCTCAAGCGGGTCACCCTGGAACTCGGTGGCAAGGGCGCCAACATCGTCTTCGCCGACGCCGACCTGGACGCCGCCACCCAATGGGCCTTCCAGGCCGCCTTCTTCAACACCGGCCAGTTCTGCATGAGCGGACCGCGCCTGCTGGTGCAGCGTCCGGTGTACGACGAGATGGTCGAACGCATGGCGGCCCAGGCCGACGCCGTGCCGGTCGGCGACCCACTCGACCCGCAGACGATCCTCGGCCCGCTCGCCCACCGCGCCCAGCTGGACCGGGTGGCGGAGTACGTCTCGATCGCCAGGGCGGAAGGCGCGAAACTGCGGGCGGGCGGCTCGGCCGGCATCGCCGGGCAGCCCGACGCGCGCGGCTTCTACTTCCAGCCGACGGTCTTCTCCGACGTCACCCCGCAGATGCGGATAGCCCGTGAGGAGGTCTTCGGGCCGGTGCTGACCATCACCCCCTTCGACACCGACGACGAGGCGGTGGCCATCGCCAACAGCTCGCCGTTCGGCCTGGCGGCCGGTCTGCACACCAGCAGCCTCCGCCGCGCGCACCAGGTCGCCGCGCGGCTGGAGGCGGGCATCGTCTGGATCAACTCCTGGGCGATGTTCGAGAACACCACCTCCTTCGGCGGATACAAGGAGTCCGGCTACGGGCGCGAGCTCGGGCCGGAGGGCATCGAGGAGTATCTGCAGGTCAAGACGATCGTCGTCAACACCGAGTGACAACCGCCGGCTGACTCCCCGGACCGCAGCCGACGCCGACCGCGGCCGGCTCCCGTGGGCGACCACGGGAGCCGGCCGGACCCGCCCGGGCGCGGTCCGGCCGAACATCACCGACACGCCTCTTTTCCTTCTGGAGACCGCACATGACCTCCCCCGAAGACCGAACCATCCTCATCACGGGCGCGACCGACGGGGTCGGCCGGGCGCTGGCCCACGAACTGGCCTCGACGGGAGCGGCCCTCGTCCTGCACGGACGCAGCGCGGAGAAGGGGCGCCAACTGCTGGCCGAACTCCGCGCCGCCACCGGCAACGACCGGCTCAGCTACGAGCGGGCCGACTTCTCCTCGCTGAAGGAGATCCACGCGCTGGCCGACCGGGTCGGTGAGCTGGACCGGCTCGACGTGCTGGTCAACAACGCCGGCATGGGGGTCGAACTGACCCGCCGGGAGAGCGAGGAGGGACTGGAGCTGACCTTCCAGGTCGACTACCTGTCCACCTACATCCTCAGCTGCCGGCTGGCCCCGCTGCTGACCCGCAGCGCGCCGTCCCGGATCGTCAACGTCTCCTCGGCCGGCCAGGCGCCGATCGACTTCCGCGATGTGCAGCTGGAGCACGGCTGGAGCGGTGGACAGGCCTACTGCCAGGCGAAGCTCGCCCAGATCATGCTGACCTTCGACCTGGCCGAGGCGCTGGCCGGCACCGGGGTCACCGTCAACGCGCTGCACCCGGCGTCGTACATGCCCACCAAGATCGTGACGCACCTGTTCACCCCCCAGAGCACCCTCGCCGAGGGGGTGGCCAACGTCCTGCGGCTGGTGGTGGAGCCGGCCTACGCCGAACAGACCGGCCTCTACCTGAACCGGGCCACCGTGACGACCGCGGACGCCCAGGCGTACGACACGCAGGCGCGGGCGCGGTTGCGGAGCCTCAGCGACCAGCTGACCGGCACGCCGTTCCCCGCCGCCGTCTGACGCCTTCCCGCCCGCCCCGGGAGGCGCCCCGCCCGCCGGCCCCGTGACGTGCCGGGCGGCCGCCCCCGCCCGCGGCCGCCCGCCGCTCCCGGGATATCCGGTTGCCGCCGGGCGGAACGCTCTGGTCTAGTGCGAAGCGCACGAGTCGTCCACCGAGGAGCACTGATCATGCGCGGATCTGTCATGCCCATCCAGACAGGAATCACTCCCTCTCTCAAGGACATGACCCTTCGTGCCATCACTGAACCTCGGCATCCTGGCGCACGTCGACGCGGGTAAGACCAGCCTGACCGAACGGCTGCTGCACACCGCCGGCGTGATCGACGAGATCGGCAGCGTCGACGACGGAAGCACCCGGACCGACTCGCTCGCGCTGGAAAGGCGACGCGGCATCACCATCAAGGCGGCCGTCGTCTCCTTCCCGCTCGACGGCGTGACCGTCAATCTGATCGACACCCCCGGCCACCCGGACTTCATCGCCGAGGTGGAACGCGTGCTCGGCGTGCTCGACGGAGCCGTCCTCGTCGTCTCCGCCGTCGAAGGCGTGCAGCCGCAGACCCGGGTGCTGATGCGGACGCTGCGCCGGCTGCGGATCCCCACCCTGATCTTCGTCAACAAACTCGACCGGCGCGGCGCCGATCCGGACCGCACGCTGCGGGACATCGCGGCCCGGCTCACCCCGGACGTGGTGCGGATGACCGGCGCCGACCGGCTCGGCGGCCGCGAGGCCCGCGCCGAGCCGTACGCCGGGGACCGGCCCGGCTTCGCCGACCGGCTGGTGGACCTGCTGAGCGGTCACGACGACCGGCTGCTGGCCGACTACGTGGCCGACGAGACGGCGGTGCCGTACGCCAGGCTGCGGGCCGAACTGGCGGCGCAGACCGGGCGGTCGCTGGTGCACCCGGTGTTCGCGGGTTCGGCGGTCACCGGCGCCGGGGTGGACGCGCTGATGGCCGGCATCAGGGAACTGCTGCCCGCGACCGAGGGCGACCCGGGCGGGCCGCTGTCCGGCGAGGTGTTCAAGATCGAGCGGGGCCCGGCCGGCGAGAAGATCGCCTATGTCCGGATCGCCTCCGGCACCCTCCGCACCCGGGACCGCGTCACCGTCCACAGCGGCGGCGGCGACCGGCCGCCGGACGGCGCGCGGGCGCCCGGCGGGCAGGACACCGGAACGGTCACCGCGATCAGCGTGTTCGAGCACGGCGGCGACCTGCCGCGCGCCGCCGTCGAAGCCGGCCGGATCGGCAAGCTGCGCGGTCTGACCGGCGTCCGGATCGGCGACGTCATCGGCGAGGTCATCGGCGACATCAGCGGCGAGGTGCCCGGGAAGCCCGGGAAGAGGCGCGCCGAACGGCACTTCGCGCCGCCCACCCTGGAGACCGTCGTCACCGCGCGCCGGCCGGCCGATCGCGGCGCACTGCACACCGCGCTCACCCAACTGGCTGAGCAGGACCCGCTGATCGGCCTGCGCCGGGACGAAACCCGCCAGGAGATCGCCGTGTCGCTCTACGGCGAAGTGCAAAAGGAGGTCATCCAGGCCACCTTGGCCGACGAATACGGCGTGGAGGTGGACTTCCGCGAGACCACCACGATCCACATCGAACGGCCCGCCGGCACCGGCGCCGCCTTCGAGGTCAAGGAGAAGGACGGCAATCCCTTCCTCGCCACCGTGGGCCTGCGGATCGAACCGGCGGCGGTCGGCAGCGGCGTGGAGTTCCGGCGCGAGGTGGAACTCGGCTCGCTGCCCTACTCCTTCCTCACCGCCGTCGAGGAGACCGTCACCGAGACACTGCGCCAGGGCCTGCACGGCTGGCAGGTCACCGACTGCCTGGTCACCATGACGCACGCCGGGTACAATGCGCGGCAGAGCCACGCCCACGCGGTATTCGACAAGAGCATGTCCAGCACCTCCGGCGACTTCCGCCAGCTGACGCCCCTGGTGCTGATGGACGCGCTGCGGAAGGCGGGCACCGGAGTGTACGAGCCGATGCACCGCTTCCGGCTGGAGATCCCGGCGGAGCTGCTCGGCACGCTGCTGCCCGCGCTGACCCGGCTGCGGGCGGTGCCGCACACCCCGGCGGTGAGCGGCGACCGCTATCTGCTGGCGGGCGACATCCCGGCGGCCCGGGTGCACGACCTGGAGCAGCGGCTGCCCACGCTGACCCGTGGCGAGGGAGTGCTGGAGAGCGCATTCCACCACTACCAGCCGGTGACCGGGCCGGTCCCGGAACGGGCTCGCACCGATCACAACCCGCTGCACCGCAAGGAATACCTGCTGGCGGTGCAGCGCCGGCTCACCGGACTGGGGCAGGGCGGCTGACCGGACGGGTGGCCGGGCGGGTGGCCGGAGGGGCGGCTGGGTGGATGGCTGGGGAGCGCTCTCCCCAAGCTGCCGCAGGGCCGGCCGGACCGGCGCCGCTTGACCCGGCGGCGCCGATCTGCCTACGGTCGGAGCAACGCACAAACAGACCGGTCTACCCAAGCGGAGAGTGTCATGGAACGCACCGTCAAGACACCCGGCCCCGACCACCCGATCACCGTCGAGCCGACGGGGGACCGCGTCGTCGTCCGCGCCGGCGGACAGGTGATCGCCGAGACCACCAGGGCGCTCACCCTGCGCGAGTCCACGTACCCGCCCGTGCAGTACATCCCGCTGGAGGACATCGCCGAGGGGGTGCTGCACCGCACCGACAGCCAGACCTACTGCCCCTACAAGGGCGACGCCTCCTACTACTCGCTGACCAGCGAGGGGCGCGAGATCACCGACGCGGTGTGGACCTACGACAAGCCCTACGACGCGGTCTCCGTGATCGCCGGGCATGTCGCCTTCTACCCGGAGCACGTCGAATTCGCGGTCGGGAGCGACGCCTGACGATCGCCCGAGAGGCACGCGCGCCGTATGGGTGAGAACAAGAGGCGGATGCTGGCCGGCGACTGGTACCTCCCCGACGACGAGGAACTGGGCGCCGACAGCATCCGGCGCGCGCGGCTGTGCCAGGCCTACAACGCGAGCCTCGATCACGATGAACGGCGGCGGCTGCTGGAGGAGTTGCTCGGCGCGGTCGGCGAGGGGGCGCGGATACGGCCGCCGTTCCAGTGCGACTACGGCCAGCACATCCGCGTCGGCGCCCGTACGTTCGTGAACTTCGGCGCGATCTTCCTGGACGCCGCCGCGATCACCATCGGCGCCGATGTGCAGATCGGCCCCAACGTACAACTGCTGACCCCGGCGCACGAGCTGGACACCGAGCGGCGCCGGGCCGGCTGGGAGAGGGCTCTCCCGGTCACCATCGGCGACAATGTGTGGCTCGGCGGCGGGGTCATCGTCTGCCCGGGGGTGACGATCGGCGCCGATACCGTGGTCGGGGCCGGATCGGTCGTCACCAAGGACCTGCCGGCCGGGGTGCTCGCGGTCGGCAACCCGGCCCGGGTGATCAGGACGCTGGACGAGACGGCGGACGCCTGACGCCGCATCGGGGCCGCCCCCGGCGCCGGTTCAGCCGAGCGGCGCCGGGCCGGTCGACTCCCGCAGGACCAGCTGGGTGGCCAGCTCCACATGCAGCGTGTCCACGGTGTGCCGGTCCAGCAGGCGCATCAGCAAGGACACCGCCATCCGCCCCATCTCCTCCAGCGGCTGCCGCACGGTGGTCAGCCGCGGCACCGTACTGCGGCTGAGATAGGTGTCGTCGAAGCCGGTGATCGACAGGTCCTCCGGTATGCGCAGCCCGCGCTCGTAGGCCGAACGCAGGGCGCCCACCGCGGCCTTGTCGTTGAAGGCGACCAGCGCGGTGGGCCGGTCGGGCAGATCGAGGAGTTCGCACGCCGCGACATACCCCCACTCGGACGTGGGCTCGATGCTGCGCAGCAGTTCCGGCGACGGCAGCACGCCCGCGTCCGCGAGCGCGGAGGTGTGGCCGGCCAGCCGGGACTGTCCGGCCAGCCAGTCACCCGGGCCGCCGATCACCCCGATCCTCCGGTGCCCCAGCGCCACGAGATGGGCGCTGACGCTGCGCGCCGCGATCAGGTGCGCCGCCGAGACCGAGGCGATGTCGGGGGGCAGCGGAGTACGCGGGTCGACCACCACGAACGGGAAGTCCTGCGCCCGCAGCGCCTCCAGCTCCTTCTCCGGCTCGGGCGGCACGACCAGCACCGCGCCGGCGATGCCCGGATCGCTCGGCAGGCCGGGCAGCACCTGCGTCTCCCGCGCCGCGTCACCCGCGCTGAGCACCACCCGGCGGCCGTGCAGATCCAGCGTCTCGGCGATGGACGAGACGATCACCCCGAAGTAGTCGGTGAGCACATACGGGCAGCGCACATAGATGGCGCCGTTGGCCGCGCCGCGCCTGGCCGGGGCCGGCGCACCCAGCCTGGCCACCGCCTTGCGCACCAACTCCTGCGTGTCGGGGGAGACATGGACATAGCCGTTCATCACCCGCGACACGGTGGCGATCGAGACGCCGGCCTCCGCGGCGATGGCGCGAACCGTGGCGCGCGAGCCCTGCCGCCTAGCCACGTGTTACACGCTGACGTTTCATCCGCACAGTTTAAGGGCCGGGTGGCGCCGCCAACAGGCGTGCGGAGCAAGGATGTCGGGCCGCCGCGAGGCGCCGGTCCGGCCGGCATCCGGCGGCGGGACTCCTGAAAAGGTTTCACGGTGTTTCCGAAAGGGGCCGCCCGCTTCGCGGCGACCGGCACTGCACGGCACGGCACCGCACTCCACGGTACGGTGCCGCGTCCGCCGGAGTCGCTTCGGTCCGCCCCGCCCCGCCCGCGCGCCCGGGGTACGAGCGGCGCGCGGACGGGGTCCGGTCCGCCTACGACGAGGCCGGCAGGTCGAAACCGGCCGACCGGACACCGGTGAGCCGTCCGTACTCCGTGTCGAGCGTGCCCTCGACCGCGCCGCCGCCCAGGGACGAAAGGCCCGCCTCGACGCCGAAGAGTCCGGCGATCACCGCCTCAGTCACCGCGACCGCCGCCACGCTCTCGCGGTTGGAGACACCGCGCTCGGCCACCCGGTAGGAGCCGTCCTCGGTGACCTCCATCGCCTGCCCCCACAGTGCCCCGGAGGTCGTCCGGTGCGCCCGCCGCAGCACACCCGCCGCGAGGTCGGAGCGTCCCAGCCGGCACAGGCCGTAGGCCGTCGCGCCCGGCCAGGCGGCGAACGCGCCCGCCGCGCCGTGGTCGGGCCGGTCGGAGAACGGCGCGACCGGGTCCTGCGGGTCCAGCGCCCGCATCCAGTCGCCGTCGAGCAGGTGCCCGGTGACGAAGGCGACCATCTCGTCGCGCAGTCCGGCCGGCAGATCCTCCGTCATGTCGGCCGCCACCAGGGCGAAGTCCAGGCAGTGGCCGATGGCGTCGGTCCCCTCGGGGTGCGCGACACGCCAGCGGCCGTCGCCGGCGTACTGCCCGAGCACCGCCTGTGCCAGCCGGTCGCCGTCCGCCTCGGCGGCGGCCGCCTCGGCGTCCTCACCGAGGAAGCGCAGCAGCACCGCCAGCGACCGCAGCATGCCCGCGTAACCCGCGTTGAAGGACACCACCGCGTCGCGGTAGTTGGGCACGCACTCCAGCAACTCCCAGGCGTCCCGGCCGAGATCGACCAGCACCCCCTCGCCGAAGGCGGCCCGCCGGGACCGCGGTCGGTAGGCGATCGCCCGCAGATGGTCCAGCACGGACCGCCCGCCCGCGACCTCCGCCAGCAGCGAGGTGTCACCGGTGACCGCGAGATAGGCGGTCGCCGTACGGAACAGCGCGTGGTCGTTGGCCGCGTAGTGATTGCCGACCGGCAGCTGGTTGTAGGTGTCGAAGGAGTGGCAGTGATCGTACGGCTGGGCGAGCGCGGCCACGATCCAGGCGCGCATGCCGCGCGGCTCCAGCATGGCCGCCGACCGGGCGAACTCCGACTGGTCCCAGAAGAAGGTCGTGGTCGGCCCGAGCCGCGGCCCACCGGTCAGGAACACCGGACCGGTCCGCGACACCTGGGTGTTGCGCATGTAGACCGCGAGCAGGGCGCCCAGATAGTACGTACGGGCCAGGTCGCGGTCCTTCGTGTGGAGCGTCGGCAGATAGCCGGAGAACTGCGGGTTGTCCGGTGTGAAGGCGTCCCGCCAGGTGGTCCGCCAGCGCTCCGCCACCTCGGCGAAGCCGTCGTCGAAGGAGGCCGCCGCCGAAGCGGCGGCAGCGGCCACCCCGGTCGCCGACTCGCCGATCTCCAGTACGAAGCCCAGCTCCCGCGACTCGCCGGGACCGAGCAGCACCTCCCAGCGGGCCGTGCCCCGGGCGCCCTCGGCGGTCAGCTCGTCCGGCGCGCCGGTGAAGGCGTAGGCCGAACGGGCCCGGCTCAGGGTGTCCTCGACCAGCAGGATGTCGTCGCCCGGCAGGCCCGCCGTCCAGCGCTGCCCGCCCCACCACGGTTCGGTGGCGGCCACGACCGCGTCCTCCACCAGCAGTGCGGCGCCGTCCCCGGTGACCCGTACCGCCACCCGGTGCCAGCCGCCCGGCGGCAGCGGATCGGCCGCGACTGCGTACTCGCCGCCGATCCGCAGCGACAGCCGGCCGCCGGCCAGACCGATCTGCGCCGAGTCCGGATGGTTGCCGTGGGTGGCGATCACACCGTCCGCGCCGGTCCGGTCCACCCGGACCTCGAAGCCGATCGCGTCGCCGGCGCCGAGGGCCACCGTGCCGACCCGCAGATCCGTGCCGGGCCGGACCGTGTACGCGGCGGACGGATCGCCGACCGGTACGGCCTCGCCGCCGGCCCGGATCACCGCCAGCCGCCGGACCAGGCAGGGCGCGCCCGGCGCCCGGACCCGGCCGGAGTCCGGCGCGGAGTGGTCGGGCAGTTCGGACTCCAGCAGCATCGGCGCGGAGTCCTCGTCGCGCTGGATGCCCGGGATGCGCGGCGAGCCCAGCCGTATCCAGCGCTCGCCGTGCGGCAGCACCTGCACCTGCCGGGGACGCGGCGCCGACACCTCGGCGCGCAGCCGTTCGGTGGCGTAGAAGTCGTGGTGGTGGCCGGAGTTCCACGGAGTGCCGTACAGCCAGCCCCAGTCCGCCTCACGGTGCGCGAACATCGCCAGCAGTTCCTGCTCGACGGTGGCGCCCACCGGGTCGGCCGAGTCGTTGCGCAGTGTGATCCGCCACAGCACCCGGCTCCGCTCGTAGCCCATCCGCACCTCGGTGCGCACCGACAGCGCCCCGAGCGCGGCGGCGCGCTCGACGCCCCACGGCGACCAGCGCAGCCGCTCGGCGGCCGGCGGGACGCCGTCGATGCGCAGGACCCCGGTGTGGTAACCGCCGCTGTAGGGCGGGAAAGCCAGCCAGGACAACGATGTCAGATCCTGGTTGACGTGCCCCTGGCCCCACTGGTTGCGCAGTGAGGGCAGATGCGCGAGCCGGGCGGCCGGCAGCCAGTCGCCCGCGAGTTCGTCGAGTTCGGGCACGCCCTCGGCGGCCGGCCCGGTCCCCGCCGCGCGGGTCCCTGCCGCCTCCGCCTCCGCCGCTGCGCCTGCCCCGGCCGGCTGGGTCCGCGCCGTCGCCGTCACTTGGTCGATCCCGAGGTGAGACCGGCGATGAAGTGCCTCTGCATCGCGAGATATCCCACGACCGGGATGATCCCGGCGAGGAACATGATGCCGAACAGCTGTCCGTAATCCATCTGGAACTGCCCCACGGAGAGATAGAGACCGGTGGTGATGGTCTGGCCCTGCAAGGGGCCGAGGATGAACTGCGGGTTGAGGAAGTCGTTCCAGATCCACAGCGACAGGAAGATCGCCACGGTCGCGGAGGCCGGCCGGACCAGCGGCATGATGATCGTCCACCAGATCCGCAGACCGCCGGCGCCGTCCAGCCGGGCCGCCTCGACGATCTCGTCCGGGACCGCCCGCATGAAACCGACATAGACGAAGACCGCGAAGGAGAAGTAGCCGCCGCCCAGATTGGACAGGATCAGGCCCGGATAGGTGTGGTCCAGGCCGAGGAAGGTCAGGATGCGGATGGTCGGCAGCAGGACCACCTGCGGCGGGATCATCAGCCCGGCGGCCAGCACCGCGAGGATCGCGGACCGGGTCCGGGTGCGGCGGCGCGAGATGTAGAAGCTGAACGCCGACCCCAGCGGGATCAGCAGCACCACCGAGCAGATCACCACGATCAGCGAGTTGCGCAGGCCCAGTTGCAGCAGGTGGTCGGGCCGCTTCAGCGCGGTGGACAGATTGCCCAGCGTCGGATGGATGGGGGGCGCCGCCGGGTCGGCGACGATGTCGGACTCCTTCTTGAACGCGTTGACGATGGTCAGATAGATCGGGCTGACGAAGATCAGCACCACGACGACCGCCAGCGTCAGCCGGGCCGGGCTGAGCAGCCCGCGGCGGGCCTTGCGCGGTGCCGGGTTGTCCGGTCGGCGCCGGGGCGCGGTGGGGCGGATAGCCGGCCGCGAGGAGGAGGCGTGCTGGACGGTCACAGGTCTACCTCCCTGCGGCGCAGGATGCTGGTGACGGACAGGGCGATGACCGCCGACAGCGCGAGCAGGAACATCGCGACGGACGAGGCGTAGCCGAACCGGTCGTTGGTGAACGCCATCTTCACGATGTACTGCGCGGTGGACTGCGTGGCGTTGGCCGGTCCGCCGGAGGTGAGCACGGTGATGATGTCGTACAGCTTCAGAACGGTGATCAGCGAGATGGTCACGCTGATGGTGGTCGCCGGGGCGACCATCCGCAGGGTGATCATCCGGAACTGCTGACGGGAGTTGGCCCCGTCGATGGACCCCGCGTCGTACAGCTCACGGGGGATGTTCTGCAGCGCCGCGAGATAGACGACGGTGGTGAAGCCGGACAGCACCCAGGCGACCACGATGCCCACCGAGAGCTGGGCCAGATGCGGTTTGCCCAGCCAGTCCACCGGCTGGCCGGCCAGATGCGTCTTGGTCAGCAGGTTGTTGAGCAGGCCGTTCTCGGTGAAGATCGTCTTCCAGACGAAGCCGACGATCACGCCGGAGATCACCTGCGGCAGGAACGCGATCGTCCGCAGCACCCGGTAGGTCAACTGGGTGCGGTCCAGCAGCATCGCGAAGGCGAGGCCGATGATGTTGGCCACCACCGTCACCCCGATCGCCAGTGCCAGCGTGTAGACCACGCTGTCGCGCAACTGGCTGTCGTGCAGCATCTCCGAGTAGTTGGCGAAGCCGACCCAGTCGCTGCCGGACTTCAGCGGGTTCTCGTCGGTGAAGCTGCTGCGCAGGCTCATGAAGACCGGCACAACGATGAAGACCACATAGAGCAGCAGACCGAGCGCGGCGATCAGCCGCAGCCCCAGGTCCTGTGAGGTGTCGCGAAACCACTGTGAGACCGGTTTCACCGTCCCCCTCCTTTCATGCCGGTAGTCATGGCTCGCGGCGGTCACTTGGTCGCGGTGTCCCAGGACTGGTCGAGCTTGGACATCTCGCCCTTGACGTCCTTGCTGTTGAACAGCGCCTGCGCCGCCGCGTAGAAGTCGTTGTTCAGCGAGCCCGGCAGCGCGTCGTCATTGGTCGCCCAACCGATCGCGCTGACCTTGGTGTTGGTCTTGGTGACATAGGCGTAGGAGGCGCTGAACGCCGGAGAGACCGTGACGCCGTAGTCCGCCAGGGTCTTGCCCTTCAGCATCGGGTAGGCGCCGTCGCCCTCGATCAGCGCCTTCAGGTTGTCCGGGTCGAGCGACCAGGTCTTGGCGAAGGTGGTCGCCACCGCCACGTCCTTGGCCTTGGTGCTGATCGCCATCGAGCCGCCCACCGCGAACGGCACCACCACGGAACCGTCGTCGGTCGGCCACGGGAAGACGCCGATGTTGCTCCACTGGTCCTTCGGGATCGAGCCGAGGTACCAGCTGCCCATCGGATACATCGCGGCCTTGCCCGCGTTGAAGTTCTTGATCGAGTCGGCGTAGCTGACGTTGAGCGCGCCCTGCTCGAAGTAGTCCTTCTCGACCAGCGTGCGCATCTTCGACGCGGCGGTGACCACGTCGGCGTCGGAGAACTTCACCGTGCCGGCGTAACGCTGCTGGATCCACTGCGGGTTCTTGCCGAGCACATCCGCGCTGATCGCCCCGGTCAGCGGCATGGCCGCGGCGAACGGGTCGTTGCCGCCCAGCTCGATCGGTGTGACACCGGCCGACTTGAGCTTGGCGGAGACGTCCAGGAACTGCTGCCAGGTGGTCGGCGGCTGCACCCCGGCCTGGGTGAACAGCTTCTTGTTGTAGAAGACCAGCGGGATGATCTGCGAGTTGGTCGGCGGGATGTAGACCTTGCCCTTGATCGCGTTGCCCTGCGGCAGCAGGAAGTTCTGGTCGATCCACGCCTGGTCGTACGGCTGCAGCAGCCCGGCCGCGGTGTACTGCGAGGGCGTGATCGACTGCAGCAGGTCGGGGAACTGGCCCGAGGCCTGCAACTGCTTGGCGTACGAGTCGCGGTCGGTGCTGGGAGCCACCACCTGCTTGATGGACGTGCCCGGTACCGCCTTCTCCGCCCTGGCGATGGAGGCCTTCCAGAACGCCGGGGTCAGTGAGGGGCTGTTGAAGGTGAGATAGGTCAGCGTCTTGCCGCCGCTGGCCGAGCCGCCGTCCGAGGCCGAGTTGGAGCACGCGGCGAGCAGGGCGAGACCTGCGGCGGCTATTACGGCGGCACTTCGTCTGAGCATGGCCGTCCCTTTCCGGGGTGGAGTGTCAGGAAGACGGATACCTGGGCCCGGACGCGGGGCATGCCACGTGGGACGCCCTGGGGACGTCGTGGACGCGACCGCATCTCGTCGGCGAGATAACGTTGTCTCGCCGAGTACAGTATGGTTCCGCGACAGCAAGTCAAGTCCCCCGGCGATCACGGACCGGTCTCGGGACGGCGGGGGAGAGTCATGAGCGCGTCGTGTACGCGGTGTGATGCGCGGTGTGTTGGGATCGAGCGAAGGGAAGCCACGTGCCTGGTCCTGGTGCTGTCGGTAAGCGTGGGCTGTCGCGTCCGCGCAGGCCGACGATGGTCGATGTGGCCCGCGAGGCCGGTGTCGCGCTGCGGACCGTCTCCCGGGTGGTCAACGGCGATGCCACCGTCGGTGACCAGCTCGCCGAGCGGATCAGGCGGGCCATCGACCATCTCGGCTATCAACCCGACGAGCGCGCCCGGCAGTTGCGCAGCGGACGGACCGGCACCATCGGCGCGGCCGTCCGGCACATAGCCGACGCGCACCCGGTGCTGCGGGCGATCGACGAGTCGGCCCGCGGTGTCGGGCTGACCGTGGTGGCGATGTCCACCGAGGACGACGAGGAGCGCGAGCGCGACGCGGTGATGTCGATGTGCCGGCGGCGGATGGACGGCATCATCATCGAGCCGATCGCCGACGGGCATCAGTATCTCCAGGCCGAGATCGACTCGGGGCTCGCGGTGGTGGCCTTCGACCGGCCGGCCACCGGCGTGGCCGTGGACACGGTGCTGTCCGACAACCGCGGCGGTATCCAGCAGGCGTTCGCGCACCTCGCCGCCCAGGGGCACCGGCGGATCGGCTACATCGGCGACGACGAGCGGATCTACACCGGGCGGGAGCGGGCGGCGGCCTTCCGCGAGGCGCTGAGCGGCATCGGCGAGCCGCTCGACGGCATGGTGCATCCCGGCCCGATCGAGCAGGAGCGGATCGCGGCGGCGCTGGAGAGCCTGCGGCGCCGGGCCGAGCCGGTCACCGCGATCGTCACGGGCAACTTCAACACGACGGTGGCGCTGATCCGCGCGCTCGGCCCGGACTTCGGGAGTACGGCGCTGGTCGGGTTCGACGACTTCGGGCTGGCGGATCTGCTGCGGCCCGGGCTGACGGTGGTGGCGCAGGGGGATGTGGAGATCGGGCGGACCGCCATCGAGCTGTTTCGCTCGCGCTTGGCGGAACCGGGGGGGCCGGTGCGGACGGTGACGGTGCCGACGCGGTTGATCGTGCGGGGGACGGGGGAGATCGGGCCCTGAGGGGCCCCGGGGTGAAGGTTGCCGGCCAGATGCGGGCCGGCGGGCCCGCCGGGTGCCGGGGCCTGCGGGGCGGGTCGGCCGCCGGCTCCGTTTTTACGGCCGCCGTGGCTGCCGCGGGCGCGTCCTGACGCCGCGGACGCGGCCCCGGCCCCTTTACAACTGCGGGCGGGCGCCTCTATAAACGACGCAGACATCCGAAGATAACGTTCTCTCGGGCCGCGAGCCGCCCCCCGGGAGAACGCGGAGGGTCCGGTGAGACGCCGGTCCTTCAGACCGTTCCCCCCATCAAGTGCACCGCTGGACCAAACGGTTTCACCTGGTCATTCACTGTCCGTGCCGATCCGGCGGACCTGTCGCCGCGACCCCTGCCCGGGGGCGGCGGCTGACAACGCTGTCATCCGGAAACATCGGATGGATGGCGCGGCGGCCGGTGAGCACCGTGCGGGTTCGGCGGCAGTCACCCTGTCCGAAGAGAGGCAGCAGCCCCTATGAGGCTCACGTCGCTTGCCCGCAGATCGCCGGCCAGGAGTCCCCTGGTCAGAGCGACGGGCGCCGCCGCCACCGCGGCGGCCCTGATCGGCACCGCGCTGACCACCGTGCTGGCCCAGCCGGCGATGGCCGACACCATCACGGCGAATCAGGGGAAGAACACCGTCGCCCAGTACCAGGGCGTGTGGAATTCCCCGCCGACCAACCTCACGAGCGGCGAGACCGTCGACGCCCCCGAGATGGGCAATGGCGATGTCGGTGTCGCCGTCGGCGGGTCGATCGACAACCAGACCTTCTATCTCGGCAAGAACGACTTCTTCTCGGCGTCCAGCCATGCCATCCGGCCGCTGGGCCGGATCGTGCTGGCCGTTCCCGGTCTGAGCGGCGCGAGTTACCACGTCGTCCAGGACATCGCGCACGCCCAGGTCAAGGGCACCTATGTGCTCGGCGGCTCCACGCTGAACACCACGAGTTGGGTGTCGGCGACCGAGAATCTGCTGGTCACCTCGATGACGCTGAGCGGTGGCGGCAGTCAGAACGCGTCCTTCACGGTGCAGAACGGCAGTGGCGCCGCGCCCACCGTCTCCACCAGCGGCAGCGTGCTCAACGCCGATGTGGCCGCCGACGGCACCACCGGGAACCCGCTGGCGCGGGTCGCCTCCCGGGTCATCGGCGGCAGCCCGAGTGTCTCCGGCAACAAGATCAGCGTCACCCTGCAACCGGGCACCACGTACACCTTCGTGGCCTCGACGCTCAGCAACATCGACAGCAGCGGCTACCAGGCGAGCGCCACCTCGATGGTGAGCGGCCTCGCGCAGGCCGATGTCGACGCGCTGAGCACCACGCACCAGAACTGGTGGGCCGGCTACTGGTCCCGGTCGTATGTGCAGATCGCCGACAAGTCGGTGGAGAAGAGCTGGTACGGCTCCCTCTATCTGCTGGCCTGCATCTCGCGCGGCGGTGAGTACGCGCCGGGGCTGTGGGGCAACTGGATCACCGGCAACATGAACTGGAACGGCGACTACCACACCAACTACAACTACGAGGCGCCGTTCTACGCCGCGCTGACCACCAACCACATCGACCAGATGGCCGCCTACGACCAGCCGGTGCTGGACTGGATGACCCGCGGCCAGCAACTCGCCCAGTCCAACGGCCTCCAGGGCGTGCTCTACCCGGTCGGCATCTCGCCCAAGGCGACCAGCGCCGACACCAATCTGCACAACCAGAAGTCCAACGCGGTCAATCTGGCCAGCGACATGATCATGCGGTTCCAGCAGACCCGGGACACGACGTACGCGGCCACCGTGTACCCGTATCTGAAGCAGGTCGGGCTGTTCTGGCAGAACTACCTGACCAAGGACTCCTCCGGCACGTACAACATCACCAATGACGCGCCGCAGGAGGACAACGCCTACCCGCAGACCAACAGCATCCTCTCGCTCGGCCTGGTGCATCTGCTCTTCCAGGGCCTGACCGACATGAGCACCGCGCTCAACCAGGACTCCGGCAGCCGCGCGACCTGGCAGGACATCGACGCGCATCTGGCGCCGCTGCCCACCATGAGCCGCAACAACCAGACCGTCTTCCGGGAGACCTCGGTCGGCGCCGACTGGGTCAACGACAGCAACGACATCGCCATCCAGGCGGTCTACCCCGGCAACCAGGTGGGCCTCGACAGCGACGCCACCACGCTGCAGACCGCCCGCAACACCATCGACCAACTCGCCCGCTGGCACACCGACAACGCGCCGGCCACCTTCTACCCGGCGGCGGCCCGGGTCGGCTACAACCCCGCCACCATCCTCAGCAACATGCACACCGAGGCGGTCAGCGACAGCTTCAACAACCTCGGCATCCACCACAACGGCGGCGGCATCGAGAACCTCAACGTCATCACCTCCGGTCTCGACGAGATGCTGCTCCAGTCCTTCCAGAAGGACGTCAAGGTCTTCGCCGACTGGCCGGCCAACTCCGACGCGAAGTTCGGCGACCTGATGGCGGCGGGCGACTTCCTCGTCTCCAGCAGCATCGCCGGCAACACGGTGCAGTACGTACGGGCGGTCAGCCAGAGCGGGGGCAACCTGGTGGTCACCAACCCCTGGCCGGGCAAGAGCGTGCAGGTGTACCGCAACGGCGCCGACGCCGGCACCGTCTCCGGCGCGAAGATCACCCTGGCCACGTCGGTCGGCGAGACGATCACCCTGGCCCAGCCCGGGACGTCCTACGCCACCGTGCAGACCCAGCTGGCGCAGCCGCTCGGTACCGGCACCGGCGGCACCGGCGGAACCAGCACCAGTTTCAGTTCCGGCTTCGAGTCGGGCGACCCGGCGCCGAGCTGGACCGACACCGTGGACACCGCGGGCGGCAACAGCGTGGGTGTCACCGGTATCAACTCCGACTCGACCGGTCCGCAGGCGGGCCCGCGGACCGGCGAGACCTCGCACACCGGCAGCAGCGCGCTGATGTACTCCGGCTCGGCCTCGGGCACCGGCGCCCACGCCTATCTGAAGGTCTTCGACCTCAGCGCATCACCGCTGAACATCGGCACCGCCAAGACCCTGAGTTACTGGATCTACCCGCAGTCCAACGCCACCACCCCCTGGGTGCCGGCCGGTTCGACCGAGAGCAGCTGCGCGGCGGTGGACATGGTCTTCACCGACAACAGCACGCTGCGGGACTCCGGGGCCGTGGACCAGAACGGCAACCAGGTCCATCCGGCCCACCAGTGCGGCCACTTGACGCTCGACACCTGGAACCACGTCACCGTCAACCTGGCCACGAAGAGCGCCAACAAGCAGATCGCCCGCATCCTCGTCGGCTACGACCACCCGGGTGGAACCGGCGGTTACCGGGGTTACGTGGACGACCTCAGCGTCAGCTGACCGGCCCGCCCGAGCGAACTGACGTACCGTCATATCGACTGCCCCCGCCGTCTTGTCCGCGGCGGGGGCTTTCCCGGACCGGCGAGGAAGCTCCCATGGACGTACGGCTCGACGGCGAGGCCGTCATGCGCGACGGGACGGTACTGCGCGCCGACATCCACCGCCCGCCCACCGGCAGCGGTCCCTGGCCGGTGCTGCTCGCCCGCGGCCCGTACGGCAAGCAGGACCCCGGCATCCTCGCCCGGCTCGCCCCCTCGGCCGCCGCCCGCCGCGGCTACCTCGTCGTCATCCAGGACACCCGGGGCCGCTTCGCCTCGGACGGCGACTGGGAACCGCTGGTCAACGAGTACGACGACGGCTACGACACGGTCCGCTGGGCCGCCGCCCTGCCTGGCGCGGACGGCCGGGTCGCGATGTACGGCCCCAGCTACCTGGGGCATGCCCAGTGGGCGGCCGCCGCCGCGAGACCGCCCGAACTCGTGGCGCTGATGCCGGAGTTCACCTGGTCGGAGCCCGAGGACGGTCTGCTGGCCCGCGGCGGCGTACCCGAACGCGGCCTGCTCGCCCAGTGGACCCTCGGCCTCGGCTACGAGGTCCTCCGCCGGCGCCACGCCGCGGCGCCGCGCGAACGCCGCCGGGCGCTGGGGGAGTGGGCGGACGCCGTCGCCGCCCTCCATGCGGTGCAGGCGCCGCTCGCCGCCTGGGACCCGCCGATGCTGCGCGAACTCCCCCTGCCCGGACGCTCCGGTGGACCCGCAGTCCGCCCCGCCTTCGACGGCTCACGACAGCCCGGGTTGCCCACCTTCACCGTGGCGGGCTGGTACGACGCCTTCCTGCAGGGCAGCCTCGACCAGCACATACGGGCCCGGGCGAGCGGGCATCCGGCCGCCCTCGTGGTCGGTCCCTGGTCGCACGAGGAGCAGACCGCCCGTGTCGGCGCCCGCGACTTCGGCCCGGGCGCCGGCCAGGCCGCGATCGACGGCGGCCGCTCGCTGCTGGACCTGCGACTGGACTGGCTGGACGCCGTGTTGGGGAGCGGACCGGCGGCGGAGGCGGTCGCCGGGTCGTCGGCGCTGGTGTTCGTCACGGGTGCCAATACATGGCGACGGCTCGACAGTTGGCCGCCCGAGGCGGTCCCGACGCCGTGGTTCCTGCGCCGCGACGGCGCTTTGTCGCTCTGGCCGCCGGAAGCGGACGAGGCCCCCGACGCCTTCCGCCACGACCCGGCGGACCCCGCGCCGGTACGCGGCGGCGCGCTGCTGCTCACCGCCGCGTACCCGGCCGGCCCCTTCGACCAGCGGGCGGTCGAGGCCCGTCCGGACGTGCTGGTCTGGACCGGCCCCCCGCTGGCCGAGCCTCTGGAGGTCGTCGGCCGGGTCCGCGTCGCCCTCGTCGCGGCCGCCAGCGCCGGTCCGGCCGACTGGGTGGCCCGGTTGTGCGATGTGGCGCCGGACGGCACCTCCGTCAACCTCACCGACGGCATCGTCCGCACCGCCGGGCCGGGCCCGGCCGAGATGGTGATCGACCTGTGGTCGACCGCCCATGTCTTCGGCCCGGGGCACCGGCTGCGGCTCCAGGTGGCGGCGGCCGGTCACCCCCGGTGGGAGAACGCCTCGCCGCGGGCGGTCCGTACCGTCTTCCACGACCCGGACCGCCCCTCCCGGATCGTGCTGCCGGTCGTCGGCGGGGCGGGACCGGCAGCGGCGCCCGGGGAGGTCACACCGCCTAGGACGTAGCGATGTCGAACTCCTCCCACGGGCCGACCGCGTCGCGGTTGGCGATCAGGGAGGCGGCGCCCGCGTTCTCCGCCGTCACATACTTGCCGTTGATCTGCGCCTTGAGACTGAAGCTCCCGTCGGGGTTCTGGAGGAGCTGGAAGGTCTCCCAGGAGCCGGCCGCGGTCCGGTTGGCGATCAGCGGCGCGGCGCCGGCGTTCTCGGCGGTGACGATCAGGCTGTTGGCGTGCGAGCGCAGTGCGATCAGGCCGTTGCCCTGGTTGATCTCGTCGAACTGCTGAGCCGTGCCGATCGCGTCCCCGCTGGCGATCAGCGCGGACGAGCCGCCGTTGGGCGCGGTGACCCACTTGCCGTTGGCGTGCGCGCGCAGCGCGACGAAGCCCCCGGACGGCTGGGTGGAGGCGCCGAACAGATTGAGGTCGACCGCGTTGGCGATGGCCTGCAGACCCGCCTCGTTCGGGTGCAGGTGGTCACCGGCGTCGTACGCCGGCAGATAGCGGGTCGGGTTGGCCGGGTCGTGGGTCGCGGTGTCCTGGTCCACCACACCGTCGCAGCCGCTGCCCGAGCCGCGGATGAAGGAGTTGATCGAGGCCCTGGCCGTCTCGCCGGCCTGTGTCCAGCCGCCGGAGCCCTGGAAGGGGGTGAGCGTCGAGCACAGGAAGGACAGCCCCGCCTGGTGTGCCCGGGAGATCAACTGCTGGAGCCCGCTGATCAGTTGGGCGCCGGTCGGCGCACCGCTGCCCGCGCCGAGGTCGTTGATCGGGTCGTCGGAGAAGATCACCCAGCGCACTCCGGGCTGACCGACCACATCGCGGTCGAAGCGGTTGAGGGCGCTCTGGCCGGCGCCGTCGCTGAGCAGCTTGTTGCCGCTGATGCCCTGGTTGAGCACGCCGATCGTACGGCCGCTGTCCGACAGCCGGCGGGCCAGGTCGTTGGGCCAGCGCTTGTTGGAGTCCTGGGAGGAGGCGACCCCGTCGGTGATCGACGCGCCGAGGGTGACCACCGAGCCCTGGGCCGCCGGATTCTGCACGTCCAGGTTGGTGAGGAAGGAGTAACTGCCGTTGGTGGAGGCCCCATTGAGAGTGGCGTTGGCGCTGACATCGCCGCCGGCCACGTAGTTGGTCTGGGTGCCCTGCTGGTGGTAGGTCGCCGAACCGGTGGCGTTCGGCAGATAGAAGCTGACCGCGACATCGGACTGCGCGGCCACCGTGAACGACACGTTGTCGCTGACCGCGACCGCCCCGGCGGCGACGGTCACCGAGGACTGCCCGCCGAAGGTCACGGCACGGTCGGTGCCGGTCGACACCGACGAGCCGGAGGTGCGCTGCGCCACATGCACATCCCGGACGGTCAGCGCCGCGGAGCCGAAGGCGTTGGAGATCCGCAGCCGCGCCGAGCTGCCGCCGATGCTGGTGTGCACGATCTGGCGCAGGGTCTGGTTGCTGTACGAGGGCCCGCCGCTCTGCGGGGACACCGACCAGCTGCCGCTCCAGCCGTCGGTGGGAGCGGCGGCGGGCGTGCTCGCGGCGGCGGACGCGCCGTGCGGCGCGCCGGTGGCGGCCATGGCGGGCAGCGGGGCGAAGAGCCCGGCCGCGAGAGCGGCGCCGAGCAGGCCCAGCGCCCTGCGGCCGGCCGGGGAGAACGGATGATGTGGCATAGGGGACTCCTGGTGTGGGGGATGAGGAGCGTGAAGCGCGTGCCCTGTGCGGTGACGGCAGGGGACGGCCAGGACTGTAGTGCCCCCGATCCGTCAGGCCAATCCTTTGGCCAACGGACAGAGTTCGGATGACTGCCGCCTTTCGGCCACGGTTCACGGCCAGTTGGGCCTTTGGGCGGCCCTGACATCGGATGACTCGACAGGCTGGACGCGCTGGTGGCCCGGCGTCCGGAGCTACCGAGCCGTTCCGGTCCACCGGCGGCCACGCCCGCCGCACCGGCCTGCCCGGCCCCGGCGTCACCGTGCACGAGGCCGCGGTGCGCGGCCGACCGCACCGGGCACGCCTGGCGCACCCCCGTCCGGCGGCCGCCGACGGGTCCTTCGCCGTACGGCGAGCCCGGCTACCGCTCCCGGTGGGCCGCGCACGCCCCCGGCCCCGTCCCGGGGCCCCGGTCCGCCGCGCCGGGCCCGCCACCGTTCTTCGCGCGCCCCATGTTCATCGTGTACCCCCCCTTCACGTGTCCTTCCCTGTTCGTATGCCCGCCCCTGATTACCTGGTGACATGGACCACATCACCTTCCTTGTGGCAATGGTCATCGTCACGGCTCTGGCCTTCGACTTCACGAACGGTTTCCATGACACGGCCAACGCGATGGCCACCTCCATCGCGACCGGTGCGCTGCGGCCCAAGGTCGCGGTACTGATCAGCGGGGCGCTGAACCTGGTCGGCGCCTTTCTGTCCACCGAGGTGGCGAAAACGATCTCGGGCGGCATCGTCAACGACGCGCTCGTCACCCCCGGCATGATCTTCGCCGGGCTGATCGGCGCCATCCTGTGGAATCTGATGACCTGGCTGCTGGGCCTGCCCTCCAGCTCCTCGCACGCGCTGTTCGGCGGGCTGATCGGCGCCGTGTGGGTGGGCGCCGGGCGCAGCGGAGTGCACTTCGACAAGGTGGTCGAGAAGATCCTGATCCCGGCGGTCGCCTCGCCGATCGTGGCCGGCCTGGCCGCGCTCGGCGCCACCTACCTCGCCTACCGGCTCACCCAGCGGGCCAAGAAGGACACCGTCTCCAGGGGCTTCCGCAGCGGGCAGGTCGCCTCGGCGTCGCTGGTCTCGCTGGCCCACGGCACCAACGACGCGCAGAAGACGATGGGCGTCATCACCCTGGCGCTGATCTCCTGCGGCGCCCTGGGCAAGAACGCGGGCCCGCCGCTGTGGGTGATCCTCACCGCCGGCCTGGCCATCGCCACCGGTACGTACATCGGCGGCTGGCGGATCATCCGCACCATGGGCAAGGGCCTGGTGGACATCGAGTCGCCGCAGGGCTTCGCCGCCGAGTCCGCCGCCACCGCGGTGATCCTGACCTCGGCCAACCTCGGCTTCGCGCTGTCCACCACCCAGGTCTGCTCCGGCGGCATCCTCGGCGCCGGGGTCGGCCGCAAGCTCGCCGAGGTCCGCTGGGGCACCGCGGGCCGGATGGCCCTGGCCTGGCTGGTCACGCTGCCCGCCGCCGCGGTGGTCGGCGCGCTCGCGGCCGGCGCGGTGGTGCACGGCGGCACTCTGGGCACCGTACTGATCGCGCTGGCCGCGCTGGCCGTCGCCGTGGTGATCGTCGCCCTGTCCCGCCGCAACCCGGTGCACTCCGAGAACGTCAACAGCGTCCCGCACGCCTCGATCGACCCGGCCAGGCGTGCCGGGGCCGAAGCCTGAGCAGAAGACAACCGGAAGAGACAGGGAGAGCGGACATGAGCATCGACTGGGGATCCCTGGCCGAGGTCGCCGTGGTGAGCATCGGCGCCACTGTCGGGGTGGTCGTCCTGTTCGCCCTGGGGGTGCGCGCCCTGGACGAGAGGGAGTCGGTACGCGCCGAAGGCGGCAATGGTACGTTCCAGCAGGTCAGCGCGGGCGCATGCTTCCTGGTGTGCGCATGCGTGGTGCTGTACGGGCTGTACCTGATCATCCCCCAGTTCCACTAGCGCGACGGCGGAAGGCGGACCGGCAGCACTATGAGCACCAGTGTCTCCAGCAATGAAATGCGGCTCCTCGAGGGCATGACGGTGGATTACAGCGACCAGGACGACCCGGTGCTGATCCGTCCCGACGGCAGCGTCGTCGACACCTGGCGGGAGAACTACCCCTACGACGAGCGGATGGAGCGGCCCGAGTACGAGCACCACAAGCGGCTGCAGCAGATCGAGCTGCTCAAGCTGCAGCGCTGGGTCAAGGAGACCGGCCAGCGCCTGGTCATCGTCTTCGAGGGACGGGACGCGGCCGGCAAGGGCGGCACCATCAAGCGCTTCATAGAGCACCTCAACCCGCGCGGCGCCCGGGTGATCGCCCTGGAGAAGCCCAGCGAGCGCGAGAGCGGCGAGTGGTACTTCCAGCGGTACGTCTCGCAGCTGCCGACGGCGGGCGAGATCGTGCTCTTCGACCGGTCCTGGTACAACCGGGCCGGTGTGGAGCGGGTGATGGGCTTCTGCTCCGACGACGAGTACCACCGCTTCATGCGGCAGGCACCCGCCTTCGAGCGGATGCTGGTGGACGACGGCATCCACCTGGTGAAGTTCTGGTTCTCGGTCTCCCGCAACGAGCAGCGCACCCGCTTCACCATCCGCCAGGTGGACCCGGTGCGGCAGTGGAAGCTCAGCCCGATGGACCTGGCCTCCCTCGACCTGTGGGACCGCTACACCGAGGCCAAGGTGTCGATGTTCCAGGAGACCGACACCGAGCACGCCCCGTGGACGGTGGTCAAGAGCAACGACAAGAAGCGCGCCCGGGTGGAGGCCATGCGCAGCGTGCTGGACCGCTTCGACTACGCGGACAAGGACCCGGAGATCGTCGGCACCCCCGATCCGCTGATCGTCGGCGCCGCCGCCAATCTGCTGGAGGCCGGCGAGGACGCCGCCGCCCGCTCGCTGCTGCGGCCCTGACGAGGCGTCGCCCCCCGGACACCCCCCGCGGTGCCGGTCGCCGCCCCGGGTGTGAAGCTGGAGGCGGCCGGCGGCGGCAGGCGCGGGCCGGCGCGAGGAGGCGGAGCGGATGACCGAAGCGGGACGGCCGGGCCCGGCGAACGCGCTCACCGATGTCGGCGGACTGCGGGTCGGCCACGCCGGCCGCCGGGGCGACGGCTGGCTGACCGGGGTCACCGTGGTGCTGGCGCCGGAGGGCGGCGCCGTCACCGCCGTGGACGTACGCGGCGGCGGGCCCGGCACCCGGGAGACCGACGCGCTCGACCCGCGCAATCTGGTGCAGCGGATCGAGGCGGTCGTGCTCACCGGCGGCAGCGCCTTCGGACTCGACGCCGCCTCAGGGGTGGTGGCCTGGCTGGAGGAGCACGGCCGCGGCTTCCCGGTCGGCGGCCCCGGCCGGGTGGTGCCGGTGGTGCCCGCCGCCGCGCTCTTCGACCTCGGCCGCGGCGGGCGCTGGGACGCCCGCCCGGGCCCGGACCTCGGCCGCGCGGCGGTGGCCGCCGCCGACGCGACCCCGGAGGGGGCCCCGGTGCCGCAGGGCTGTGTCGGCGCCGGTACGGGCGCGGTGGCCGGTGGCCTCAAGGGCGGTGTGGGTACGGCCAGTTGGCTGCTGCCGTCCGGAACGGCGGTGGCCGCGCTGGCGGTCGTCAACGCGTCCGGCTCCGTCGTCGACCCCGATACGGGCGCGCTGTGGGGCGCCGGAGCCGCGTGGAGCGCCGAGTTCGGGCCGGCCGGCGGCGCGCGGCCGGCCGCCGTGGTGGCCCGGGCGCGGGACCGGCTGGCCGCCGTGCGGCAGCCGGCGCCGTTCAACACCACCCTTGCCGTGGTGGCCACCGACGCGACGCTGAGCCGGGCCAGGGCGCAGCGGCTGGCGGGCGCCGCCCACGACGGTCTGGCCCGCGCGATACGGCCGGCCCACCTGCTGTCCGACGGCGACACCGTCTTCGCGCTGGCCACCGGCCGGCGCCCGCCGGACCCGGAGGGCACCGACGACGCCGCGGTGAACGAGATCCTGGCGGCGGGCGCCGACACCCTGGCCCGCGCCATCGTGCACGCCGTCCTGGCGGCCGACGGCGTCAGCGGCCCGGGCGGCAGTTTCCCCGCCTACCGCGAGCTGTACGGACCCGCCTGACGGCGTACGAGCGGGCAGCGGCCGGCCCCCGTCGCCGCCCGGTGACCGGTCACCGGGCGGCGGGCGCGGAGCCCCGGGCTAGAACGGCTCCTGCACCGCGGCCGGGGCGACCGGTGCCAGGCCGTGGTGGACCTGTTCGATCAGCGTGCCGTAGGCGGCGATCATCCGGGTGCGGCTGAAGCGCTCGCGGCTGAGCTCCAGAGCCGGGGCGAAGTCGGCGGCACGCGCCGCCGCCTCGGTCCAGGCCGCCGCGATCACCACCGGGTCCGGCGGGGTGATCAGTCCGTGCCCGGCGACCAGGGACGCGGTGTCACCGATGTCGGTGCTCACCGGCACGGCGCCGCACATCATGCCCTCGATCAGGCACAGCGGCGCCGCCTCGCCGGACGACGAGGTGAGCGAGACGACGTCGGCGGCGGCGTACAGCGACTCCATGTCGCAGCGCACCCCGAGCAGCGACATCCGCTCGGCCAGCCACGGCTCGTCGCCGAGCGCGGCGTCGATGTCCGCCCGCAGCTCCGGATTGTCGCCGGTCATGCCCGCGCCGCACATCAGCACGTGCCCGCGCGGTTCCTGCCGCAGGAACCGCCGCGCCGCCCGCAGGAACAGCGGCACGTTCTTCATCTCGGCGTACCGCGCCGCGAAGACCACCAGCGGCGCTTCCGGCATGACGCCCAGCGACGCCCGCCACCGGGCCCGGCGTACCGGATCGGGGCGGAAGCGGAGCAGGTCGACCCCGTTGGGGACCACGTGCAGCAGTTCGGCCGGGATCCCGGCCGCCGCGTACGCCGCCCGGGTCGACTCCGCGCAGCACACACCGGCCCGCACCCGGCCCGCCTCGACCGCCGCCCGCAGCGAGTCCAGCGCCGGGCCCTGGTTCTCCGGGTCGGAGCGGTGCAGGCACACCACCACCGGCCGCAGCGGCAGCCCGGCCTGGTTGAGCAGCGCCAGCGGCTGCTCCTTCAGCGACAGCACCACGTCCGCGGCGGCGGTCGCCCGGGCGGTGGCGGCCAGCTCGTCCGCGCTGAACGCGTCGGTGTCCTCGCCCGGACCGCGGCGCAGCGCCGTGACCGGGACGCTGGCTCCGGTCAGACCCCGGTAACAGGCGTCGTCCTCCATCCGCTGCCGGGTCGCCTCCCGGTGCACTTCTCCCCGCATGCTCAGTACCGCGTGTTCCTGCGCACCGCCGTGCAGACCGAGAATCACATCGCTGTGCAGAATACGGGCTCCACCGGAAAAGAAGCCTTCGTAGACCGACAGCACACGCAGTTCGCTCATAAAGCGCACCCATCGCCGTCCCGCGCTGGCGGGAAATTTACGGAACCCCCTTGAGCAGCGGGTTAGCCGCGATCAGGGACTTCGAAACCGGACGGCGTGTGAATTCCTTATTGCCAGGAAGGGCGCGAAAGGTTACGCGGCTGTTTTCTCCTGTCAACTCCAGGAAGGATGACCCTCGGGCAGCGCTCCGGTGGTGAGCCGACGCGCCCCCGTCCCATCGGCCCGGATCGCCCACACCGCGGGGGTCGCGATCTCGCCGCGGACATAGGCCACCCATTTCCCGTCCGGCGACCAGGTGGGGTCCATCTCCTCCTCGGCGCTGGCGGCGAGCGGGTGATCTCCGGTGCCGTCCGCCCCGATCAGGTGAATGTCGCCCTGACTGCCGACCAGTGGTTTGCCGTAGGTGTACGCCAGCCGGCTGCCGTCCGGCGACCACACCGGGTCCAGCGCCCGCTGCGTGCCGTGGGTGATCTGCCGGGGCGCGGCGGTGGGATCGGAGACCTTCAGCAGATTGATCTGCCACAGGCCCGGCTGCGCCTGGATGCACACCGCCAGCTGCTGCCCGTCCGGCGACCACTCCGGGTCCTGGACCGCCCCGGTGCCGGTGGTGAGCTGCCGGGCGGAGCCGTCGGAGACGTTCACCGTGTAGATCTGCAGCACGCCGTCCTTGATCCGGGTCACCGCCAGCCGGGTGCCGTCCGGCGACCAGGCCACCTTCCCACCGGAGATCGCCGCGACCCGGTGCGCGTTCGAGCCGTCCGCGTCGGCGACCCAGACGGAGCTGGACGGCCCGCTCCGGGTGAAGGCGAAGGTGGCGCGGTCCGGCGCCCACACCGGAAGGATGTCGCAGCTGCCGCCGCTGATGATCCGGCGCGGATCGTCCCGGCCCGGGTCGCGCACGGCGATCACCCCGTGGCATTTCGACGGCCAGCCCGGCGCGGTGTCCTCACGGATCAGCAGCGGCTGGGCCGGCAGGGCCGCCGCGGCCGGGGCGCCGGCCGCCGAGCCCTTGGCGGACGGGGAGGAGGCCGGTCCGGCGGCCTGGCCGGAGCCGCCCGGTCCGCCCGACCAGGGCCGCGCCATCACCAGCCCGGCCGCGGCGGCGACCACGAGCGCGGCGGCCACGATCAGCAGCGTCCGCCGCCGGCCCCGCCCCGCCGCGGCGCCGTCGGAGCCGTACGACCCGGCCGGCGGCCCGAACGCGCCACCCGGGTCCGGACTCGCCGTCACCCGGGCGGTGGCCGGATAGGAGGAGCCGGCCGGGGGGCCGGGGGGAGCGCCGATGGGAGCGCCCGCCGCCGGTGACTCCGGCGGGGCCTGATACGCCGAAGCCGGCAGGGACGCGGCCTTGACGGTGGCCGGGTGGTCCGGGGCGGCGGGGGGAGCCGGTCGCTCCGGGGGAGTCCGGGGAGCCAGGGGAGTGGGGGGAGCCGCGGCCGGTGGGCCGTCCTCGGCCGGGGCGGCCGGGTCGTCGGGGCCGGCCGGCGCCGGGGCGGCGGCGCCCGCGGCGGCCGCGGCCGCCTGGTAGGTGTCGGCGGTGTTCGAGGGCGGCGGCTCGGTCCGCGCCAGCATCGCCGTCGCCTCGGCCGGAAGCCACGCGCCCTCCGGCAGCTGGTGAACCGTCAGCCGGGACAGGAAGTCCGCCGGGGTCGGCCGGTCGGCCGGGTCCTTGGCCAGGCACGCGGCGATCAGGGGCCGCAGCTCGGCCGGGACCCCGCCCAGATCGGGCTCCTGGTGCACGACCCGGTAGTGCCGGGCCGCCGAAGGACCGTCGCCGAACGGGAACGCGCCCGCCGCCTGGCTGAGCACCACACCCAGCGCGAACATGTCCACCGCGGGCGTGACCGCGCCGCCGGTGAGCTGCTCGGGCGCGAGATAGCCGGGGGTGCCGATCTGCAGCCCGGTCTGGGTCAGCGCGGTGCCGTCCAGCGCCCGGGCGATACCGAAGTCGATGACCCGCGGACCGTCCTCGGCCACGATGATGTTGGCCGGCTTCAGATCGCGGTGCATCACCCCGACCCGGTGGATCGCCTCCAGCGCCTCGGCGAGCCCGGCCGCGAGCACGGTGAGCGTGCCGACCGGCAGCGCTCCCACGTTCACCAGCACCGACTGCAGGGTGGGTCCCGGGACGAACGCCGTGACCAGCCAGGCCGGCCGCCCGTCCGGATCGGCGTCCACCACCGGCGCCGTATGGAAACCGCCGACCCTGCGGGCCGCGGCCACCTCGTCGGCGAAGCGGCGGCGGAAGCCGGGCTCGGTGCTCAGCTCGGGGCGCACCACCTTGACCGCGACGGCCCGCCCGGACAGTGAGCGGCCGAAGTACACCACGCCCATCCCGCCCTCGCCGAGCCGCCCGACCAGGCGGTAACGCCCCTGTCCGACCGACGTCGGATCGCCCGCCTGCAGCGGTCTCATCTCGTCCCCCATCCGTGCACCGCCCCGATCGGCGGCGACTCCCCGCCGCCCCACCGGCGGCCAGGTCGCGCGCCGCCGGTCATCTCATCGCGCGGGCCTCATCCGCCGCCGCGCGACCATCAGCACCAGGCCCGCCGCGAGCAGGGTGCTGCCCCCGGTCAGGAAGGCCACGCGGGAGGCTCCGCCGCCCGTCACGGCCAGCCTATTGGGCATGTCCGCCGGTTGTACGGGCTTCGCGGCAGCTGTCGGGCGGGCGGGACCGGACGCGGGGAAAAGGGTCGGTGTACGGGTCGGGGCGGCCACATGGGCGAGCGGGACGGGATCGAGCCGGATGAGGGTGGCGCTCGGACTCGGCGGCGCGGCCGAGGGGGTCCGCGGCCGCGGCACGTCGACCGGCCGGCTGAGTCCGTCCGCCGCCGCGGGATCGAGATACGGGTCGGGCGCGGCGTCCACCGCGGTGCTCACCGTGCCGGCCGCGCTCGCCGTGAAGGTGACGGAGAAACGCCCGTCCGAGCCGGTGACGGCCTTCTCGACCAGCGGCTGACCGCTGGTCAGGGACTGGTACTCCACCCGTACGGCCGCGCCCGCGAGCGGCCGCGGTCCCTGCCCGCTGTCCCGCCGGTAGGAGCCGAGGGCGGTCACCCTCCGCCCGGCGGCCGACACCGGGCCCAGCCGGTAGTCCACCGTCAGCCGGGCGACGCTCGGCGTGGCGGTCACCGCCACCCGCGCCTCGGTCTCGCCGCCGGCCGGTTCGGTCCCGTCCGCCGCCGGATCGCCGGCGGTGTGATGGACCGCGCGGATCACGACGGTGTACGGACCGGGCACGGCGGCGCCGTCCTGGTCCGCCCGCTGGTCCACCACCGCGTTCTGCAGCCAGAAGCGGCCCGCGGCGTCGGTGGTCACGGTGGCCAGCGGGGCGCCGCCGGCCGCCGGACCGGACACCGTGTCATCGGGCGCGGACGGAGCGGAGGAAGCACCGGAGCCCGGACCGGGGGACGTACCGGAGCCGGCATCGGGGGAGGTGTCCGACGACGGCGCGCCGGCCGCGGACTGCGCGAGGTCCACCGTCTCCCCGGGCGCGGGCACACTCGGGCCGTCCGGGGCCCGGTGGCGCAGCAGCAGACCGGTCAGCGCCACCGAGCGGTGGTCGTAGTCGGTCGCCGCGGGTGTGGCGGTGAAGCCGGAGAACTCATAGATCCAGTTCGGCTGTTCGGGCGGCGCCGCGTGAGCCGCCCTGGGCGCCAGCAACGCGCCGAGCAGCAGGACCAAGCCGACCAGTACGGGCACGGCGACAGCCGGTCCGCGCCGGCCCGGCCCGGGCCTGTGTGCGACCGAAGCGATGGGTGTCACCGGTCCCCCTCCCCCTGACATCCGTTGGACCGCCGATCGCTCATCAAGGTTGTGCCCGGCGACAGGAAAATCTGGGTGATCCGGGCATGATCCGGGCATGAACCGTCGCCCAACACGTGCTGCCACCGGCAGTCGCGGGGATACACCCAGAGGGTATCGGCCGACCGGCGGTACCCAGTGACGTGGCCCGAATCATCACCGTTGGTGCGGGTAGACGCGATGCGACGCCGTGCCGGCGGCGCGCGGCCCGATCGGCGCCGCATCGCGAACCGGCCCGCAGGGACCACCGTCGCGAGGGAGAAACCGCCATGTCCGAGACACCGGCCGACACAGCGCCACCGTCCACCGCGGACGCGGTGAGCCCCGCGCCGGATCCCGCGCCGGGTCCCGCGCCCGCTCCCGGCGCGGACCCGGCCGGCGCCGCGCAGCCGGCCCGGCGCTGGGTGCGGCGGCCGCTCGCGCTGCCGTCGACCCAGCGCTCCTCCTGGTTCCGGGTCGGCTTCGGCCTCGGGCTCGGCGCGGTACTGGCCTGGATGCTGGTGCACACCGTGCTGCAGATCAGCGCGCTGCTGACGCTGCTGCTGCTCGCCGTCTTCATCGCGGTCAGCCTGGAGCCGGTGGTGGGCCTGCTGTGCCGGCTCGGGCTGCGCCGGGGCTGGTCGGTGGCCGTGGTGGTGGCCGGCTTCGCCGGGCTGCTCGCCGGATTCCTCGCGCTGGTCATCCCGCCGGTCACCGCGGCCGTCACCGCGCTGACCGACGCGGTGCCGCGCTGGCGGGTGCAGCTGCACGACCACCACTCCACGCTGGGGCGGCTCGAGGACCACTACCACGTCATCGAGAAGGCGCAGGCCCAACTCGGTTCCAGCGGCGCCTCCGTGGCCGGCGGGGTGTTCGGCGCGGGCCAGCTGGTGATCAGCGCCGTCACCTCGACCGTGATCGTGATCACCGTCACCTTGTACGTGATGGCCGCGCTGCCCGCGATCAAGACCTTCGGCTACCGCTTCGTGCCCGGCACCCGCCGGCCCCGGGTGGAGCAGGTCTCCGAGGAGATCCTCAGCCGTGTCGGGCGCTTCATGCTCGGCAACATCGCGACCTCGGCGATCGCCGGCCTGGCCACCTTCATCTGGTGCGAGGTGATCGGGGTGCCGTACCCGGCCGCGCTGGGCTTCTTCGTGGCGCTGATGGACATGGTGCCGGTGATCGGCTCGACCATCGGGGGAGTGGTGGTCAGCCTGGTGGCGCTGGTGGCGTCGCTGCCGGTGGCGGTGGCCACCGCGGTCTTCTACATCGGCTTCCGGATCGCCGAGGACTATCTGATCATGCCGCGCGCCATGAAGTTCGCGGTGAACGTCCATCCGGTCGTGACCGTGGTCGCCGTGCTGGCCGGCGGCTCACTGCTCGGCATCATCGGCGGTCTGGTCGCCATCCCCTTCGCCGTGGCTCTGGGCATCGTGCTGGACGAGTACGTCTTCCCGCGCACCGACGCCTCCTGACACCCTGTTTGCCGTGGCCGCCTCGGGCAAGGCGAACCGATGCAGCCCGCCGGCGCCCCGCCTTCCTCGGGGCGCCGGCGGGCCCTGACAGAAGGAGGCCCGATGCGGACGACCCTGGGTGTGCTGCTGGCGCTGTGGGGCGCGTTCTTCGTGCTGTTCAGCGGCCGGGTGGCCCGCGGCCAGTACCCGCGGGGCCGGCTGGCCGCGACCGAGGCGCACGGCGGCGGCGCCGGCCCCCACCGTATGACGACCGTGTTCAACGCGGTGGTCGGCGCGACCCTGGCGGTGTGCGGCATCCTGCTCGCCGTCGGCGCGTTCTAGCCGGCTGTCCCGACCCGGCGGCCGGGCATGCCCGGCCGCCGGGCGGCCGCCCGGCTGACAACGGCTGTTGTCGACCGGGCGGAGGAATCCCTAGGATTCGGGGTACGCCCCTCTCCGCGTCGCGCCCGCACGCGCGTCCGGGGAACCGTGTCCACGGAGACCAGGAGCCACCCGATGAACGCCCTCAACCCGTCCCGTACCTTCAGCGTCCTGCTGGTGGAGGACGACTCCGCCGACGCGCTGCTCATCGAGGACGCGCTGAGCGAGGGCGGCATGGCCCGGTCGCTCACCCATGTGGAGGACGGCCTGGCGGCGCTGGACCACCTGCGGGATCCCGGGGCGGAGCGCCCCGACCTGATCGTGCTGGACCTGAACATGCCCCGGATGAACGGCCGGGAGTTGCTCGCCGTGCTGCGGGACGACGAGGAACTGGGCTCCATTCCGCTGGTCGTGCTCACCACCTCCGCGGCGCCGGACGACATCACCGACGCCTATCAGAAGCACGCCAACGCCTATGTCACCAAGCCGGTGAACCTGGACGACTTCCTGCTGGCCGTGCAGCGGATCGACGCCTTCTTCCTCGACACCTCGGCGCCGCTGCCCCGCGACAGCCGCCGCTGACCGCCGTCAGCGGCCCCCTGACTCCGGCTTCGGCTCCCTGATCAGCAGTACGGTCGCCCGCGCCGCCACCTCGACGGTGTCACCGGCGGTGTGCCCGGCCCGGCCGCCGTTCGGAGTGCCGGCTTCCGCCGCCGTGTCCAGCACGGTCCGCCAGCTCTCCCCGTAGCCCGCGGCGGGCAGGGTGAAGGCCAGCGGCTCCCAGTGCGCGTTGAGCAGGATCAGGAACGAGTCGTCCACGATGCGGCCGCCGTGCGCGTCCGGCTCGGAGATCGCGTCGCCGTTGAGATGGAAGGCCACCGCGTGCGCGTCACGGCGCCCCCAGTCGTCGTCGCCCATCTCGCCGCCGTCCGGGCGCAGCCAGGTGAGGTCGGCGGTGCCCGGCGCCGCGCTCCCGTCGTGGCCGCGCAGGAAGCGGCGGCGGCGGAAGACGGGGTGTTCGCGGCGCAGGGTGATGAGGCGGGTGGTGAAGTCGATGAGTTCGTGCTGCTGGGGGGTGAGGTTCCAGTCGGTCCAGGAGGTTTCGTTGTCCTGGCAGTAGGCGTTGTTGTTGCCGTGCTGGGTGCGGCCGAGTTCGTCGCCGTGGGAGATCATCGGGACGCCCTGGGAGACGAGCAGGGTGGTGAGCAGGTTGCGCTGCTGGCGGGCGCGCAGGGCCAGCACGGCCGGGTCGTCGCTCTCGCCCTCGGCGCCGCAGTTCCACGACCGGTTGTGGCTCTCCCCGTCGCGGTTGTCCTCACCGTTGGCGTCATTGTGCTTGTCGTTGTACGACACCAGGTCGCGCAGGGTGAAACCGTCGTGCGCGGTCACGAAGTTGACGCCGGCCCGGGGGCGGCGGAAATCACCTTCGTACAGATCGGACGAGCCGGTCAGCCGGGACGCGAATTCCGGCAGGGCGCCGTCCTCGGCCCGCCAGAAGTCCCGCACGCTGTCGCGGTACTTGCCGTTCCATTCGCTCCACAGCGGGGGGAAGTTGCCGACCTGGTAGCCGCCGTCGCCGACGTCCCAGGGTTCGGCGATGAGTTTGACGCGGGAGACGACGGGGTCCTGCTGGACGAGATCGAAGAACGCCGACAGGCGGTCGACCTCGTGGAACTGGCGGGCCAGGGTGGCGGCCAGGTCGAAGCGGAAGCCGTCCACGTGCATCTCGGTGACCCAGTAGCGCAGGCTGTCCATGATCAGCTGGAGGACGTGCGGGTGCCGCATCAGCAGGCTGTTGCCGGTGCCGGTGGTGTCGAAGTAGTGCGCCTGGTCGTCGTCGACCAGCCGGTAGTACGAGGCGTTGTCGATCCCGCGGAAGGACAGCGTGGGCCCCATGTGGTTGCCCTCGGCGGTGTGGTTGTAGAC
>NZ_JBHSBB010000027.1:35022-262952 GCF_042650325.1 Streptomyces polygonati | reverse complement strand
CCAGGGGCGCGAGGAACCGCGCGACCAACCCACGACCACCCGCACCCCACCACCGCACAGCACCCCCCCAGGGGCGCGAGGAACTGCGCAGGAACCCGGAGGCAGCAGCCGGGCGGGGGAAGGGGCCTTACGGAACCAGCGGAGCGGAAATGCGGGGGTCGGCCGAAGAGTGTCCCGCCGTCAAGGTGAAAGGGCCCGGGAGGAGGTGCCAGGAGGAGGTCGCGGGGTCCCAGGCCTCCGCCACCCTGCGGGGGATGGGGATGACGACCTCGCGGCGGCCGCCGGGCGGCGCGGTGACGGCGCCGAAGGCCGCGAGCCAGCGGGCCGGGCGCTCAGCAGCCGAGGCGCCGGCGGAGGCGGAGGCGGAGGCAGAGCCAGAGGCCGAGGCCGAGGCATCAGCGAGGTAGAGCTGGACCACCTCGCGGCCCGGGCGCGAGCCCGCGTTGCGGAGGATGACGCGGGCCGTCGCGAGGATGCCCTCCTCCGCGTCGACGGGGTCGCCGTGGTCGACGGACAGCCCCTCGTACTCCCAGCGCGTATAACCGAGCCCGTGCCCGAAGGGATAGGCGGGCGCCGGGCCCGGGCGCCGGTCCCACCCGCGGTAGCCGATGAACAGGCCCTCGTCGTAGGCGAGTACCCCCTCCGTCGGGGTGACCCGGCTGACCGGCGCGTCCGCGAGCAGGGCCGGCCAGGTGGTGGGGAGGCGACCGCCGGGTTCCGCCGCGCCGAGCAGCACGTCGGCGAGCGCCGCGCCCGCCTCCTGCCCGGGGAACCACGCCAGCAGGACCGCCGCCACCTCCTCCCGCCAGGGCAGCTCCACCGGGGACCCGGCGTTGACGACGACCACCGTTCGCGGGTTGACCGCGGCGACCCGGGCGACGAGTTCGTCCTGGCGGCCCGGCAGCCGCAGATCCGTACGGTCGAAGCCCTCGGACTCGACGCGCTCGGTGGTGGCCACCACCACGATCGCGGTGTGCGCGCCGCGCGCCGCCTCGACCGCCTCCGCCAGCAACTCCTCCGGGTCCCGCTCGGGTTCGCCGTGCAGCAGCGAGAACCCGACGGCCTCCACGGGGAGTTCGGCGGCCTTGGGCGGCACGCTGAGCAGGCTCACCTCGACCTGCTGCCCGGCGATCAGCTCCACCGTGCCGCGTTCGAGCGGCCGGCCGAAGAACTCCTCGAAGGGATCGCTGTGTTCGTCGTGCTGCGGGCCCTCGTAGAGCACCCGTCCGGCCACGGTCAGCCGGAAGACGCCGGTCCCGCGCGTGCCGAAGCGGTGCGCGCCGCTCACCCGGGGGGTGAACGTCCCCCGGATCTCCACCGTGTGCAGCCGGTCGTAGCTGACGCCGGGCGGCAGGTCGCCCAGCCACTGCACCCGCCCATTGGGCATGAACTCACCGCCCAGTTCACCCCCTTCGACATCCCGGGCGACCGCCCGCAGGGCGAACCCGGCACCCGCCGGCGCGAGTTCCGCACCGGGGTCGGCGCCGGGCGCGTACCGCAGCGGCGCCCCGGCGGGCAGCGCCCTGCGCAGACCGTCGAGCGGCGAGACCACATGGTCGGGGAAGACCTCCGCCGAACCGCCGCCGAGGATCCGGGCGTCCCGGGCCGCCGCGCCGATCAGCGCGATCCCGCCCGCGCGGGCCGCGGCGTCCAGCGGCAGCACCGGCCCCTCGTTGCGGAGCAGCACACACCCGCGCACCGCGATCTCCCGCGCCAGCGCGTCGCCGTCCACCCCGGGCGGCCGGTCGGCGACCGCGACCGCGGCGGGGGCGCCGGAGAGCAGCCCGGCGCGGGCGGCGAGCCGCAGCACACGCCGCACCGCCTCGTCCACCAGGCTCTCCGCCACCTCCCCCGACCGGACCGCGTCCGCGAGCGCCGTGCCGTAGACCGTCCGCGGTCCCGGCATGGCGATGTCGAGGCCGCCGCGGATCGCCGCGCCGGTGGAGCGGGCGGCCAGCCAGTCGGAGACCACGACCCCGTCGAAGCCCCATTCGCCGCGCAGCACGCCGTTGATCAGCGCGTCGTGCTCGGTCATCGGGACGCCGTTGACCGTGTTGTAGGCGGCCATCACGCCCCATGGGCGGGCGCCGGTGACGATGGCCTCGAAGGGGGCCAGGTACAGCTCGCGCAGGGCGCGTTCACCGATGCGGTTGTCGACGGTGAAGCGCTCGGTCTCCGCGTCGTTGCCCACGAAGTGCTTGACGGTGACGCCGACCCCGCCGTCCTGCACCCCGAGGACGTACGCGGTGCCGATCACACCGGTGAGATACGGGTCCTCGCTGTACGCCTCGAAGTGCCGGCCGCCGAGCGGGCCCCGGTGCAGATTGACGGTCGGGGCGAGCAGGACGTGCACGCCTTTGCTGTTGGCCTCCTGGGCCAATAACCGGCCTGCCCGGCGGGCGAGTCCGGGGTCCCAGGAGGCGGCCAGCGCGGTGGGGCTCGGCAGGGCGACAGACGGGTCGTCGGCGGTCCAGCGCCGGCCGCGTACCCCTATCGGGCCGTCGGACATCACCAGCGAGCCCAGCCCGATCCTGCCGAGCGCGGGCAGCGTCCACATGTCCTGCCCGGCCAGCAGCCGTGTCTTGGCGGTCAGATCGAGCTTGCCGAGCGCGCTCTCGACGGTCCGCTCCCGCTCGGCGTCGGCGCCCTTCGCGTACGGCGTCATGTCCTGTCCCCTCGTGACCCCTCGTGACCCGTCCGGTGTGATCCTTCCGGGCTGCCATCCTGCTGGCGGCGGCACCCGCCCGCTTGTCCTCCAGTAGGCATAGTTACCATTCCGCAATCTTGTAGGCTCGGGCCGGAGGCCGGCGCTCACCACTGCCGCCTCGGAGCGGGAAAGGGGGCGGGGGCATGCCAAGGACACGAGCCGACCGCGGGGAACGGCGCGCCGAGATCATCCAGGCCGCGACGGAGGTGATCGCCGAACGCGGCTACCGGGGCGCGACATTGGCCGGGGTCGCGGAGCGGGTGGGACTGACCCAACAGGGTCTCATGCATCATTTCCCCACCAAGGAGGCCCTGCTGGTGGCCGTCCTGGAAGCCCGCGACCAGTGGGACATGGCGTCCGCCGCGCTGCACGGACACGCCTGGCCGCTGGAGATCATCGCCAACCTCGTGGAGTACAACGCCACTCGGCCCGGCATCGTCCAGGCGTTCACCGTGCTGGTCGGCGACAGTGTGACCGAGGACCACCCGGCCCAGGAGTACTTCCGCGCCCGCTACGCCTACGTCCGCGACGGCGGCGCCGAGGCGCTCCGCGCGGAGTACGGCGACCGCCTGCCGGGCGGCCTCACCGCGGAGCGCGCCGCGACGCTGCTGGCGGCCGTCATGGACGGTCTCCAGGTGCAGTGGCTGCTGGACCCCGAAGCGGTGGACATGCCGGCCGCCTTCCGCGACTTCCTCGCCCTGCTGGCCCCGATGCCCTGCCAGGAAAAGGCAGTCGCGGCGGACGAGTGAGGGGGCGCGGCCCGGCACCCGCCGGCCCGCGCCCTCTCCACCGCTGGGAACGGGCGCTCAGACGACGGTGAGCTGCACCGCGATGTTGCCCCGGGTGGCGTTCGAGTAGGGGCAGACCTCGTGCGCCTTCTCCGCCAGCTCCTTGGCCGTCGCGTCGTCCACGTTCGGTATGGAGACCGCGAGCTCGACGGTGAGGCCGAAGCCGCCGGCCTCCGTCTTGCCGAGGCCGACCTTCGCGGTCACCCGCGACCCGGAGACATCCGCCTTGGCCTGCCGGGCCACCACGCCGAGCGCGCTCTGGAAACACGCGCTGTAGCCCGCCGCGAACAGCTGCTCGGGGTTGGTGCCGGCCCCGCTGCCGCCCATCTCCTTCGGCGGGTTGACCACCACGTCGAGCTTGCCGTCGTCACTGGAGACCCGGCCGTCCCGGCCGTTCTCCGCGGTGGCGACAGCGGTGTACATCACGTCTACGGACTGGATGGTCATGAGCGGCTCTCCTGATCGTTCGAGCAGTACATCTGGTGCTTCGGGTCATACGGCCATACGGCCATACGCCGCGCTTCGCTCACTCCGGGAGGGCGACGAGCATCTTCCCGGTATTGGCACCGCGCAGCAGTCCGAGAAACGCGTCGGCGGTGTTCTCGATTCCCGTCACCACCGTCTCGCGGTGCCCCAGCTTCCCCTCGGCCAGCCAGCCGCCCACCTCGCGGACGAACTCCGGCCTGAGGTCCTGGTGGTCGCCGACCAGGAAACCGCGCAGGCTGAGCCGCTTGCCGACGAGCAGTCCCAGATTGCGCGGCCCCGGCTCCGGGCCGGTCGCGTTGTAGCCGGCTATCGACCCGCACGCCGCGACCCGGCCGTGCACCCGCAGGGACGCGATCGCGGCCTCCAGATGGTCACCGCCCACGTTGTCGAAGTAGACGTCGATGCCGTCCGGGGCCGCTTCCCGCAGTTGCTCGGCCACCGGCGCCTTCTTGTAGTTGAAGGCGGCGTCGAAGCCGTACTCCTCCGTCAGCAGCGCCACCTTCTCGTCCGTGCCGGCGCTGCCGATCACCCTCGCGGCGCCCTTGAGCCTGGCCGTCTGCCCGGCCAGGCTGCCGACCGCGCCGGCCGCGCCGGAGACGAAGACCGTGTCGCCCGCGCTGAATTCGGCTATCCGCAGCAGGCCGACGTACGCGGTCAGCCCCGGCATGCCGAGCGCGCCCAGATACAGCGACAGCGGCGCCGCGTCCGGGTCGACCTTGACGCTCTGGGCGGCCTCCACCAGCGCGTACTCCCGCCAGCCGAGCATGTGCAGCACATGGTCGCCGACCTCGAACCCCTCGGCGCCGGAGGCCACCACCCGGCCGACGGCGCCGCCGGTCATCGCTTCGTTCAGCACGAAGGGCGGGCTGTACGACTTCACGTCGTTCATCCGGCCGCGCATGTACGGGTCGACCGAGACGAATAAGTTGCGGACCAGGATCTGTCCCGGGCCGGGATCGGCGATCTCGGTCTCGACCAGGGCGAAGTCCTCGGGGACCGGCCACCCCTGCGGGCGGGCCACCAGGTGCCATTCGCGGCTCTTCGGCATACGGGCGCGCTCCTTCCGCCACAGCTTGACCATGGCAAAGGTTCAGATGATGAATTAACCATGGCCTTTGATGTTTCATGTTGTCAAGCAACCAGGTAGCCTGAGGCGTATGAACAGCCGCATGGACCCTCTGACCGCCGAGGTCGTCGACCTGATCGGCACCGTGGTGGCGCGCTACTACCAGGAGTACGACGCCGCGGCCGCCGTCCACCGGCTGACCGGCGCGCAGGCCCGGGTGCTCGCGCTGCTGTCCACCGGGCCGATGCCGATGCGGCAGATCGCCCATCGGCTCAAGTGCGAGCCGTCGAATGTGACCGGGATCGTGGACCGGCTGGAGGCCCAGGGTCTCGCCGAGCGCCTCGCCGACCCGGCCGACCGGCGCGTCAAACTCGGCGCGGCCACCGCGGCGGGCCGCGAGACGGCGGCCGATCTGCGCGACTCGCTGGATTTCGCCCGCGAACCGCTCGCCGGACTGTCGGTCGTGGAGCGCACGATGCTGCGGGATCTGCTCCAGCGGATGCTGGGGCCGGAGGAGGACTGAAGCCCCCGCCAGGGGGTCAACTGGGCCTTACGAGCAGAACCACAGCACCTTTTTGCAGGTCGGCGAGGCCGAGGGCTGCACGGTGGGCGACGTGGTCTGCGTCGGGGTCGGGGTGGTCGGCCGCCGGGTGGGCGTGTGCGTCGGCTCGGCGGTGGTCGGTTCGACGGTCGCCGCGGTGGTGCGCGGCGGCGCCACGGGGGTGGTGGGGGCCGGCGCCGAGGGTGAGGCCGGCTCGGAGGTGGACGCCGACGGGGAGGCGGACGTGGAGTGGCCCTTGCCGTCCGGGGTGGCCGGGAAGAGGCCGGCGTCGTCCGTCGCGGGCGTGCCGGACGTCGAGCTGGGCGGCGGCGGCAGGTCGCGCACCCCGGAGCCGGGGTTCGGGCCGGCGCCGGAGCCCCCGCCGAGCGCGGCCAGCGAGAACATCGTGAGCGCCCCGATGACGGCCACCGCGCCGACACCGTAGACCGCGGCCCGCTGCCGTCCGCCGCGCCGCGACCGCCCCTGGGGCGGCGGCTCCGACCCGGGCCCGGACTCGGGCCACCCGGACCCGGCTTCCTCCCCGGACGCCTCCTCGACGGACGCCACCAGGGGCAGTTCCGCGGTGTCGGCGGCCGAGGGAGTGTTTCCGGCCGCGGCGTCGCCGACGACCGGGGACGTCGCGGTCCGGTCCGCGACCGTCCCGCAACCGGGGCAGGAATATGCGCCGTTGAGGTGGCGCCGGCACGTGTGGCAGTAATCCATGGCGGATGGACCCTATGGGACCGCTGAGGCGCGAGGGAACCCTCGTCAGCCGCCCAAGGTAAAGAGATCGTCAAATCCGCAGGACTTTCGGTACTTTGCCACCCTCTTCGTCCGGTTTGTACGCGCAGGCGGCTTGACGCGCCACCGGGCTCCGCGACTTTAATAAGGGTGACCTAACCAAGGACAGGCTCAGCTAATCTGCCGATCCGGTACCAGAAGGGCCCTCATGCTTCCCACGTTCGTCATCGGGCTCCGCGAGGGTCTGGAGGCAGCCCTGATCGTCGGCATCATCGCCTCCTTCCTCGGTCAGCAGGGCCGCCGGGACGCGCTGAAGAAGGTCTGGCTCGGGGTCGGCCTCGCGGTCGCGATCTGCGTCGTCGTCGCCGTCGCGCTGCAGGTCTACTCCAGCGACCTGCCGCAGCGGCAGCAGGAGCAGCTGGAGACGGTCGTCGGCGCGATCGCCGTGGTGATGGTCAGCTACATGGTGCTGTGGATGCGCCGCCACTCCCGCGACCTGCGCAAGGACCTGGAGGGCATGGCAGGCCGCGCGCTGTCCGACGGCTCGGCCTCGGCGCTGGTGATGATGGCCTTCCTGGCGGTGCTGCGCGAGGGCTTCGAGACCTCGGTCTTCCTGCTGGCCACCTTCAACGAGAGCAGCAACCCGGCCTACGGCGGCACCGGCGCCGCGCTGGGCATCCTGCTCGCGGCCGGCATCGGCTACGGCATCTACCGCGGCGGCGTCCGGCTCAATCTGTCCCGCTTCTTCCGGATCACCGGCGTCGTCCTGGTCCTGGTCGCGGCCGGGCTGGTGGCCACCGCGTTCATGACCGCGGTCGAGGGCGGCTGGCTGAATCAGGGCTCGCAGGCGTTCGACCTGTCCTGGCTGGTCCGCCCTGGCACCCCGACCTCCTCGGTGGTCACCGGGGTGCTCGGCATCCAGCCGTATCCGACCTGGCTGATGGTCTGGGGCTGGCTGGTGTACGCCGTCCCGATGACGGCCGTCGTGCTGTGGCCGGCCCGGCGCCGTACCCCTCCGAAGGCCGCGCCCGCACCGGGCACCGCGCCGGACACCGGGGCGAACGCCGCCCAGGCGGGCTGACCGCCCCCGCCGTAAGGACGTCCGCCGGGCCCGCCCCTCCCCTCCCCTTTTCTCCCCTTTTTCCCGCCCCCCGTGGCCACCGCCCCGGGACTCACCCAGGAGCTGACCGTGAACCCGCTTGCCCACCACCGCCGTGTCCTGGCCTGCGCCGCCACCGTGCTGTCCGCGGGCCTGCTCCTGAGCGCCTGCGGCGGCGGCAAGGGCGGCGACTCCAAGGACTCCGCCGCGGCGACCGCCAAGAACGCGGACGCCAAGTCCTCGACCGTCACCATCACCATCACCGACAAGGACTGCGCGCCGAGCCCGGCCACCGTCCCGGCCGGCGCGGTGAAGTTCGTCGTCACCAACAAGGACTCCTCCAAGGTCACCGAGGCGGAGCTGCTCGACGGCGGCAAGATGCTCGGCGAGAAGGAGAACCTCACCCCGGGCCTGTCCGGTGACTTCTCGCTGACCCTGGGCGCGGGCAAGTTCCAGGTCTACTGCCCGGGCGCGGACACCGACAAGACGGCCTTCACCGTCACCGGTTCCACCGCGCACAGCTGGAAGGACGACCCGGCGCTGGTCGCCGCCACCAAGAGCTACGCCGCCTGGATCGACAGCGAGGTCAAGCAGGAGGTCACCGCCACCGACGCGTTCACCGCGGCGGTCAAGGCCGGCCAGACCGACCAAGCGAAGCTGCTCTACGGCAAGGCCCGGGTCTACTACGAGCGCATCGAGCCCACCGCCGAGATCTGGGGCGACCTGGACGGCCGGATCGACGGCCGCGCCGACGACGCGCCCAGCCCGGACCAGTTCACCGGCTTCCACCGCATCGAGCAGGCGCTGTGGCAGACCAAGTCGCTGACCGGCATGGACAAGATCGCCGACCAGCTCAGCACGGACACCCACGACCTCTACAGCAAGGTCCAGACCGTCGAGTACCAGCCCGCCGAGATCGCCAACGGCGCCACCGACCTGGTCAACGAGATCCAGTCCTCCAAGATCACCGGCGAGGAGGAGCGCTACTCGCACATCGACCTGCTGGACTTCGAGGGCAATCTGGCCGGCGCCAACGAGGCGGTCACCGTGCTGCTGCCGGTCCTGAAGCAGAAGGACCCGGCCCTGGTCGCCACCCTCGCCGAGCGCTACCAGCAGACGGCCGCGGCGCTGGCCGCGTACGTCTCCAAGCCGGGCTACGAGCAGACGGGTTACGTGGACTACAGCAAGGTCACCGACACCCAGCGCCGGGCCCTGTCGCAGACGGTGAACGCCTACGCCGAGGCCGTCTCCAAGATCGCCGCCCAGATCGCCTGAGCGTCCCGGGCGACCGCGTTCCCCGCGATCCCGGCGCCCGCCTCCCCGGCGGCCGTGTACCCCACCCCGAGAGAGATCCCCCGACCGTGAATGAGACTCCGGACATCACCCCCGAGCCCCGCGACCCCGAGCCCGCGCCGGCCGTCAGCCGCCGCCGGCTCCTCGGTGCGGTGGGCGCCGGAGCAGCCGTGGCCGGCGCCGCCCTCGGGGCGGGCGGCGCCGTACTGGCCACCCGGGACGACAACGGCGGCGGCGCCGCCGCCAACCCGGCGGCCACCACCGTCCCCTTCCGCGCGGCGCACCAGGCGGGCATCGCCACCCCGTCCCAGGACCGGCTGTGCTTCGCGACCTTCGACGTCGCCTCGACGGCGAGCCGCGCCGACCTGGCGGAGCTGCTGAAGACCTGGACGGCGGCGGCCGAGGCGATGACCGCCGGAAAGCCGGTCCCCGGGGACGTGGGCGACCTCAACGCGCCGCCCGACGACACCGGTGAGGCGGTGGGCCTGGCCCCCGGCCGGCTGACCATCACCATCGGCTACGGCCCCTCGCTCTTCGACGACCGCTTCGGGCTGGCCGCCCGCCGCCCCTCCCTGCTCAAGCGGCTCCCCCAGCTGCCCGGCGAGGACCTGGACCCGGCGAACTCCGACGGCGACCTGTGCGTCCAGGCCTGCGCGGACGACCCCCAGGTGGCCTTCCACGCGATCCGCAACCTGCGGCGGCTCGGCTTCGGCACCGTCCTGCCGCGCTGGATGGAGCTGGGCTTCGGCCGTACGTCCTCCACCACCCCGCAGCAGGCCACCCCGCGCAACCTGATGGGTTTCAAGGACGGCACCCGCAACATCGACGCCACCGACGGCTCCATGATGGGCGAGCACGTCTGGATCGGCGACGACGAGCCGCAGCGCTGGGCGCGCGGCGGCTCGTACCTGGTCAGCCGCAAGATCCAGATGCGGCTCGAACAGTGGGACCGCGACCGGCTCGGCGACCAGCAGGACGTCTTCGGCCGCCTCAAGTCCAGCGGCGCCCCGATGACCGGTCAGCGGGAGTTCGACACCCCGGACTTCGGCGCGAAGGACAGCGCCGGGCAGTACGTCATCCCGGCCACCGCGCACATCCGGCTGGCCGCCCCCGAGAACAACAACGGACTGCGCATCCTGCGCCGCGGCTACTCCTACACCGACGGCATCAATCCGGAGACCGGCGACCTGATGGGCGGCCTGTTCTTCGTCGCGTTCATGAAGAGCCCGGACCGCTTCATCACCCTGCAGCGGGTGCTGGGGCAGCACGACGCCCTCAAGGAGTACATCCAGCACATCGCCAGCGGCCTGTTCGTGGCCCCGCCGGGGCTGTCCGCCGGGCAGGACTGGGGGGGCCAGCTCTTCGGCTGAGCCCTTCGATCAGGCCCTTCGGTCAGGCTCTTCCGTTGGGCCGAACACCCGGGCGCCCGATCACTCGATCCGGTCCGGTTCGCACGGTCCGCGCGTGGCGTCGCCCCGGTGAAGGCATCGCTTGGGAATGCCACCACGTATCGGTATCGCCCTGCTCGCCGCCGTCTGCCTGCTCAGCACAGCGCCCTTCGCCGCCGCCCGGTCGGCCGCCGCGCCGGCCGCCTGCGCGACCACGCTGTGGACCTCCGGTACGGACGGCTTCCGGTCGTACCGGATCCCGGCCGTCGTCACGGTGCGCGGCACCCTGGTGGCCTTCGCGGAAGCGCGCAAAAACGGTTCAGCGGACAACGGCGACATCTCGGTGGTAGAGCGCCGCTCGACCGACGGCGGCTGCACCTGGACGCCCCAGCGGGTGGTGGCCGCCGACGGGCAGGAGACCGTCGGCAATCCCACACCGGTGGTCGCCGCGGACGGCACGCTGGTGCTGCTGACCAACCGGCAGGCCGGTCGGTTCGACCTGGGACAGATCGAGGACGGCGAGGTCTCAGCGGCCGACGGCCGCCGCGCGTTCGTCCAGATCTCCGCCGACGCCGGGGCCACCTGGTCCGCGCGGCGGGAGATCACCGCCTCGGTCAAGAGACCGGGCTGGCTGTGGTTCGCCACCGGTCCCGGCCACGGCCTGACCCTCACCCGGGGCCGGGCCGCGGGACGCCTGGTGGTGGCCGCCAATCACTCTGAGCCGGGACGGCGTTCTGGCGTGGACCTGCTGCTGTCCGACGACGACGGCCGCAGCTGGCGGATCGGCGCCTCGGAGGACTACAACGACGACCTCGTCAAGCCCAGCGAGGCCAGCGCCGCCCAACTGCCCGACGGCCGCATCTTCCTGTCCGCCCGCAACAACGGCGGCTCCACCGGCCTGAACCGCGTCTACGCCTACTCCTCGACCGACGGCCGCGGCTACGACGGTCTGCCGCGCCCGCTGGCCGACCTCACCGGCCCCTCCGTCGAGGGCAGCGTCCTCCAGGACCCGGGCATCCCCGCCGGCGTCAGCTGCGCCCCGCTCCTCTACACCGGCCCGCAGGACCCGACCGCCCGCCGCCACCTCGCCCTCCGCCGCTCCGACGACGGCGGCCTCTCCTGGCACCCCGTCACCGACCTCACCTCCCCGACCGCGCCCGCCGCCTACTCCGACCTGACCAAGATCACCCGCACCAGCCTCGGCGTCGCCTACGAAACCGGCACGTCCAGCCCCTACGAACGCATCGACTGGCGCACCGTCCCCCTCACCTGCCCCTGACCCGGGTCGAGGGTGCTGGGCTCCGTGGCCGGACACCGTCACCCACGACGGCCGGCGGAGGTTCAGCGCCTGGAGCGCCGGCCGGAGCCGAAGCGGCGGAGGGCCAGGTAGACCATGTCCGCGACGAACACCACGATGCCGATGATCAGCAGATAGAACAGCCCGTGGGCGATGATGCCGATGAGGAAGAGCGCGAGCGCGACGAGGACGACCAGCATCAGAAGATAAAGGATCATGGCGCGGATGCCTCCTCGGGACGGACAGCCATCGCCCGGCAAGCAGGTGGCCCGTCTGCTCTCCAGCGTCCGCCCAACCACGGACCTCTGCCACTTTTCGGCAGCGCGGGGCGCGGCCGGCAGATGATCACTCGAAAGAGTCGGCAGCACCAGGTTTGGGCGGCCACGCCACCCGCGCGCTGCGGAGCGCGGCGGTCCCGCGTCGGGACAGGGTGGGGCGGGTGGGACTCGAACCCACGACCGACGGATTATGAGTCCGCTGCTCTAACCGGCTGAGCTACCGCCCCGTACGGCGCGCCGTGCGCTCCGTCTGCCGCAGCATAGCCGCTCATACGATCTGTCGCCCTCGCGGGTTACAGAGACGTGATCAGGTGGACGGGCGGGGGCGGGCGCGGTTCGTGGGGGCATGAAAAAGGACCCCGGCGGGGTCCTGATCCTGCGCTCCCCCGACTGGACTCGAACCAGTAACCTGCCGGTTAACAGCCGGCTGCTCTGCCAATTGAGCTACAGGGGATCGAGCTCCCCCGACTGGACTCGAACCAGTAACCTGCCGGTTAACAGCCGGCTGCTCTGCCAATTGAGCTACAGGGGATCGCTCTGCTTGCACCGAATGCACCCGCCGAAGTCTCCCCGGCAGGCGCGTGCCCGGTGCGACACATACATTAGCGCAAGTGGAGGGGTGCTCCGCCAACCACTTGTGCGGGGTTGCCGCCCGGACGCACGGGGTAGGCGCCGAAGCAGTCCGACAGGGACGAAGAAGGGTGGAGCCATGGTCCGGCTGACGTTCATCACAGGAGCCCTCGTCGGGTACGTGCTCGGCGCACGGGCCGGGCGCGAGCGGTACGAGCAGTTGCTCAAGGGCGCGCAGCGGATCGCGCAGAACCCCGCCGTGCGCAACACCGCGGAGAGCGCCATGCACCAGGGCCGCAGCGCCGCCGCCAAGGCCGCGGACTCGGTGACGGCGAAGTTCGGCGACCGGATGCCGGACGCGCTGGCCGGCCGGGTCCGGGCGATGGGGAACGGAAACGCGCCGGACGAGAACTGGGGCACCTCCAACACCTGACCGCTGGTCCGCGAGCGCCGACCCGAGGGCTCCAGCCGCGCGACCGCAGGCCGGACGCCCTCGTCGCCGTGACTGAGATCGATCTGTGAGGCACAAGGCGCCCGAGGTGCGGCATCATCAGCGGCATGGGCAAAGTGGCCGGCATAGACAGTTCCACCGCAGGCACCACGGTCGTCGTCTGCGACAGCGACACCGGGGAGGTGCTCCGCGAAGGGCACGCACCGCATCCGATCGGGGAAGGCGAGAAGCCGACCGAGATCGACCCGCAGGCGTGGCTGCTGTCGCTGGGTGAGGCCGCCAAGAACGGTCTGCTGGAAGGCGTGCAGGCGATCGGGATCTCCGGGCAGCAGCACGGGCTGCTGGCGCTGGACGCCGGCGGGGTGACCGTACGCCCGGCCCTGCTGCGCGGTGACAAGCGGGCGCAGGCACAGGCCGCGGACCTGGCGGACGAGCTGGGCGGGGCCGGCGGCTGGATGGAGGCGGTCGGCTCGGTGCCGCAGGCCTCCTACCCGGTGGCGAAGCTGCGCTGGCTGGCCCAGCACGAGCCGGCCACCGCCAAGCGGACCGCCGAGGTGCTGCTCCCGCACGACTGGCTGGTCTGGCAGCTGCTGGGCCGGCCGGCCCGCCGGACCACCGACCGGGGCGACGCCTCGGGCACCGGCTACTGGTCGGCGGCCACCGGCGAGTACCGCACCGACCTGGTCGAGCGGGCCTTCGGCCACCCGGTCGCGCTGCCCGACGTCCTGGCCCCGGCCGAGCCCGCCGGGCAGACCCCGGAGGGCCTGCTGATCTCGGCCGGCACCGGTGACACCATGGCCGCCGCCCTGGGCCTGGGTCTCGGCCCGGGGGACGCGGTGGTCTCGCTGGGCGCCGGCGGCACCGTGTTCGCGGTGCACCAGGAGGCGCTGAAGGACCCCACCGGTACGGTGATCGCCTTCGCCGACGCCACTGGCCGCCATCTGCCGCTGATGCACGTACGCAACGCCGTACGCACCCTGCGCGCCACCGCCGAGCTGCTCGGCACCGACCTGGCCGGGCTGTCCGAGCTGGCACTGCGCTCCACCCCGGGTGCGTACGGGCTGGTGCTGCTGCCCTATCTGGAGGGCGAGCGGACCCCGGACCTGCCGCACACCGCCGGCACCCTGTCCGGGCTGCGGCGGGACTCGATGAAGCCGGAGCACCTGGCGCGGGCCGCCTTCGAGGGCATGCTGTGCGGGCTGGCCGACGCGGTGGACGTGCTGCGCGACAAGGGCGTGCCGGTGCACCGGGTGTTCCTGCTGGGCGCCGCCGCCGAGCTGCCGGCCGTACAGGCGATCGCCCCGGCGCTGCTGGGCGCGCTGGTGGTCGTACCGCCGGCCGCCGAGTACGCGGCGATCGGCGCCGCCCGGCAGGCGGCGTGGTCGCTGGGGGCGGTGCTGGGCTCGCAGTCGCAGAGCGAGCCGCCGCAGTGGACGCGGGACGGCGCCCGGCTGCTGGACCCGGGCGACGACGCGGCGGTCGGCTCGGCGGTGCGGCAGCAGTTCACCGCCGTGCGCGAGCACACCCACCCGGGAGCCTTCGCCTCGCTCTGACGGCTCGATTATTCCCATGCGTCCGCCGTTCGTCGGAAGATAGGGTTGCCCGCCGGTGTCCTGGACGGGCCGGCCCGCCGCTCCCACCCGTCGGGTCGGCGCGGCGCGTCAACCTTCGGCGCCCCGCGGGCGTCCTGTCCGTCAAAAAGCAAGATGCGACCTCATGAACAGCCGTCCCGAGGTATCCCGAGGTATTGAGTTGTGCTGATCCGACTCCTGCGGTCCCACCTGGGGCCGTACAAGCGCCCCATCGGGCTCCTGGTGCTGCTCCAGCTGGTGCAGACCATAGCCACCCTCTACCTGCCGACCCTCAACGCGGACATCATCGACAACGGCGTCGTCAAGGGTGATACCGGCTACATCGTGAGCCTGGGCGGCGTCATGCTCGGGGTGACCGTCGTGCAGGTGTGCTGCGCGATCGGCGCGGTCTTCTTCGGCGCCAGGACGGCCATGGCGGTCGGCCGGGACATCCGCGCCTCCGTCTTCGACCGGGTGCAGACCTTCTCCGCCCGTGAGGTCGGCCAGTTCGGGGCGCCCTCACTGATCACCCGTACCACCAACGACGTCCAGCAGGTCCAGATGCTGGTGCTGATGACCTTCACGCTGATGGTCTCGGCGCCGATCATGTGCGTCGGCGGCATCGTGCTGGCGCTCGGCCAGGATGTGCCGCTGTCCTCGCTGCTGCTGGTGGTGGTGCCGGTGCTGGGCATCGCGGTGAGCCTGATCATCCGCAAGATGCGCCCGCTGTTCCGCAGCATGCAGACCCGGGTGGACACGGTGAACCGGGTGCTGCGCGAGCAGATCACCGGCATCCGGGTGATCCGGGCCTTCGTCAAGGACGACTACGAGCAGCGCCGCTTCGGCGCGGCCAACGACGAGCTGACCGCCGTGTCGCTGGCCACCGGCCGGCTGATGGCGCTGATGTTCCCGGTCGTGATGGCGATCGTGAACCTCTCCAGCGTGGCGGTGCTGTGGTTCGGCGCGCACCGGATCAACAGCGGCGGGATGCAGATCGGCGCGCTGACCGCGTTCCTCAGCTATCTGATGCAGATCCTGATGTCGGTCATGATGGCCACCTTCATGTTCATGATGGTGCCCCGGGCCGAGGTCAGCGCCGAGCGCATCGAGGAGGTGCTCGGCACCGAATCCAGCGTGGTGCTCCCGGCCAACCCGATCACGGTGCTGCGGCAGCACGGCGAGCTGGAGCTCTTCGACGTCGAGTTCGCGTATCCGGGCGCCGAGGTCGCGGTGCTGCGCGGTATCGACATGGTGGCGCACCCCGGCCAGATCACCGCGGTGATCGGCTCCACCGGCAGCGGCAAGTCCACGCTGCTGGGACTGATCCCCCGGCTGTACGACGCCACCGGCGGGCGGGTGCTGGTGGACGGCGAGGACGTGGCCGAGCTGGACGCGAAGCTGCTGTCCGAGACGGTGGGCCTGGTGCCGCAGAAGCCCTACCTCTTCTCCGGCACGGTCGCCACCAATCTCCGCTACGGCAAGCCGGACGCGACCGACGAGGAGCTCTGGCACGCGCTGGAGGTGGCGCAGGCCAAGGACTTCGTGACGAAGCTGGAGGGCGGTCTGGAGGCACCGGTCGCCCAGGGCGGCACCAATCTGTCCGGCGGCCAGCGGCAGCGGCTCGCCATCGCCCGGGTGCTGGTACGGCGGCCGGAGATCTATCTGTTCGACGACTCCTTCTCCGCGCTGGACTACGCCACCGACGCGGCGCTGCGCCGGGCGCTGGCGGCCGAGACCTCGGACGCCACGGTGGTGATCGTCGCCCAGCGGGTGTCCACCATCCGTGAGGCGGACCGGATCATCGTGCTGGACGAGGGCCAGGTGGTCGGCACCGGCACCCACGGGGAACTGATGGAGAGCAACGAGACCTACCGGGAGATCGTGTTGTCCCAGCTGACGGAGCAGGAGGCCGCGGCGTGAGCGACGACGGCGCGCAGAAACCGGAGGTGCGGCGCCCGCCGCGGCCGATGGGCGGCCCGGCCCGCTTCATGAGCGCGGGGCCGGTCGAGCGGTCGATGGACTTCCAGGGGTCGCTGAAGCGGCTGGTCCGCATGATGCGCCCGGACCGCGGCTGGCTGTGGGTGATGCTGGCGCTGGGCACGACGAGCGTCGCGCTCGCGGTGACCGGGCCGCGCATCCTGGGCCACGCCACCGACCTGATCTTCGCCGGGGTGATCGGCCGGCAGACCAGGGGCGGCACCAAGGCGCAGGCCCTGGAGACGCTGCGGGCGCACGGCCAGGGCAAGGTCGCCGACGTGCTGTCCGGTATCGACTTCACGCCCGGCAAGGGCATGGACTTCCACGCGATCGGCGCGGTGCTGCTGCTGGCGCTGGGGGTGTATCTGGTCGCGGCGGTGCTGAGCGTGCTCCAGATGCGCACCGCCACCAAGGTCATCAACCGGGCGGTGTACCGGCTGCGGGCCGACGTGGAGCAGAAGCTGTCCCGGCTGCCGCTGTCGTACTTCGACCAGCAGCCGCGCGGCGAGGTGCTCAGCCGGGCCACCAACGACATCGACAACGTCGGCCAGACGATGCAGCAGACGATGGGCCAGCTGATCAACTCGCTGCTGACCATCGTCGGCGTGCTGGCGATGATGTTCTGGATCTCCTGGCTGCTGGCGCTGGTCGCCCTGGTGACCGTGCCGGTGACGATGCTGGTGGCCACCCGGGTCGGCAAGCGCGCCCAGCCGGAGTTCGTGCGGCAGTGGAAGACCACCGGGAAGCTCAACGCGCACATCGAGGAGATGTACACCGGCCACGCGCTGGTGAAGGTCTTCGGCCGGGCGAAGGAGTCCGCGGAGATCTTCGAGCGGGAGAACGAGGCGCTGTTCGCGTCCGGTTTCCGGGCGCAGTTCATCTCCGGCACCATCCAGCCGATGATGATGTTCATCGGCAATCTGAACTACGTGCTGGTGGCGGTGATCGGCGGTCTGCGGGTGGCGTCGGGCACGCTGTCCATCGGCGATGTGCAGGCCTTCGTGCAGTACTCGCGGCAGTTCAGCCAGCCGCTCACCCAGGTGGCGAGCATGGCGAACCTGATCCAGTCGGGTGTCGCCTCGGCCGAGCGGGTCTTCGAACTCCTCGACGCCGAGGAGCAGTCGGACGAGCCGCTCACCCCTGCCCGCCCGGCCGAGCTGCACGGCAGGGTCGCGCTGGAGGAGGTGGCCTTCCGCTACGTCGCCGACCGGCCGCTCATCGAGAACCTGTCGCTGAAGGTCGAGCCCGGCCACACGGTGGCCATCGTCGGCCCGACCGGCGCCGGCAAGACCACGCTGGTCAATCTGCTGATGCGGTTCTACGAGGTCTCCGGCGGGCGGATCACCCTGGACGGCACGGACGTCTCGTCGATGTCCCGGGAGGAGCTGCGGTCCTCGATCGGCATGGTGCTCCAGGACACCTGGCTGTTCGGCGGCAGCATCGCGGAGAACATCGGGTACGGCAGCGAGGGCGCCACCCGCGAGCAGATCGAGGCGGCGGCCCGGGCGGCGCACGCGGACCGCTTCATCCGCACCCTGCCCGAGGGCTACGACACGGTGATCGACGACGAGGGCTCCGGGGTCAGCGCGGGCGAGAAGCAGCTGATCACCATCGCCCGGGCGTTCCTGTCCGACCCGGTGATACTCGTGCTGGACGAGGCGACCAGCTCGGTCGACACCCGTACCGAGGTGCTGATCCAGCGGGCGATGGCCAAGCTCAGCCACGGCCGGACCAGCTTCGTCATCGCGCACCGGCTGTCCACCATCCGCGACGCCGACGTCATCCTGGTGATGGAGTCCGGGTCGATCGTGGAGCAGGGCACCCATGACGAGCTGCTCGCGGCGCGGGGGGCGTACGCCCGTCTGTACGCGGCGCAGTTCGCGCAGGCGGTGGCGGAGGTGGACTGACCGGCGGCGCGACACCGGCGCTTCGGTCCTGACCCGCACGCTCCTCGGCGGAGGACATCCCGCCCGGGCGGGTTCACCATGGGGTGAGGGCGAACGACACGCCGACGCGCCCAGGACCCGGGGAGCAGCGATGAGGACACGGCACGCGGTGGGTGCGGGGATCGCGGGGGCGCTCGCCGTGGGTCTGACCGCCGGGTGCGGCGGTGGCGGCGGCCCGGCCGGCACCGCCACACCGAGGCCCACCCCGAGCGCCGCCAGCTCCGGCTCGTCCCGCTCCCTGCTCACCGGCGAGCCGGGGACGGCCGGGCGGGTGATCGCGGTGAAGATCGACAATGTGCAGGCGGCCCGTCCGCAGACCGGCCTCAACGACGCTGACCTCGTCTACGGCATCGAGGTCGAAGGCGGACTGTCCCGGCTGATGGCCATCCTGGACAGCGACCACCTGCCGCCCGTCATCGGGCCGGTCCGCAGCGCCCGCGAAACGGATCTCCAGCTACTGGCCGACTACAACCGGCCGGTACTCGCCTTCTCCGGCGCCCAGAGCGAGTTGCTGCCGGTGCTCAAGAAGAGCACGGGCCTCGTCGCCAGGACCGGGACCAAGGACTTCTTCCGCAACCCGGACCGGCCCGCCCCGCACAACGAGTATCTGCGCCCCAAGGGCCTGGCCGGGTCCGGCGGGGTGGCCAAGGACATCGGGCTGCGCTTCGCCGCGAAGACCCCGGCGGGCGGCACCCCGGCGACCACCACCTCGGCGTCGATGCCCGCCGCCCGCTTCACCTTCCGCTGGAACGGTTCGCGGTACACGATCGCCATGGACGGCACGCGGTCGCCCTGGACAGCCGACAATGTGATCATCCAGCGGGTCACCGTCAAGGAGTCCCGCTTCCACAGCCGTACCGGCTTCGTGCCCTTCTCCGCGACCGTCGGCCAGGGTTCGGCCGTGGTGCTCCGCGACGGCCGCTCCTACGCGGTGCGGTGGAGCCGCCCCAGCGAGACCTCCGGGACGACCTACCGGCTGGGCGGCGCGACGCTGCCGCTGCGTCCGGGCCGGACCTGGATCATCCTGGAGCCCGCCTGAGCCGCCCGGACCCCGCTGAACCCCGCCGACCCGCTTCAGTCGAGGTAGCCGCGCAGCTGGTCGGCGAAGGCGTGGTCGCGCAGTTTGCCCAGCGTCTTGGACTCGATCTGCCGGATGCGTTCCCGGGTGACGCCGAAGATCTGCCCGATCTCCTCCAGCGTGCGCGGACGGCCGTCGGCGAGTCCGTAGCGCAGCTGGACCACCTTGCGTTCGCGCTCGCCGAGGGTGGACAGCACCGCCTCCAGGTGTTCGCGCAGCAGCAGGAAGGCGGCGGACTCCACGGGTGAGGCGGCGTCGCCGTCCTCGATGAGGTCGCCGAGCGCGACGTCGTCCTCCTCCCCGACGGGGGCGTGCAGCGACACCGGCTCCTGGGCCAGCCGCAGCACCTCGCTGACCCGTTCCCCGGTCAGGCCCAGCTGGACGGCGACCTCTTCGGTGCTGGGCTCGTAACCGCGCTCCTGGAGCAGCCGGCGCTGCACCCGCACCACCCGGTTGATCAGCTCGACCACGTGGACCGGGACGCGGATCGTACGGGCCTGGTCGGCCAGCGCGCGGGACATCGCCTGGCGGATCCACCAGGTCGCATAGGTGGAGAACTTGTAGCCGCGGGCGTAGTCGAACTTCTCGACCGCGCGGATCAGGCCGAGATTGCCCTCCTGCACCAGGTCGAGCATCGTCAGGCCACGGCCCACGTAGCGCTTGCCCACCGACACGACCAGCCGGAGATTCGCCTCGATCAGCCGCCGCTTGGCCATCCGGCCGAGCACCACCAGGCGGTCGAGGTCGACCGCGAGCTGGGAGTCCAGGTCCGGGAAGGCGGCGAGCTTCTCCTCGGCGAACAGCCCGGCCTCGACCCGGCAGGCCAGCTCGACCTCCTCCTCGGCGCTGAGCAGCGGGATCCGCCCGATCTCCCGCAGATACTGGCGGAACAGGTCGGCGGAGGGGCCGGCCGTATCGGCGCGCAGCGGTCTGACGCGGGGGGCGGGGACGAGGATGCCGGGCACGACGGGCTCGTCGTCCACGGGCGGCGGCTGAGGCGAGGGCTCCATGGCGACCACCTCGGTTACGGCGGGCAACGGCGGGAATTCAACCTGGAGCTGGATCTGGCTACGGGTCTGCACGGATGCGACCTCCGCGGTGAGCGCGTCGTTGGGCTCGGAGACGGGCTGGGGCCGGGCCGTTCTCGTGCTTCCGGCGTTCTTTCCGGTGCGGCCGGGCCCCCGGACGCCGTCACCCAGTGTGGCGCACGACACACCTCCGCTACGAGGGTCGTGCGTACCCTTTTTCACGCCACGTCACCACGCGCGTCCGTGCGGTGACGCCGCCGGCCGATGTACGCGCCCGGCATGGGGGCGCACGGTGGCGGCGGACGGGGCAGTGGGGGCCCACCGGGTCACACGCGCCCGCGCGGAAGCGAACAGGGCGCGAACACCACCGCGGACACGACCGCGAACGCGCCGCGTCACCGCCCTGCCGGGTGGGCCCTACCGCCTCACAGGCCGGCCGCGCCCTGGAGCCGCAGCCGCTGACCGTACTGCTGGAGGGCCCACAGCTCGTCGCGTACGGCGATCGCCTCGGGGGCGTCCGCGCGTACGTCCTGGGCCGCCAACCGGGCCAGGGCGGCCTGCATTTCGGCGGCGCGGCGCTCCACCGCGTTCATCCGGACCCGGACCAGCACCTCGCCGGCGTAGATCTCCGGCACCTTGTGCATCACCGGCTCCACCGCCAGCTCCGTCACCATCATCCGCACGGTGTCGTCCGGGGCGGTGTCCCTGACCCGGACCAGATAGTCGTCACCGGCCTGCTCCACCCCGCCGGCCTCGGCGATCACCCGGCGCACCGCGGCATAGGGCGCCCCGGTGAACTCGTCCTCGCCGTAGGCGTCGAAGGCCGGGGAGACCAGCTGCGGATACTGCAGCGCCAGCTTCAGCAGTTCGCGCTCCACCCGGTGGGCGGGGCTGCGCAGATCGAGCCGGGGGCCGCGCGGGCCGGCCGGGGCGGCGGCGCGGGCGTCGGGCGGCGGGCCGTAGCCGGGGCGGACCGGGCGGCCCTGGTCGGGGGCCTGGCCGGCCGCGCGGGCCCGGGACATCGCCCGCACCCGGCGGATGATCGACTGCTCCTCGGCCTGGGTGCCGATGCCCGCCATACCGATCAGCCGGATCGCGTAACGGTCCCGCAGGGACTGGTTCTTGATCGCGGCCACCACCGGGACCGCCGCGTCCACCGCCGCCACCCGGCCCTCGTCGGTGTCCAGGTTGTAGCGCGCGACGATCGAGCGCAGCGCGAAGGCGAACAGCGGGGTCCGCCCGTCGATCAGCCGCTGCACCGCCGCGTCGCCGTCCGCCAGCCGCAGCTCGCAGGGGTCCATGCCGCCCGGGGTGATGGCGATCGACGTCTCGGCGGCGAACTTCTGGTCGTCCTCGAAAGCGCGCAGCGCCGCTTTCTGGCCCGCCTCGTCACCGTCGAAGGTGAAGACCACCTCGGCCAGCGCGTTGTCCATCAGCAGCCGCCGCAGGATCTTGATGTGGTCGCCGCCGAACGCCGTGCCGCAGGTGGCGATCGCGGTCGTCACGCCGGCCAGATGGCAGGCCATCACATCGGTGTAGCCCTCCACGACCACCGCCCGGCCGGTCCTGGCGATCTCCTTCTTCGCCAGGTCGATCCCGTACAGCACCTGGGACTTGCGGTAGAGCGGTGTGTCCGGGGTGTTCAGATACTTCGGGCCCTGGTCGTCGTCGCGCAGCTTGCGCGCGCCGAAGCCGATCACCTCGCCGGTGATGTCGCGGATCGGCCAGATCAGCCGCCCCCGGAAGCGGTCGATCGCCCCGCCGCGGCGGCTCTCCGAGGCCAGCCCGGACACGATCAGCTCCTTGTCCGAAAAGCCCTTCCCGCGCAGCAGCCGGACCAGGTGGTCCCAGCCGGCCGGCGCGTATCCCACCCCGAAGTGCTCGGCCGCCGCCTGGTCGAAGCCGCGCTCGGCCAGGAACCTCCGCCCGATCTCCGCCTCGGGCGAGCCCAGTTGCTCCACGTAGAACAGCGCCGCCGCCCGGTGCGCCTCGACCAGCCGGATCCGCTCGCCCTGCTGCTGGCGCCCGGGGCCGTGGCCGCCCTCCTCGTAGCGCAGCGTGATCCCGGCCTGTCCGGCCAGCCGCTCCACCGCTTCGGCGAAGGTCAGATGATCGACCTTCATCACGAAGGCGAGGGTGTCGCCGCCTTCGCCGCAGCCGAAGCAGTGGTACAGGCCCTTGGAGGGACTGACCTGGAAGGAGGGGGACTTCTCGTCGTGGAAGGGGCACAGCCCCTTGAGATTGCCGCCGCCGGCCGGTTTGAGCTGGAGGTACTCGGAGACGATCCCGTCGATGGGGACGGCGTCGCGTACCGCCTTCACGTCGTCGTCTCTGATCCGGCCGGCCACGTGCGAAGTCTACGGCCCTGGTGGGACAGCCCGGCTCGGGCCGGAGCCGGCGTGGGCCGGGTTCGGTCCCGGCCAGGTCGGGACGGACGGACGCATTGACGGTGGGGCGGGCTGGGGGCTAGCTTCGCGATTCGTTAGGAACCTTTCCTAATTTTGGGGCGAGGAGACGCAGCGCATGCCGTTCCGTCGTGGGCACAGGACCAGAGCCGCCGTGACCGGGCTGACCGCCGCCGCTCTGCTGGCGGCGCTGTCGCTGACCGGCGGGGCGGAAGCCGCGCAGGCCGCCACCGGTGGGCTGGTGCGGGTCAATCAGGTCGGATACGCGGCCGGCGGGGCCAAGGAGGCGTTCCTGCTGGCGAAGTCGGCCGTCTCCGGGGCGAAGTGGCGGCTGGTGGACAGCAAGGGCAGGGCCGTCGCGTCCGGGCGGACGAAGGCGAGCCTGGGGCCGTGGAACGACGCCTACCCGGCGGTCTATCTGATCGACTTCAGCTCGGTGCGGGCCGGCGGCCGCTATCACCTGGTGGTCGACGGCGCCGCCGACAGTGCCTCGCCCGCCTTCACCATCGGCGCCGCCTCCGCCGTCTTCAAGGCGCCGGCCGCCGACGCCACCGCCTTCTTCCAGGCGCAGCGCGACGGCGCCGACACCATCCCGGGACAGCTGAAGCGCGGACCCTCGCACCTGAACGACGCCGAGGCCTCGGTCTACGCCTGGCCGGCCTTCACCGACCCCGACAGCGACACCGTCAAGGCCGCGCCCAAGAAGATCGGCGGCCCGGTGGATGTCTCCGGCGGCTGGTTCGACGCGGGCGACTATCTGAAGTTCACCGAGACCACCTCCTACGCCGTGGCGGCCCTCCAGATCGCCGCGCTGCGGACCGGCGCGGGCCCGAAATCCGCGCTGGGCGCCGAGGCGCAGCACGGTCTGGACTGGCTGGACAAGATGTGGGACGGCAGGACCAGGACGCTCTACATCCAGGTGGGTCTGGGCTCGGGCACGTCCAGCGGCAGCGTGGTCGGCGACCACGACGTATGGCGGCTGCCGGAGCAGGACGACAGCGACCCGGCGGACCCCTTCCTGAAGAACCGCCCGGTCTTCCGGGCCGCCGCCCCCGGCTCCCTGATCAGCCCCAACCAGGCCGGCCGCCTCGCCGCCGACTTCGCGCTCGCCGCCCAGCGCTATGCCGCCACCGGCCGCCCCGCCGACCGCACCAGGGCCCGCGGCTATCTGGCGACGGCCGCGCAGATCTACGGCCTGGCCGACACCCACCCCGGCCAGTTGGTGACCACCGTCCCGTACGGCTACTACCCGGAGACCAGCTGGCAGGACGACCTCGCCCTCGGCGGCGCCGAACTCGCGCTGGCCGCCCAGCAGTTGCACGACCCCCGCGGCTCGGCCTGGCTGCGGCAGGCCGCCGTCTGGGCGAAGGGCCACCAGAGCGAGGCGGACGCGGACACCCTCAACATGTACGACACCAGCGCGCTCGCCGACCTCGATCTGGCCCGCGCGGAGCAGGCGGCCGGCCGGCCGAAGGGCCTGGCCGCGACGTACGGCCAGTTGGTCGGCTATGTGAAGGGCCAGCTCAGCACCGGGCAGGCGCGGGCGGCGGCCGACCCCTTCCACGCGGGCGGGGTCTACGACGACTTCGACGCGGACTCGCACACCCTCGGGCTCGCGGCGACCGTGCGGCTGTACCGGTCGGTGACCGGCGACACCTCCTACGACCGGTTCGCTTCGCAGCAACTCGGCTGGCTGCTCGGCGCGAACGCCTGGGGCACGTCCTTCATGGTCGGCGAGGGCTCGACCTTCCCGGAGTGCACCGCGGGTGAACTCGGCAATCTGGCGGGCAGCCTGAACGGCGCCCGGCCGCTGGAGGTGGGCGCGATCGTCAACGGCCCCAACGGCTCGGAGCAGTTCGAGGACGGCCTCGGCGACTACCTGGACGGTATGCGCCCGTGCCCGGCCGCCGGTGACCCGTTCAGCGCCTTCACCGGGCACGGCAGTACGTACACCGACGACGTACGGTCCTGGCAGAGCTCGGAGCCCGCGCTGGACATGGACGCGTCGGGACTGCTGGCGTTCTCGCTGTCGCGGTAGCGGGCGGGGCCACCGGTGGGGGGAGCGGGCCCGTGCTTCGGGGGGCGGGCCCGCTCCTGATCGACAGGCCTTAGCGGTCGAGGTCCTTGGTGACGAAGATGTAGTGCGGCCCGCTCGGCTGGATGGTGAACTCCTCACCGATCGCGGTGAAGCCCAGGTGCTCGTAGAAGCCGGTCGCGGACGTGCGGCCGTTGCACCAGCCGAGTTCGGCGCCCCGGGCGGCCGCCTCGCGCAGGCCGGCGTTCAGCGCGGCGGCGCCGTAGCCCTGGCCGCGGACCTCGGGCGCGCTGCCCATGCCGCGGAAGCGGTAGGCGGGGGCGGTCTCGCCCGGCAGCGGGTCGGGGAAGAAGGTCACACAGCCCTTGACGAGCGGACCGTCGCCGGAGCCGTCGGCGGCACCCGAGTCGTCGTACACCGCTATGTGGAAGACGTCGGGGTGCGAGTCCTCCGGATAGACGGCGGTCTCGCGCGGCATCCCGGTCCGGAGCACCGCCCAGCGCAGGGCGAAGATCTCCTCGACGGGTACGACAGCGGTACGCATGACGGGTGTCCTTCCTGGTCAGTCCAGGCGAAAGGCTACCCGAGCGTGCTGAGCGGGACCGCGGGGTCGGCCAGTGCGTCGGGGTCCACCGGGCGGCCGGACCGGATCAGGTGCTGGATGGCCTCGGTGACGTCCCACACATTGACGTTCATCCCGGCCAGCACCCGGCCCTCGCGCAGCCAGAAGGCGATGAACTGCCGCTTGCCGACATCGCCGCGGCACACCACCTGGTCGTAGCTGCCGGGGGCGGCGTGCCCGGAGAACTCCAGGCCCAGGTCGTACTGGTCGGAGAAGAAGTACGGGATCCGGTCGTACGACACCTCCCGGCCGAGCATGGCGCGGGCGGCGGCCGGGCCGCCGTTCAGCGCGTTCGCCCAGTGCTCGACCCGGAGCCGCTGCCCGAGCAGCGGGTGATCGGCGGCGGCCACGTCACCGGCCGCGAAGATGTCGGGGTCGGAGGTGCGCAGCGAGGCGTCCACCGCGATGCCGCCCAGCGGCGGGTCGGCCATGGTGAGGCCGGAGGACTCGGCGAGCGCGGTGCGCGGGGCGGCGCCGATCGCGGCGAGCACGTCGTGGGCCGGGTGCTCCTCGCCGTCGTCGGTGATCGCGGCCAGCACCATGCCGTCCTGGCCGGTGATCTCGGTGAGCCGGCGGCCGAACTGGAAGCGGACGCCGTGCTCGGCGTGCAGATCGGTGAAGACGGCGCCGAGTTCGGGACCGAGCACGGAGTGCAGCGGGGTCGGCGCGGGTTCGATGATGGTCACCTCGGCGCCGTAACCGCGGGCCGCGGCGGCCACCTCCAGGCCGATCCAGCCGGCGCCGGCGATCACCAGGTGGCCGTTCTCCCGGCCGAGGCTGGCCAGGACGTTCTTCAGCCGGTCGGCGTGCGCCAGGCGGCGCAGGTGGTGCACGCCGGCCAGGTCGGTGCCGGGGATGTCGAGGCGGCGCGGCTCGGAACCGGTGGTGAGCAGCAGCTTGTCGTAGTGCAGATTGGTGCCGTCGCCGAGCGTCACCGTGCGGTCGGCGCGGTGCAGCCCCACCACCGGCTGGCCCAGGTGCAGCTCGATGTCGTGCTCGGCGTACCAGGGGGCCTGCTGCACGAAGGCGGAGTCGCGGTCCGCGCCGCCGGTCAGATACCCCTTGGACAGGGGTGGGCGTTCATAGGGGTGGTCGCGCTCGTCGCCGATCAGTATCACCCGGCCGGTGAATCCCTCGGAACGGAGCGTCTCCGCGGCCTTCGCCCCGGCTAGCCCCGCTCCGACGATCACGAAGGTCTGGTGTGCGTCCACCACTGTGCGCCTCCCCTGCCCGTCATGTGCCCGGTCGTTCCTCATACGCGAGCGTCCCGCACGTCAGGGCCGTCCGGAAGAGTGCCGCGCCGGTCCGTTCCCGCGCCGTTCATATGCCGCCCGCGCGCCCGCCACTTCGGCGGGCCCGTCCGGCGGCCGGCCCGGACCCCGGCAATGATCATCGCACTCCCGGCTGTGCGCCGCCTACCGGAACGACAGGGCCGGGGGGACGGGGCATCCCGGGGCGTCCGGAACCGCCGGTTTCGCCGGGTCCGCGCTGATCAGCCGCTGGTCGCGGGGCGGGTCAGGCGGGCGTGCAGGGCGGTGGCGGCCGCGTCCGTCAGCGAGGCGATCTGGTCTACGACGGCGCGGCGGCGGCCGCGGTCGTCGGGCGCGGCCTCGAACAGCGCGCGGAACTGCGGGTCGAGTCCCTCCGGTCCGCGCGCCAGCAGAGTGTGGGCCAGCTCACCGATGACGACACGCTGCTCGGCGCGGCGCCGGGCCTGGGCGGGGCGCTGCATCACGTACCGGTCGGCCACCGCCTTGAGCACCGCGCACTCGAGCCGCTGCTCGCGCGGTACGACCAGCTCGGCGCCGTAGCGGGTGAGCCGGGCGGTGCCGTGGCGCTCGCGGGTGGCGCCCTCGGCGGCCAGGCAGAAGCGGCCGATGAGTTGTGAGGCCGCGTCCTTGAGCCGCGCCTGGTCGAGCGCGCTGCCGTCGTAGCGCCGCGGCCACCACGGCTGGGCCAGCAGCCGGTCGAGCGCCTCGGCCAGCTCGGCCGGATCGGTGCCGGCCGGGGCGTAGCGGTCGGCGGCGCAGCCGAAAACCTCGGCGCGCTCGGGCGGGGACAGCAGGGCCCGCGCTTCGATGTGGCCCGCTTGCAGGCCGTCCTCCACGTCGTGCGCCGAGTAGGCGACGTCGTCGGCCCAGTCCATGACCTGTGCCTCGAAGCAGCGCCGCCCGTCGGGCGCGCCCTGCCGCAGCCAGGCGAAGACCGGCAGGTCGTCCTCGTAGACCCCGAACTTGGGGCTGCCGGGCGTGGTGGGGTGACCGCCGCGCGGCCAGGGGTACTTGGTGGCCGCGTCCAGGGCGGCCCGGGTCAGATTCAGCCCGACGCTGACCAGGCCCGCCTCGCCCGCTCCCCCGTCGGGCGAGGCCACGAACTTCTTGGGCTCGATCCGGGTCAGCAGCCGCAGGCTCTGCGCGTTGCCCTCGAACCCGCCGCAGTCGGCGGCGAATTCGGCCAGCACCAGCTCGCCGTTGTGGCCGAAGGGCGGGTGGCCGAGGTCGTGCGCCAGGCACGCGGTCTCCACCAGGTCCGGATCGCAGCCGAGCGCCGCGCCGAGCTCGCGGCCGACCTGGGCGCACTCCAGCGAGTGCGTCAGCCGGGTGCGCGGGCTGGTGTCGGTGGCCGCCGCGCCGCTCCCTCCCGGGTCGACGACCTGCGTCTTCCCGGCGAGCCTGCGCAGCGCCGCCGAGTGCAGCACCCGGGCCCGGTCGCGCTGGAAGGCGGTACGGCCGGGCCGCTTGTCCGGTTCGGGGACGTAGCGCTCCAGATCCGCCGCGCCGTACGGGCCGTAGCGCTCGTACGGGCCGGGGTGCGCGGTGGCCGGAGCGCCGGGGGGACGGTCGTTCACTTCCATGGCTTGACGGTAACCGGCGGCGGGGGGGCGGGTGGCGACGCGTGGGGGCGGGGCGGCCTTGTAGCGGGAGAACGCGCAGGTGAGCGGGGGTCTGGCGGCTGGCGGCGGGGCGTTGTCAGTGGTGTCTTCTAGTGTGATCCACATCGCAAACAGAACGCACGAGCGAATGCGTGCGTGCGTTCGGGCTGCGGTGGCGTCGGCGGAGGGCCGGCGCGGGGTCGGGAGGGGCGGGTCATGGGCTGGATCGAGCCGACTGACGGAACGGACGGATGGCACGGGTCGAACGGATCGGACGGATACGCCTGGGTGCGAAGGGAGACGCGGGTGGCCGGGCGGGCGCCGGCGGAGCGGCCGGGCGGGCGGCGGGGCGGCTCGGGAGTGCGGCGGCCGACCGGGGCGGGCGGAAAGGCGCCGTCGGCGACGCAGCGGTGCGAGGGGGCGCCGAGCGGCTTCTCCGACAACTGGATGCCGAAGGTCCGCCCTTGGGCGCCGGCCGCCGTGTTCGGGGCCGCCTTCCGGGGAGGCCGGACGCCGACCGGGGCGGGCGGTCGGCGTCCAAGGCGGCCGTACGCGGCGGGCGGGCGCCGCATACCGGCCCGGGCGGGTGCGGGCGGACGGGGTTCGGAGGGCTCCTTCCGGCGCTGCCGCTGACCGCGGGCGTCACTTGGGCCGGGTGACCCACGCCGAGCGGGGGGAACGGACGGGGGCGTCCGGGCGGATCGGGCCCCTCGACCTGCTGCCGGGGCCGGCAAGGGCGCGCGCCGCGGAGGGGGCGGCGCGCGCCCGCACGGCCCCGGCGGCAGGTCAAGGGGGCGCTTGATGCCAGGGCGTTGGGGAGGTCCGGCGCCGGGCCCGACCGGCGCCGCTGGAACCGCCGGGCGGCGATTCCGCGTCGAGCAAGGCGAACCATGATCGGGGACATGATCAGGGAGGGGAACGCCATGCGCTTGCTCGACCGGGCCGCCCGGGTGCGCCGCCATGTCGGACGGCTCCGGCTGCCCAGGACCCGGCGTGGCCGGCGGCGCCTGGTGCAAGCGGCCGTCGCCGTCTGCGTGGTCGCGCTGCTGCCGGCGACCTGGCTGCGGCTCAGCGTGGACGACCGGGTGCGGTCGGAGGCGGACGTACCGGGTGAGCCGGTGGCGGTGGTGTTCGGGGCCGGGCTGTGGAACGGGCAGCCCTCGCCGTATCTGGCGCACCGGCTGGACGCCGCGGCCCGGCTCTACGCCGCGGGCAAGGTCCGGGTGGTGCTGGTGACCGGTGACAACAGCCGGGTGTCGTACGACGAGCCGGGCGCCATGCGCACCTATCTGGCCGCCCACGGGGTGCCGCGGGCCAAGGTGGTGCTGGACTACGCCGGGTTCGACACCTGGGACTCGTGCGACCGGGCGAAGCGGGTGTTCGGCGTGGACCGGGCGGTGCTGGTCAGCCAGGACTTCCACATCCGGCGGGCGCTGGCGCTGTGCGCCGCCGCGGGCATCGACGCGTACGGCGTCGGTGTGGACGAGCCGCACGACGCGACCTGGCTGGCGGGCGGCGCACGGGAGTTGCTGGCGGCGGACAAGGCCGCGCTGGACGCGCTGGTCAAGCCGAACCCGCACTTCCTCGGCCCGCACGAGGACGGTGTGGCCCGCGCGCTCGGCCGGCCGCCGACGGTCCACTGACCGGCCGCTGACCGGTCGCGACCGCACGGCTCCGGCCTTTGTATGCAGTGCATCCACTGCATACAAAGATGCTAATCTACCCGGATGCAGCAGACCGACTCGGCCCGTACGCGCCTGCGGGACCTGATACTCGACGGCGCCTACGCCCCGGGTGAGCGCCTCACCGAGACCGAGGTGGCGGAGTCGCTGACGATGAGCCGCACCCCGGTACGCGAGGCGTTCCGCTCGCTGGCCGCCGACGGTCTGGTGCGGTCGTCCGGGCGCGGGGTGCAGGTGGTGGCCCTGGACGGCGCCGCGCTGCGGCATGCCTACGAGGTGCGGGGCGCGCTGGAGGCGCTCACCGCCGAACTCGCCGCCCGGCGCCAGGCCGAGGGCCGGATCGCGCCCGCCGAACTGGCCGCGCTGGCCGAGGAGGCGGACCGTACGGAGGCGGCCACCCTGGCCGGTCGCTTCGCCGAGGCGGTCGGCCACAACCGGCGGTTCCACCGGCGGATCGCCGAACTGGCCGCCAATCCGGTGGCGCTGGCGACGCTGGACCGGCTCTGGGACCAGATCGTGGTGTCCACCCGGGCCTCGCTCGACCCGCCGCACCGGCCCGCGCGGGTGAACGCCCAGCACCGGGAGTTGCTGACCGCGATCACCGAAGGGCGCCCGGCCCGGGCCGCGTCGGCGGCCCGGCTGCATGTGGCGGACACCTGCGGCGACCTTCCCCCCGCTCCGGAAAGGATCTGAGCCATGCCGTCAGCCCGGCAGCACGCCTACGAGACCGAGGTCGTCTGGACCGGCAACCTCGGTACGGGCACGAGTTCCTACCGCTCCTACGGCCGCGACCACACGGCGTCGGCGGCCGGGCTGCCGACGATCCTCGGGTCGGCCGACCGCACCTTCCACGGCGACCCCCGGCGGTGGAATCCCGAGCTGCTGCTGCTGGCGGCGCTCTCGCAGTGCCACCTGCTCTCGTATCTGCATGTGTGCGCGGTCAACGGCGTCGTGGTGACCGGCTACACCGACCGGGCGGCCGGCACGATGCGGGAGACCGGCGACGGCGGCGGCCGCTTCACCGAGGTCGTACTGCGGCCCCGGGTGGAGGTGGCGTCGGCGGAGATGGCCGAAAAGGCGCGCTCCCTGCACGGCGAGGCGAACCGGCTGTGCTTCATCGCCGGCTCGGTCAACTTCCCGGTCCGGCACGAGCCGACGGTGACCGTCGCCGGCTCCTGAGGACGATCTCCGTGCCACTCCCATGACGCCGCACCGACCCTTGGGCGGCGACTCGGCTACGGGCGGGTCACATCTGTCACCCGCAGGTCACGGGCACCCAACTGATCTGCTACATCATGTCTCCTGGGGCGGGTTATGGCCATGACATCGCCCTCGATGGGTAGTTGAGCTGGCAAGGAGGTGTGTCATGGAGACGCAGCAGATCGCGGTGACCCGTACACCGTGGTGGGCGAAGATCGTCATCGGAGTGGTGGTCGTAGGAGTGCTGTTCTTTCTGCTCGGCAGGGCCAATCTGCTGCCGGGCATCCCCAATCCGTTCGCCGAGAAGACCACGGACCGCAGTGGGCCGGTGCTGCTGAAGTCCATCCAGGACATGAACCGCTTCGAGGGCGCCAGCGGCAACTTCGAGGTGGTGGTGGACGTGGACAAGGACGCCAAGTTCCTGCCGGACGTGGTGCGCGGCAAGCGCACCCTGTACGTCGGGGCGGGCAGCGTCAACGCGTATGTCGACCTCGGTTCGATCGGTGACAACGCGGTGACCGTCTCGGACGACCGCAAGACCGCGGCGATACGGCTGCCGCACGCGGCCCTGGAGCGGACTTCGCTCGACCCCAGTCATTCCTATGTCGTCTCGCAGCAGCGCGGCCTCTTCGACCGGATCGGTGACTTCTTCGGCAGCAACCCCGGCAATATGCAGCAGATGAACATCCTGGCCGCCCAGAAGATCCAGACCGCGGCCCAGCAGACCGAGCTGACCACCCGGGCGGAGACCAACACCCGGTCCATGCTCCAGCAGATGCTGACCTCGCTGGGCTTCACCAAGGTCACCGTCACCTTCGGCTCCCCGTCGACGGCCACCCCGACCCCGTCGGCCACCGCCACCCCCTCCTCCTCCCCCACGGCGTCGTAACGCCAGCAGGAAAGAACCGGGGGCGGCGCCTCCGCACGAAGCGCCGCCCCCGGCGGGTGGGACGGGTCCGGGGGCCGGGCGGTGAGGGTTGGGCCCCCAGGGCAGGGGCCGCCGCCGGCCGGGCCGGACCCGGCCCGGTCAGGGGGTCATCGGGCCGCCGCCGCCCGGCCCGCTTCGAGGCGGGCGACCGGGATCCGGAACGGCGAGCAGGACACGTAGTCCAGGCCCGCCGCGTGGAAGAAGTGCACGGATTCGGGGTCGCCGCCGTGCTCACCGCAGACACCGACCTTGAGGCCGGGCCGGGTGGCCCGGCCGGCCTCGGTGGCGGAGCGGACCAGCGCGCCGACGCCGTCGCGGTCGATGGTCTCGAACGGGGAGACGCCGAAGATGCCCTTCTCCAGATAGGCGGTGAAGAAGGAGGCCTCCACGTCGTCACGGGAGAAGCCCCACACCGTCTGGGTCAGGTCGTTCGTGCCGAAGGAGAAGAACTCCGCGCACTCGGCGATCTGACCGGCGGTCAGGGCGGCCCGGGGCAGCTCGATCATGGTGCCGATGGCCAGCTTCAGGGACGTACCCGTGGCCTCCTCGACCTCGGCGATCACCCGGTCCGCCTCCTCGCGGACGATCTCCAGCTCCTGGACGGTGCCGACCAGCGGGATCATGATCTCGGGCCGCGGGTCGCCCTTCACCGAACGGCGGTGGGCCGCGGCCTCGGCGATCGCCCGTACCTGCATGGCGAACAGCCCCGGGATGACCAGCCCGAGCCGCACGCCGCGCAGCCCCAGCATCGGGTTGGACTCGTGCAGCTTGTGCACCGCCTGGAGCAGCCGCAGATCGTTCTCGTTGGCGTCCTTGCGGGCTTCGGCCAGCGCCACCCGGACCGACAGCTCGGTGATGTCCGGCAGGAATTCGTGCAGCGGCGGGTCCAGCAGCCGTACGGTGACCGGCAGTCCGTCCATCGCTTCGAACAGCTCGATGAAGTCGGCCTTCTGCAGCGGCAGCAGCGCCCCGAGGGCCCCGTCCCGCTCGGCGTCGGTGTCCGCGAGGATCAGCCGCTCGACCAGCTCCCGCCGCTCGCCGAGGAACATGTGCTCGGTCCGGCACAGTCCGATGCCCTGGGCCCCGAACCGCCGGGCCCGCGAGGCGTCCTGGGCGTTGTCGGCGTTGGCCCGCACCCGCAGCCGGCGCACCCGGTCGGCGTACGCCATGACCCGGTGCACCGCCCGGACCAGCTCGTCGGCCTCCTCGGCGCCGGCGTGCAGCCGGCCCTCGAAGTACTCGACCACCGGGGACGGTACGACCGGCACCTCGCCGAGGTAGACCTTGCCGGTGGAGCCGTCGATCGAGATCAGGTCGCCCTCCTCTATCACCACGCCCCCGGGCGCGGTCAGACAGCGCCGCTTGGTGTCGACCTCCAGTTCCTCCGCCCCGCACACGCAGGTCTTGCCCATACCGCGGGCCACGACCGCCGCGTGCGAGGTCTTGCCGCCGCGGGAGGTCAGGATGCCCTGGGCGGCGATCATGCCGTCGAGGTCGTCGGGGTTGGTCTCGCGGCGGATCAGGATGACCTTTTCGCCGGAGCGCGACCACTTGACCGCGGTGTACGAGTCGAAGACCGCCTTGCCCACCGCCGCGCCCGGTGACGCCGCGATGCCCCAGCCGATCCGCCGCACCTGCGGGCTGTCCGCGACCGAGCTCTCGAACTGCGGGAACATCAGCTGGGCGAGCTGGGCGCCGTTGACCCGCCGGAGGGCTTCGGCCTCGTCGATCAGCCCCTGGTCGACGAGCTGGGTGGCGATCCGGAAGGCCGCCGCCGCGGTCCTCTTGCCGACCCGGGTCTGGAGCATCCACAGGTGCCCGCGCTCGATGGTGAACTCGATGTCGCACAGGTCCTTGTAGTGCGTCTCCAGCGTCTCCATGATCGTCATCAGCCGGTCGTACGACGTCTTGTCGATCGTCTCCAGCTCGGCCAGCGGGACGGTGTTGCGGATGCCGGCCACCACGTCCTCGCCCTGGGCGTTCTGCAAGTAGTCGCCGTAGACGCCCTGGTGGCCGCTGGCCGGGTCGCGGGTGAAGGCGACACCGGTGCCGGAGTCGGGGCCGAGGTTGCCGAAAACCATCGAGCAGACGCTGACGGCGGTGCCGAGGTCGCCGGGGATACGCTCCTGGCGGCGGTAGAGCTTGGCGCGGTCGGTGTTCCAGGACTCGAAGACCGCCCGGACGGCGAGATCCATCTGCTCGCGCGGCTCCTGCGGGAACTCCCGCCCGGCCTCCTTGATCACGATCGATTTGAAGTCATCGACGAGTCGCCGCAGGTCGGCGGCTTCCAGACCGAGGTCACTGTCGGCGCCCTTGGCCCGCTTGGCCTCGTCCAGCGCCTGCTCGAACAGCTCGCCGTCCACGCCCAGTACGGTCTTGCCGAACATCTGCAGCAGGCGGCGGTAGGAGTCCCAGGCGAACCGCTCGTCGCCGAGCTGGGCGGCCAGGCCGGCCACCGAGGCGTCGGACAGACCGATGTTGAGGACGGTGTCCATCATGCCGGGCATGGAGAACTTGGCGCCCGAACGGACCGACACCAGCAGCGGGTTGTCGGGCTGGCCGAGCTTCTTGCCCATCCGCTCCTCCAGCGCGTCGAGGTGCGCACTCACCTCGTCGCGCAGCCCGGCGGGCTCGGTGCCGGACTCCAGATAGACCCGGCAGGCCTCGGTGGTGATGGTGAAGCCCGGCGGGACGGGCAGCCCGAGGTTGGTCATCTCGGCGAGGTTCGCACCTTTCCCGCCGAGCAGGTCCTTGAGGTCTTTGTTGCCCTCAGTGAAGTCGTAGACGAACTTCGGTTGTTTCTCTGCTGCCGACACGTAGTCCTCGACTCCTCGCGATCGTCACGGCCGGGTTGCGGCCGGCATGCCCTGACGGCGGGGAGCGTACCCATCTCGAAGGCGCTGAAGTGCGTCCATCACCCCGACACACGGGTGTTACCGCCCGTCTGCCGACAGATCGAATGCGCATGCCCAGCCACCGCTGGTTCGCCTTTCGTTCATGACTCGAACGGACGACCCCGGAGAGCGAAGCGCGGCGCGAGGTTCGTACACGGAGGGTGATGATCGGGGTGGCGGGGTGGAGACAAGGGACTGGCACTGAGTGCCGTTCATTCGAGAGGTGCCGCGCTCTTCTGTGCGCTCAGTTGAGCGCGACAAGCATCAAACGTGGCGTGAATCACGCGGGCCGGGGAGAGTGCGGCTCCTGCTCCTGGCGTAGTCCGTCTACGTCAGTACGGCCGGCGACCGGCTCGCCGTAGGGCCCCGCGGGGGGCACGGAGCCGGTCCCGCGTGCGGCTCAACCACCGGAAGGCTCAACCACCGGAAGGCCCGCCCACCGGAGGGCTCAACCGCCGGAGGTGTCCGTCTCCGCGTCCTCGCTCAGCGCGGCGCAGTCGTACGGGTCGTCGAGCCAGCCGTCCGGGAGGACCACCCGCTTGCCCGGCGCGGTACGGCCGCGCGGGCCGTCGGCGTGCGCGGGCCAGGACTGGTCGTGGTCCAAAGCCCCCAGATGCTCGTCCAGCTCGGCCAGCGAGGAGGCGGTGGCCAGGGCGCGGCGCAGCTCGGAGCCGACCGAGAAGCCCTTGGTGTACCACGGGACATGCTTGCGGAAGTCGATCACGCCGCGCGCCTCGTCGCCGATCCAGCGGCCGAGCAGCTCGGCGTGCCGCCGCATCACGACCGCGACCTGCCCGAAGTCCGGGGCGGCCGGGGTCCGGTCGCCGCCGGGCTCGAAGGCCGCCACCAGATCGCCGAACAGCCACGGCCGGCCCAGGCAGCCGCGCCCGACCACCACCCCGTCGCAGCCGGTCTCCCGCATCATCCGCAGCGCGTCCTCGGCGCACCAGATGTCGCCGTTGCCCAGCACCGGGATCTCCGGGACGTGCTCCTTCAGCCGGGCGATGGCATCCCAGTCGGCGGTGCCGCCGTAGTGCTGGGCGGCGGTGCGGCCGTGCAGCGCCACCGCCGCGACGCCCTCCTCGACCGCGATCCGGCCGGCGTCGAGATACGTCAGATGATCGTCGTCGATGCCCTTGCGCATCTTGATGGTGACCGGGAGGTCACCGGCGTTCCCGACCGCCTCGCGCAGGATGGCGCGCAGCAGATTGCGCTTGAAGGGCAGCGCGGAGCCGCCCCCCTTGCGGGTCACCTTCGGCACCGGACACCCGAAGTTGAGGTCGATGTGGTCGGCCAGATCCTCGTCCACGATCATCCGGACCGCCTTGCCGACGGTGACCGGATCGACGCCGTAGAGCTGGATCGAGCGGGGGGTCTCGGTGGCGTCGAAGTGGATGAGCTGCATGGTCTTCTCATTGCGCTCGACCAGTGCCCGGGTGGTGATCATCTCGCTGACGAACAGGCCCTTGCCGCCGCTGAACTCCCGGCACAGGGTGCGGAAGGGCGCGTTGGTGATGCCCGCCATCGGGGCGAGCACGACCGGCGGCCACACGGTGTGCGGGCCGATCGAAAGGGCGCCCGGCGCGGGCGGGGCCAAAGTGGCGTCAGCGGTCATGGGCCCCATTGTCCCGCACACCGGGAGCGGCCCGCCGAGCGGTGGCGGCGACCCTGTGGACAACCCGGGGACGACCCGGCTGACGACCCGGCGGACGACCGCCCGACGACCCGCTGCACAGCCCGCACCGCCGGCTCCAGGGAGAGTTCACGCCGGGGCAATCCCGCCCCCACCGAGGGTCCGAGAAATTACTTGTACGATAAAAACGATTTCACTCGTACAACCATGGGAGCCACCACGTATGCCTGAGCTGACGCGTCGACGTCGCCTGCTCATCCTGGCAATCTGCTGCATGAGCCTGCTGATCGTCAGCCTGGACAACACCATCCTGAACGTGGCGCTCCCCTCCATGCAGAAGGACTTCCACGCGAGCGTCTCCGGCCTCCAGTGGACGATCGACGCGTATCTGCTGGTCCTGGCCTCGCTGCTGCTGCTCTCCGGCTCCACCGCGGACCGGATCGGGCGCAAGCGGATCTTCCAGACCGGGCTGGCGCTGTTCACCGCCGGGTCCGTGCTGTGCAGCCTGGCGCCGAGCCTCGGCTGGCTGATCGTCTTCCGGATGGTGCAGGCCGTCGGCGGTTCGATGCTCAACCCGGTGGCGATGTCGATCATCACCAACACCTTCTCCGAGCCCCGTGAGCGCGCCCGCGCGATCGGCGTCTGGGGCGGGGTCATCGGCATCAGCATGGCGGCCGGGCCGATCGTCGGCGGCGCGCTGGTGCAATCGGTCGGCTGGCGGTCGATCTTCTGGATCAATCTGCCGGTGGGCCTGGTCGCGCTGGTGCTCACCGCCCGCTTCGTCCCCGAATCCCGGGCCCAGCGCGCCCGTCGGGTCGATCCGGTGGGGCAGTCGCTGGTGATGGTCCTGCTCGGCACCCTCACCTACGGGATCATCGAGGGGTCGGACGCCGGCTGGGCGTCCCCGCTGATCATCGGCTGCTTCACGGTGGCGGCGCTGTCGGTGGCGGGCCTGGCCGCGTACGAGAAGCGGCGGGCCGACCCGCTGATCGACACCCGGTTCTTCCGCAGCGCGCCCTTCAGCGGGGCGACCGTGATAGCGGTCAGCGCCTTCGCCGCGCTCGGCGGCTTCCTCTTCCTCAACACCCTCTACCTCCAGGAGCAGCGGGGCATGTCGGCGCTGGACGCCGGGCTCCACATGCTGCCGATGGCGCTGATGACACTGGTCTTCGCGCCGGTGTCCGGCCGGCTGGTCGCCAACCGCGGGGCGCGTATCCCGCTGGTGATCGCCGGCACCGGGATGACCGCCGCCGGCATCCTCTTCGCGGCCTTCGACGCCCAGACCTCGGACACCCGGCTCTTCATCACCTATGTGATCTTCGGGATCGGCTTCGGCTTCGTCAACGCGCCCATCACCAACACGGCGGTGTCCGGCATGCCGCGCGCCCAGGCAGGAGTGGCCGCGGCTGTGGCCTCCACCAGCCGCCAGGTCGGCCAGTCCCTCGGCGTCGCGGTGCTCGGCGCCGCCCTCGCGGCCGGCCTGCACGCCGGCGCCTGGTGGATCATCGCGGGCTGCGGCGCGTCCGTCCTGGTCTTCGGCCTCCTCACCACCGGCCGCTGGGCCCGCGGCACCGCCGAACGCACGGCCGGCCTGCTGACCCCCGAGGTCGAGGACGCCCGGATCGCGGTGAGCACATCATGACGGCGGGAGCGGCGGGCTCGGCGGATACGACAGACACGGCGGCGGACGCCGCCGCGGCCGAGCGGGTCTGGCGGAATCTGCGGGAGCTGGTCCTGGACCGCAACGAGCGCCGCAAGGAGACCGCCGAGGCGCTCGGCATGAGCTTCTTCCGGGTGAAGGCGCTGCGCAGGATCGCGGCGGCCCCGGCCCGGCTGAGCGAACTGGCGGCCGAACTGGGGTCCGACCGCCCCTATCTGACCCTGGTGGTGGACGATCTGGAGCGGCGCGGGCTGGCCGAGCGCCGCCAGCACCCCACCGACCGGCGCTGCAAGATCGTCTCGGTCACCCCGGAAGGGCTGGCGGCGGCCACCCGGGCCGACGCCATCCTCGGCACCCCGCCGAGCGCCCTGCTGGACCTGCCGGCCGCCGACCTGGCGGCCCTCGACCGGATCACGGCGGCGCTCTCGGCGCTGTCCCCGCCCTCGGCGCTGAGCTGACGTGAGGTGAGGCGCGGCCGGCTCCCGGACCCTCGGCCCCTCAGACCGCGACCGGCGCCTGCTCCGCGAGGATGCGCGCGTGGAGCCGGTGCAGCCGCTCGCGGGTGGCGGCGTCGGCCGGCGTGTAGGTGGTGACCCGCGGGCCCGCCTGCGGGCCGAGCCAGAGATGGGTGAAGTCGAAGGTGAGCGGGCCGACATCGGGGTTGAGGAAGCGCTTGACATGGCCCTCGGGCTGGAGGACCTCATGCCGCTCCCAGACCTCGCAGAACTCCGGGGAAGCCTGCTGGAGCCGCTTGAGCAGGGCCTTCCAGGGGGCCTCGCCGATGTGCTGGCCCATCGAGACGCGGAACTTCGCGGCCATCAGCCGGACGTTCAGCTCGCGGTCCAACATCCGCTCCTTCCAGCACGGGTCGGTGAAGCACAGCCACATGAGGTTGCGGTTCTCGACCGGCATCGCGTCGAGGTCGCTGACCAGCCGGCCGTACGTACGGTTGTAGGCGACGATGTCGTACCGGCTGTTGAAGACCGCGGCGGGCAGCGGCTCCAGCTGGTCGATCATGACGCGCACCGCGGGCGACATCCCGGGGCAGTCCAGCAGCGGGTGCGGATCGGGCGCGCCCGCCAGGGTGAAGAGGTGGCGGCGCTCCTCCCGGTCCAGCATCAGCGCGCGGGCGATGGCGTCGGCCACCTGCCCGGAGACCTGGATCTCCCGGGCCTGCTCCAGCCACGTGTACCAGGTCACACCCACCGCGGCGAGCTGCGCGACCTCCTCGCGGCGCAGTCCGGGGGTACGCCGCCGGCGGCCCGGCGGCATCCCGACCTGCTCGGGCGAGATGCGTTCGCGGCGGTTGCGCAGGAAGGACGCCAGCTCGCGGCGGCGGCTCTCGGACGCGTCCCCGGCGCCGGGGTCCGGACGGGGGGCGCTGATCCCGGCGGTCCCGGGAGTCCCGGAGGTCCCGGCATGCCCGGCGGTGGAGAGCGAGGTGTCCATATTCCCAGAGTGCCCTATCCGGCAACCGGTTGCCAGGTGCTCCGTATACCTGGATAAACGCTCTCTGGTACCCCCTTGAGATGGGGTACATGGTTGACCCCGTGACCGACCGAATGGAACACACCCTGCCTTCCCGGGCCGAAGTGCTGCCGCGCGTGACCCGCATCGGCGCACCGGGCCCGACCGAACCGTCCCCCGCCACCTCCTCCGGCCCGGCCGGGGCGTCCTCCGGGTCCAAGGCCTCCGCTCCGGCTCTCAGCACGCTCGGTCTGCTCACCGTGCTGCTCGGCGCGGCCCTGCCGATGGTGGACTTCTTCATCGTCAACGTCGCCCTGCCCACCATCGACCGCGATCTGGACGCCGGCCCCGCGGTGCTGGAGATGGTGGTCGCGGGCTACGGCGTCGCGTACGCCGTCCTGCTCGTCCTCGGTGGCCGCCTCGGCGACATGTTCGGCCGCCGCAATCTCTTCCTGTGGGGTCTGGCGGCCTTCGCCGTCACCTCGCTGGCCTGCGGCATCGCCCCCAGCGCCTGGACGCTGGTCGGCGCCCGGGTGGCCCAGGGCGCGGCCTCCGCGCTGCTGCTCCCGCAGGTGCTGGCCACCATCCAGTCCGCCACCTCCGGCAGCAGCCGGGGCAAGGCGCTCAGCTACTACGGCGCCACGGCCGGCATATCGAGCGTGGTCGGCCAGGTGCTGGGCGGCGTACTGGTCTCCGCGAACATCGCGGGCAGCGGCTGGCGTGCCATCTTCCTGGTGAACGTGCCGATCGCCGCGCTCGCCTTGGTGCTGGCGCTGCGTTCGGTCCCGGAGACCCGCTCGCCGCGTCCCGCCAGGATCGACCGGTCCGGCACGGTGCTGCTCGGTGTGACGCTGATCGCGCTGCTGCTGCCGCTGACCGAGGGCCGGGCGGCCGGCTGGCCGCTGTGGTCGTGGGTGCTGCTGGCGCTGTCGCCGTTCGGCGCCGCCGCCTTCATCGCGGTGGAGCGGCACGGCGAGCGCACCGGCGGCTCCCCGCTGCTGCCACCGTCCCTGGTCCGCATCCACAGCGTCCGCAGCGGACTGCTGCTGATCCTGCCCTTCTGCATGGGCTTCGGCGGCTTCATGTTCGTGCTGGCGGTGGCCATGCAGGACGGGCTGCACTTCGGCCCGCTGGCGGCCGGCGGCGCGCTGGTCCCGCTGTGCGCGGCGTTCTTCATCGCCTCGCTGCTGGGCCCGCGGGCGGTGGCCCGCTACGGCCGCAGGACGGTGACCTGGGGTTCGCTGATCCAGGGTGCCGGCCTGCTGGTGCTCGCCGGGACCTTCGGGTGGGGCTGGCCGCACATCGGCATCTGGGCGCTGGCGCCGAGCATGGCGCTGGCCGGTTTCGGGCAGGGCTTCGTGCTGCCGGTGGTCTTCCGGATCGTGCTCAGCGAGGTGCCCCCGGCGCAGGCCGGGGTGGGCGGCGGCGCGATGGCCACCACCCAGCAGGCCAGCCTGGCGCTGGGCGTGGCCACGCTCGGCACGCTCTTCCTGACGCTGTCCACATCGGTGGGCATCCGCGACGCCCTGGTCTGGACGCTGCTCGCCCAGCTGGTGACGGTGGCGGCCACGGTGGCGCTGAGCGTACGACTGCCGCGGGCGCTGGTCTGACGGCCGGCCCGAGCGGCCCGGTGCCGCCGTCGGTGGCGGTCACCTGACATACATGGACTGACAGATATTGAAATCTGTCAGTCCATGTGGCACGTTGGGACCACCGACCCGGGGGCGACCGCCCGCGGGTCCACCGCGATCCGAGGAGACACCCTCTTGCGCACCCGTACTCTCGGCAGCACCGGTCCCGCCGTCTCGTCCATCGGCCTCGGCTGCATGGGCATGTCCGCGCTCTACGGAACGACCGACGACGCCGAGTCCACCGCCACGATCCACGCCGCCCTCGACGCGGGCGTCAACCTGCTGGACACCGGCGACTACTACGCCATGGGCCTGAACGAACTGCTGATCCGCGACGCGCTGCGCGCCCGCCCCGGCAGCCGCGAACAGGCCGTGATCAGCGTCAAGTTCGGCGCCCTGCGGGACGCCGCCGGGGGCTGGGCCGGCTACGACGGCCGTCCGGCCGCGGTGAAGAACTTCCTCGCCTACTCGCTCAACCGGCTCGGCACCGACCATGTCGACATATACCGGCTCGGCCGCGTCGACCCGGCGGTGCCGATCGAGGAGACCGTCGGCGCGATCGCCGAGGAGGTCCAGGCCGGCCGGGTACGGCACATCGGTCTGTCCGAGGTCGGCGCGGACACCCTGCGGCGGGCCGCCTCGGTGGCGCCCATCTGCGACCTGCAGATCGAGTACAGCCTGTTCTCACGCGGCATAGAGGACGAGATCCTGCCCACCGCCCGCGAGCTGGGCATCGGCGTGACCGCGTACGGGGTACTGTCCCGCGGCCTGCTCAGCGGTCACTGGACCAGGGACCGCACCCCGGAGGCCGGCGACTTCCGCAGCCTCGCGCCGCGCTTCGGCGCCGGCAACCTCGACCGTAATCTCGACCTGGTCGACGCGCTGCGCGAGGTCGCCACGAGCAAGGGCGTCACGGTCGCGCAGGCCGCCATCGCCTGGGTGCTGTCGCGCGGCGAGGACATCGTGCCGCTGGTCGGCGCCCGCACCCGGGAGCGGCTGGCGGAGTCGCTGGGCGCCGGGGAGCTGGCACTGGAGGCGGCCGACCTGGTCGCGATCGAGCAGGCCGTACCCGCCAAGGCGGTGGCGGGCGAGCGCTATGCCGCCCGCCAGATGCTCGACCTCGACAGCGAGCGCTGACCGCGCTCCCGACCGCGGGTGCGTCGTGGCCGATCGCGCAGTTCCCCGCGCCCCTTCGGGGCCCGGCCAAGTCCCGTCGGGGGCACGGTTCTTCTCCCGGGCGGAGGACGTCCGGCCAGGGGCGCGGGGAACTGCGCGACCCGGGCCCGTAGAGTCCTGCCGTCCGCCCCACCCGTACCGCCCATACCGCTCGGACCGCTCAGACCGGTCAGCCCGCTCACACCGAGAGGCCGCACCCCCATGGCGCCGGAGATCCTCACCCCCGAACGCATCCTCGAAGCCACCGAGGACGTCCTGCGACGCTACGGCCCGGCGAAGGCGACCGTGGTGGACGTGGCCCGGGCGCTCGGGGTCAGCCACGGCAGCGTCTACCGGCACTTCCCGACCAAGGTGGCGCTGCGCGAGGCGGTGACACAGCGCTGGCTGGAGCGGGCGCACGCCGACCTCGAGCGGATCGCGGCCGCCCCGGGCCCCGCGCCGCTGCGGCTAGTCGCCTGGCTGGACGGGCTGGTCGCCGCCAAGCGCGGCAAAGCCGGCCGGGACCCGGAGCTGTTCGCCACCTATACGGTGCTGGCCGGCGAGAACAGCGGGCTGGTCGCGCGGCACATCGAGGAGATGGTCGGGCACATCGCCCGGATCATCGCGGACGGGGTGGCCAGCGCCGAGTTCGTCCTCCCGGGCGGGGCGCCCGCCGACACCCCCGCCGGCCACCCGGCGAACGACCCGGCCGGCGACCCCGGCGACCTCCCCGCCGCCGTCCGCACCGCCGCCCGCGCGGTGTGGGACGCCACCTGCCGCTTCCACGACCCGGTGTACGCCCCCGAATGGGCCGGCCCGCACAGCGATACGGCCTACACGGCGGTCCGCGCCCTGCTGCTGGCCGGTCTGACCGGTCCGACCGGCCAGCAGGGCGGCTGACCGCCGTGCGGCCGACGGCGGTTCCCGGCCGGTTCCTCGTTCCCGACCTTGCCGGGGCACCCCGTGGGCAGGCTTACGGAAGGGTTTCGGGGTTTCCCGGCGTTGTGCCTGACGCGGGGGCCGAGCGGAGGGAGACACAGCGATGTCCGTGAGCGAGCGGTCGGTGGCCGGTGCGCAGGTCACCGGGCTGCCCACGCCCCGCGCGACGCCCTCCGACGTCCCGGACGCCGCGGCCGCCGGAAGCCCGGCCCGCTCGGCGGCCCCTCCGCTGTCCGCCGGCCCGGCGCGCGCCCCTCGGCAGTGGCCCGGTTACGCGCTGATCGGCTGCGGAGTCGCGCTCATCCCCTGGCTGATCGTGCTGGCCACCGGCCTTCATCCGATCGAGAGGGTGCCGCACTGGACGACCGCGTGGGTCGGCCTCGACACGATGGAGTCCCTCGGCCTGATGGCCACCGGGCTGCTCACCGTGCGCCGCAGTCCGCTGCGGTCGGCCGCCGCCGGGGCCACGGGCATGCTGCTCGTCGTCGACGCCTGGTTCGATGTCACGACCGCTTCGGGCCCCGACTTCCGTACCGCCCTGCTGATGGCCATCGCGGCGGAACTGCCGCTCGCCGTGGTCTGCGCCACCCTCGCGATCAGGAGCTTCCCGGCCGCGGCGCGGGCGGGACTGCTGGACGCCGACCGGTCGCCCCGTCCTCAGCCGCCGGACGGCTCCGGCGGCTGAGGACGGGAGACGGCAGGTCAGCAGCCGAGCAGGCGACCGCCGAGATACGCCTCGACCTGGTCCAGCGACACGCGCTCCTGCTTCATCGTGTCCCGCTCGCGTACCGTCACCGCGTTGTCCTCCAGCGTGTCGAAGTCGACCGTGACGCAGAAGGGCGTACCGATCTCGTCCTGGCGGCGGTAGCGGCGGCCGATCGCGCCCGCGTCGTCGAACTCGATGTTCCAGTTCTTGCGCAGGGCGGTGGCCAGGCCCTTCGCCTTCGGGGACAGCTCGGGGTTGCGGGACAGCGGCAGCACGGCGACCTTGACCGGGGCCAGCCGCGGGTCGAGCCGCATGACCGTGCGCTTCTCCATCGCGCCCTTGGCGTTGGGCGCCTCGTCCTCGTTGTACGCGTCGAGCATGAAGGCGAGCATGGCGCGGTTGACGCCGGCGGCCGGCTCGATCACGTACGGGAACCAGCGCTCACCCGCCTCCTGGTCGAAGTACGACAGGTCCTGGCCGGACGCCTTGGCGTGCGAGGACAGGTCGAAGTCGGTGCGGTTGGCGACACCCTCCAGCTCGCTGAACTCCTGGCCGCCGAAGTTGAAGCGGTACTCGATGTCGGCGGTGCGCTTGGAGTAGTGGGAGAGCTTCTCCTTCGGGTGGTCGAACCAGCGGATGTTCTCCTCCCGCAGGCCCAGGCCGGTGTACCAGTTCCAGCGCTCCTGCATCCAGTACTCGTGCCACTTCTCGTCCTCGCCCGGCTTGACGAAGAACTCCATCTCCATCTGCTCGAACTCACGCGTACGGAAGATGAAGTTACCGGGCGTGATCTCGTTGCGGAACGACTTGCCCATCTGGGCGATGCCGAACGGCGGCTTCTTCCGCGAAGTGGTCTGCACCTGGGCAAAGTTCACAAAAATACCCTGCGCGGTCTCGGGCCGCAGATACGCCACCGAGCCGGCATCCTGGGTCGGGCCGAGGTGCGTCTGGAGCATGCCGGAGAACTGCTTGGGCTCGGTGAAGGCGCCCTTGGTGCCGCAGTGCGGGCAATTGATGTCGGCCAGGCCGTTGGCCGGCGGCTTGCCGTGCTTCGCCTCGTAGGCCTCCTCCAGGTGGTCGGCGCGGTAGCGCTTGTGGCAGGAGGTGCACTCGGTCAGCGGGTCGGAGAAGGTGGCGACGTGACCGGAGGCGACCCACACCTCGGGGGCGAGGATCACGGACGAGTCGATTCCCACCACGTCGTCACGCGAAATCACCATGGCGCGCCACCACTGGCGCTTGATGTTCTCCTTGAGCTCCACGCCCAGCGGTCCGTAGTCCCAGGCGGCCTTGGAGCCGCCGTAAATCTCACTGCTGGGGAATACGAAGCCACGGCGCTTGCTCAGGCTGACGATGGTGTCGATCTTGTCGGCGGCCACGGTGCTCTCTTCAGTACGACGAAGCGGTCAGTTGTCCCAGATTACCGGCGGGTGCGGGGCGCATATCAAATCCGTTCCGCGACCTGCAAGAACGTACGCTGCGGGTCGGGCCCGCTTCGGACGGTAATTGACAACCGTTTCCACTATAGTTGAAAATGACTGTCGACAACGTATGACTCCGGGTGATACCGGGCCATACCGGGTGGTACGCGATACGGGTCCGTGCGCCGCGCGGACTGGCACAATGGGGTCCACCCGGCCCAGCGGCATCGACCCAGCAGCATCGAGAAGGAGACACCGGTGAGCACCGCCAAGCATCCCGTGCGCGGCCGTTCGACCCGGCAGCGGGCCGCCGTTTCGGCCGCACTCGAAGAGGTCGAGGAGTTCCGCAGCGCCCAGGACCTGCACGACCTGCTGAAGCACCGCGGCGACTCGGTCGGCCTGACCACCGTCTACCGCACCCTCCAGTCCCTCGCCGACGCCGGTGAGGTCGATGTCCTGCGCACCGGCGACGGCGAATCGGTCTACCGCCGCTGCTCCGGCGGTGGCCACCACCATCACCTGGTCTGCCGGATGTGCGGCAAGGCCGTCGAGGTGGAGGGCCCCGCCGTCGAGAAATGGGCCGACGCGATCGCCATGGAACACGGCTATGTGGACGTGGCCCACACGATGGAGATCTTCGGTACGTGCGCGGAGTGCGCGCAGCGGGAGCCGGCCGGAGTGGTCGGATCGTCGGCGACGGGCGGCGCGACGGTGGTCAGCCCTTGAGGAGCTGCTCCTCGTTGGGGATCGCGCCGCCGAAGCGGCGGTCCCGGGAGGCGTACTCCATGCAGGCCCGCCACAGGTCCCGGCGGTCGAAGTCCGGCCAGAGCACGTCCTGGAACACCATCTCCGCGTAACTGCTCTGCCACAGCAGGTAGTTGGAGGTGCGCTGCTCGCCGCTGGGGCGCAGGAAGAGATCGACGTCCGGCATGTCCGGGTAGTACATGTACTTCGCGAAGGTCTTCTCGTTGACCTTGTTCGGGTCGAGCTTGCCGGCCGCCACATCGCGGGCCAGCGCCTGGGCGGCGTCGGCGATCTCGGCCCGACCGCCGTAGTTGACGCAGAAGTACAGCGTCATGGCGTCGTTGCCGACCGTCTGCTCCTGGGCGATCTGGAGCTCCTGGACGACCGACTTCCACATCTTCGGCATCCGGCCCACCCAGCGGATGCGGATGCCCAGTTCGTCCATCTCGTCGCGGCGGCGGCGGATGACATCGCGGTTGAAGTTCATCAGGAAGCGCACCTCGTCCGGCGAGCGCTTCCAGTTCTCGGTGGAGAAGGCGTAGAGCGACAGGTTCTTGACGCCGATCTCCAGGCAGCCCTTGAGGACGTCCAGGACGACGCCCTCGCCGACCCGGTGCCCCTCGGTGCGGGGCAGGCCGCGCTCCTTGGCCCAGCGGCCGTTGCCGTCCATCACGACGGCGACGTGCTGGGGGACGAGTTCGGCTTGGAGCTTCGGGGCCCGGGCGCCCGACGGATGCGGGTCCGGGGTCCGGTACGAGGTTCGGTTTCGGGCCAGAATCCCGCGACGTGCCATGGTCGTACTTCTCCTGACGGCTATTCCTGAGGTGTTCCTGACGGTGTTCCCGAAGCGTTCCGGAGGCATTCCTTCGGCGTTCCGGACGGCCCGCTCGGCCCGTCCCTCCACGCTACCCCGCCCGGTGCGGCCGGCTCACGGCTCGGTGGTGCCGCGCAGCGCCGTTTCCCGCGCCGCCGCGGCTGCCCCCGCCGTCCCGGCCGGCGGCGTGTCCGGCAGGCGCTCGACAAAGCGCAGCGACCGCAGGCCGCGTTCCAGATGCCACTGGAGGTAGGCCGCGACCAGGCCGCTGCCCTCACGGCAGTGACGCGGCTCACAGGCGTCCGCGGTCTCCCAGTCGCCGCCCAGCAGCGCGCCGAGCAGTTCCAGTGACTCCCGGGAGGGGACGACGCTTCCGGGCACCCGGCAGTCGCCGCAGACGACTCCGCCGGCGCCGATCGAGAAGAACCGGTTCGGGCCGGTCATACCGCACTTGGCGCAGTCGTCGAAGCTGGGCGCGTAGCCGTTGACCGCCAGCGAGCGCAGCAGGAAGGCGTCCAGCACCAGCCGCGGCTCGTGGTCGCCGGCCGCGAGGGTGCGCAGCGCGCCGACCAGCAGCAGATACTGCTGGACGGCTGGTTCGCCCTCGTGGTCGGTGAAGCGTTCCGCCGTCTCCAGCATCGCGGTGCCCGCGGTGTAGCGGTCGTAGTCGGTGACGATGGCCCCGCCGTAGGGCGCGATGGTCTCGCCCTGGGTGCACAGCGGCAGCCCGCGGCCGATCAGCTCCCCGCCGCGGGCGAAGAACTGCACGTCGACATGGCTGAACGGCTCCAGCCGCGCGCCGAACTTGGACTTCGTGCGCCGCACCCCCCGGGCCACCGCCCGCACCCGGCCGTGCCGCCGGGTCAGCAGCGTGATGATCCGGTCCGCCTCGCCCAGCTTCTGGGTGCGCAGCACGATGCCGTCGTCGCGGAACAGACTCATGGGCGCCATTCTCCCGTACGGCGGCACGGCCGGTGGCCGGCACCCGCCCGGCCGGCCGGGACGAGGAAGCTCAGCGGACGACGGAGACGGCGGAGCCGCTCAGGAAGGGGTCGCCGCGGCGGCGGTCAGCAGCCGGTCGATGTCGTCGGTGTGCAGCGACAGACATCGCCCCACGGCCTCCAGCACCTCCCGCTCGGCGGGCAGATAGGGACCGTCGGCCAGCGCGATGTGGGCGCCCTCCAGCAGCACCCGCTCCCGGCCCTGGATGAGCAGATGGTCGGCCAGCGGCTCCAGCGCCTCGTGCAGTTCGATGGACAGCCAGCTGCCGCAGCCGTCGACGGCCTCGGCGAAGGAGTCGGGGCCGAGCTCCTCCGAGCGGCGGAAGCGGCCCTCGTCGGCGACGATCGCGGCGAGCAGGCCGAGCAGCTGGTCCTCGGTGCAGTCGGTGAAGCCGGCCGCGCGCACCGCGCCGACCGCCGCCTCCCGGGCCGGCCGCCCGGCGGCGCCGCCCGCGGTGAGCACGGCGAGCGCGATGGTGTGCACCGCGTCCCGCAGCATCGCGGAGAAGCGGGTGGTGGTCGGGGTCAGCAGCACCTCGGCGCCGAACTGCCGGTGGCAGGCGGTGCATTCGATGACGGTGCCGGCCGGGCCGCGGGCGAGCAGCGGGACATTGAGCACGGTCAGCCTGCGCGTGCCGGTTCTGCGGTGGTAGGCACGGTCCCCGCCGCAGTCGGGGCAGAAGAACTCGCCGTCGTCCTCGGTGTGCCAGGCGGTGCGCACACCCCAGATATACAGCCCCAGCTTCATCACGCTGCACCCTCCGGCCGTGTTCGTTCCGGTACGCGACCCTGCCGGCCCGAACGCGCACGAAGACGCCCCGGCAACGGTGCCGTACAGCCGTGATGTTAGCCACAGTGACGAGGCGCAGTCAGTACCGCGTACGGGGGCAATTCACCTCGCTCTCGTCCGGGAGTGCCGCGGAAGTCGCCCGGCCGTGCTCAGGAAGCGACGAAATGCGGTCGTTCCCGCCACCGCCACGGCCACCGCCGGCCGACCGGCGGACCCCGGCCCGGCGGTCGCGGGAGCGGCGGGCGGAGCGGCCGGGGGCGGTCGACCGACACGGCCGCGGCCGTCCGGGTGAGGACGGCCGCGGCCGTGTCCGCGACGCCGGGAGGCCGCGAGGAGTGCGGCGGGAGGCGCCGCGTCGAGCGACGCGGCAGCGAGTGTGATCAGCGGCCCGCGCGGTTGACGGCGGAGACCACGGCCAGCAGCGAGGCGCGGGTGGTGTTGGGGTCGATGCCGATGCCCCACAGCACCTTGCCGTCGATCGCGCACTCGATGTACGAGGCGGCCTGGGCGCTGGCGCCCTCGCTCAGCGTGTGCTCGGTGTAGTCCAGCAGCCGCGCGTCGATGCCGACCGAGGACAGGGCGTCGAAGAAGGCGGAGATCGGGCCGTTGCCGACACCGTGCAGTACCGTCTCGGCGCCGTCCAGTACGGCCTCGACGGTCAGCGCGTCCGTACCGTCGCTGGAGCTGGACGCCTGGGCGGAGCGCAGCGTGACCCGGCCCCACGCGTTGTCGGGGGTGGGCAGGTACTCGTCCCGGAACACCGACCAGATCTGCGCCGGGGTGACCTCGCCGCCCTCGGTGTCGGTCTTGGCCTGGATGATCCGGGAGAACTCGATCTGCATCCGGCGCGGCAGGTCCAGCTTGTGCTCGTTCTTCAGCACATAGGCGACGCCGCCCTTGCCGGACTGCGAGTTGACCCGGATCACCGCTTCGTAGGAGCGGCCGACGTCCTTGGGGTCGATGGGCAGATACGGCACCGCCCACTCGATCTCGTCCACCGTCCGACCCTGGGCGGCGGCGTCGGCCTCCATGGCCTCGAAGCCCTTCTTGATGGCGTCCTGGTGGGAGCCGGAGAAGGACGTGTAGACCAGGTCGCCGGCGTACGGGTGGCGCGGGTGGATCTCCATCTGGTTGCAGTACTCGGCGGTGCGGCGGATCTCGTCGATCTGCGAGAAGTCGATCTGCGGGTCGATGCCCTGGCTGAACAGATTCATCCCCAGGGTGACCAGGTCGACGTTGCCGGTGCGCTCGCCCTGCCCGAACAAGCAGCCCTCGATGCGGTCCGCGCCCGCCATCAGGGCCAGTTCGGCGGCGGCCACCGCCGTGCCGCGGTCGTTGTGCGGGTGCACTGACAGGCAGACGTACTCGCGGCGGGACAGGTTGCGGGACATCCACTCGAAGCGGTCGGCGTGCGTGGAGGGGGTGGAACGCTCCACCGTGGCGGGCAGGTTGAGGATGATCTCGCGGCCCTCCTCGGGCTGCCAGACGTCCATCACGCCCTCGCAGACCTCCAGCGCGAAGTCCAGCTCGGTGTCGGTGAAGATCTCCGGGCTGTACTGGTAGCCGAACGCCGTCTCGTCGCCCAGCAGTTTGTCGGCGTACTCCATCACCAGCCGGGTGCCGTCCACCGCGATCTGCTTGACCTGGTCGCGGCTGCCGCGGAAGACCACCCGGCGGAAGACGGGCGCGGTCGCGTTGTACAGGTGGACGGTGGCCTTGTGCGCGCCGATCAGCGATTCGACGGTCCGCTCGATCAGTTCCTCGCGGGCCTGGGTCAGGACGGAGATCGTCACGTCCTCGGGGACCGCGCCCTGCTCGATGATGGAGCGGACGAACTCGAAGTCGGTCTGCCCGGAGGACGGGAAGCCGACCTCGATCTCCTTGTAGCCCATGCGGACCAGCAGGTCGAACATCTCGCGCTTGCGGGCCGGCGACATGGGGTCGATCAGCGCCTGATTGCCGTCGCGCAGGTCGGTGGACAGCCAGCGGGGGGCCTTGGTGACACGGGCGTCGGGCCAGCTGCGGCCCGGGATGTCCACCTGCTCGTAGCGGCCGTACTTGTGGACCGGCATCGCGGTGGGGCGCTGGGTGACGGTCGCCGCGGTGATGGGGGTGGCGCGGCCGACACGGTTCTGGATGGTCATGGGGGCTCTGGCTCCTCGGAGGTCCGCTCTGGGGCGGCCGACGACGGCTGGGACAACGCCGGAACTCCGCGGGGAGGGGGTCGGCCTACGACTACAGGCCCTCGCCGCGGCAGCTAAGGAGAAGCAGCCCGAAACGCATGATGGGACGACCATAGCCGAGGCCGGCGGGATCACGTAGCCGGACGGGCACTCTCTCAGTATGCAAGATGCACCGTTGTGTCCAGTGAAATCGTGATCCTTCCCTCTTTCTCGTTAACTGTCAGCATCATCTACGACAGAGCGTGCGGGGTATGTCACATTGCGTGCATGGGAGTTTTCTGCACGATCGTGCCGCCGCATATCCTTGACCAGCTCGCCCGGACGGGTGATTCGGCCGTGTCCGACCCGGCCCGCCGCACCCTGGAGCACGACGCGCGCGAGCGCACCAGGCGCCGCCTGACCACGGTGATCGGCGCGGCCGGGCAGCCGGACGCCGAGCGCGAGGAGTCCTCCGATCAGCCCTCCGACCAGCCGCGGCGGACGATCGACGACGCCAGGCACAAGGACAGCCTGCCGGGGAAGAAGGTGCGCACGGAGGGTGACAAACCCTCGAAGGACGAGAGCGTCAACCGGGCGTACGACGGGCTGGGCGCGACTTTCGAGACCTATCTCAAGGCGTACGGCCGCCACTCGATCGACGGCAAGGACCTGCCGCTGGTGGCCAGCGTCCACTACCTCCAGGGCTACAACAACGCCTTCTGGAACGGCGAGCAGATGGTCTTCGGGGACGGGGACGGAAAGATCTTCCTGGACTTCACCATCCCGGTGGACGTCATCGGCCACGAGTTGACGCACGGCGTCACGCAGTACACCGCGAACCTCGACTACTACGGCCAGTCCGGGGCGCTCAACGAGTCGGTGTCCGACGTCTTCGGCAGCCTCATCAAGCAGTACGCCCTCGGGCAGAGCGCCGACCAGGCCGACTGGCTGATCGGGGCGGGCCTGCTCGCACCCGGTGTGAACGGGCAGGCGCTGCGCTCGATGAAGGAGCCCGGCACGGCGTACGACGACGACCGGCTCGGCAAGGACCCGCAGCCCGCCACCATGGCCGGCTATGTGAAGGGCTCGCAGGACAACGGCGGGGTGCACATCAACTCCGGCATCCCCAACCACGCCTTCTATCTGCTGGCCACCGCGCTGGGCGGCAAGGCCTGGGAGCAGGCGGGCCTGATCTGGTACGACACCCTGACCGGTGGGTCGCTGTCGGCAGACGCCCAGTTCGCCGACTTCGCCGCGGTGACCGCCGCGTCCGCCAAGGCCCGCTACGGTGAGGGCTCCCAGTACAACGCGGTGCTGGACGCCTGGAAGGCGGTCGGCGTCACCCCGGCCCCCGCCGCGGGACTCCCCCGCCAGCAGCCGTCCCAGCCCCAGGACGCGTAGCCCTCCCCGGGGCCGCCGGACACGAGGAGCCACAGTGCGGATCGAAGTCGTCCGAACCGGCGGTTTCGCCGGCATCCCCCGCACCGCCACCCTCGACACCGCCACCCACCCCGACGGCCCCCACCTGGCCGCCCTGGCGGACAAGATCCTCGCCGCCCCCTCGTCCCGCCACCCCACCGTCCCCGACGGCTTCACCTACACCATCACCGCCGGCCCCCACACCATCCGCTGCGCGGACCCTCACCTGACCCCCGCCCAAAGGGAGTTGATCGAGGCGGCGCTGGGTGAGGGGGCGTGAGCGCCGGGGATCGCTGACGACCGCCGATCAGGGGCCGACGGGGCTGACGAATCGCACCGGCTGTTCCAGCACGGCCGCAGCACCCTCCAGATCGGCGAGCCGCGCCGCCAGCGTCGCCTCGGCCAGCCGCGGGGGCAGCGCCGTGCTGAACTTCAACCCCTTGAGAGCCTGTTCATGTACGGCCGGAAGGCAGAGATGCTGCGCCGCGTGGGCCGTGGTCTGCTTCCACAGCTGAGGCGTCAGATCGGAACCCAGCCGCACCCAGCAGGCGTTGGGACGCTGCGCCGGGTCGGCCAGCCCGCCGAGGGTCGCCGTCAAGGTCGCGTTGGCCCGGTGCCCGGCCCAGGTCCACCAGCGCACGTCCCCGTCCGTGTGACGCACGATGAGCGTCCCAGCGGGATGCACGTATTCCGCGAAGCGCTCACGGGCCTCCGCCAGGCAGCTGCTCGCCCGACCGGTCAGCCGGACCTGCGGGTCGGCGCCGAGGAGTACGTCACGGGCCGCGCGGGTGAGGGCGTAGGAGGTGAAGGCCAGCCCCACCCCTCCCCACTTGGCCTTTCCGCCTCCGTCCACCGGCTCCACGAAGCAGCGGCGCCGGTGCCAGTCGATGTACGTGACCTGCCAGCTGCGGCCTGCCAGCAGCAGGCGGCGCGGGCCCGGTACATCCTCGGTCAGCAAGGTGGGATCGGTCTTCCCGATCTCGGCGAGGCCGTTGAGCACGGTGAATTCCGGTGCGGCGGTGAACACCGCGGTGAGGTTCATGAAGTGGCGGTGCCCGAAGCGCCGTTCCGCCTCGGAGCCGATGAACAGCATGTCCCCGTCCCGGTCGAGATACCCCTGGTCGACCAGGTGCCGCACGATGGGCTCGGCGGACTGCCCGAAGGGACCGAAGCCGGCCCACCACTCCTGCCACAGCCGGTCACCGACCTGGTGCTCCTGCAGGCAGAGCGCCAGGATCTGCTGGGCGACGATATGCCGTGGCTCCGGGGGCGCGACCACGGGCTCGACCCAGCCGCGCGACCACTGCTCCAGCATGGCCGCCGCGGCCAGCAGCCCGTCCTCGGTCAACGCGAGAAACAGGCAGTTGCGCAGCGTGCCCGAGCGGCGACCGGTGCGGCCGAGCCGCTGCAGGAAAGAAGCGACCGTGCCGGGGGCGTCGAGCTGAATGACCCGGTCGAGATCGCCCACGTCGATGCCGAGTTCGAGGGTGCTGGTCGAGACGATGACGCAGTCGCGCGCGTCGGCGAACGCCTCCTCCGCCCTGCGGCGCTCGTCCACGGAGAGCGACGCGTGGGACAGGAAGGTCGTGACGCCCTTGGCGCGCAGTTTCTCGCCGAGTTCCTCCACCAGCCGCCGGGACTCGCAGAACACCAGTCGTTTCTCGCCCCGGTGCAGAGCCGCGATCACCGTGGCCGCGTTCTCCACCGAGCCCACGTAGTCGAGCTGGATGTCCCCCGGCGGCCGGGCCGGGGCGGGGGAGACGGCCTGAGCGTCGTCCAGATGCGGCGCCACGACGCGGCCCGGGCGCTTGCCCGCGCCTGAGCCCTGGAGCCACTGCAGGAGTTCCTCCGGATTGCCGACGGTCGCCGACAGCCCGACGCGCTGCAACGGACGCCCGACGACCCGCTGAAGGCGCTCAAGGACGGCCAGTAGATGCCACCCCCGGTCGTCGCCAGCGAAGGCGTGCACTTCGTCCACGACGATCGCGCGCAGTCCCGCGAAGAACGCACGGTGATCGACATTGGCACTGACCAGCATCGCTTCCAGCGACTCGGGTGTCGTCAGCAGCACGTCCGGCCGGCCCGTGAGGATCTTCTTGCGCCCGGTGGCCTGCACATCCCCGTGCCAGAGTGCGGCGCGTCGCCCAAGCCAGTCGGTGTACGTCCCCAGTCGCGGCAGCAGGTTGTTGAGCAGCGCCTTGAGCGGGCACACATAGAGCACCGAGGTGCCGGTCCAACGGTCGGCGGACATTTTGGACAGCAGGGGGAAGATCGCCGCCTCGGTCTTGCCGCCCGCGGTGGGCGCCAGCAGCAGGGCGTCGTCCCCCGCGAGCAGCGGCTCTGTCGCCGCTTCCTGCAAGGGACGGAGCCCGGGCCATCCCAGCGTATTGACGATGTGGTGGACGAGTACGGGATCGAGGTCGTCGGCGCCGCTCACGGGAGGTCCAGCTCGATACCGTCGGCGCCGGCGGCGGCGTTGCGCTCGACTTCGTTGAGCTCCGCCCTGGACACGGTGAGCGCGTAGTGCAGGCGGGGGTCGAACTCGTCGTGCTCGTCCACCCGGTCCAGGACGTCGGCGACGAGTTTGCGGAGGAACAGCCGCGGCGCCACGCCGACCTTCCCGCCCAGGCCGCCGGTGACGGCTGTCGCGAGTTCGGCGAGGTAGGCGTCATCGACCCGTTCGGCGACGCGTGCGGGGTGGTGGGCGGCGCCCGCGTACAAGTCCCTTACGTTCCGGCCGAGTTCGCCGAGCTGCGGCAGGTCGAAGCCGGGCAGGCGCAGTTGGACGGCGCGGGGGGAGTCGAAGCGTGCCTCGGTGGTGAAGTCGGTGGCAAGGCGCTGGGCGAGCGGTGGGAGTCGCTGGGCACCCTGCTGACCGTCGTAGAAGGCGGGAGTGCCGGTGATGACCAGGAACAGGCCGGGGAAGCGGCCCGCGTCGATCTCGTCGAGGAGTTGCCGCAGGGCGTTGAGCGCCTTCTCGCGGACATCGCCGCGGACACGCTGCAGTGTCTCGATCTCATCGAGAACGAGCAGCAGCCCAGGATGTCCGCAGTCGCGCAGGACGGTCAGCAGACCCTGGAGAAAACCCAGCGCGGCGAAGTGGTCGAGTTCACCGCGCACTCCGGCATTGCGCCGCGCGGCGGCGGCCACCGACTTCTGGCCGCCCAGCCAGGCGATGAGTGCCTCGGCGACGGCGCTGTCGCCCGCGGCCACCGCACGCCGGTAGCCGCGAAGCGCGGCGGAGAACGCCGGGGTGGTGCGGGAGACTTCGGCAAGGCGGCGTTCCATCAGTTCGTCAACCGCCCCGGCCAGCGCCTGGGTGTCCTCCTCGTCGATCCGGCCCGCGTCGAGGGCTTCCTCCTCCAGCGCGTAGAACCAGGAATCCACCACCGCGCGCAGGGCGCTGGGCTGGTGGGTCGCGGTGGTGAGCCGTTCGGTCAGCCGGCGGTAGACGGTCTCCAGCTTGTGCAAGGGGGTCTCGGTCTCCGAGATCTGCACTTCCGCGGTGGCGAGGCCTGCTCGCTTGGCACGTTCGGCCAGCCAGCGGGCGAAGAAGGTCTTGCCCGATCCGTATTCGCCGCGGATGGCGTGGAACGCTGCGCCGCCCCCGGCCACGGTGGCGATGTCGTCGTCCAGCGCCGGCTCGAAGCGTCCCAGGCCGACCGCGAACAGGTCGAGTCCGGCCTGGGGTACCGTGCCGCGCCTGAGCGCGTCCACAACTTCGCGGCGGCGTGCCGGGCTCACGATCGGCTGACGGGCCGTCATGTCCGGGGTCCTTCCAGCTGGAACTGCGTACGGAGCAGCCGGACATCGAGTTTCACGGTGTGCCCGGAGTCGATGAAGGCGAGTACGGGGTAGCCCTCGACGTTCAGCAGCCGCTGCATGGTGGCGATGAAGCCGTCGATGTTGCGTTTGACACGGCCGGTGGCGGAGATCGCCGCGGCCAGCGCCGCGGGCGACATGGTCTCCCCCGCTTCGGCCAGCGCGTCGATGACCTCGGCCACGACCTTGGCTTCGGGTGCGCGGCGCACGTACTCCTTCTGCGCGGAGTACACACTGCTGGACACGACCGAGGAGCCGAGGCTCACCGGTGCGACGGCGACCTCGGTCTCGGCGAAGAGCCCCTCACCCGCCGGCCTGGGCCGCCTGCGAGCGGGTTTGGCTCTGTTCTCGTCGGCCGTGCCGGGCATTTCCTCGTCCCGGGCCTTCGGTGCCGCCCACCACGAAGGGGTGGCCTTCTCGCGCGGCAGGACCTGCCAGTCCTTCGGCATACCGTCCGGGCTCGGCAGCAGCACCAGCAGCGGCACCGTGACTTCGGCCAGCGAGGCTCCTCCGTGGTATCCCGCCTTGCGGGGTGTGTAGCGGATGTCCTCCCGCCAGGGGACGACGATCGTTCCGCCGCCTTCGAGCACGCGGGGACCGCTGAGTTCGATCTCGCCCTCCTCCGGGATGCCGGTGCGCCACCGTGCGGACTCCGCGCCACCCGACTTGCTGGCCCCATGGGTTCCGCGTTCGAGGACATGGCCGTGGTCGGCGACGAGGAGCACGGGGCGACCGTATGCCTTGGCGGCGGCGAGCAGTTCGCGCAGAAAGGTGATGTCCGCCGTCCGCCACTGGGTGCGTTCGCCCTGCTGCCCGTGGTCGAGGGCGTCATCGATGGTGTTGAGGACGGCGCCGACCACCGCGTCCGAGGCGAGGGCGGCGGCCAGTTCCTCACTGAGGCGCTGCCCCGAAGGACCCTCTATGGACGCCTTGTGGAACAGCGCGCCGGTCTGCCGCCGCTGCTGCCAGAAGTCGGCGAAGCCCGCCGCCTCAGTCGACTGCCCACCTGTCAGAGCACGGCCGGTGAGCAGTGAGGCGCGGCTGATACGGGTCACGGACGGCAGCATGGAGACGGCGGCGAGCCGCTGGAGCTGTTCTCCGGACTCGGGCCGGGGCACCGCTTCGATCCAGCCGTCGCGCTCCGCTTCCTCACCGATCTGCACGGCCGCGGCACTGCTCATGCCGTCGAGCAGCAGCACCAGCGGGGACGCTTCGCGATCACAGAGCGGGGCGGCGACTTCGGCGAGTACGTTCTCCACCAGCAGGCAGCCGCCCGGGTTCCCACCGGCGGCGGTACGCGTCCAGCCGGCCAGCCGGCGGGCGAACTGCTCGTCGATCCCGTCCCGTCGTGCCCGCCCCGCGTCGTACAGATCCCGATAGGCACGGTCGATGACCGGGTCTCCTGCCGGGTCACCTGTCCACAGCGCGTTGAGCGCCCGGTCCACCCAGCCCCACTCGGCCAGGTGCGTACGGACCCCGTAGGCGACCGATTCCACGGGGGCCGGCGGGGTCACCAGCCACCGGGCGATCCGTACGGCCATCTCGGCGACGTCGATGCGGTGACGGTAGAGCCCGGCCAGGGCATGCCCTTCGAGGTCGTTGAGGGTGCCTTCCGCGCGTACCGCGGAATGTGTCAGCTCCTGTGCCACAGCGCGCAGTTGCGCGTCAAAACTGGACTGCAGGAAGCGGCTCGTGCGCAGCGCGTCGGTGAGCCCGGCGTCGAGGGCCAGCAGGTCGGCCCGCTCGATGACCGCGTTGACCCGGTGCCGGGCCTCGTCATTGTGCCGGGCTTCGCCGATCCAGCGGGTGAGGGTGCCGGCCACGGCATCGCTGAAGGCCAGTACATCGGCTCTGCGCACCTGCCCGAACAGCCCGCCGACGGCGAGTACGGTGTCGGGCCCGGTCGCGGGATCGGCCATGGCGGCGCCGAGCAGGCCACGGGCCATGGCGTCGGCCCCGCGGCCTGTCTCGACCAGGGACATGAGCACCGGTACGGCCGCGCCCGAGGTCTCGCCGAGCCAGTGGGCCAGCTCGCCGCGCTCGTGGGCGTCGAGTTCCGAGAAGCGGGCGGGACCGGCCGGGGTGCGCGACCAGGCGAGCATCGCGTCCGCGTCGATGGCGACCTCGGCCGTTCCCTCGCCGGGGCGGGCCAGGCCGAGCCGCGCGACCAGCAGCGCCCGCACGGCCGCGTCCCGGGTGAGGACGGAGCCGGTGCGCTGCCAGCCGCCGTGCGGTTCGGCGTCCAGCAGCGCTTCCAGCAGCCACGTTTCGCGGTACATCCGGGGATCGAGTTCCCGGGCGCCGAAACGCTGCTTGACGATCTCCGCGTTCTCCACCGTCAGGGTGCGCCGCTTGACCGCGTGCCCCTTGACGTCCCAGCCGAGATGTTCGTCGCCGATGCCGCTGGTCACCACGAGCACGTCGCCGTCACGCGAAGCGTCACCGCGGTGCCGCTGCCAGGCGTCCACGATGCCGAGCACCGAGGTCTGGTTGCTGACGTGGACGCGTCGCGGTTCGTCACCGAGCCTGACCGTGAAGGTTTCCGCGGCACTGGCCGGATAGTGGCCGTGGACCAGCATGAGGCGGCGATCGCGCAGTCCGGACGCGTACGTCTCCAGCAGCGCCTCGATGGTGAGCCGGTTGACCGGTGGCGGAGCCGTCGCCATCAGCGGTCCATGTCGTTGTCTGCCGCGAAGCCGTTGGTCAGTGGCTCCTTCGTCGCCGAACGGCCCTCGGTGGACACGGGCCGCCAGGCGATCTCGATCGGAACCCCGGGGTGCGCTTCGACGTAGGCACGGATCTCGTCCTGGACGTCGGCGACGGCCGCTGCCAGTGCGGCTTCCACCCGGGTGGGCTGCTGGGTGTCCAGGACATGGGGAGCACTCGGTCCGGCGGCGGGCCGCGCCGTCCGGTCCGGGGCGGCGGGAGCATCCGGGTCGGGCCCGAGCGGTACGGGCGGTCCCGAAGGCACGACCGGGTTGCCGTGCCGCGTGAGGCTGATGTCCTCCGGCCCCTGCTGCCCTTGCTGTCCCTGCTGGCGCTGCTGGGGCAGGGGCTGGGCGACGCTCGCCAGCCGGGCGGCTTCGGTGACCAGGGCCACGGACTGGTCCGCGAGGCTGCTGAGCACCGGCACGAGCGATCTGGCCTGCTCGTGATGGTTGGCGGCCTCCCGCAGGGAGGCCACCAGCCGCTCGGCCCGGTCTCCCACTCCGTCCTGGCGGTCGACGAAGCTGCGGACGCTCTTCAGCAGAGCCCAGTTGGTGGTGTCCAGGGCCCCCAGCACTTCGGGTGCCTGCTTGATCGCGGCGGCCAGTTCCTGGTCGGTGACGTCGTAGGAGACTGTCGCCAGCTCCTTGACCAGGGCGGTCCCGTCCTTGGCGCGGGTCATCCGGGCCAGCAGGTCGGCCGCGCAGCGCGTCGAACGCATCCGGTCCGCGTCCGCTCCGGTCAGCTCCAGGTCCTCGGCGTGCTTCTCCAGGGATCTGCGCACTCCGGCCACGGCCTGCTGGTGCTCGTCCACGACGCGACGCACCCCGGCTTCCAGCGCGGCGACGTTCCGGGCGAAGAGGGCCGGCTGCGCGGAGGCTCCGAAGATCGCACCGGCCCGGGTCCTGGCGGTGGCGAACTCGTCCTCGGACGGCAGATCCACCTCCCGCAGCCCGTAGCCGGCGCCGATCCGCTCCAGTTCGGGCGCCGGGACGGGGGTGGTCTGGAAGACCCAGGTCCGGTCGTCGAGCAGCGCGTAGGTGGCGATGATCAGGCTGGTGATGTTCTTGTCCAGGCCGGTGTAGCCGAGTTCCACGATCCAGCGCCTGATGTCCTCGACGGCGAGTTCGGGTCCGGCCTTGGCCTCGGCCGCCTTCTGGTTGATCTTCAGCCGCCAGTCGTTGAGCAGATTCAGCGGCCCGTCGTGTACTTCGCCGAGGCCGAGCGGGTGGACCACCTTCTTGACGACCGGCAGGTGGTGCCGGTCGACGACGACGCGCCGCGAGCCGTCCTTCATCGCCTCGGTGATCCACTCCAGCGCCGTCTTCAGCTCGCGGGTGGTGACGGCTTTGCGGCTCAGCGCGGGATCGAAGTCGGGATGCTTCGGGTAGAGCGCGGCGAACAGGCCGTCGGCGAGTGCGAACAGATTCTGCTCGAAGCTCAGCCCGGCCTGCGGCTTGGGGCGGGAGTAGGCGGGTTCCAGCGACAGCACATGCTCGTTGTCGGGCACTTCGGCGCCGACATTGCCGCCGTCGGGCTTGCTGATGCCGTACAACTGCCCGAGCACCGCCGACAGCTGCGAGGTCAGATTGTCGCTCTGCGCCTTGAGCTGGTTCCTGATCTGGACCCGCTCGTCGGCGGACTTGGTCGGGGTGAGGTCGGTGAGCCGATCGCGTTCCAGCAGGTAGTTGATCTTCAGCAGGCGGCCGAGCTGGTTCTTCTTCTGGTCGGAGAAGAAGTGGGGCAGCCACACCACGGTCGGCTCGTACTTCCCGGCCTGCTTCAGCGCGTCGATACGGTGCACGTCGTCGCTGGGATAGCCCTGCTCGGCGAAGGGGTAGTCCAGCACGAAGCGGATGTTGCCCTCGGTCTGCGGCGAGAACTGCTCGTCGGGCACGGTCATGCCGCCCAGCAGGCTGACATTGCCGAAGACGAACTCGGCGGTCCGCTTGGTGCCGCGCCAGACGATCTCCCGCTCGCTGACGAACGCCTCGGCGTCGCCGATGCCGAGCGCCTTCCACAGCTGGTCCTTCACCCACAGCCGCCGTTTGCCCGAGCTCTCCTCGCCGCCCACCGCGTCCAGCAGCGGCTCGATGTCGAGATCGGACAGGTGCAGGTGGAACACCGGGTCGGCGTCCCCCTCACTGCGCAGCTCGCCGAATTCGCCCTGGAGCTCCTTGAGCCGCTTGGCCGCCAGCGAGCCGGCCGAACCCAGCCGTACCTTGATCGACCCGTGGTTGAGGGCGGCCAGCCGCTCACCGGTCAGCCGCGCCAGCGCGGGAACGTTCGGTGCCAGAGCGGCCAGCAGCAGCGTCTTGACCAGCCGCTCGTCGCCCTTGAAGCGTGGGTCGTCGCTGCTGCCGTACTTGGCGAGGAGGTGGTTCACCACCCGGGCGTGGAAGCGCTTGGCCGTCTCGGCTTCCTTCCGCAGCCGGGCGGTGAACGCCTCGCCCGTGCCGTCGAGGATGACGTCCCACAGATCGCCGAGCGGGACGAGTTCGCCCAGCCGCAGATCGTCGCGGCGGCGCCGCAGCGTCTCCTCCACGAGCTTCAGGCCGGTCCGCTCGCGCTGCAGCGCGCCCGCCAGTTCCACCAGCACGTTGAGGAAGGCCGGGGAGAGCGGATACACATCCCGGAAGTCCTCCCAGGTGGCCTCGGTACGCCCGCTGGCGTCGAGCAGCACCTGCCGGACCTCGTCCGTGGACGACTCGACGGCGGCGAACGCCGAGGCGCGGGCCGCCTCCATCCCGGCCTTCGGAGCGAGCACGCGGTGCTTGATGATCTCGATGAGGTTGCTGTCCTCGAGGTCGACCACGTCGATACGTCCGGCGAGGTAATGGACCTGCTGCTCCAGGTTCTTCACCTCCGCGCCGGCCACGTCGGAGCCGATGAGCTGCGACAGGTCCCGCTGCCTGGAGATGAACGAGATGACGGGCACCGGCCGGTCGCTGTCGCCGGACTCGATCAGCTTGACCAGCTTCTGCACCTGGTCGCGGACGAAGTCCTGCTCACCCATGTGGGCCTGCAGCCACAGGATCAGCTCGTCCAGGAAGAGCACGATCCCGTCGTAGCCCAGGCTCTGGGCGTGCCGGGAGATGACAGCGAGGCCGTTCTCCAGTGGTACGAAGGCGTCCTTGTCCCCCCGCGCACCGGTGGCGTACGCGGACATGGGGCCGGACAGCAGCGCGGAGACGAGCGCCTCCCGGTGCCGGTCGCCGGCGGGAGCGGCGAAGGCCCGGTCGAGGTCGGCGGGTGTCCAGGAACCGGGAGCGGTGCCCTGCGTTCCCAGGCCGGTGGTGTCCAGGTCGTCCTCGTCGCCGGCCGAAGCCGCGGCACCGCCCGGTCCCACGGCCACGCCTCCGCCGACCAGCCACCGTGCGAACTCGGCGTCGTCGCCCAGGAATTCCCGCTGTTTGCGGGCGTCGGCGATGGCGGCGTCGGCCCGGTAGACGGCGGGTGTCGGCTGGTCCGGATGCAGCTTGCGAACGGTGGCGACATACCCGCCGAGCAGCGCCGAATCCAGGTCCGCCGCTCCGATCAGGTGATACGGAACCATCAGGAATCTGCTCCGCCGCAGCCAGTCGTCGTGCTGGGCGATGACCTCCTGCAGCCGGGGCTTCGCCCGGGCCGCCGGATGGTTGTTGAGCACCGCGTGCAGCACGGTCAGGAAGTGGCTCTTACCGGCGCCGAAGGAACCGTGCAGATAGGCGGCGTGCGAGCTGCCGGTCCGTACGGCGGCGCCGACCAGACCGAGCGCGCGGGTGAACGCGGTCTGCAACTGATCCGTGACGACGTACTCCGCCACCCGCTCGTCGGTCTCGGTGAAACCGCCCGAGAGTTCCACCTTGAAGTCGCCGGCATGGACGTCTTCCTTGATGTCGATGACATCCCGCAGGAAGAGTTCGCTGGTGGGCATCGGCGGCTCGCGTTCTCCGAGACAGGGTGTGCTGGCAGGCACGCGCAAGCTGAACACGCGCGCAATCATTTATCTTGCCAGCTCCCGTCACTCTTCTGCCCGGAATACTCCCTTCCGCGATCTGTCCGGCCCGATCGGCCCCCCTGGACGGACCTGACCGGTATTTCCCGCCTCCGCCCCCGTACTCCAGGTATCCTTGGAGCAACGATCTGTGATGTCGCGGACGACGGGGGCAGCCATGATCCACGCCTGGGAGGCCGACCCGGCGGCGTTATTCGCCCGCCGGCTGGGAAAGTCGGCGAAGGAGCTGGGCGTCTCCGACGACGAGGACAAGTGCCCGGACCTCTGGCAGCTCGACAACGGCGACATCGCCGTCATCGGCCGCGATCTCACCGCCGACTACAGCCCTCGCCTGCCGGACGGCGTATCGCTCGGCCCGGGCGAGCGGCTGGTCGTGATCCCGGGCAGCATGCTCAGTGCCGCCAAGGGGGATATTCCGGATGCTTGACCTCCGCCCCCCTGCACTGCCCGCGGAACACGGCGAGCGGCTCAGCGACGACGATTACAGCCGCGATTTCCGGGCCCGCCGTTCGGCGATCCGCGACGGCGAGTCGTGGAAACTCGAACGTCTGCAGCACTTCGAGGAAGTGGGCAGCCCCAGCCGGGACGCGCTGGCCCGCGGTGACTGGGAGGAATCCCTCCGGCTCATGGAGGGTCGACACGAGGCCTTGCGTGAGGCCGCGCTGAAGGACGAGCGGCACAACTCACCGTTCCACCGCGTGCGCGTGGTCCAGGAACCGCTGACACCCTATGTGCAGTGGGAGTTGCACTCGTTGCGGCAGCGCGCGCGGTGCGGACACCGGATCCGGGTCCTCGCGGCCGAAGCAGTGGCCGCTTCCGAGACCGGCGGGCTGCTGCCGGAACTCGTTGTTCTCGACAACCGCACGCTCTACCGGGTCCTGTACGACCGCACCGGCGTGGCCGAGGGAGCCGTCCGCTACACCGACCCGGCCATCGTCACACCGTGGGTGGCGTATCTGCGGGACGCCTGGGCGGCCGGAGAGGACGTGCTGTCCTATTTCGACCGCGTGGTGGCCCACCTCCCGCCGCCCGTGACCAGCACGGCGGAGTAGAGCGATCAGCACCCCCAGCAGAGACGACGGCCGGCCCGGAGACTCGCACAACGACCTCTCGGGATCGTCCGGCAATGTCGTGCAGGCGGGGAACGTGCGTGGGGACATCCACTTCCACCACACCCCCGCGCCGGACCGGAGCGGCCCGACCCCTCGGCAACTCCCCGCCGATGTCCGCTCCTTCGTCAACCGCACAAACGAACTACGCCAGTTGGACGCCGTCCTCACCGGCCAGGACGGGGACCAGCTCGTCGTCTCGGTGCACGTGGTGGCCGGCACCGCGGGCGCGGGCAAGACATCGCTCGTCCTGCACTGGGCCCACCAGGTCAAGGACCGCTTCCCCGACGGCCAGCTCTTCGTCAATCTGCGCGGGTACGATCCCGGCGAGCCGGTCACCGCTCTGCAGGCCCTGCGGCACTTCCTGCGTGCGTTCGGCGTGCCCGCCGCCGACATACCGCAGGACGTGGACACGGCCGCCGCCCTCTACCGGTCGGTCATCGCCGAGCGGCGCGTACTCATCCTCCTCGACAACGCCGCTGCCGTCAGCCAGGTCCGTCCCCTGCTCCCCGGCAGCGGCGGCAGCCTCGTCCTGGTGACCAGCCGCAACCGTCTGGCGAGCCTGGCCGTCCGCGACGGAGCGCGCAGGCTGACTCTGGGCACGCTCCCCGAGGCCGAAGCGGTGGCCTTGCTCCGAGCCGTCACGAGCGGCTACCGGCCCGAGGACGACCAGGACAAGCTCATCGAGCTGGCCGGGCTGTGCGCCCGCCTGCCGCTCGCCCTCAGGATCGCCGCCGAACGCGCCGCCAGCCACCCCCACATGCGGCTGGACGACCTCATCGCCGATCTGCGGGACGAGTCCGCGCTCTGGAACGCGCTGAGCACAGGGGACGACGAGGAGGCCGACGCGGTCCGCACGGTCTTCGCCTGGTCCTACCGCGCGCTTCCCGAGCAGGCCGCGCGGCTCTTCCGGCTGCTCGGCCTGCACCCGGGGCCGGAGTTCGGTCTCCACGCGGCGGCCGCGCTCGCCGATCTGGCGGTCCCCCGCACCCGGCAACTCCTCGACGATCTCGTCGGCGCCCATCTCCTCGAGCAGACCGCCCCTGACCGATACCAGTTCCACGACCTGCTCCGCGCCTATGCCACCGATCAGGCACAGACAGAAGAAGCCCCGGAACAGCGCACGACAGCACTGCGCCGCGTCCTGGCCTGGTATCAGCAGACCGCCGACGCCGCCCAGACCTGGCTCAAACCCGGGGAGCAGCGTGTGGTGTTCGACGCTCCGGCAACGGCCTCACCGCCGCTGGCCTTCGCCGACTACAACGCGGCGGTCGATTGGTCGGAACGCGAACACCGTTCGTTCCCCCACCTGGTGCGCGCCGCCACTGCCGCCGGGCTCGATGAGCCGGCCGCTCGGCTCGCCGAGATCCTGTGGAACGCGCTGGCGCCGTCAGCGTCCTATCTGGACTGGCTCGGCATGGGTCGTGCGGGCCTGGAAGCCGCAGAGCGGTCGGACGACAAGCGCGCACAGATCCGGCTGCTGACCTGCCTCGGCAGCGCCTACCGTGCGGTCGGCCGCCTCGGTGAGGGCCTGGACAGCCTCGACCGGGCGCTGGCGCTCGCCCGAGCGACGGGCAGGCGTCTGGAGGAGGCCCGCGCGCTGAATCTGATCGGTCTGATCCACCTCGTCACCCGGCAACTCGACTCCGCCGCAGACTATTTTGCCCAAGCCGAACCCGTCTTCCGCGAACAGGACCATGCCCGCCTGGCGGCCACGGCCCGGTCGAACCTCGCCAACACGTATCTGGACGCGGGGCGGCTGCCCGAGGCGGCAGCCGCTGTCGAACAGGCACTGGCAGCCCACCGTGCGCTGGACAATCGGAGAGGCGAGGGCAACGCCCTGTGCCTGATGGCCACGGTGTTCCTCGAACAGGGTGAGACGGAAGACGCCCGTCGGGCGATCGACTCGGCCCTCGACATCGCGCTCGGCCTCCGCAGCCACCGCCTCGAAGGTTTCTGGCTCCTCACCCTCGGAGACGTCCAGCAGGCCGCCGGCGAGTCCACCGACGCGCTGATCTCGTACCAGCGATCGGCGATGCTCCACCGCCGTCTCGGTGACCGCAGCCGGGAGGCGCTGGCCTGGCGCGGCGTCGGGCAGACGTACGCACGGCTCGGCAGGTTGGAGGAGGCGGCAGACTTCCACCGCAGCGCTGTCGCCGTCCACGACGCGCTCGGTGACGCCTGGCAGCGGGCGTTGGAGCTGGATTGCCTGGCAACCGCGATGCACCCGGAGGACCCCGCGACAGCGCGCGTGCACTGGGCGGAGGCGCTGGCCTGTCTGGCGCCTTTCGCTGACGCGCGCGCGGCGGAGATACGCGGTCGGGTGGAAGCGCTGCTGAGCGGGCCGGGTCACGAACCGGGGAGGTGACCCGGGCGCGGCGCGAGGTGGCACGGACCCGGGCGCCGACCGACGCACCCTGGCCGCCACCCCGCCGTTGCCGTAGCGTGCTGCCGCCAAGGAGGCCAGCGGAGGGAACCGACGTGACGCAGCCGGTACGGGAGTCCGCCCGGGTGGTCGTGGTGGGGGCCGGGCCGGCCGGCCTGACCGTGGCGACCCTGCTCCAGGGCATGGGGATCGCGTGCACCGTGCTGGAACGCCGCAGCCGCGCCCATGTGCAGCAGCGGCAGCGGGCCGGCATCGTCGAGACCCGCGCGGTGCGCATGTTCCAGGAGTACGGACTGGCCGACCGCGTCCTCGGCGGCGCCCCGTCCGACGGCGTGCTGGAGTTCCGGGTGGAGGGCGAGCGCCGTCTGCTGCGGACCGACGAAGGCGTCGACGGCCCGGCCCCGGTGCTCTGCCCGCAGCAGGTGCTGGTGGGGAACCTCATCGATACGTTCCTCGACGGTGGCGGCGACCTGCGCTTCGAGGCGTCCGAGGTGTCGCTGGCAGGGCTGGCCGGGCCGCGTCCGGCCGTCAGCTACCGGGATCCGTCCGGAACCGCCTACGAGATCGGCTGCGATGTCGTCGCGGGGTGCGACGGGGACCGCGGGGTCAGCCGGGCCAGCGTGCCCGAAAACGAGCTGACGGCCTACCCGTTCGACCACGGCATCGCCTGGCTGACCGTGCTCGCCGACGTACCGCCACCGCGGCACCCGCTGCTGGCGGTGAGCGGCAGCGGCTACGCCGCCCACTTCGCCCGCGGCCCGCGGACCAGCCGCTTCTACCTCCAGTGCCCGCCCGGCGCCCGGACGGAGAACTGGCCCGACGACCGCGTGTGGGAGCAGTTACGGGTCCGGCTCGGCGACGAGGAACTGGTGGCGGGGCCGATCACCGAGAGGGAGGTCTTCCCGCTGCGGAGTGTCGTCTACGAACCCATGAGCTACGGACGGCTGTATCTGGTCGGCGACGCCGCCCATGTGGTGTCCCCGATGGGCGGCAAGGGCATGAATCTCGCCCTGCACGACGCCGAGGTGTTCGCCCGCGCCGTACGGGACTTCGCCGACCACGGGGACACCGCCGCTCTGGACGCGTACTCGGACACCTGCCTACGCCGGACCTGGAACTACCAGGAGTTCTCCCGCTGGATGACCGAGATGCTGCACGACGGCGGCGACGACTCCCGGACCGGCCCCTTCCGCCACCGACTGGCGCAAGCCCGCCTCGATCGCCTGTTCGCCTCCCCCACCGCCGCGGCCGGCTTCGCCGAACTCATGGCCGGACTCGCCTGAGGGGGCCGGAGCTGCGGGCACCGGGATCTCGGACCAAACGGTCTTGCCCACCGAACGCGGTGTGACGCCCCACGCCCGGGACAGCGCCTGGACGAGCAGTAGTCCGCGACCGGCCTCGGCGTTCGCCTCCGGCGGTGCGATGTCCCCGGGGGCGGGAGGGCGGCGTTCGGTGCGGGTGTCGCTGACCTCGATCCGGAGCGTCCCGCCGGCGAGGAGGAGCCGCAGTTCGAAGTCCCGGCCCGGCACGCGGCCGTGCGTGACCGCGTTGGCGGCCAACTCGGCGACGACCGTCGCCACCGTTTCGGACACGTCGCTGTCGTAGGGCACCCCCCAGCTCACCAAACAGCCCACCGCGAGCTTTCGTGCGAGCTGGGCGCCGAGCCGTGTGGCGGGGAACCGGCGGGAGAAGTCGCTGCTCCGAGTGGAGATTTCACTATTCACAGGACAGAGCCTGGGCGAGCCTGCCTAGGCTGAAAAGTAGCGATGCCAGGACGGAGCGTGACCTGTCCGGCTGCCCCGGCGGCGTGTCCGGGTTGCCGGGCGTGGCGGCCCGTCCCCACGCGCAGTTGGGATGGGCAACACGTCGGAGGTGGCGAGAATGACGACCGCAGCGGGCCAGGCGACGAATGATCCGGAGGAACTGGACTGGGAGGAGGGCGCGGACGACATCCTCAAGACGGTCGGCAGGCAGGTCAAGCTCTGGCGCGAACGAGCCGGGTTGAAACAGGTGGAACTCGGCCAGGCCATCGGTTACAGCGAGGAGCAGGTCTCCTCGGTCGAGCGGGGGCGCCGCGCGCCGAAACCGGAGTTCCTCGACGGGGCGGACGAAGTGCTGGGCGCGGGCGGGATCCTGGCGGCGTTCAAGGAGGACGTCGAGCGAGCTCGGTACCCGAAGAAGGTCCGGGACCTGGCGAAGCTGGAGGCGGACGCGGTGGAGTTGGGCGCGTACGCGAACTCCGTGGTGCACGGGCTCCTCCAGACAGAGGACTACGCCCGAACGCTGTTCCAGATGCGCACGCCGGTGATGGAGGAGGAGACGATCGAACGGTACGTCGCCGCTCGCGTCGCACGTCAGGAGATCTTCAACCGCTGGCCCGCGCCTATCCTGAGCTTCGTCCAGGAGGAAGTGACTTTGCGTCGGCCGGTGGGCGGCAAGGTAGTTCTGCGCCACCAACTCGAACGTCTCATCGAGGTAAGCCAGTTCCGCAACGTGTCGATCCAGGTGATGCCCACGGATCGGGAGGAACACGTGGGGCTCGGCGGCTCGTTCCAACTGCTGGATCCCAGGACCGGTGTGAAGGCCGCCCATGCTGAGGTGCAGCACTTCAGTCGGGTGGTCACCGACCGAAAAGATGTCCGCATCCTCGAAGCGAGGTATGGGACCATCCGGGCGCAGGCTCTCACTCCGCGGGAGTCGTTGGCGTTCATCAAGAAAGTCCTGGGAGAGACATGACTACCAAGCCCTCTGCCGACAATGCCACCAGGCTGGAGTGGTTCAAGAGCAGTTACAGCACTGGCGAAGGTCCAGAGTGCATCGAGGTGGCTGCCTCCCCCGGCGTGGTCCACGTCCGCGACTCCAAAGACGTGGAGGGCTCCCAACTCGCCTTCAGCCCCGCCGAGTGGTCCGCCTTCCTCTCGTACGCGGCCGACCTCAGCTGACCCCGCCGGTGGCGGCACCCGCTCGCGCGGGGCCGCCACCACACTCAGCTACTCGGCCTCCACCAAGGTCGGCTGGGCCGCAGCCTGCTTCGGCACGGCCGCCTTCCGCCCCCGCGTCTTCTTCTCGGGCCGCCATGCCCGCAGGTCCGCCTCACTCACCTGATGCTTGGCGCGCAGCTCTTCGAAGTACGCCTGGTACTCGTCGGCCGGCACGCCTTCCCATTCGGCGTCGTACTCCCCGTGCCACTGCCGCACCCACGGCATGACCTCCAGGACCCCGGCCAGCAACGGTGCGATCCGCTCCGTCCCCCAACCGCCCTGCTTCGTCCGGTCATCAATCACATTGAACAGCGCCTGCGCCTGATCCTTGTGATCCCACCCGGCCCACCCGAGGAGGAGGGTGGTGTCTCCGTCAGGGCTCGCATCCGGATAGGAGATGAAGCGCTCCTTGGGCACGTCCAGCTTCCCGCGCTGGGACCAGTAGGACGCCTTCTGAAAGTCGGCGGGCTTGTACTTCGGCGGCACGGCGATGTCGAGCCGCTTCCCCGTCCGATCCTCCTCCCGCTGCAACTCCCATACCTGCTCCCACTGCTGCCGGTTCCGCAGGCCGGTGTCCTTGTACCGCATGGCAGCGAGGTACGGCACGTGCTCGTCGGCTACGACCTCGGCGAGCACGGCGGCGAGGGGCGCGTCGGGCTTGCCCATATGGTCGGCGGCGTAGAGCTGAGCGACGGAGTTGAAGTCGACATCATCCCGGAGAGCATCAGCCAGTTGGCCAACGGTCAGCGTCCGAGGCTGCTTCATCCCATCCCGAAGCCCAAACCATAGATCGGCCGCCTCGGCCCGATCCAACAGCCATGTCCGTAGGGCTGCCTTCTCCTTCTTCTCCCAAGGCTCGGCAGACCAGCGCCGCTTGCACTCCGGGCGCTCGATCAGGGCGATGTCCTTGCGCCTCTCGATGATGTCGATCCGCGCCTGCACGATCTCCCGGTACCAGTCCGGCCACTGCGACGGAATCTCAGTGACGGGGGTCGACCCGTGTCGAACGAACCAAGAGGTGTTGATCTGCCCCTTCAGTGCCTTTCGTGCGAGCACGATCTCAAAGGCACGCTCTCCGAGCTTGATTTCGGGGATGGAGTCTGTCTTCGGAGATGGCACGGTGACAAGCCCTGTCTCCGACTCGCTAAGCAAGCCGTACAGACCGTAGACCTGCCAATCCATCTCCTCTTGCAGAGCGATCATGCGGTGCCGTGTTCTATAGTGCTCAATTCCTGCGGCCCTGAAGGCAGCTTGAGTCGGCAGGCTCTCTACGGATAGCGCTGACGGTTCGAGCGCTGCCGTCTCTTGCGCGAGCAAGTCGAGTACTCGTGCCAGGTCGAGTGGGAAGCGTTCCGGCAGCGGGAACTCCTGCAACTTGGTGCCGGTGAACTCGTAACGCTCTTCCCACTCTTCGTCCTGCAGCCCACGCCCTAGGCCGCTGCCGCCCTTCCCTTGGCTTACCTGCTTCAGCCAGAAACAAGCCGTCGAAGAGTTGAGCACGCCTAGCAGTTCTAGATGCTCATCCTCGCTGGCCGCCTCCGGCAGCTTGATCACTGGTGCGGAACGGTTAAAAACCTTCCCACCTCGGTCCAGTACAAAGTGATTGTGCGTCGATACAAACGCAAAGGCGATCGACAGCGGTGTCCGAAGTTTTCCTGGGTAGAGTTCCTGCCATTCATGCCACGCCATTCCCCGATCAACCATCGGGACGCCAAATCGTTTTCGTTGTGAAATTGCAGCACGATAGGCCACCAGGATGGCTTGAGTAGTACCAACCATTGAGAGCGACAAAGTCTCAAAGTCGTCTCCGTAAACCCAAATTGCCTCAAGAGTATTAGCTACCGAATAATCACGAATCGCCTCTCCTGTGATCATCGGTCGCGTTCGGTCCACTCCAAGTCGCCTCGCCGCGCCATTCGTCGGCAGGAGATAGAGGTCATCCTCGCCGGTCACTGAAGTGATACCCGCCGAGACAGCGACTTGGCTCAACTTTGAGGCCGTGTCCCGTTCAATGCCAGCAGACAACTGCCCTGCACCTCCCCCGCTGACCGACCAGGGATGGGCTGCGAAGCCTTCAGCCGGAGCATCTTCGATCGACACCCAATCAGACTCGCTTCCCGGCCTGCCCGACTGTTCAATGATCGCCCGCCAGACGACACCTTCCGCAGCAACCTCCGGCTGCGAGGGCTCCCCACGCACGCCCAGCACCGCCCGCAGTGTCCGCTCCGGATTGGGCACCCGGTTTCGCCCGATCAGGATCACCGTCGGCGTACCATGCCCCGGGATATAAGCCCCCGACGTATCAATTACGTGCGACAGCTCGACCTGCAACCGGAAGAAGTTCTCGATCAGCTTCTTACCGAACTCCCGCTTCATGAAGGAGTTCGCGGTGATCTGACCGACGTAGCCACCACCGCCCGCGCTGCCGCCCGCACCCTTCAGCGCCAGCATGAACAACCGCTGAGCGAAGGGCACCGACAGCGCGTACTTACCCGCACAAGCGTCGTACACGCGGTAGTTCTCGTTCTCCTGCTTGTCCTTCACGGTGATGTAGGGCGGGTTACCGACCACAACGTGGTATGACCCGGGCCCCAGCAGGTCCACTCGCTCGACGTAGTCCTCGACGTCCTCGGTCGCGTACCGGAAAGCCTCGCCCTCGCCATTCTCCTCCGCGAAAAGCATGCCCAGGTCCGTCTGCGATCCGGCGCCCCAGCGCCCATGCAGCAGCGAATCCCCCACTGCCACGTTGATGGGAAAACTCGGCGCCCCCGCCAACGTCCGCGCCCCGGCAGCCCGCATCGCCGCCACCAACAACCGAAACCGCGCAATACTCGCCGCAAAGGGATTCTTGTCGCACCCGTGCACCGAGTCCAGCGCCCGCCGGATAATCGTCCACTCATCCGTCGCGGGCTCGGCCACCCGCCACTTCTCCACCAACCTGGCGAAGATCCCCAGCAGAAAGTGCCCCGACCCGCACGCCGGGTCGATCGTCCGGAAGCCCCCCTCCGGCGCCAGCCCGAACTCCTCGATCGCGGGCTCCAGCGTCAGATCGAGGATGAACTCCTCCACGAACTCCGGCGTCTGGAGCAGCGCGTACGTCTTCCGGGCGTGCTCACTGAGGTCCTGGTAGAGGTCACCCAAAAACCGCGTGTCCCACTCCGGGTCCGTGAAGTCGTAGACGATCTCGCCATCCGCACTCCGCCGCCGCCAGAAGCTCAGCAACTCCGTCGCGGCCTCGTAGCCCGGGGTAAGCCCCCACAGCGGGTTGTGCCGCTCGTCGAAGAGACCGGCCGCCGTCTCGTTCGAAGCGGCGAGATGCTTGAACGCGGACTCGAGCCAGTCACGGTTGTTGTTCTGCGGGTTCACCCGGAAGTACGCCTCGTGCCGCTCCTCCGCGTCGCGCAACCGCTCCCCCGGGCCAGCCAGGAAGGGCTCCTCGATGAGGCGGTTGTCCTCGCAGAAGCGGACGAAGACGCAGCCCAGCACCCACGCTGCCGCCGCCTGCGTCACCCGGTCGTCCCGCCAGGTCTCGTACGTGGCCGCCGTGCGGCTGCCCTCGCGCGCCCGGGTGTACTCGGACCGCAGCCGGACGCGGAACTCCTCCACTGAGTCGCTGCGTTCCCGGACGTCGTCCTCCAGAATCTTGACCTGCTTCTTCAGGTCCTTGAGCAGCCCCACCCGGTCCACGCCCGCACCCGCACCCGCAACATTCGTCACTCTGCGTATCCCTCTCGCGCCCCATGGCCCCCACGAACGTGCCAAAACTGGAGGCTTCGACCACATCCTGCCAGCCCGGCCGCCGGACGGACCGCGACAGTGCGATCACCATCGCCCGCAGCCGGGGCGACTCCCGCCACCGGGCCGAGAACGGAGAAGACCGCCCTCACACCAGGGCCGGCGCCGGGCTGAGCGTTGAGCCGCGCAGCCGGGCGGCGTCCTGGCTGGGTGGGGCGCCGAACTGGCGGCGGTATTCACGGCTGAACTGCGACGGGCTGTCGTAGCCGACGCGGAGGCCGACGCCGGTGACGTCGTTCGGATGGGTGGCGAGCAGCAGGCGGGCCTCCTGCAGCCGGATCTGCTTCTGGAACTGGATCGGGCTCATCGCGGTGACCGCCTGGAAGTTGCGGTAGAAGGCGGACACGCTCATGCCGGACAGCTGTGCCACGTCCTCGACGCGGAACGACTGCGTGTAGTGGTCGCGGATCCAGCGGACCGCCCGGGCGATATGGCTGAGACTGCTGTCGGCGAGACCGAGTTGGCGGACGGCCGCGCCCTGCTCACCGGCGATGAGCCGCCAGAGGATCTCCCGCTTGATCAGCGGTGCGAGCACCGCCATGTCGCGTGGCCGGTCGAGCAGGCGCAGCAGCCGGATCACCGCGCCGACGAACTCGGCCGGCGCTTCGCTGACGGCCATGCCGGACGGCGCGCCGCCGCCCACGGGCGGGAGGTCGCCGGGAGCGGCCTGGAGCAGCAGCTCGGCGATGGTGGCCGGAGCCAGGATCAGGCCGAAGCCGAGGGCGGGCCGCTCGGGACCGGCCTCGGTGAAGTGGCCGGTGATCGGCAGGTCGACCGAGGCGACGAGGTACTGCCCCGCGCGGTACTCATACACGCGGTCGCCGAGCGCGATCCGCTTCGCGCCCTGCGCGATCAGCGCCAGCACCGATCCGGACATCGCGGGTGACGGCGGACTCGGCTGCTCGACCTTGGAGATCAGGACCCCGTCGATGGCGGTGGTCATATCGGGTCGGGCATGGCGGGTGATCAGGCTCCGCAGCTCGTCAAGGTCCATGACCCGATTGAAGCACCAACCGATCCTCGCCACAACGAGACGATCAGGCAAGAGGCCAGGAGGATCATTCTAACGTTTCCGCAGGTGGTGATGTTTTCATGGGGTTGTCGATATCCCAGGAGCGCACAGCCGCTCCACGAATGAGGAGATACCCCATGGCCGTCCGCCACGGTTTCCACGCCACCGTGACCGCCCGGCCCGGAAAGGCCGACGAGCTGGTCGCCTTCCTGCTCGACGCGCCGTCCCTGTCGAACGAGGACTGCGTCGTCTTCCTGGTCAGCCGCTCGGCCGGCAACCCGGACATCGTGCACGTCACCGAGGGCTGGACCAGCCAGGAGGCCCACGCCGGCTTCTTCGCCACCGAGGGGGCGCAGGCTCTCGTCGCAAAGCTGCAGCCGCTGCTGGCCGGTGAGTCGGAGTACGTCGACGCGGTGCCTGTCGGCGGCAAGGCCGCCTTCTGAGAACCCGGCCGCCCGACCCCCAACTCGCCCCAGCTCCGACTCCAGCGACCGTGAAGGAACCCACCATGGCACCGACCCGACCCGGCATCGACCCCGAACTGCGCGCGCTGCTCGCCGACCTGCCGCTCATGTCCGAACTCACCCCCGAGGTGCTCGCCCAGTTGCGGCAGCTCCCCCCGACCCCGGTCGAGGCCCTCCTCGACGGCCGCGCCGCCGACCACCGGGAGCTGACCGTCACCACTCCGGACGGCACGCGCCTCCCGCTGTCCGTCTTCAGCCCCGCCGGACCGGACCGCCCCACGGCGGCGCCCTGCGTCTACTGGCTGCACGGCGGCGGCATGATCATGGGAGACCGCTTCTCGCAGATCGACATCCCGCTCGCCTGGCTCGACCAGCTCGGCGCCGTCGTGGTCTCCGTCGAGTACCGGCTGGCGCCCGAGGCCAGGGGCACGGCACTCGTCGACGACTGCTACCACGGCCTGCGCTGGGTCGCCGAACACGCCGCCGAGCTGGGCATCGATCCCACCCGTATCGTCGTCGCCGGGCCCAGCGCCGGAGGCGGCCTCGCCGCCGGCGTCACCTTGATGGCCCGCGACCGCCGCACTCCCGCGATCGCGGCCCAGGTGCTGATCGGCCCCATGCTGGACCACCGCGACATCAGCACGTCGAGCCGGCAGTACGACGGCGGGGAAGGCGTCTGGACCCGCGAGATGAACGCGTTCGCATGGCGATCCCTCCTCGGCGAGCCGGCCGACGGGGACGTGCCCGGCTATGTCTCACCCGCGGTGGCCGACGACCTCTCCGGCCTGCCGACCACCTATATCGACGCCGGTACGGCCGAGGTCTTCCGCGACGAGGACGTCGAGTACGCCACCCGGATCTGGGCGGCCGGCGGCCAGGCCGAACTGCACGTCTGGGCAGGGGGCTTCCACGGATTCGACGCGCTCTTCCCGCAGGCCCAGGTCTCGGCCGCGGCACGCCGGACGCGCGACGCGTGGCTGGCCCGGGTGCTGAGTCCGGCTTCCGGCGCATCGGCACCGGCACCGTCCTCCGCCGTCCCGGGGCGGGATCACCCGTCGACCCGTTGACCGGGCGAGCGACTCGCCTCCTCCGTCGACGCCTTGCCCCGGCACGGGCAGCCGGATACCGGGATTCGGCACGCCCTCCGGGGCCGCGGGACGACTTCAGGCCGCCGAGCCCAGCACGTCCACGAACTTGCTGTCCAGGTGCAGCCGTTCGCCGTCCCCGCCGATGCACTCCACCGTCCGCCCGTCCAGATTCGGCACCTGGCTGCGGGTCTCGACCGGGGTCAGCAGCCAGAGGCCATGCGGATCCTGGGCCGGGCGACGGGCCGCGGCCTGGAGGCGTACCAGGAGATCGCGTCCGCCCTCGTCCCAGTAGCGGGCGAGCAGGCCGGCGTCGTGCAGGAAGAGCACCGTGCGGGGCGCGGCGGCGCGATCCAGCAGTTCGGCCTCGACCCGCTCCCACACCGCCCGCGCGTAGGTGGCCAGACCTGGGGAGATCTGCCCGGTGGCGGTGAAGCGCGCGTCGATGCCGAGCACCTTCTCCCACGGCTGGTTCCGCTCACGGGCCAACGCGCGGAAGGCGGTGAGAAACGTGGCGCCCAGATCGACCCGCTCGACCGGATAAGCGGTGGCGACCGACTCGGCGACGCCGGGCAGTCGGATGCCGTGCACCGTCAGGGCGAGGAAGCCGCCGCGCCGGACGGCGGCGTCGAGCTTGGTGCGCAGCATGGCGTGCGGGTCCTCGGTGGGGGAACCGGGTCCGGCCGGGGCACCGAGGAGACTGGTCGGGGCCATCGACGTCCAGGAAGCGGCGGGAGCTTCCACCGCCGGAGGGAAGAACTTCCCCTCCCCATGGTCGTATTCGAGGGCGAACCGGGCCTCGCGCAGTGCCTCTTCCTGCTCGACGTAGGTGGGCTCGGCTCCGGGCTGGAGCAGTGCGAGGTCCGGGAAGCGGGCACGGAGGCGGCTGTTGAGCTCTTGCGGGGTGACGCCGTTCTTACGGCTGACTCCGGTGGCGGCCTGGGAGACACGCAGGGCACGGTCCAGTGGGAGGTCACGCGGGTACAGCTCAAGACGCGGGCTGGCCTCGGCGGTCGGCGCCACGGCGGCCGCCAGGCCCACGAGGCGGGTGTCGGCCAGAGGCGCGAGCCCCTCCGGTGCCACCACGGCCCGCAGCTCGCGGACGATGGCCGCCCGACCCGGCAACTGCTCCTCGTGCGCGAGGCGTTCGGCCTCTTTCCCCAAAGCTGCCGCGTAGTTGGCCAGTTCGGTGGTGCTCGGATCGTCCGTGCCGGGCAGGGACTCGGCGGCGACGAGGACCGTTTCGTCCCGCCGGTGCCAGGCCAGGCGAGGTTCGTCGCCGGGACCCTCCTCGGCTCCCCAGGTCTCGGCCTCGACCGCGGCGCGGACGACGGCCAGTGCCTTGGCGAGGATCCGCTGCTCGCTGTCGTGGTCGGCGCCGTGCCGTATCCGCAGCTCCACGGCGAGTTCGCGGGCGGTCATCACCCGGCCGTTGGCCTCCAGGATCTCGACCAGGGTCGTACGCACCCCGCCGAGCCAGTCCATCGCGTGCCATTCGGCGATGGCGAGCCGGTGGTGCCGGGAGACCGGCGGCTGATTGATGCCGATGCGCTCGGCGACATGCTTCTGCACCGGCCACGGTCCGAGGGGCGGCAGCCCGCCGTCCTCCGGTGGCAGACCGAGTGTCAACCGGACCACGTCGGAGCGGTGGGAGCCCTTGCGCCCTGCGGCGGGGGTCAGCCGCCCGGCCATCTCGTCGATGGACAACGGTTTGACCGCCACCGCCGCCCCCCGGCCGGACTCGGCACCCTGTACCGCTGTCTCCTCGGCCGGCGCGGCGGGCGCCGCGGTCTGGCGGAGGGTGGCCGCCCACTGCTTGCGCCGTCGGTTCAGTTCCTTGCGCACGAGCGCACCGGCACCGCGCGCCTTGGTGATGATGTACGGCTGGATGTCCAGCAGATCGGCGATGGTCGTGGCGCCCAGACCGTTCGCGACCGAGACGGCGCGCGGGCTGAGGCCTGCCGCATCCAGTGGTGTGGTGGCGGTCGCTGCCGCCGCGGCGGCTTCCCGTACCGCGTCCAGCGAGTCGGCGACCGCGTCCACGGTCTCGGGCGTGGTGACGGGCAGCCCGGCGTCCGCGGTACGGAAGACCTCGTACCAGGCGTCCCGCATCTGCCGCAGGGTGTCGAAGCGGTGCTCGGTGTCGCGGTGCAGGGCCCGGTGGAAGAAGGCCGCCAGGCCGTCGCGGAGGGCCGAGTCGAACAGCTCGGTGGCGATGGAGAGTTCGGCCCGCTCGCTGGCCACCGGATCGGTCTGCCCGTCGCCCCACAGCGGCTTCTCGCCGGACGCCATCTCATGGAGCGTGACGGCGGCGGCGTAGCGCTCGGCGTGGTCGTCGTAGTGGGCGCGGCGTACCGAACCGAGGAAGGGGTCGAGATAGCCCCGGGTGCCCGCTGTGACGTCACGGTCGGACGCGTCCGCGAGGGAGAAGTCGAACAGCATCAGCTGCCAGGTGCGGTCCTCCCGGCGGTAGAGACCGAGATTGTCCGGCTTGATGTCGCGGTGCCGCACGCCCTTGGCGGCGAGCTGGTCCAGTGCGGTGAAGAGGTCGCTGCCGTAGCGCTCCAGCTCGTGGTAGCTGAGCTTTCCCTCGCCCCGCAGCCGGGCGCCCAAGGTCCGTTCGCCGGCGAATTCCAGCATCAGGAGGGTGCGACCGCCCAGTTCGCACGGGCCGTCCTTGAGCTGGATGACGGTGCCGCCACCGACCTGCTCCAGGGCCCGGGCCTCGGCGCGGAGTCTCTCCGCCTTCTCCTGGTCGAGGGCGACCTTGAAGACCCGCTCCTGGATGGATGTATCGCCGTCCTCGTCCTCCACGAGCCGCTCGACCAGCAGTGCTCGGGCGGTGGCTCCCGTGCCGAGCACCCTGCGGACGACCCATTCACTGTCCAGCGACTGGCCGGGCAGCGCGGTGAGGGGGTCCAGCACGGGGACGGCGGCCGGCTCGGGGGCGGCGTTCTCCTCCTCGGCCTCGTCCAGGAGGTCGATGAAGCGGTCGACGGTGCCGAGACGGTCGTCGGGTTCCGACCGGGTGGCCTGGAAGATCAGCCGGTCGAGTTCCTCGGACACGCCGTCCGCGACCGCGATCAGGCGCAGTCCCGCGTCGGTGCCGAGCCGTTCGCGCAGGGCGCTGCGCTGGGCGGCCGGCGGCTCGCCGGTGAGGATCAGGTAGGAGACCGCTCCGAGGCCGAAGACGTCGAGGTCGATGGGATCGGCGTACGGCTGCTCGTACTCGGGCGCGAGATAGACCTGGGCGGAGTCCTCGATCAGGGCGCCGTCGATCGCCTCATTGCCGAGCGAGCGCAGCAGGGTCGCGTTGGTGTCGAAGTCGCGGGCCGCGGTCTGCCAGTCGGTGATGCGCAGTTCGGGCCGGGAGCCGTCGGGGCGGCTGGAGACGTACACCGAACGGGCGGCCAGGGCGCGGTGGAACAGCGAGCGGTTGTGCGCGTACCGCACGGCCTCGGCCAGTTGGCGTACCAGGTCCAGACGCATCTCGGGGGTCAGACGTCCGCCGTGCGTGGCGAGATACTGGTCGAGGCGGAGGTCGGTCTCGCGGTGCCGGAAGAGGATCGCCGGTCCCGCGAGGTGGTCGCGGATCTCCACGGCGGCCGCGATACCGCGGTGGTTGATGCCCTGCAGTACCTGGTACTCGCGCCGGGCGGCTCGGGTGGTCGCCTTCTTGGCCATCTCGGTGGGCTGCTGGCCCACCAGGTAGATGCGTACCCGGCCTTCCTCGTGGGCCAGTCCGTCGACGCGCTTGGCCAGCCGGTCCTCCCAGGACTGCCCGATGTCGAGCGGGTGCGGCTGCATACGCCAGGCGTCGCCGAACTTCAGGTGGGCGGTCGTCTGCTGGATGCCGATCGTCTTGAGCAGTTGGGGCAGTTCGCGCTGGGAGAAGTCCGGGGTGATGCGTCGGTCGGGCCGCTCGGGCGGCAGGCCCAGGAAGTCCTGCCAGATCCGGGGCAGCCCGCTGGCTCCGTCATCACGGCCGAAGACCCGCAGCTGCTGGACCGCGTCGAGGTGGCTGACGAGCCCCGGCGCGGAGAGAAAGACAGCGGGTTCGATCCGCGGCAGCGGGTGGCGGATGCCGATCTGCCGTGCGGCCCATTGGAGTTGGGACTTGAGGTCCTTGGACTTGGCGTCGTTGAAGTGCAGCGGGTTGGTGATGGTCCGCGTCCGGTCGGGGCCGTGGAAGTTCCAGGTCGAACCGCGGTTCTCCAGCCGCCCGGGATGGCTTTTGATCTCGACGAGGTAGAGCCCGGCGGGCACCGCGATGAGCAGATCGCACTCGTTGATCCGCCCGGACTGCGCGGTGAAGGAGAAGGTCGCCCAGGCCCGGTACGGCTCTGCTGTCGGCATCAGGCCGCGCACGTGGTCGAGAGCGTCCTGCTCCCAGGGGTACGGGGAGGGGCGTTCCTGGTTCCACTGGTCCTGCGGCCTGCGCGGCGGCCCGGGCTTGGGTGCCGGCCGCCCTCCTACTGCCGTCACAGCCGACCTCCGCGCTGTCCATCGCCTTGCGGCGCGCCCCCCACGTACAGCGACGACCCTATCGCGGGGAGGGGACCGGACGTAGGGAACCGGGTCAATAGCCGCGACCATTATCCCTATCCGCAGCAAATCCCACTTGTCCTACCGCAGTTGGGTGCGTAGGCTTTCCGCGATCTCGGCATCGCCGGGCTTCCGGGAACACCCTGGACAAGCCCCCCGCCTACCCTCGGAGTGCATCCGTGCCTTCTTGTCTTTCCAGCGGTCATCCGGCGCGACCAATCCGCCTCTTCCGACCGTCGTCCCGCGCGCAGCAGCCCGGCACAAGGGGCCACGCCACGACGCGCTCACCCCGCGTCAGCCCCTTTTCTGCCTGATCCCCTCCTCACCCGACCGTTGTGGCCGGCGTATGGGGAAACGTTTCACCACCTCGTGCGCGGTGCAGCCGTCCGAAGGGTTCGCTGTGCTCTCCGCTCCACTTCTTGTCCTCTCGGTGTGCGCCGCCGGGACCATCGAGGCGATCTGCCGCGCGATCATCTGCGTCACGCTCGGCAGGATCGCGGCTGCAGCCCTCCATGACAGCCGATCCGTGGACCGCTCGAAGATCATTCACGAGCTGACCGCCATGTCGCGCCGCCTCCATCGCCCGTGGTGGCGGCGGAGACAGTAGCCGCCCTGACCCGGGCGGGGCGCGCCTGGTGACAGTGGCCGCCCCGCCCCAAAAGGCGAAGAACTCAACGAAGGGCAGAGTTAGAGTTGATACCGATATCCGCGCGGCCCGCCGGGCTTCCGCTCCTGATGGGCGCCGCCCCCGCAGGATGCGAAGGACACGCCCCCACCCGCTCCCGCTGTTCAGCGCTGCCTGGGGGCCGTCCTTGTTGATCCGTAAATCCGCCGCTTCGATGGCCGCCGAAATGCACTCCGGGGCGCTCGACTTCCACCTCCAGGACCGCTTCAGCTTTGTACACGGCCATCAGCCCAACCGCGGCGAAGTACGTTCCTGGCAGCACTCCATCCCGGCCTTGATGTCGGCGCTGATCGAGGCGGGTCTTGACGACGTCGAGGTGATGCTCGAATACACCCTGCCGCTCAGCAGCAAGCGCGCCGACGCGGTCATCGCCGGAGTCCACCCCGAGACGGGTGAGCCGTCCTATGTGATTGTCGAGCTCAAGCAGTGGGCCGAGGCGTATCCGGACGAAGAGGCTCCGAATCTCTGCCGGGTACCGGCGATGCCGGGCGGTGCGAAACTCAACCCGATCGAGCAGGTGCGCGGATACTGCGATTATTTCGCGCGGTTCAACGGGGCCCTGGACGGTTACGAGCACCGGATCGGCGGCGTGGCGTATCTGCACAACGCGACACAGTTCGGTGCCGGTGCGCTGGACGCCGCCGGGCAGAGCCCGCTAGGCCGCTTCTTCACCGGGGACGAGCGTGGGAAGTTCATCGCCTACCTGCAGGAGCGCCTCGCCCCGAAGCCCGGGGCCCGCGCGGCCGATGAGTTCCAGGCGGGCCGCATCAAGCCGTCCACTCAGCTCATCGCGGTCGCCGCGAAGGAAGTCCGTGAACGGGAGCAGTTCCAGCTTCTCGCCGAACAGCAGCTCGCCTATGAGCTGGTGCTGAAATCCGTCCGCGACTCCCGGCGGGGGAACAGCAAGGAAGTCATCGTCGTGACCGGCGGGCCGGGCAGCGGGAAGAGCGTCATCGCGCTGTCCCTGCTCGGCGAGCTCTACCGCCAGGGGCGCTCCGCTCTGCACGCCACTGGATCCCAGTCCTTCACCACGACCATGCGGAAGGTGGCGGGAGCTCGGAAGCGTGAGGTCCAGGATCTCTTCAAGTACTTCAACAGCTTCATGACCGCTGAACCCAACGACCTCGACGTGCTGATCTGCGACGAGGCTCACCGCATGCGCGAGACCTCGGCCAACCGTTACACCCCGGCCGCCAACCGTACTGGCAGAGCGCAGGTGGACGAACTGATCGACGCAGCCCGAGTGCCGGTCTTCCTGCTGGACCAGCACCAGGTCGTACGCCCGGGAGAGATGGGAACGGTCGATGAGATCCGGGACGCGGCTGCGGCCAAGGGGCTGGCCTGCCAAGTGGTTGAGCTCGACGGCCAGTTCCGCTGCGGCGGCAGTGACGCCTACGTGCACTGGGTCGAACGGCTGCTGGGGCTGGCGGTCGGAGGTCCGGTGGAGTGGGTGCCGGACAAACTGATGTGCCTCGAAGTGGTTGACTCTCCCCAGGAGTTGGAGGCCTTCCTGGCCAAGAAGCAGGAGGACGGCTACGGCGCACGCATGTCGGCCGGCTTCTGCTGGCGCTGGTCGGACGCCCAGCCCGGTGAGCCGCTGCCCACGGACGTGCAGATCGGCGACTGGGCCCGGCCCTGGAACCTGAAGGGTGAACGCTCCGTGATGGGCGCCCCACCGTCGGCAATGTGGGCGACCGACCCGGCAGGCTTCGGCCAGGTCGGGTGCATCTATACGGCCCAGGGCTTCGAGTACGACTGGAGCGGCGTGATCCTCGGCCCGGATCTGGTGTGGCGCGACGACCATTGGGTCATCGACCGGACCGCTTCCAAGGACCCGGCGCTCATCAAGAAGTCCGTCGCCGCCTCCCACGTCGAGCGCCTGATCCGCAACACCTACAAGGTGCTGCTGACCCGCGGAATGATCGGCACCGTCATCTACTCCACGGACGCGGAGACGCGGGAGAAGCTGCGCAGCCTGCTTCCGGCGGCCCCGGCATACGCGACAGCTGACGGCGGTCGCTGACCCGGGTGGCATCCGGTCCGCCCCCTGGCCCTGCCCCGCACGGGCTCGGGCCAGGGGGCTTCACCGTGCTGCGACCCCAGCAGGGTCAGCGGGTGACCGGCTCCTCCGCCGAAGCGGAGGCCGAAGGGGCTCCGGCCTCACCCGCGGACACCTCAGAGGCCGGTCGGCGCCGGAGGAGGGTCAGGATGAGGATGGCGCCCAGCAGGGCCGCTGCCGCCGCGAGGATCGAGATGCGGTCGATGCCGGCCGCGTAGGCCGTGTGGAGGGGGGCGCCGGAGGAGGTGAGGGTGCGCAGGCGGGCGGTGAAGACCGCGCCGAAGAGGGCGATGCCGAGGGTCATGCCGAGTTGGCGGAAGGTGTTGACGGCGCCGCCGGCCATGCCGGCCCGGGCGGGCGGGACGGAGTCGATCGCGGCGGAGACCAGCACCGGGGTGCTGAGGCCCACGCCGACGCCGATGACCGCGAGGCCGGCGAAGAGGGAGGCCTGGCCGGAGCCGGGGTGGACGGTCGCCCACAGCAGGAGCGAGCCGAGCGAGATGAGCAGCAGGCCGGCGCCGATCGGCACCCGGGGCGGGAAGCGGTGCATGTGGCGCCCGACGACCGCCGCGACCACGAAAGCCGTGCCGGCCATCGGCATCAGCGCCAGGCCGCCGCCGACCGGGCTGAGTCCGAGGACGTTCTGGAGCCACAGGGAGACGAAGACCAGTCCGCTGAAGGCCGCCATCTGGTAGAGCAGCGCGCCGGTCAGCAGGCCCGCGAAGGACGGCCGCCGCAGCAGCGCGAGGTCCAGCATGGGGTTGGCGCTGCGGGCCTCGACGGCCACGAAACCGGCCGCCGACAGCGCCGCGACCACGAACGCGGCGATCGTCAGCCCGTCGCCCCAGCCGTGTTCACCGCCGCGGATCAGCGCGTAGGTCAGCGCCGCCGCGGCCAGCGTGAAGGTGGCGGCGCCGGGCAGGTCCAACCGGGCACCGCCGCGACCGCCGCCGCCCTGCCGGGCCGGCAGCACCCGCAGGGTGAGCGCCACCGCGACCACCGCGATCGGCAGGTTCACCAGGAAGATCGCCTGCCAGCCGAACCCTTCGGTGAGCACCCCGCCGACGATCGGACCGGCCGCGGCGGCGGCGCCGTTGACCGCGCCCCACACGCCGAAGGCGACGCCGCGGTCCCGGCCCTGATAGGTCGCGGACACCAGCGCCGCCGAGGTGGCGAACATCGCGGCGCCGCCCGCGCCCTGCACCGCCCGCGCGGTGATCAGCACCGCCGCGTCGGGCGACAGCGCGCAGGCCAGCGAGGCGAGCGCGAAGACGACGAGCCCGGCCGCGTACAGCCGCCGGTGGCCGAAGAGGTCGGCGAGCGAACCGGTGACCATGAGCAGCGCGGCGAGCGCGAGGGCGTAGACGTCGATCACCCATTGCAGGGAGGCGAAGGACGCGTTGAGGTCGTCCGCCATCCGCGGCAGGGCGACGTTCACGATGGTGACGTCGACCAGCAGGATGAAGGCGCCCAGGCATATCGCCACGAGGGGCAGCCATTTACGCATGGGTGGGAACTCCGTTCGGGCACGTGGGACGAGGCGCCTGCCGGGTACGGGTGAGGCGCTCCAGGGGACATCGGCGCTGAGCGTCCGGTGGGCTGTGCGTCCGGGGCTGGCGACTCCACCATCCGGCACCGCCCGGGTGACCTCGCAGCCGTGGCGGCCCGCACGGCGGAATCCGACATCATCTAGCCTGAGCGGATGGAATCCGACATGGGATCCGAGACGGGGTCCGACAGGGAAACCGGCAGGGAGACCGACAAGGCGTGGAGTCCGCTGGACGGACTCGACGCGCTCGATCAGCGCGTCGTGCAGGCCCTGCAGATCGACGGCCGGGCCGCGTTCAGCCGGATCGGCGCGGTGCTGGGCGTCTCCGACCAGACGGTGGCGCGCCGTTTCGGACGGCTGCGGTCGCGGGGGGCGCTGCGGGTGCTCGGCCTGGTCGATCCGCTGCGGGTCGGGCTGACGCCGTGGTTCGTGCGGGTGCGGTGCGCGCCGGACGCGGCCGCGTCGGTGGGTGAGGCACTGGCGCGGCGGGCCGACACCCGGTGGGTGAGCCTGATCTCCGGCGGCACCGAGATCTTCTGCCTGGCGCAGGCCGCCGCCCCCGGTCAGGACGAGGCACTGCTGCTGCAGAAGCTGCCGCGGACCCCGCGGGTGGTGCAGGTGACCGCGCACGCGATGCTGCATGTCTTCTTCGGGCAGGATCTGAGCCCGGTGAGCCGGCTCGGCCCGCTGCGCCCCGAGGAGATCGAGGCGCTGACCCCGCAGGACGCGCCGCAGGACCGGGTGGCGGAGGCGACCGACCCCTTCCCGCTGGGGGCCGGGGACCAGCGGCTGCTGGAACTGCTGGCGGCCGACGGCCGCACTCCCGCGGCGGAACTGGCCGCGGCGGTGGGCTGGTCGCAGACGACGGTGCGGCGCCGGTTGTCGGAACTGCGGTCGTCCGGCGCGTTGTACTACGACCTGGACTTCGAAGAGGGCTCGCTGCGCAAGGACCTCCGGTCCGCCCTGTGGCTGGAGGTGGAGCCGGCCCGGCTCGCCGAGGTGGGCGCGGCGCTCGCCGAGCACCGGGAAGTCGCCTTCGCCTGCGCCACCACCGGCACGGCGAACATCTACGCGGCGGTCAACTGCTACGGCCCCGGCGCCCTTTACCGCTACCTCACCGGCCCGGTGGCCGCCCTCCCGGGCATCCGCCGCACCGAGACGGCCCCGATCCACCGAGTCCTGAAGGGTCCGGGCCCCTATCCGGCCCCGGCCAAACACACACCCCCGCGGGCCTGAGCGCCCGGACCCATCGACAACGCCGCAGGGCCACAGCGCCGAAGGACGGCAGCGCCGCGGGGCCGCCCGCCGGTGGCGGACGGCCCCGCGACAACACGCGCTCCCCGGGTGAGGGGCGCGCTCAGGTGGCAGCCACCCGCAGGGTCAGCCGTGGTGGCCGTGCCCGTGGTCGCGCTCCTGCTTCGGCACGCTCTGCGTCGCGCCGGGGCGGGACGGCATGGGCTGCGCCGCGGCCGAGGTCTGGGCGGCCAGGTTGGCCGCCGCGGTGCTGGCCTCGAACTGGGGGTTGGCCGGGGCCGGCTTGCTGTCGTGCAGGCGCAGGGCTCCGGTGAAGTCGCCGAAGGTCCGGCGCCGCCAGGTGCTGATCGGCGAGAAGTTGACCGGTCCGTGGCCGGACAGGCCGCCGGCGGCGGTGAGCGCCTCGATGAAGCGCAGTCCCGAGGTGTGGTCGGAGACCTCGGAGAAGATCCGGCCGCCCACTGTCCACGGGGACACGATGATGCACGGCACCCGGAACCCGGCGCCGACCGGCAGGCCGCCGCCCGGGGTGGCCTTCGGCGAGGCCACCTGCACGAACTCCTCCGGGTACTTGCGGGGGTCCGGAACGGGCGGCGGGACGTGGTCGAAGAACCCGTCGTTCTCGTCGTAGTTGAGCACGAACACGGTCGAGTTCCACAGCTCCTCGTTGGAGGCGAGCGCCTCCAGCTTGGACGCGAGGTACTGCGCGCCGGCCGCCGGGAGGTTCGGCGGGTGCTCGTCGGCCTCGCTCGGCATGTAGAGCCAGGAGACATCGGGGAGGACGCCGTTGGCGCAGTCCTCCTCGAATCCAAACGCCGGGTCGGCCGCCGGGGTGGGGCTGACCGGGTTGCCGACCCGGCCGGGCGTGCCGTCGCCGAACAGCGTGCCGCCGCTCATCACCGAGTTGTACAGGGCGGGCGGCAGCGTCGTCCGGTCCTGGAAGTTCGCGAACCAGGCGAAGACGTTGAAGCCGCTGGTCGCGCCGGAGAAGTACGTCTTGACGCTGTAGCCGGCGTCGTACAGGATCTCCGCCGCCGACGGGTAGGACAGCGGGTTCGGCGTCACGGTCTCCAGCACCGGCCCGCCGTGCTTGCCCTGCGGGTCGTTGGTGCCGGACATCCACACCAGCCGGTTCGGGTCCGTCGGGCCCAGGACCGAGCAGTGGTAGTTGTCCAGCAGGGTGAAGGACTCGGCGAGCGCCCAGTGGAAGGGGATGTCCTCCCGGGTGTAGTAGCCCATCGTGTAGCTGCCGTTGACCTCGCCGTCCGAGGCGAGGTGGGTGGACAGCCAGCCGTCCATCGCGCCCTGGTTCCAGGAGGCGTGCTGGTCGCGCCAGTCGTGGGACAGCGACGGGACCGCGGCGGCGCCGGTGCTGATGGTGGACATGTGGAACGGTTCGAGGTAGCCGTCGGGGTTGGCCGGGTCGGGCTGCTGGAAGACCGAGTTGCCGTTCGGCAGCTTGACGGCCGTCCGGTCGCTGAAGCCGCGGGCGCCGGGGAAGGTGCCGAAATAGTGGTCGAAGGACCGGTTCTCCATCATCACGTACACGACGTGCTTGATCTGGGAGAGGCCGCCCTTGGCGGGGCCTGCAGTGGCGGCCCGGGCGAGGTTCTCCGGCAGCAGGCCGGCCAGGCCGGCGGCGCCGGCCAGCGCGGCCGCGCTGCTGACGAACCGGCGGCGGGACAGACCCGAGCGGGTCGAAGCGGTGTCGCTCATCGTCTCTCTTCTTCGTCTCGTGGCCGGGTCAGGACTTGGTGGGGGCCGACGGGCCCGCCGCGTCGCCGGACCGGGCGACACCGAGCACCTGCGCGACAGCGCTGTTGCGCGTGTCGGCGATGTACAGGAGGTGGGTGGACGGGTCGACGGCGATCGCGATCGGGGTGTTGAGCTTCGAGGCGGACGGCGCCGCGCCGCTGCTCTCCCCGCCCGCCGCGGCCGAGGAGTTCACCACGGTGGTGATGATCCCGGCCGGGGTGATCTGGCGGATCGCGTTGTTGTAGGTGTCGGCGACGAAGAGGTCTCCTGCGCTGTCCAGGGCGACCCCCTGCGGGTCGTTGAGCCGCGCCGAGGTGGCCGGGCCGCCGTCGCCGGAGAAGCCGCCGAGGCCGTCGTGGGCCTGGTCGGCGGCGTAGTCGCCGGCCACGGTGGTGATGGTCCCGGTCCGCGCGTCCACCCGGCGGATCACGTTGTTGGCCGAGTCCGCGATGTACAGATCGCCCTTCACGTCCAGCGCCAGTCCGGTCGGCTGGTTCAGCAGCGCCCGCGAGGCCGGCTTCCCGTCGCCGGCGTAGCCGGGCCTGCCGGCGCCGATCACCTTGACGACGGCGCCCCTGGCGGACACCTCGACCACCCGGTTGTTCTGGGTGTCGGCGATGAAGACGTTCCCGGCCGGGTCGACGGCCAGCGCCGTGGGCCGGTCGAGCTGGAAGGCCAGGGCCTTCGAGGACTGCCTGCCGCCGGCGACGCCGCTGCCCGCGAACCGCTGGATCACGCCGTTCGGGGTGACCTCGCGGACCACGTTGTCGCCGCTGTCCGCGATGAAGAGGTCGCCGTCGGCGTCGACCGCGGTGCCGGCGGGCTGGTACATCGTCGCCGCGTCGGCCTTGCCGTGGTCGCCTTTCTCACCGTAGCCCTCCAGGGAGCCGGCCACGATCGAGGTCTCGCCGTTCTCCAGCTTCGCCACGACGTTGTCACCGGTGTTCGACACGTAGACGGAACCGGTGTCGACGCTCTTCAGCTCCGTCCGCATGCTGAAGACGGTGTTCGGCGCGTGCGCGGACCCGCCGGCGACGGCGACGGACACGCCGGCCGGACGGTACAGCGCGCCGGGCACGGCGTTGGGCACGACGGCCCCGCTGCCCGGGTCCACATGGGTGCCCGTGACGTCGCCCACCGACGAATACGGCATCGTCTGCAGGATCGGCCCGGCCGGCACCGCCGCCGACCCGATCGTCAGGTCGAGGTTGTCGGCCGCTCCGTCGCTGTTGGCGCCGCTGCTGACGCCGACCGTGGCGAGCGTGATGACGATCTTCCGCGTACCGGCCGGCACCGTGCCGTACCAGGCCTGGTGGATGAGGCTGGAGACGCTGCCGCGCTGGGCGGGGGTGACCGGGCCGATGACCCCGGAGCCGAGGGCGGTGCCCTGAGCGTCCTGGAACCTCGCGGTGACGGTCGCGTAGTCGCTCTGGGTCGCGTAGCCGCCGAGGTCCCCGGAGAGCTCGAAGGGCTGGCCGCCGGCGTCGAGCGAGCCGGCGTCGATGGTCTGCGTGCCCGTGGTGGTGATGCCCGGGATCGAGACGGTGCTGGGGTTGGTGCCGCCGTAGAAGTCCCGGCTGCCGGTCACCCCGGGGTAGGTCGACGCGCGCGACTCCTGCGTGCCGTCCGGCGGGTTCAGCGGGGAGGCGCTGGTCCAGCAGTCCGCGACGGTCTGGTCGTCGTCGAGCGGGGCGCCGAGCGCGGTTGCCGCGGTGTAGTCCTCGGCGCCCGGGTTGGCGATCAGATTGGCGTTCAGCGCCGGGGTGACCTGGTCGGCGGCCGGGCAGGCGGCGGTGTAGCTCTGGCCGGCCGACTTCTGGCCGATCGTCAGGTTCAGGTCGTCGGCGGTGCCGTCGCTGTTGGCGCCGCTGCTGACGGCCGCCGTGATGATCGTGACGAGGATCTTCTTCGTGCCCGCCGGGATCGTGCCGTAGGTGCCGTCCGGGAGCAGTTCGGAGGTGTTGCCGCGCTGGGCCGTGGTGGCCGGGCCGATGCCGGCCGCGCCCAGGCTCGCGCCGCTGGCGTCCTCGAAGGTGGCGACGACCTGGGCGAAGTCGCTCTGCGTCGAGTAGCCGCCCACCTCACCGGTCAGCTTGAACGGCTGGCTGTCGGCCTTCAGCGAGCTGACGTCGATGAGCTGGGTGCCGGTGGTGACGACGCCGGCCACCTGGACGGTGCTGGGGTTGGTGCCGCCGTAGAAGACGCGGCTGCCGATCGCACCGGGGTAGGCCGACGTACGCGATTCCTGCGTGCCGTCGGGTGCGGCCAGCGGGGAGCCGCTGGTCCAGCAGTCGGCGACGGTCTGGTCGTCGCCCGCGGGCGCGCCGAGCGCGGTGGCCGCGGTGTAGTCCTCGGCGCCCGGGTTGGCGATCAGGTTGGTGTTCAGCGCCGGGGTGACCTGGTCGGCGGCCGGGCAGGGCGCCGAGTAGCTCTGGCCGGTTCCGCCGGCGGCGATCGTCAGGTTCAGGTTGTCGGCGCGGCCGTCGATGCCGTAGCCGGAGCTGACGCCGGTCGAGGCGACCGTGACCAGGATCTTCTCGGTGCCGGCCGGGACGGTGCCGACAGCCGCCTCCGGGACGAGGGCGGTGACGCTGCCGCGCTGGGCGGCGTTGACCGGGGCGAGGGCCGCGGAGCCGATGGTGGCGCCCTGGGCGTCCTCGAACGCGGCGGTGACGGTCGCGTAGTCGGCCTGGGTGGTGTAGCCGCCGATGGCGCCGGTCAGGGTGAAGGACTTGCCGCCGGCGTCCAGCGAGCTGACGTCGATCATCTGGGTGGCGGTGGTGGTGACGCCCACGATCGAGATCTGCGGGGAGTCGTAGTCGTAGCCGCCGTAGAAGGCGCGGCTGCCGGTCTGACCGGGAACCCCCGAGGCGGCGGCCGACTCCAGGACAGCGCCCGGGGCGTTCATCGGGGAGGACGCGTCCCAGCAGCCGGGGACGTACTGCGGGTCGTCGCCGCTCACACCGAGCGCGGTGACCGCGGTGTAGTCCTCGGCGCCGGGGTTCTCGATCAGATTGGCGTTCAGGGCCGGGGTGACCTGGTCGGCGGCCGGGCAGTCGGCGGTGTACCGCTGCCCGGTGCTGGCCGAGGCGGCGGCCCCGCCCATGACGTCGGCTCCCGCGAGGCCGAGAGCTGTCGCCATCGCGGCGATGGCCGCGACGGCTCTCCAGCGGGCCTTCAGATAAGGAATCATGCCGCCCATTGATGTAGGGGGCAACAGATTCCGGGAGACCCCGCCCTGTCCTTACGGCGACCCGCGTATGAACACTCGTCAAGCGCGCGGCAGGACCGGCCCGCCGGTCAGAACCCCAGCTTCCGCAACTGCTTGGGATCCCGCTGCCAGTCCTTCGCCACCTTCACATGCAGGTCCAGGAACACCGGCGTGCCGAGCAGCGCCTCGATCTGGTGCCGGGACTTCGTGCCGACCTCCTTCAGGCGGGCGCCCTTGGGGCCGATGATGATGCCCTTCTGGCTGGGGCGCTCGATGTAGAGGTTGGCGTGGATGTCGAGCAGGGGGCGATCGGCGGGGCGGCCCTCGCGGGGGATCATCTCCTCGACCACCACCGCGATGGAGTGCGGGAGTTCGTCGCGTACGCCTTCCAGCGCGGCCTCGCGGATCAGCTCGGCCACCATCACCTGCTCGGGCTCGTCGGTGAGGTCGCCCTCGGGGTAGAGCAGCGGGCCCTGCGGCAGCAGCGGGATCAGCAGGTCGGCCAGCAGGCTGACCTGGTCGCCGCCGACCGCCGAGACCGGCACGATCTGGGCCCATTCCAGGCCCAGTTCCCGGCCGATCCGGTCGACCGCGATCAGCTGGGCGGCGAGCTGCTGGGAGTCGACGAGGTCGGTCTTGGTGACGATCGCCACCTTCGGCGTCTTCTTGATCCCGGCCAGCTCGCGGGCGATGTACGTGTCGCCGGGGCCGAGCTTCTGATCGGCGGGCAGGCAGAAGCCGATCACGTCGACCTCGGCCCAGGTGGTGCGCACCACGTCGTTCAGACGCTCGCCGAGCAGGGTGCGGGGTTTGTGCAGCCCAGGGGTGTCGACCAGGATCAGCTGGGCGTCCGGCCGGTGCACGATGCCGCGCACGCTGTGCCGGGTGGTCTGCGGCCGGCTGGAGGTGATCGCCACCTTCTGGCCGACGAGAGCGTTCGTGAGGGTGGACTTGCCGGCGTTGGGACGGCCGACGAAGCAGGCGAAGCCGGACCGGTGGGGGACCTCGGCAGCGGTATCGGGGGTGTCGGCAGCAGGGGTACGAGCGCTCATGCCCCCCATTCTCCCCGATGCGCGACGGCCGCGCGGACGCCGGAGCGGCCAGCCGGGCCGGCCGGCCGCCCACCGCCCCGCCCATCGCGCCGGCCCGGCTCCCCCGCTCCCGCCGCCCCGCCGTACACCCTGTGAGCGTTCGGTAACACTCGCGCAACATGAAACACGGCCGAAACACGTACGCCCACGTCCCGTAACGCGTACGCCCGACGCTCATGAACAGCCGCCGACCGACCGAAGGGACCCACCTCGTGCCGCTCCTGTCCGCCGGACCGCCGGCCATCGAAGCGGGCCGGGCCGCCGGGGCGGTCCACGCCGTCCATGCCGCCGCCACCATCGACACCGGCGACACCGCGTGGCTGCTCGCCGCGACCGCGCTCGTGCTGCTGATGACCCCGGGGCTCGCGCTCTTCTACGGCGGTATGGTCCGCAGCAAGAGCGTGCTCAACATGCTGATGATGAGCTTCGTGTCGATCGCGCTGGTCACGGTCGTCTGGCTGACCGCCGGCTACACCCTGGCCTTCGGTCCGGACGCGGGCGGCCTCGGCCTGATCGGGAACGTCGACCACCTCGGCATGCACGGCATCGGGCCGACCGCGGTCACCGGACACGTACCGACGCTGCTCTTCGCCACCTTCCAGCTCACCTTCGCGATCATCACCGCCGCCCTGATCAGCGGCGCGGTCGCCGACCGGGCCCGCTTCGGGGCGTGGGTGGCCTTCGTGCTGGTGTGGACGCTGGCCGTATACGTCCCGGTGGCGCACTGGGTGTTCGGCGCCGGCGGCTGGATCACCGGGCGGCTGCACGCGCTGGACTTCGCGGGCGGCACGGTGGTCGAGGTGTGCTCGGGCGCCTCCGGGCTGGCGCTGGCCGTGGTGCTGGGACCGCGCCTCGGCTTCCGCCGGGACTCGATGCGGCCGCACAACCTCCCGCTGGTGCTGCTCGGCGCCGGACTGCTGTGGTTCGGCTGGTTCGGCTTCAACGCGGGCTCCGCGCTGGGGGCCGACGGGCTGGCCGCCGCCGCCTTCCTCAACACCCAGGCGGCGGGCTGCGCGGGCCTGCTGGGCTGGCTGATGGTGGAGAAGCGCCGGGACGGCCACGCGACGACGCTGGGCGCGGCCTCCGGTTCGATCGCCGGCCTGGTGGCGATCACCCCGGCGTGCGGCAGTGTCGACCTGCCGGGCGCGGTGGTCGTCGGGCTGGCGGCGGGCGTGCTGTGCTCGTACGCGGTGAGCTGGAAGTTCCGCTGGGGCGTGGACGATTCGCTGGACGTGGTCGGCGTGCACCTGATGGGCGGCGTCGTCGGCACCCTGCTGATCGGACTGTTCGCCACCGCCACCATGACCGGCGGCCCCGAGGGCCTGTTCTACGGCGGCGGGCTCGGCCAGTTGGGACGGCAGGCGGTCGCGGTGCTGGCGGTCGGGGCGTACGCCTTCTCCGTCACCTACGGCATCGGGCGGGCCATCGAGCGCGTGATGGGCTTCCGGGCGACCGAGGAGGAGGAACGTACCGGCCTCGATCTGACCGTGCACGCCGAGACCGCCTACGATCACGGCGTACTGACGCACGGCATGTCGGGCGGAGCCGCACTCACGGGCGCCGCCCGCAGCACCTCGCACGCCCAGGACAGGAGCCCACTGGCATGAAGCTGGTCACCGCCGTCATCAAACCCCACAAGCTGGACGACGTGAAGACGGCGCTGCACGAGATGGGCGTACAGGGACTGACCGTCACCGAGGCGAGCGGCTACGGGCGCCAGCGCGGTCACACCGAGGTCTACCGCGGCGCCGAGTACCGGGTGGACCTGGTGCCCAAGGCCAGGATCGAGGTGCTGGTCGAGGACGCGGACGCGGACACCGTGATCGAGACGGTGGTCTCGGCGGCCAGGACCGGCAAGATCGGCGACGGCAAGGTGTGGGCGGTGCCGGTGGACGCGGTGGTGCGCGTCAGGACCGGCGAGCGCGGCCCCGACGCGCTGTAGCCCGGTCCGGGCCGGAGGCCGGCCGGCGGGTCAGGGACCCGCGGTCACCGTGGTGCGTACCTCGGCGTCCGGGCCGGCCAGGATCACCGGGGTGTCCGGGCCGCCCAAGTCCCTTACGGCGGCCAGGTCCTGGTCGGCGGGCCGCTCGGCGGCGGTGACCACCGCCGCCGCCTCCAGCGACGTCGCGCCGCTGGCCACCGCCATCGCGACGGCGGTCCGCAGCGCGCTCAGCGTGAGGGACGGAAGCGACACCGAGCCGGCCACATACGTACGGCCGGTCTCGTCGCGTACGGCGGCCCCCTCGGCCACGGCGTTGCGGGCGCGGGCCGACCGGGCCAGCGTGATGAGCTTGCGGTCTTCGGGGTCGAGGGCGGGGACGGCCTGCGGCGGCTGCGATTCGGTCATGACGGCGATCATAGGACCCGGGCGGCGGCCGGTTGCGGGCCCGACGGCCGCTCGGGGCCGGTGACGACCCGCGGCGCCGTCGTGGCCGCTCGCGCGGTTCCCCGCGCCCCTGTCCTCGGCGAGGGGTCAGTCGTCGCCGAGGATGGGCTCTACGAGGACCGTGCCGATGCGGTTGCGGCGGCCCTCCTGGGTTTCGGCGGTCAGGCGGAGGGCGGTCGTGTCGCGTTCACCCGAGGCGTCCTCGGGCAGGGGTACGACCGTGGTGGCGCCCGGGATCGGGACCCGGCCGAGGGACTTGGCGAGGAGACCGCCGACGGTCTCGACGTCGTCGTCGTCGAGCAGCGCCCCGTACAGCTCCCCGAGGTCGCCGATGTCGAGCCGGGCGGTCACCCGGTAGCGGCCGTCGCCGAGTTCCTCCACCGGCGGGGTCTCGCGGTCGTACTCGTCGGTGATCTCGCCGACGATCTCCTCCAGGATGTCCTCGATGGTGACGATCCCGGCGGTGCCGCCGTACTCGTCCACCACCACCGCGACATGGTTGCGCTGCTGCTGCATCTCCCGCAGCAGATCCCCCGCGTTCTTGGTGTCGGGCACGAACGCGGCCGGGCGGATCAGCGAGGTGATGGGGTCGTTCTCGGCGTCGTGGTTGATGTGCACCCGGCGGGCGAGATCCTTGAGGTAGACGAAGCCGACCACGTCGTCCTCGCTCTCCCCGGTCACCGGAATGCGCGAGAAACCGCTTCTGAGCGCGAGCGTCATCGCCTGGCGGACCGTCTTGTACCGCTCGATCATCACCAGTTCGGTGCGCGGCACCATCACCTCGCGCACGATGGTGTCGCCGAGCTCGAAGACCGAGTGCACCATCCGGCGCTCGTCGTCCTCGATCAGCGACTCCGACTCGGCCAGGTCCACCAGCGCCCGCAGCTCCGCCTCACTCGCGAACGGGCCGCGTTTGAAGCCCTTCCCGGGGGTCAGGACGTTGCCGAGCAGGATCAGCAGCCCGGGGATCGGGCCCATCACCCGGGCCAGCGGCAGCAGGACGTACGAGGCTGCGGTCGCGGTGTTGAGCGGGTGCTGGCGGCCGATGGTGCGCGGTGAGACGCCGACCGCCACGTACGACACCAGCACCATCACGCCGATCGCCACCAGCAGCACCTGCCAGGTGCGGTCGAAGCCCCGGTCGCAGACGACGGTGATCAGGACGGCGGCGGCAGTCTCGCAGGCCACCCTGACCAGCAGCGCCACGTTGAGATAGCGGGTCGGGTCGGAGGCGACGGCGAGCAGGTTGGCGGCGCCGCGGCGGCCGGAGCGCAGCGCGTCCTCGGCCCGGAAGCGGGAGATCCGGGCCAGGCCGGTCTCCGCGCAGGCGGCGAACCAGGCGACGATGACCAGCAGTACGGCGGAGACGATCATGATGTGAGGGTGCCGTCGCCGTCAGTGGGTGGTCGGAGCGGGCGATTCGCCCTCGACGCCGCGCTCGGCCCGCCAGTCGTCCAGGATCGACTTCTGCAGGCCGAACATCTCGGCCTTCTCGTCCGCTTCCCCGTGGTCGTAGCCGAGCAGGTGCAGGACGCCGTGGACGGTGAGGAGTTGGAGCTCCTCGTCCATGGAGTGCTTGGTCGGCGCCTCCTCGCCCTGCTGCTTGGCGACTTCGGGGCACAGCACGATGTCGCCGAGCAGGCCCTGCGAGGGCTCCTCGTCCTCCTTGCCGGGACGCAGTTCGTCCATCGGGAAGGACATGACGTCGGTGGGCCCCGGCAGGTCCAGCCACTGCAGGTGGAGTTGCTCCATGGCGGCCGCGTCCACCGCGATCACCGACAGTTCGGAGAGGGGGTGGATGCGCATGCGCTGGAGGGCGTAGCGGGCGGCGTCGAGGACCGCCCGCTCGTCGATCTCCCAGCCGGACTCGTTGTTGACGTCGATCGCCATGATGGTGAGGTCGGTTACTTTCTCTTGGGCCTGGAGCCGCCGCCGTTCCCGGCGCCGCTCTTGCCGGCCGCGTTTTCCTCGGCCTGGGCGTTGTCGTACGCCTCGTAGGCGTCCACGATGCGTCCGACCAGCTTATGACGGACCACGTCGGCGCTGGTGAGCCGGGAGAAGTGCACGTCCTCGACGTCGGTGAGGATGTCCTGGACCTGGCGCAGTCCGCTCTTGGTGCCGCTGGGCAGGTCGACCTGGGTGACGTCGCCGGTGACGACGATCTTGGAGTCGAAGCCGAGCCGGGTCAGGAACATCTTCATCTGCTCGGCGCTGGTGTTCTGCGCCTCGTCCAGGATGATGAAGGCGTCGTTGAGCGTACGGCCCCGCATGTACGCCAGCGGGGCGACCTCTATGGTGCCGGCCGCCATCAGGCGCGGGATCGAGTCCGGGTCGAGCATGTCGTGCAGCGCGTCGTAGAGCGGCCGCAGGTAGGGGTCGATCTTCTCGTACAGGGTGCCGGGCAGGAAGCCGAGCCGCTCGCCGGCCTCGACCGCCGGACGGGTCAGGATGATCCGGCTGACCTGCTTGGACTGCAGGGCCTGGACCGCCTTGGCCATCGCCAGATAGGTCTTGCCGGTGCCGGCCGGGCCGATGCCGAAGACGATGGTGTGGGTGTCGATCGCGTCGACGTACCGCTTCTGGTTGAGCGTCTTGGGCCGGATCGTGCGGCCGCGGCTGGACAGGATGTTCTGGGTGAGCACCTGCGCCGGGGTCTCGGGACCCGCGGAGCCGTCGGAGCGCAGCATGGCGATGGAGCGCTCCACGGCGTCCTCGGACAGGGGCTGGCCGGTGCGCAGCACCAGCATCATCTCGTCGAAGATCCGCTGGACCAGCTCGACCTCTGGGGCGTCGCCGACCACGCTGACCTCATTGCCGCGGACATGGATGTCCACGGTCGGAAACTCCCGCTCGATCACCCGGAGCAGGGCGTCCCCCGAGCCCAGAACGGTCACCATGGGGTGCGTAGCCGGTACGACGAAGTGGGCCCGCGCCTGCTTCGGCGGCTGCGGCTGCTGCTTGGTCGGTGTCTGAGTCATGGGCCGGCGCTAGGGCCTGCTCATCCCGCTTTCTGCTAATCGGCGAACCCGGAAACCTCCGGGGTTCCAGCCTACGACGTGGCCCCCGCCTGGGCCGAGGGGTTTAGCCCTTGTGCCTGACGCCCGGCGGCAGCGGACCGGGGGCGGGGACGCTCGCCACCGGGGGCCGGGGCGCTCGCTCCTCCTTCCGCCGGGTCGGGCGCACCCCGGAGGGGGCGCGGCTCAGGCCGGGCGGAAGCCGATGGTGGGGACCGCGCGGCGCAGGGGCCAGGGGCGGGTGGCGGTGGGGAGGAGGGCTTCGAGGAAGGCGTAGCGGCACAGGGCCTCGCGGTTGCCGACGGCGTCGCCCGCGTAGGCCTTGACCTGCTGCCACCAGCTGGCGATCTCGATCCAGCCGGGGGCGGACAGGGAGCCGCCGAATTCCTGGACGGACAGGGCCGCGCAGAGGGAGGCGAAGGCGAGGCGGTCGGGGAGCGGCCAGCCGGCCAGGGTGCCGGTGACGAAGCCGGCCACGAAGACGTCACCCGCGCCGGTCGGGTCCAGCGCCTCGACCAGCAGCGCCGGCACCTCCGCGGTCTCGCCGGTCGAGGAGTCCACCGCGCAGGCGCCCTGCGAGCCGAGGGTGACGACCGCGAGCGGTACGTGTTCGGCGAGCTTGCGGGCGGCTTCGCGGGGGGTGGCCGCCCGGGTGTACCGCATGGCCTCCTCCGCGTTGGGCAGAAACGCGGCGCAGTGCCGCAGCCCGTCGAGGTCGGCGGGGTCCCAGCGCCCGGTCTCGTCCCAGCCGACGTCGGCGAAGATCTGCGTACCGGAGGCGGCCGCCTCCGCGATCCAGTCGTGCTCGGCGGACCCGCCCGCGCGCCGCCCGAGCGCGGCCACCGCGGCCCGGGCGGGCGGCGGGCAGGTCGGCACCGCCTCCTCGGGCGGCGGCGCCTGGTGCCCGTGGCTGACCATGGTCCGCTCGTCCTCGTAGGCCATGGACACGGTGACCGGCGAGTGCCAGCCGGGGATGCGGCGGGACGGCGTGAGGTCGATGCCCTCGCCGCTGTGCAGGCAGTCCCAGCAGTAGTCGCCGTACATGTCGTCGCCGAAGGCCGCCGCGAGCGTGGTGCGCAGGCCGAGCCTGGCCAGCGCGGTGGCCATGTTGGCGATGCCGCCGGGGCTGGAGCCCATGCCGCGGGCCCACGACTCGGTGCCGCGGACCGGCGCGCTGTCCAGGCCGGTGAAGATGATGTCGAGGAACACGGTGCCGGTCAGGTAGACGTCGGCCGCCGGGTCCCCGGGAGTGCGCAGTGCGCCGAGCGGGTCGAGAACGGGCTGGTCGTCCATGCTTCACACTGTGCACGATGAGAGGGCGGCCGCGTAGGACAACGGCGCGCGACGTACGACGGCCCACCGCCCCCACCCCGGCGCCCCACACCAGCGCCCGGCGTACGACCAGCGCGTATGCCCGGCCCGTACGACCTGAGGACGGACCCACCGATGAGGCTGACGATTCTGGGCGGCGGGGGCTTCCGCGTCCCGCTGGTCTACCGCGCGCTGCTCGGCGACCCGACGGTGACCGAGGTCGTGCTGTACGACACGGACGCGCGGCGGCTGCGGGTGGTGGGCGCGGTGCTGGACGCGCTGCGGGGCGGGGCTTCGGGGCTTACGGGACCTTCGGGGGCGGCCGGAGGTCCGCCGGCCGCCCCCGAAGCCCCGGCCGTACGCCTCGCCTCCGACCTGGACGACGCCCTGCGCGGCGCTGACTTCGTCTTCTCGGCGATCCGGGTCGGCGGTACGGCCGGCCGGGTGCGGGACGAGCGGCTGCCGCTGGCCGAAGGCGTGCTCGGGCAGGAGACAGTCGGCGCGGGCGGGGTGCTCTACGGGCTGCGGACGCTGCCGGTCGCGATCGCGGTGGCCGAACGGATCAAGGCGGTGGCGCCCGGCGCCTGGGTGATCAACTTCACCAACCCGGCGGGCATGGTCACCGAGGCGATGTCGCGGGTGCTGGGCCCGCGGGTGATCGGCATCTGCGACTCCCCGGTGGGCCTGGTCCGCCGGGCGGCCCGCGCGGCCGGCGCCGACCCGGACGCGCCCGGCTTCGGCTACGACTACGTGGGCCTCAACCACGCCGGCTGGCTGCGCCGGCTCACCCTCGACGGCCGGGAGCTGCTGCCGGGCCTGCTCGCGGACCCGGTGGCGCTGGCCGGCTTCGAGGAGGGCCGGCTGTTCGGCGCGCGCTGGCTGGCCGCGCTCGGCTCGCTGCCCAACGAGTATCTGCACTACTACTACTTCCGCCGCGAGTCGCTCGACGCGGTCCGCTCGGCGCCGGCCACCCGGGGCGCGTTCCTCGACCGCCAGCAGTCCGCGTTCTTCGCGGCGGCGGACGCGGCGCCGGCCGACGCGTACGCGCTGTGGGACGCCACCCGGCGCGAGCGCGAGGAGACCTACATGGCCGAGAACCGCGCGGCCACCGGCGGCTGGGAACGCGACCCGCACGACCTGGACGGCGGTGGCTACGACCGGGTCGCGCTGGCCCTGATGCGGGCGATCGCCCGTGACGAGCGGACCGTGCTGATTCTCAATGTGCCGGGCGGCGGGGCGGTTTCCTTCCTCGACCCGGCCGCGGTCGTCGAAGTGCCGTGCGAGGTGGGCGCGTTCGGGGCCCGGCCACTGCCGGTGGCGCCGCCGGACGAGCACCAGGCGGGCCTGATGCTCACGCTCAAGTCGGTGGAGCGCGCGGCGATCGAGGCGGCGGCCACCGGCTCGCGCACGGCCGCGCTGCGCGCGCTCGCGCTGCACCCGCTGGTGGACTCCGCGGCGGTCGCGGACCGGATCCTGACCGCGTCTCATAAGTGAACACACTCTGAACTGCGGCTTAACACAGGGGAAACGGCGACGCGCGCGCCGACCGGTCACCACGCGCGTAGACACTCCTTGACCTGCTCGGATGCCAGGGTCTAGATTCCGCCGCACCAACGAGCTTGAAGGAGCACCGCCATGCCCCGTGCCCGTGCCCGTCTGTCCGCCCGCCGCGCCCTCGCGGTGACCGCCGCCGCGGCCACCCTCGGCGCCACCTTCTACGGCGTCGGCGCCGCGAGCGCCGCCAACTCCGCGCCGCGCAGCGACAAGGAGATCCCCAACCTCACGGATGTCGTCAGCGAGATCAAGGCGTACTACGGCGACACGGTGGACGCCTCGGGCGAGCATCAGGCCTCGCCGGCGGGCAACTACGCCCGGCAGGTGGCCGGGATCGAGGCCAAGGCGGAGTCGGCGCTGGCCCGCGCGACCGACCGGCATTCCGGGCACGGCGCCCACGGCACGCACGCCGCGAAGCCCGCGATCGTCCTCGATGTCGACGACACCAGCCTGCTCACCTACAACTACGAGCTGGAGGTCGGCTTCAACTACACGCCGGCCAGCAACCAGGCATATCTGGACACCAAGAACATGCCGCCGGTCTTCGGCATGGACACCCTCGCCAACTGGGCGTCCGCGCACGGCATCACGGTCTTCTGGATCACCGGCCGCGCCGAGTCCCAGCGCGCCGACACCGCGCGCAATCTGACCGCCGTCGGCTACCGGGCCACCCCCGACACCACCCACCTCTACCTGAAGAACACCGCCTCCCCGCCCGCGTACCTGCCCTGCGGCGCGACCTGCACGACCATCGAGTACAAGTCGGGCACCCGGGCGCACATCGAGTCCCTCGGCTACGACATCGTGGGCAACTTCGGGGACCAGTACAGCGATCTGTCCGGCGGTCACGCCGACAGGTCCTTCAAGCTGCCGAACCCGATGTACTACCTGCCGTAGGGCGGGCCGGGGAGGCGTCAGCGGCGTTTGGGCACTGGCACGCGCATCAGATCCTGGGCGACGGTGAGTTCACCGGTGAAGCCGGCCGCGCGGGCCTGCCGCTCGAAGGCTTCGGGCTGCTCGGAGTAGCGCTGGGAGAAGTGCGTCAGGACGAGATGGCGCACGCCCGCGTCCCGGGCCACCACCGCCGCCTGACCGGCCGTCAAGTGCCCGTAGTCGGCGGCCAGTCGGGCGTCCTCGTCCAGGAAGGTGGACTCGATGACCAGCAGGTCGCAGCCGGCCGCGAGCACGGGTACGGCCGGGCAGAGCCGGGTGTCCATGATGAAGGCGAAGCTCTGGCCGGGGCGCGGCTCGCTGACCTCGGCCAACGCCACGCCGTACAGGGCGCCTTCGCGCTGGAGGCGGCCGATGTCGGGTCCGCTGACGCCGTGGGCGGCCAGCCGGTCCGGGAGCAGGCGGCGGCCGTCGGGTTCGGTCAGCCGGTAGCCGTAGGACTCCACCGGGTGCGAGAGACGGGCCGCGGTCAGCGTGAAGGCGGGGGTGGTGGCGAGCGGTCCGTCGCCGGTGACCGGCTCCTCCCGCAGGTCGGCGGTCTCGTGGTAGGCGGTGGCGTACCGGAGCCGGTCGAAGAAGGGGCGGCCGCTCGCCGGGTAGTGGGCGGTGATCGGGTGCGGCACCCGGTCCAGATTGATCCGCTGGATCACCCCGGCCAGGCCCAGCGAGTGGTCGCCGTGGAAGTGCGTGACGCAGATCCGGGTCAGGTCGTGCACGGAGACCCCGGCGTGCAGCATCTGCCGCTGGCTGCCCTCGCCGGGGTCGAACAGGATGCCCTCGCTGTCCCAGCGCAGCACGTAGCCGTTCTGATTGCGCTGCCGGGTCGGCACCTGGCTGACGGTGCCGAGGACGACGAGTTCACGCACGAGCGGGCTCCGTACGACGTGGGGCGCGGATCAGGTACGGCTCGGATCGTACGGCGCTCAGACGACCAGTCGCTGGAGGTCCTTGCCGCCGAGTACGTGGGCGTGCGCGTGGAACACGGTCTGCCCGGCGCCCGGCCCCGAATTGAAGATCACCCGGTAGCCCGACTCGGCCACCTTCTCCTGCGACGCCACTTCCCCCGCTTCGCGCAGCACGTCCGCCGCCGCCCCGGGATCCCCAGCGGCGAGCGCCGCCCCGTCCCGGTAGTGCACCCGCGGAATCACCAGCACATGCGTCGGCGCCTGCGGATTGATGTCCCGGAACGCGACGGTCGTATCCGTCTCCCGCACGATGGTCGCCGGAATCTCCCCCGCGACGATCTTGCAGAACAAACAGTCGGCCTGCGGCTCTCCACTCATGACGCCGACCCTCCCCTCTCATCGCCTTCAGAACCCCGCATGCTACCGGGCTACCGCCCGGCGCCACGGTCAACAGCGGGGGCCGCCCGCCCCCAACCCGGCCCGCCCCGGTCCGACGGCACCACGGCCGCGCACAGCCGGCCAACGCGCAGGCCACCACCGTGGCGGGGCTGCGCGCGCCGGCCCGCAGCCAAACCGTTCCGCCCCCGGACGCGTACGAAGCCCGCCGGGCCGGCGTAGCCCGTGGCCCGAGCGGGGATACGTTGCCGCCGCCTGGCGGGCCCTCAGGCCGAGCGGCAACGCCGCCGACACGACCGGGCGCCAGGCGAACCCAGTGCCGCTGGACTCAGGGCCCGGGCCCTCCCCCAGCCGGCGGGCTTACCGCCACCCCGGCGGAGCGGCGGCGCCGCAGGCGGAGTGCGAGGTCCAGGGGGCCGCGGCCCCCTGGACCTCGGTGGCGGCGCCCCCCGAAGCCGGCGCAGCGTCAGTGTTGGGGGGCGGGCAGTTGCGGTGGGGTTTTTGCCGGGTGGGTGTCCAAGGCGGTGAGTGCCAGGGTGATGGCGGTGTCGAGTTGGGGGTCGCGGGCGGCGGCCCAGTCCTGAGGGGTGTGGAGGACCTCGATGTCGGGGTCGACGCCGTGGTTTTCGACGGTCCAGCCGTAACCCTCCAGCCAGAAGGCGTACTTCGGCTGGGTGATGCCGGTGCCGTCGACGAGGTGGTAGCGGCTGTCGATGCCGATGACGCCGCCCCAGGTGCGGGTGCCGACGACGGGGCCGATGTCGAGTGCCTTGATCGCCGCGTTCACGATGTCGCCGTCGGAGCCGGAGAACTCGTTGGCGATGACGATCACCGGGCCGCGCGGCGCGTCCAGGGGATAGCTGAAGGGGTGGGCGCCGCGGGGGATGTCCCAGCCGACGATGCGGCGGGCCAGCTTCTCGACCACGAGTTGGGAGGTGTGGCCGCCACGGTTCTCCCGGACGTCCACCACCAGGCCCTCGCGGGCCACTTCGACCCGGAGGTCGCGGTGGAGTTCGGCCCAGCCGCTGCTGACCATGTCCGGGACGTGCAGATAGCCGAGGCGGCCGGCGGACGCCTCGTGGACGTGGGCGCGGCGGCCGGCCACCCAGTCGTGGTAGCGCAGCGGCTCCTCGTCGGCGAGCGGCACGGCGACCACGTGCCGCACGGCGCCGCCCGCAGCCGGCGCGACCGTCAGCTCCACCGGCTTGCCCGCCGTGCCGACCAGCAGCGGCCCGGGCCCGGCCAGCGGGTCCACCGGGTGGCCGTCCACCGCGAGCAGCAGATCGCCCGCGCGGATCGCGACCCCCGGCGCGGCCAGCGGCGAGCGCGCGTGCGGGTCGGAGGACTCGCCGGGCAGCACCCGGTCGATCCGCCAACCGCCCTCCTCCGTACGGGAGATGTCCGCCCCGAGCAGTCCCTGCCGCTGCAGCGGATCGCGATACGCCCCGGCCGGCGACACATACGCGTGCGACGTGCGCAGCTCACCGTGCAGCTCCCACAGCACGTCCACCAGGTCGTCGTGGGTGGCCACCGCGTCCAGCAGCGGCCGGTAGCGCTCGCCGGCCGCCTCCCAGTCCAGGCCGTTCATGTCCGCGCGCCAGAAGTTGTCCCGCATCAGGCGGTGCGTCTCGTCGTACATCTGCCGCCACTCGTCGGCGGGGCGGACGGTGACCCGGATACGGGACAGGTCGACGGTCACCGAACTGTCCGAGTCGTCATCGGCCTTGCTGTCGGCGGGCGCGATCCGCAGCCGGCTGCCGTTGGTGATCAGCACCTTGCCGCCGTCGCCGCTGACCGCGAAGTCGTCCGCGTCGTCGGCGATCTCCTCGATGCGCAGCTGCGCCAGGTCGTACCGCTCCAGCGGGGTGTTCGGCGGATGCGCCTCGGGCCCGGCCAGCGCCGAGCCGAGCACGCCGACCAGCGGGTGGCGCAGCCACAGCACACCGCCCTTGGCGGCGGACAGCCCGGAGTAGCGGCCGGCCTCGACCGGGAAGGGGACGATCCGGTCGGCCAGCCCCTCCGCGTCCACCTTGGTCGCGGGGACCCGCGGCCGGTCGCCCTTGCCCTTGCCGTCGTTGTCCCCCTCCGCGTCCCCGTCGCCCCCGGAGCCGGAGCCGGAGCCCGATCCCGAGTCGGAGCCGGGGGCGCCCCCCTCCTTGCCCGCGTCGTCGTCGCCCTCGTCGTCGTACGGCCGGCCGTGCCGCTGCGGCCCGAAGGGGGAAGGCGTGGTGGCGGCCAGCGTCATCAGGTACGGGCGGCAGGCGTTGGGGAAGGACAGGTCGAAGACGTGGGAGTCGTAGACCGGGTCGAAGGCCCGCTCGGACAGGAACGCCAAGTGCCGCCCGTCGGTGGTGAAAGCGGGCGCGAAGTCGTTGAAGCGCAGCGGTGTCGCGTCCACCACGGCGAGGTCGGCGGTCGAGGCGAGCTTGATCTGCCGCAGCGAGCCGGGCCCGGGGTGCGACCAGGCCAGCCAGCACGAGTCGGGTGAGAAGGCCAGGTCGGTGGCGTCGCCGGCCTCGCCGGCGGTCACTTCGCGCACCTCGCCGGTCTGCGTCTCCACCAGCAGCACCCGGCCGTCGTGGGAGGCGACCGCGATGTGGTGGCCGTCCGGTGAGACCTCCATCTCGTGCACCCGGCCGAGCCGTCCGGCGGCCAGGCGGCGCGGCCGGGCGTCCGCCGGCAGGCCGGTGGCCGGGGCGACTTCGAGGGAGTCGTCACCCTGGGCGTCGGTGACCCACACCACTTGCTGGTCGCCCTCGCCGCCGGGCGCGAACACCCGGGGGTGCCGGGTCCGTACGCCCGGCGTGGCGGCCAGGACCCGGGCGGGGCCGCCGCGGTGGGTGATCCAGTGGGTGGTGCCGCGGATCTCGACGGCGCTGCCGCGGCCGGTGTGGTCCGGCCGGGCCTCGCCCAAGTGGTGGGCGGCGCGCACCGGGTGGGGCTGGAGGTCGGCGCGCTGTCCGCCGAGGCGGACGCGCAGCTCGCGCGCCTCGGCCGCCGCCGGGTCGTCCGGGTCGTCCGAGCCGTCCGACGTGTCGAGGCCGGGCAGCAGCTGGAGCCGGCCCGCCGCCGCGTAGGCGACCCGGGTCCCGTCGGTGGCGGCGTGGCGCGCGTAGAACCCGCCGAGCGGGCTGTGCCGCCGCAGGTCGGAGCCGTCGGGCAGGCTGGAGTAGACCGCGCCCTGGCCCTCGTGGTCACTGAGGAAGGCGATGCGGTCGCCGACGAACATCGGGCACTCGATGTTGCCGTCCAACTCGGTGTGCACCCGGTGGAATTCGCCGCCACCGTCCGGGTCCAGCCACAACTTCCCGGCGGTGCCGCCCCGGTAGCCCTTCCAGTACGCGGCCTCCCGGCCCATCGTCGCCGACTGGAGCAGCACCGCGCCGCCGGGCCCGAAGGCCAGGTCGCCCAGCGGCCCGTACGGCAGGGTGCGGGCCGGGCCGCCGTCCAGCGGCACCACCCGGGCCCAACTGCGGCGCAAGGTCGCCTGGCCGTCGGTGGTGATCACCACCAGCTCCCCGTCGGGGGTCCAGCCCCGCACCGACGTACGGCCGTTGCCCCAGTAGGTCAGCCGCCGCGAAGGCCCGCCGTCGAGCGGCGCCACATGCACCTCGGGGGCGCCGTCCCGCGCCGAGGCCCAGGCGACCAGCTCGCCGTCGGGCGAGATCCTGGGCCGTCCGACCGGCATGTTGTCCGCGCTGACCCGCCAGGCGCGCCCGCCGTCCAGCGGCGCGACCCACACGTCGTCCTCGGCGGTGAAGGCGATCAACTCACCGAAGGGGTGCGGGTTCCGGAGGTAGGAGCCCTGGGCCGGCCGCTGTACCGGGCGCGGCGCGGCCGGCGCGGACGTGGCGGCCGACTTCGCAGCGGACTTCTGCGCGGACTTCGCGGCGGATTTCGCCGCCGGCTTCGGCGCGGACTTCGCGGCGGACCTCGGCCCGGACTTCTGCGCGGACCGGGCCTTCTTGGCGGCGGGCGCCGAAGACTTCTCGGCCGCGGATTTCTCTGCCGCGGGCTGCTGCTCCGGCTGCGTCTGGGGTGTCGGATGAGTCACTCCGCCACCCTAACCAGGATCAACTCCCCATCGGGGTGGGGATGTCGCACTTCGCTGCCCCGCACACGGATTTACGCACATCCTGCTCGTCCCGCGCGGCCGTTCGGCGCAGCGCGCCTCGACCCGCCCGGTGGACGACCGCGGCCGCACGCGTCCCCCCGCGGCCGGGGGACCCGGGAGGGCGAGCCGCGCCGGAAGGAGCGGGTCGACAGAGCGAGCCGGCAGGCCGCAGGGTGTCCCCCATGAGCGATCCCTTCCCACGACCCGTGCCGCGTCTGCCCCATCGCTGTTCGAGCCGGCCGGCGACCACGGACGACGCCGCGGCCATCCATGGCCTGGTCGCCGCCTGCGAGCGCGAACTGCTCGGCCGGGCCGAGACCCCGCTCGACGCCGTCACCGCGTTCCTCAGCCTGCCCGGCCTGGATCTCTCCGCCGACACGCTCCTTGTCCACGGCCCCGACCAGGAGCTGGTCGGCCGGGCGTCGGTGAAAGGCGGCACCCGCGGCGAGGTCGACATCCACCCCGGCCACCGGGGCCGGGGCATCGGCACCGCGCTTCTCGACTGGACCGAGGCGCGGGCCCGGCAGGTGGGCAGCACCCGGCTGTCCCAGGTGGCCCTGGAGACCGACACGGGCGCGGTCACGCTGCTGCGGTCGCACGCGTACGAGCCGTTCGTCACCAATTGGCTGCTGGAGATCGCACTGCCCACTGGGCCGGGGGCCCGCCAGGTGCCGACGGGCATCTCCGTACGGCCGTTCCGGTCCGGGGACGAGGCCGCGGCCTACGAACTGGTCGAGGACGCCTTCGCCCAGTGGCAGCCGCGGCGCAAGTCCTTCGACGAGTGGGCGCGGCTCACCGTCGAGCGCCCGGCCTTCGCGCCGGCCCTCTCACCGGTGGCGTTCGCCGGCGACCGGATGGTCGGCGTCCTGCTGGCCCTGGACGTGCCGGGCGCCGGCGAGGGGCTCATCGACCAGCTCGCGGTCCGGCTCGACCACCGCAACCGGGGCATCGCCCACCTGCTGCTGGACGAGAGCTTCCGCGCCTTCCACCGGCGGGGGCACCGGACCTGCACCTTGTGGACCCACTCCGAGACCGGCGCGCTGTCGCTCTACGAACGGATGGGCATGACGGTCCGGCGCAGTTCCGTCGTCCTCGGAAAGAACCTCGGCGCGGTGTGACGGCCCCGCCCCCGGCGGTCAGAACGCGGTCAGGACGCGGGCAGCGGCGGCAGCGGGAGCGGAAGTCCCGGCAGTCCGTCGATGCTGCTCGCGATGTGCTCCTTCTTCCGGAAGTACGCGTCGAGCGACTCATCGGTCTCCCGGGCGAAGCGCGACTTGTGCACCGGGCGGTCCTCGTCGTAGGTCATGAAGGGGACGGCGTAGCCGCAGCTGTCCCGGACCAGGTCGGCGGTCACCACGATGATCGCCCGCAGTCCGTGCGGGGTCGGGTCGATCCCCGGGAAGTGCTCGATCAGTGCGGCCCAGCGCGGATCGTCCCGGAAGACCGGCTCCCCGCGTCCGTGCACCCGCACGATATTGGGCGGCCCCTCGAAGGCGCACCACATCAGGGTGATCCGCCCGTTCTCCCGCAGGTGGGCGATCGTCTCGGCGTTGCTCCCGGCGAAGTCGAGGTAGGCCACGGTCAGCTCGTCGATGACCGCGAACGACCCGGCCAGGCCTTTGGGCGAGAGATTGACGGTGCCGTCGCCGTCCAGCGGCGCCGTCGCGGTGAAGAAGATGTGCTGCGCCTCGATGAAGGCGCGAAGCCTGCCGTCGATCCGTTCATACACCTTTCCCATGCGTCACATTATGAGCGAGCGACGGGTCCGTACCCGGGTGCGGGGGCGACCGGTTCCGGACTTTCCCCGCCCCGGCCGTTCCTCGGCCGATCCCCGGGCCGATCCCCGGTCGGTTCCCCGACCGATCCGGCGCCGAGGGGGGAGAGCGCTCTCCCGGAGGGCCCGGCACGACCCTCCGGAAGAGCGCTCACCGCACAGGATCAGTGGATCAGGTGGTAGTTCGAGTCGAGCACCGCGCCCTTGCCGGGCTGCGACTGGTCGTAGCCGTGGTCGTCGCACTGGAGCCCGCCGTTGATGCAGTGCGTGACCATGGCGGCCTGGGTGGCGTTGTCCCAGTCCGCGAAGAAGTCGTAGTGGAAGGAGAAGCCGGCGCCGCTGGCCAGACTGACCGCCGACATATTGCCGTTGACCGGCCACGCCATCTTGAACTCGATCATCGGCAGGGCCACCGGGTGGTCGGCCGGGCAGACGTTCGCGTTGGCGCCACCGGCCACCGGGTAGGCCATGTGGCTCTTGTGGTCCGGAGTGTCCAGGTGGATGCCGTCCCAGCAACTCGGAGCCTGCAGGCGCAGGTTGAGCTGGGTGTCAGGGGTGTTCGGACAGGTGGGCGGGAAGTTGTAGTTCTTGTAGCTGTTGCCGCACTCCCACCCTTCCACCGTGCCCTTGAGGTTCTTGAACTCGTCCTGGGTCTGGGTGGGGCTGCCGACCACGAAGCGCAGGCCCTTGGGGAAGGGGCGGACACTGGTGTAGTCGTTGATCGCCGACTTGTAGTAGATCGTCTGCGGGCCCAGCGGCAGGATCTTCTGGGTGCCGTTGAACAGACTCGGCATCCAGTAGGCCGACTTGTCGCCGGGAGCCAGGCACGTAGTCCCGCTCGCCGCTTCCAGGGAGGCGGTGACGGAGTTGGCGTTGGTGCTCACATTGCCCATGAAGGTGTGGTCGTGCGACTTGCCCGGCTGCCCGGGGTAGACGATCGGGTCGTCCGGCGCGGTGTGCGTGGGGGCGCACCTCGCCTGGAACTCGTGGAAGTACGCGTGCGGCGGCTCGTACGTGGAGGGCGTGACGCCGGTGACCGGCGGGTTCGCCATGATGTAGCCGTCCCCGTCCGGGTCGTCCCCGGAGGTCTGGGTGGACGCGGGCATGGACATCGCCATCGTCATCGCCTGCTGGTGTCCGGCGGACGAGGCCGCGACAGCCGTGCCGGCCGAGGCGTTCGCCGTCAGCGCGGCTCCGCCGCCGACGGCGAACAAGGCCAGGGCGATGAGCAGTCCTGGGCCCCTTCGTAATCTACGTGCCATGAAGTCCTCCTGCGTGGGGGGTGGAGGGATCGCGTCAGCCCGTCGGCGGGCAGCGGTGACCTCGCCGGAAAACCGACGGGAGAGCGCTCTCCCGCTCAGGATGTTCCGCCTCAGCCGGTGGTGTGTCAACAGCTGGTGAAGTGAAGGAAAACGCTTGCACCGGGCCTCGGCCACCGCGGGCCGCACGACACGGATCCGCCCCGTTACGCCCGCGACCGCCCCGTGACAGCCTCGTGACACCGTCACCGCGGCTTCCCGGCCGGGCAACAGCTCGCGGTGGCGGGCTCCTTCGTTGAACGGTGCCGCAGGGGTGGCCGTGTACCTGGCCGAGCGGCTGGCCACCACGGTCGCCGCACCGCGTACACCGGAGGAAGAACTCATGAACCGCACGCAGCTGGCCGGATTCGCCGCCCTCGTCGCAGCGGGGGCGATGATGTTGACGGCCTGCGGGTCGGACACCGCCAAGACGCCCGCCGCGCCCGCCGCGAGTGTGACCGCCACTGCCAAGTCCCCCTCGACCACGGCCAGTACGGTGAGCTTCACCAGTGGGACGGCGAAGGCCAACAACGCCCCCGCGAACACCGGGGACTTCTTCCCGGGGCCGAGCAGCAGCCCGGCGGCGATGAAATGGGTGCAGCTGACGGCCGGTTCGGCCGGGGCGCTGAACCCGGTGGTGGTCAACGGCGCCGGTTTCACCCTCTACCGCTTCGACAAGGACACCGCCAGCCCGTCGAAGTCCAACTGCGACGGCGACTGCGCGACCACCTGGCCGCCCGTGCTGGTCCAGCCCGGTGCGAAGATCTTCGTGGACGGTGTGGACAAGTCGAAGATCGGCGTGGTGCGGCGCGACGACGGCAACCTCCAGGTGACGATCGGCGGCTGGCCGGTCTACAAGTTCGCCAAGGACACCGCGCCCGGCCAGACCAACGGCGAGGGCGTCGGCGGCACCTGGTTCGGCGTGACCCCCGACGCCGGCAGGGCGATGCCCTCCCCGCAGGGCACCGACGCCAAGACCGGGCTCGACTACGCCACCGGGACGGCGAAGCAGCACAACGCACCGCCCAACACCGGCGACAACTACCAGGGCCCCCGCACCGACGCGGCGGCGATGAAGTGGGTGCAGCTGACGGCCGGTTCGGCGGGCGGCCTGAATCCGATCGTGCACGACGGCGCCGGCTTCACCCTCTACCGCTTCGACAAGGACACCGCCGACCCGTCGAAGTCCAACTGCGACGGCGACTGCGCCAAGACCTGGCCGCCCGTGCTGGTGCACCCGGGGTCGAGGATCTTCGTCAACGGTGTGCCGGTCGCCGAGGTCGGTGTCGTGCGGCGCGACGACGGCAGCCGTCAGGTGACGATCGGCGGCTGGCCGGTCTACCGCTTCAGCAAGGACACCGCTCCCGGCCAGACCAACGGTGAAGGCGTCGGTGGTACGTGGTTCGCGGTCTCCCCGAAGGGCCGGAAGGTGCTGCCCCCGGTGAGCACCGACAACGGCACGGCGCCCGCCGCGCCCACGACCGGCGCCGCGCCCACGACCAGCGCTGCCCCCACTGCCAGCGCCGGCGCCGGCGGCTCCGTGACGCTCGGCAACGGCAGCGTCATCCTGGACAGCGGCAAGAACCTCACCGAGCCCAACGGATCGGTGGGCGCCTCCGGTCCCGGCTGCCAGACCCTCACCCAGCCCTTCACCGCCCTGTCGCTCCAGCTGTCCGGCGGCCCGGTCAAGATCTGGACCGGCCCCGACTGCACCGGCACTTCGGCCGTGGTGACCGCCGACGTCAACGACCTGACCGCGATCGGCTTCACCCGGCCCATCGCCTCCGTCCGCTTCGGCGGCTGACCCGGCCGGCCCGGCTGAATCAGCTGACCCGGCCCGACCCGGCCGACCCACCGCACCCGGCCGAGCAACCCCCGCAACCCCGCGTCGGCCCACCGGAGTCCCGGTGGGCCGATACCGTGTGCAACCCTCAACCATGTGATGAAACGCCTCGGGGCCGGGCCGGCCGCCCTCTCGCTCACCGCTTTCGCCGTCGCGACCCTGACCGTCGCCGTACTGCTGATCGCGGGCACGAGCACCCGGCCCGCCCACGCCGCGTCCCCGCCGACCGGCCCGTTTCCCACCGACTTCACCCCCATCGGCGATGTGGCGCCCGCCCCCGCCACCGCCCCGCTGCCCGGCGCCTCCACCGGTACGTACCACGAGGACTGCGGGCGCGACGCGGAGAACCACCGCAACGCCGACAACCTGGTGGTCTCCCCCGGTCTGGCGAACGGCGCGCACCACACCCACGATTACGTCGGGAACCTGTCCACCACCGCGTTCTCGACCGACGCGGGGCTGGCCGCGGCGGCGACCACCTGCCGGAACGGCGACCGGTCGACGTACTTCTGGCCCGTGCTGCGCCGCCAGGACCAGCCGGGCACCGACCCGCACGCGGTGGGCGGCGGCCATGACGGCAATCTCGGGCGCATCCTGCCGCCCGCGTCGGTGACGATCGAGTTCCAGGGCAATCCGGCCAGCGATGTCGTCGCCATGCCGAGGTTTCTGCGGATGATCACCGGTGACCCGGTGGCGGCGACGGCGGGGCTGGCCCAGGCGCGTGCCCAGTGGGGCTGCGCCGGGTTCGCCGGCCGGCACACCATGCTGTATCCGGTCTGCCCGAGCGGCCACCGGCTCACTCGCACCTTCGACTTCCCGAGCTGCTGGAACGGCCTGGGCACCGACAGCGAGAACCACCGCACCCATGTCCTCTTCCCGGACGCCGACGGCGGCTGCCCGCCGGGGACCTTCCCGGTGCCGCGGCTGCGGGTGGTGGTGTCCTACGACGTGGCCCCGGGCACGCCCATCGCGGTGGACGCCTTCCCCGAGCAGAAGCACAGCCCGGTCACGGACCACGCGGGTTTCGTGGACGTGATGACCGACGGGCAGATGGCCTCGGTGGTGCGCTGCCTCAACACGGGGCGGCGCTGTAAGTGACCGGCCGGTATAAAACGGGATGAACCAAACCGTCCCCGATTCCGTGTCGCATTCGACGCGGTCGCACGTGGACGGAGTGTATGGATGGCGATACTGCGGTCTCGTGGATCCCGGACTCGGCAGAGCACGAGTGACGAGTTCTTGATCCGCGCGCTGTACGAGGAACACGGCAAGGCGCTCCTGGCCTACGCGACCCGGCTGACGGGGGACCGGCAGGCCGCCGAGGACGTGGTCCAGGAGACATTGATCAGGGCATGGCGACATCCGGAGGTGATGGCGAACGGCGAGGGGTCGGTCCGTGGTTGGCTGCTGACCGTGACCCGCAACATCGTCACGGACCGCTACCGGGCCAAGGCCGCCCGCCCCAAGGAGGTCGCGGAGTCGGAGACGGCGGCGGCGTCGGCCGGCTCGGTCCAGCGGGACCACGCCGACGCGGTGGTGGACTCGATGGTGCTCGCGGAGGCGCTCGACCGGCTCTCCCCCGAGCACCGCGACGTGCTGGTGGAGATCTACTACCGGGGACACACCGCCGCGGAGGCGGCCGGGCGGCTGGGCATCGCCGAGGGAACGGTCAAGTCCAGGGCCCACTACGCGCTCAAGTCGCTGCGCGCGCTGTACGCCAGGAGATCGGACAGCAACGCCAGCCTTCAGGAGGTGGCCGCGTGAGTGAGTCGCATCGCCATGAGGAACTGCTCGGCGCCTATGTCCTGGGGTTGCTCGATCCGCGCGAGACGGCGGAGATCGACGAGCACACGGCGAGCTGCGACCAGTGCCGCGCCGAACTGGCCGAACTGCGCCGGGCGGAACTCCTGCTGGGCGGACTGCCGGCCGAGGCGTTCGAGGACGGGCCGCCGGAGGGCGGGGAGTTGCTGCTCCAACGCACGCTGCGGCAGTCCCGCGACGAACGGGCGAGTACCCGGCTGCGCTGGTCATCGGCGGTGGGCGCGGCGGTGGCCGCCTCGGCAGCGCTGGTCTTCCTCGGCGGCTATCTGATGGGGGACGACGGCTCGGGAACGGAAGCGACCGGCCCGGTCACCATCCCCACGGTCACCGCCGCCGCCCCGACCGCCACACCCGTGCCGGGGGTGCGGGTGGCCTCGGCCACCGACCCGGCCACCCACGCGCGGATGACCGTACGGCTCACCCCTGCCGCCGCCTGGGTCCGCGTCAACGCGGCGGTCAGCGGCATCCCGGCGGGTGAACGCTGCCGCCTGGTGGTCGTCGCGCGCGACGGCTCCCGGCGGACGGCCGGCGGCTGGACGGTCGGCGACGACGGGACGGGCGCGGGCAAGGGCGCCGACCTGGACGGCTCGGCGGCGGTCCGGCCGGACCAGGTGGCGTCGGTGCTGGTGCAGAACGAGCAGGGCAAGACGTATGTCACCGTGCCGGTGTGACCGGACCCGATCCGCACCGGACCGGGCTGGGCCGGGCCGGGCCGGGCCGGGCCGGGCCGGGCCGGATCAGACGCGAACGACCCGGACCGGACGCGAACGACCCGGGATCGCCCGTGCCCCGACCCGCACCGGCCGCCCTACGCCCAGCGCCCGGTGCGGGTCAGCAGCAGCGCCGCCGCGGCGACGCCGGCCGTGGACGTACGCAGCACGGTGGGGCCCAGCCGGTACGGCGGGGCGCCCGCCTGCGCGAAGGCGGTCAGTTCCTCCGGGGAGACCCCGCCCTCCGGGCCGACCACCAGCACCACCGATCCGGCTGTCGGCAATTCGGCCGTGGCCAGCGCGGTGGAACCCTCCTCGTGCAGGACCCCGGCGAAGTCCGCGGTCGCCAGCAGGGATGCGAGCTGACGGGTCGTCAGCATCTCGGCCACCTCGGGGAAGCGCAGCCGCCGGGACTGCTTGGCCGCCTCCCTGGCCGTGGAACGCCATTTGGCCAGGGACTTGGCGCCGCGCTCGCCCCGCCACTGGGTGACGCAACGGGCCGCGGCCCAGGGGACGATGACGTCGACGCCCACCTCCGTCATGGTCTCGACGGCGAGTTCACCCCGGTCGCCCTTCGGCAGCGCCTGGACGACGGTGAGCCGGGGGGAGGGCGCGGGCTCGTCGCGGATCGCGTGGACCTCGACGTTCAGCACGTCCTTGCCGACGACGCCATCCACCACTCCGTACGCCCCCCGCCCGGCGCCGTCGGTGAGCACGATCTCCTCACCGGGCTGCAATCGCCGCACCGACACCGCGTGCCTCCCTTCCGGGCCGTCCAGGGTCAGGCGGGCGGAGGAGCCGTCGAGCAGGGCGGGTTCGACGAGGAAGACCGGGGCGGTCATGCGTGGGTCTCCTGGGCGGCGCGGAGTTCGGCGACGAGGGTTTCGACGAGCGCCCCGGCGGACAGTTCGCGGGCCAGCCGGTGGCCCTGGCCCGCCCACAGAGCCATCCCCTGCGGGTCGCCGGCCGCGACCGCCGCCTGGCGCAGCGGTGAGGTGAGGTGGTGGATCTGCGGGTAGCCGGGCGGCGTGTACGGGCCGTGCTCGCGCATGAAGCGGTTGAGCAGGCCGCGGGCCGGGCGGCCGGAGAAGGCGCGGGTCAGCTCGGTGCGGCTGAACACCGGGTCGGTGACGGCCCGTTTGTGCAGGATGTTGGCGCCGGACTCCGGACAGACGAGGAAGGCGGTGCCCAGGGCCGCGGCGTCGGCCCCGGCCGCGAGCACCGCGGCGATCTGGCCGCCGCGCATCAGCCCGCCCGCGGCGATCATCGGCAGCCGTACGACCTCGCGGACCTGCGGTATCAGCGAGAGCAGGCCGATCCCGGCGCCGTCGAGCTGCGGGTCGTCGCGGTGGGTGCCCTGATGGCCGCCGGCCTCCACGCCCTGGACGCAGAGCGCGTCGGCGCCCGCCCGCTGGGCGGCGAGCGCCTCGGTGGGCGAGGTGACGGTGACGACCGTGTACGTACCGGCCTTGGCGAACGCCTCGCAGACCGAGCGCTCGGGGCAGCCGAAGGTGAAGCTGACCAGTGGCACCGGGTCCTCCAGCAGCACCGCGACCTTGGCGTCGTAGGCGTCGTCGCCACCGGTGTCGGGGTCGCCCAGCGCGGTGGCGTACCAGGCGGCCTCGCCGGCCAGCTGCTCCGCGTACACCGCGACGGCGGACGGGTCGACGGTGCCGGGCTGGGGCATGAACAGATTCACCCCGAAGGGCTGCGAGGTCAGGTCCCGCAGCTGACGGATCTCCTGGTACATCGCCTCGGACGTCTTGTAGCCGGCGGCCAGGAACCCGAGCCCGCCGGCCGCCCCGACCGCCGCGGCCAGCTGCGGATTCGAGGCGCCGCCGGCCATCGGGGCTTGCACGATCGGGTGAGCCGAGAAGGAGGAGAGATCGGTGAGCGCGCCCATGCGTTCATCGTGCCACCCCGCTGCCCCCGCCCCGCCCCCACCCCGGGCCCGCACCGGACGCCGGGGTGGCCGGGGCAGCCGCCGCTACCGGCGCTCCCCCGGCCCTGGGCCGCCCCTGGTGGGGATGTGCGGGCGGGTCAGCGCCCGTTGAACGCGTCCTTGAGGCGGGAGAAGAGGCCCTGCTGGCCCGGGGCGAACTGGCCGGTGGGGCGTTCCTCGCCGCGGAGCTTGGCGAGGCGGCGCATCAGCTCTTCCTGATCGGCGTCGAGCTTGTGCGGGGTGATGACCTCGACATGGACGACGAGGTCGCCGCGGCCGCCGCCGCGCAGGTGGGTGATGCCGCGCTGGTGGAGCGGGATGGACTGGCCGGACTGGGTGCCGGGCCTGATGTCGATCTCCTCCATACCGTCGAGCGTCTCCAACGGGCACTTGGTGCCGAGTGAGGCCGCCGTCATCGGGAGGGTGACCGTGCAGTGCAGGTCGTCGCCGCGGCGCTGGAAGACCGGGTGCGGGACCTCGCGGATCTCCACGTAGAGGTCACCGGCCGGGCCTCCGCCGGGGCCGACCTCCCCCTCGCCGGCCAGCTGGATCCGGGTGCCGTTGTCGACGCCGGCCGGGATCTTCACCGTCAGGGTGCGGCGGGAGCGGACCCGGCCGTCGCCGGCGCACTCGGGGCAGGGGGTGGGCACGACCGTGCCGAAGCCCTGGCACTGCGGGCACGGCCGCGAGGTCATCACCTGGCCGAGGAAGGACCGGGTGACCTGGGACACCTCGCCGCGACCGCGGCACATGTCGCAGGTCTGCGCCGACGTACCCGGCGCGGCCCCCTCGCCGTTGCAGGTGCCGCAGGTGACCGCGGTGTCCACCTGGATGTCCTTGGTGGTGCCGAACGCGGCCTCGTCCAGCTCGATCTCCAGCCGGATCATCGCGTCCTGGCCGCGCCGGGTGCGCGAGCGCGGGCCGCGCTGCTGCGACTGCCCGAAGAAGGCGTCCATGATGTCGCTGAAGTTGCCGAAGCCGGCCCCGAAGCCGGCCCCGCCCGCGCCACCGCCGGCGGCGGACAGCGGATCACCGCCGAGGTCGTAGACCTGTTTCTTCTGCGGATCGGAGAGCACCTCGTAGGCCGCGTTGATCTCCTTGAACCGCTCCTGCGTCTTCGGGTCCGGATTGACGTCCGGGTGCAGTTCGCGGGCGAGCCGGCGGAATGCCTTCTTGATCTCGTCAGGTCCTGCGTCACGGCGCACGCCGAGAACGGCGTAGTAGTCGGTGGCCACTTACGACTCCGCCAGGATCTGTCCGACGTAACGTGCCACTGCGCGTACCGCTCCCATCGTTCCGGGGTAGTCCATGCGGGTCGGTCCGACCACGCCGAGTTTGGCGACTGCCTCGTCGCCCGAACCGTAGCCGACCGCCACCACGGAGGTGGAATTGAGGCCCTCGTGAAAGTTCTCATGCCCGATGCGGACCGTCATCGTCGAGTCCGCGGTTTCGCCGAGCAGTTTCAGGAGCACCATCTGCTCCTCCAGTGCTTCCAGGACCGGACGGATCGTCAGCGGGAAGTCATGATTGAACCTGGTCAGGTTCGCCGCGCCGCCGAGCATGATGCGCTCCTCCTTGTCCTCGACCAGGGTTTCCAGGAGGGTGGCGAGCACACCGGAGACCGCCGGGCGGTCGTCCGGGTCGAAGCTTTCCGGCAGGTCCTGGACCAGCGGCGGCACATCGGCGAACCGGCGGCCGACGACCCGGCTGTTGAGCCGGGCCCGCAGATCCGCCAGTACGGTCTCGCCGACCGGGGCGGCGCAGTCGATCAGCCGCTGCTCGACCCGTCCGGTGTCGGTGATCAGCACCAGCATGAGGCGGGCGGGCGCGAGTGACAGCAGCTCCACGTGCCGGACCGAGGAGCGGACCAGCGACGGATACTGCACGACCGCGACCTGCCGGGTGAGCTGGGCCAGCAGCCGCACCGTCCGCGCCACCACGTCGTCGAGGTCGACCGCGCCGCCCAGGAAGTTCTGGATCGCGCGGCGCTCGGCGCCGGACAGCGGCTTGACACCGGCCAGTTTGTCGACGAAGAGCCGGTAGCCCTTGTCGGTGGGGATACGGCCGGCGCTGGTGTGCGGCTGGGCGATGTAGCCCTCGTCCTCCAGGACGGCCATGTCGTTGCGGACGGTGGCGGGCGACACGCCGAGCTGGTGGCGCTCGGTCAGCGCCTTGGACCCGACCGGCTCCTCGGTGCCGACATAGTCCTGAACGATGGCACGCAGCACTTCGAGTCTGCGTTCGCTCAGCATCGCGCACCTCCCAACCGTGGGCCCCGAGCCGTCTGGCCTGGCACTCGTCCATTTCGAGTGCCAGCTTTCCCGCAGCAAGTGTACGGCGCGGCGGCAAGGGCTCGGCAAGACCGCTTCCGATCCGGCTCGTGATCGTTCGCGGGCGACCCCGGCGCCGGCCGCCGTGCGCGGTCCGACGAGCCGTCCCCTCGCGCTCCGGGGTGGCGCGCGAGGGGCTGCGGGGGCGCTGGTGGCGCCCAGGGGCGGGCGCGGCGTGACGGGGGCGGAGAGGGCGCCACCAGGGCGCGCGTACCCGCGGTCACGGGGATAGCGTCGCCCCTGTGGAATCTGTGGAGAGTGCGGGGGAGCCGGGCGCCGGGAGTTCGGTGTGGGAGCATCTGGCTCCCGGGGTGGCCCGCCGGCGGCTGCCGTACCTCGATGTGACGGTCGGCCTCGTCGTCGGCGCGGACGGTGTGCTGCTGGTCGACACCGGCTCCACGCTGGAGGCCGGCGAGGAGCTGCGGCGGCAGGTGGCGGCGCTGACCGGCCGCGAGGTCACCCACGTCGTGCTCACCCACGGACACTTCGACCATGTCTTCGGCACGGCGGCGTTCCCCGGCGCCGCGGTGTACGGCGAGGCGTCGCTGGACGGCTATCTGCGGCGCGAGCGGGAGGCGATGCGCGAGACGGCGGTGGAGCTCGGCACCGACCCGCTGGAGGCCGCCCGGGCGGCCTCGGCGCTGGTCCACCCGGACCGGCCGGTGCTCGGCGAACTCGGCCTCGACCTCGGTGAGCGGCCGGTACGGCTGGTGCATCCCGGCCGCGGCCACACCGGTCACGACCTGGTGGTGGTCGTACCGGGCGCCACCGCCAGCGACCCGGCGGTGGTCTTCTGCGGCGACCTGGTGGAGGAGTCCGGGGAGCCGCAGGCCGGCGAGGACGCGGTGCCGGCCGCCTGGGCGGCCACGGTGGACGCGCTGCTGGCCCTGGGCGGGGAGACCGCCCGCTACGTACCGGGCCACGGCGCGGTGGTGGACGCGCGCTTCCTGCGGGCCCAGCGGGACGCCCTGGCCGAGCGCTTCGCGGAGCCGGAGCCGGACCCGGACCCCGGGCCGCCGGCCGGCTGACCTCCGGGCGCCGGCTCTCCGCCGCCGGTCACCGCGCCCTCGCGCGGATCTCGCGCTGCACGGCGACCACCGCCATGTCGTCCTCCAGCGGGCCCGCCACGTGGGCCAGCAGATCGCCGGTCATCGCTTTGAGCAGCGGTCCCGGCCGGTCGCCGCCCCAGGTGACGGCGCGGGCCAGCAGCGGATAGAAGGCGCCGCTGGGATCCCGGGCCTCCGTGACGCCGTCGGTGTAGAGGATCAGCCGGTCGCCGGGCGCGAAGGGGAAGGTACTGACGGCGTAGGCGCTCTCGCCCATTCTGCCCAGCGTGCCCAGCCCGAGGGGTGGCGCGGGCTCCGGCACGTTCAGGAGGGTGGCGTCGCCCCGGTGCAGCAGGAGCGGGGAGGGGTGCCCGCAGTTGATCACGTGCGCGCAGGGTTCGTCGTCCGGGATCTCGATGATCGCCGCCGTCACGAAGCGCTCCCCGGTGTCGGTCTGCGACGGCCCCTCCGGCAGCTCGGTCAGGCTCCAGCGGAATCCCTCCTCCAGCGACGCGACCAGTTGCGGCAGCGGTCCCTGGCGGTGGGCCTCGGCCCGGAAAGCGCCCAGCACGCTCTCGGTGTCCCCGATCGAGGACAGGCCGTGCCCGCGTACGTCGCCGATCAGCAGCCGGGTGGCGTGGGCGGTGCGGGCCACCGCGTACATGTCGCCGCCGACCCGGGTCCCGAGGTCGGCGGCCATGTACTCGGACGCGATGGACAGCGGCCCGGCCCGCGGGGGCAGCGCGCGCAGTACGACGCCCTGGGCGGTGTCCGAGGCCAGCCGCAGTCGCTCCAGTTCGCGCTCCCGTTTCTCGCGCAGATGGCTGAAGAGGATCAGCAGGACGGAGAGCACGATCAGGGACACGAGTTCCACGATGACGTTCTCGGTGGACAGCACATGCCGCTCGCCGCTCGCGACGAGGATCGACGCCACCGACAGGAGGGCGGCCACGAATCCGCGGCGCGGGCCGCCGAAGGCGGAGACGAGCGCGACCGGTACGACCAGGACGTGGGCGAGGTGGATGTCGTGCGGCAGGAAGGCGTCCGCGATCGGCACGCCCACGATCACCACGGCCGATCCGGCCAGCAGTCCCCAGCCGCCCTTGACCCCGGTGGGCTCCTCCATGGCCGCGAGGCGGGAACGCAGGCCCATGGGCGTTCCTCCCTTCCGGCGGGGCGGGGACAAAAGGCACATTCAGTGTCTCCCCTGAGCGAAGGCCAGGGAAATGGACAGGGTGGGGGCGGGACGGGTCCCGTTCGCACCCGGGCCGGGTCCGAGCCGGACCGCGGTCGCGTCCCGGCGGCCGGCGGGCGGACCGCGTGGCTACGATCTCCCCCATGCGCAGCAGGAGTTACGACGGCGATCTGACCCCACCGTGGAAGAAGACGGCGCCGCCGCCCGAGGTGGCCGCGGACCGGGACCTGGTGGTCGAGGAGGCGGGTACGGGCTTCTGCGGGGCGGTGGTGCGCGTGGAGAAGACCGCGGAGGGCCTCACGGTGACCCTGGAGGACCGCTTCGGCAAGCTGCGCGTCTTCCCGATGACCCCGGGCGCCTTCCTCGTCGACGGCAAGGCCGTCACCCTGGTCCGCCCGTCCGCGACGCCCGCCCCGCGCGGCCCCCTGCTGTCCGCCTCCGGCTCCATCGCGGTCCGCGGCGCCAAGGCCCGGGTGGCCCGGGCGGGCCGGATCTACGTGGAGGGCCGCCACGACGCCGAGCTGGTGGAACGCGTCTGGGGCCACGACCTGCGGGTCGAAGGCGTCGTCGTCGAATACCTGGAGGGCGTGGACGACCTCCCCGCCATCGTCGCCGCCTTCTCCTCCACCCCCGACGCCCGCCTCGGCGTCCTGGTGGACCACCTCGTCCCGGGCTCCAAGGAGTCCCGCATCGCCGCGTCCGTCACCGGCCCGGATGTGCTGGTCGTCGGCCACCCCTACATCGACGTCTGGGAGGCGGTCAAGCCGTCCTCCGTCGGCATCCCCTCCTGGCCCCGTGTCCCCCGCGGCCAGGACTGGAAGACCGGCGTCTGCCAAGCCCTCGGCTGGACCGACCTCACCACCGGCGAGGCCTGGCAGCACATCCTCTCCACCGTCACCACCTACCGCGACCTCCAGCCGGAACTCCTGGGCGCGGTGGAACGCCTGATCGATTTCGTCACGGTTCCCTAGCGGGGCTTTCAGCGGGCGGCGGCCCACCCGGGTGCCCTTCCGCGCACAAGGCCCACCGGCCTGACCCGATCCGCGCGGAAGAATCTGAAGGCCGAAGCCGATCCCGCGCCCCCGCGGCCGGACCCAGAACCGGCCACGGCGCCGCACACCGACCCGACCGACCCCGGAGCCCTTCCGGGCACGAGGCCCACCGGCCTCCCCCCGGGGGCGCGGAAGAATCCGGAGCCGCATCCGGCGGCGCACCGCCCGCAGGCGGTCGGCGGGGCCGACCTCAGCGCCGAACGAGCCACCCCGACACGGCCCGCCCGGAAACCCTTCCGCGCACAAGGCCCACGAGCCTGACCCGATCCGCGCGGAAGAATCTGAAGGCCGAAGCCGACCGTGCCCCCGCAGGTGGGCCGCTGCCGCATTTCCTTCCGCGCCTCTGGGGGCTGGCCGGTGGGCCTTGTGCGCGGAAGGGCCTCGGGGTCGGCCGTGTCGAGGCCGGTGTGCGGCGCCGTGGCCGGTTCTGGGGCTCGCGTGGCCGCGGTCCGGGGTGGCCGGGTGCCGCTCGTAAGGGGCCGGGAGTCGGCGGCGGGGGCGGAGGGGTGGGCGGGTGGGTGGGGAAAAGGCCCCGGCTCAGTCGACCAGGTCGCGGACCACCGCGTCGGCCAGGAGGCGGCCCCGCAGGGTCAGGACGGCTCGGCCCTCGCGGTAAGGGGCGGGCTCCAGGAGACCGTCACTTACCGCGCGAGCGGCGGCGCGGGCGCCGTCAGGGGCCAGGAGGTCGAGGGGGCAGCCCGCCGAGAGGCGGAGTTCGAGGAGGATGCGCTCGACGCGGCGGTCCTCGGCGGTGAGGATCTCGCGCCCGGCGCCCGGGCTGCGGCCCTCCGTCAGGGCCTGGGCGTAGGCACCCGGGTGCTTGGCGTTCCACCAGCGGACGCCGCCGACGTGGCTGTGGGCGCCGGGGCCCGCGCCCCACCAGTCCGCCCCGGTCCAGTACAGCTCGTTGTGGGTGCAGCGCCCCTCGGGGGACGTGGCCCAGTTGGAGACCTCGTACCAGGAGAAGCCGGCCGCCGCGAGCCGCTCGTCGGCGATGAGGTAGCGGTCCGCGTGCACGTCGTCGTCGGTCATCGGCACCTCCCCGCGCCGGATGCGCCGGGCCAGCTGCGTACCTTCCTCGACGATCAGCGCGTAGGCGGACACATGGTCGGGCCCGGCGCCGATCGCCGCGTCCAGCGAGGCCCGCCAGTCGTCGTCGGTCTCCCCCGGGGTGCCGTAGATCAGGTCGAGGTTGACATGGTCGAAGCCGGCCGCGCGGGCCTCGGCGACGCATGCCTCGGGCCGGCCCGGCGTGTGCGTACGGTCCAGGACGCGCAGGACGTGCTGCCGGGCGCTCTGCATGCCGAAGGACACCCGGTTGAAGCCGCCGGCCCGCAGGGCCGCGAGGTAGGCCGGGTCCACCGACTCCGGGTTCGCCTCCGTGGTGACCTCGGCCCCGTGCGCCAGCCCGAACTCCTCGCGGATCGCGCCCAGCGCCCGTACGAGATCGGCGGCGGGCAGCAGTGTGGGCGTACCGCCGCCGACGAAGACCGTCTCCACCGGGCGCGGGTCGTCGCCCAGCACCTTGCGGGCCAGCCGGATCTCCTCGATCAGCGCGTCCGCGTAGTTGTCCCGGGAGGCCAGCGCGCCACCGGAGCCGCGCAGTTCGCTCGCGGTGTAGGTGTTGAAGTCGCAGTAGCCGCAGCGGCTGGCGCAGTAGGGCACATGCAGGTAGAAGCCGAGCGGCCGGCCGGCGGCCCCGTCCAGCGCGTGCGGGGGCAGGGCGCCGTCGGCGGGTACGGGTTCACCGTCGGGGAGTACGGAAGGCATCCTCCCAGTATCCGGCACGTCCGACAGCGGCCGGACGGACCGGGGCCGTCCCCGGCCGGGGACGGCTCACTCCGCCTGGAGCACCAGCAGCGCCAGATCGTCGCCCGGGGGCGCCGTGTCGTAGTCGTACACCGCCTGCCGGATCCGCGCGGCGACACCCGCCGCGCCCAGCCCCGCGCAACCGCGCAGCGCCACCGCCAGCCCGTCGTCGTCATCGAACTGCCGGTGCCCGCGGCGGCGCTCGGTCACGCCGTCGGTGACGCAGAGCAGGGTGTCACCGGGGGCCAGGTCGAAGGACTCGCTGCGGTAGCGGGCGTCGTCGGAGATGCCGAGCAGCATCTGCGGGGTGGCGACCGGGCGCACCACGCCGTTCGGCCCGAGGACCAGCGGGAGCGGGTGGCCCGCCGAGGCGAGGGTGCAGCGGGCACCGTGTCCGGGCGCGTAGGGGAGGATCTCGCCGTACAGCAGGGACAGGAAGCGGGCCTGGCCGCCCTCCCAGGCGGCGGTCTCGCCGATCAGCGCGGTGGCGGCCTCGTCGGCGAGCGCCTTGTTGAGGCGGTCGAGCACGTCGGAGACGCCGTAGCCCTCGCGGGCCAGCAGTCGCAGCACGGGGCGGGCGATGCCGGTCAGCGAGGCCGCTTCGGGGCCGCTGCCGCAGACGTCGCCGAGCGCGAAGCACCAGCGGCCGTCGCCGGCCGGGAAGAGGTCGTAGAAGTCGCCGCCGACCCAGTCACCGGCCATCGGCTCGTAGACCACGGCGTGCTCGACGCCGGGGATCCGGCCGGTGGCGGGCGGCAGCAGACCGCGCTGCAGCACCGTACTGATCATGGCCTGGCGGGCATACTGCCGGGCGGTGCTCATCGCCAGGGCGACGCGGCGGGCGAAGTCCTCGATCAGGCCGGTGGCCTCGTCGGGCAGGCCGAGCGGTCCGGTGCGGCCGAGCAGCAGGGTGCCGTGGCAGCGGCCGGTGGCGATCAGCGGCAGGGCCAGCGCGCCGCCCTGGTCGAAGAGCGTGTCGGACACCGCGGGCCAGGGCAGCGGCTGGGCGCCGGCCCGGACGGCGGGGACGGGCGGCGTCTTCTCCAGTACGGCCCGCAATGGGTCGATCCGGTGCTCGGCGCTGTGCCACACCCGCGACAGCCGGGGCGCGGCGCCGACCGGATAGAGCCAGACCGCGCACCAGTCGGCGAGCCGCGGTACGACCAGCTGCGTCGCCAGCGAGGCCACGTGGTCCTCGTCGAGCTGCCCGGCCAGCAGGTCGGAGGCCTCGGCGAGGAAGGTGAGGCTGCCGCGGCTGATCCAGTCCGCGTCCGGCCGCCGGGGCGCTTCGGGCGGCGCGCTCGGGGCCAGCAGCGGCTGGTCCTGGTCCGCGGTGACGGTGACCGGCTCGGACCCCTCGGTCGCGGTGAGGTCCAGGCGGCACCAGACGGTCTTGCGGTCGCGGTGGTAGGTCACGCCCCAGGTGTCGGACAGCGCGGCGACCAGGTGCAGGCCCCGGCCGCCCTCCCGGCTGTCCGAGGGCTGCTCGGTGCTGCCGCGCAGCACCCGGCCGGGGTGGCGGTCGGCGACCTCGATGATCAGGCCCGGTGGCGGCGCCGATTCGGTGTCCAGACGGCAGACGATGTCCACCGCGGTGCCGGCGTGCACCACGGCGTTGGTCACCAGCTCGCTCATCAGCAGGGTGGCGTCATCGAGTACGCGGTCGCCGAAGCCGGCGCCGTCCGGCAGGCCCTGGCCCGCCCAATCGGCGAGCGTCGCCCGGAGGAATCGCCGCGCCGCGCCGGCGGCCAGCTCATCGCCCGGCACACTGGCCCGCCGCGCGCTTCCCTCGGGGCGACCCTGGGGTGGAATCAGCCTCACACCGCACAGCGTGACACCCCGCGCCCCCTCGGGTGCGCACAGTCACTCCGTTTCCCTCGTGAGAGCACGCTTTACGCCAACCTCCCGCGCGAGGCCCGGCGAAGGGCTACCATCGCGCCTCCGCGCGCCCCTCAGGGCGGACCACGGGCTTCCGGGGGTGTCCGGGGGGCCGCCCGCGCTCGCGGGCAGGGCCGCCCGAACGGGCTACACCTCCACCGCGCCCATGTACATCTCCTCGATCAGCGGGGCGAACTCCCGCTCCACCGCCGGGCGCTTCAGCTTGAGGCTGGGGGTGAGGTCGCCGTGCTCGATGTCGAGGTCGCGCGGGAGGATGCGGAACTCCCTGATCTGCTGCCAGCGTTGGGCGCCCTCGTTGACGCGCCGGAGGTAGTCGTCCATCAGGGCGCGGACCTCCGGGCCGGCGACGAGGTCCGCGTAGGACCGGTCGCCCAGTTCGTTCTCGGCGGCCCAGCCGAGGATGGCCGGCTCGTCCAGCGCCAGCAGCGCCGTACAGAAGTTGCGGCCGCCGCCGATGACCAGCACATTGCTGACGTACGGGCAGACCGCCTTGAACTGGCCCTCGATCGCGGTCGGCGAGATGTACTTGCCGGTCGAGGTCTTGATCAGGTCCTTCTTGCGGTCGGTGATCGTCAGGAAGCCGTCCGCGGACAGCTCGCCGATATCACCGGTGTGGAACCACCCGTCGGGCTCCAGCACTTCCGCCGTCTTCTCCGGCAGCCCGTGGTAGCCGAGCATGATGCTCGGGCCGCGCAGCATGATCTCGCCGTCCTCGGCGATGCGCACTTCCAGGCCGGGGAACGCCTTGCCGACCGTACCCGTTCGGTACGCCTCGGGGTTGACGAAGCTGGCCGCGCTGGACTCGGTGAGCCCGTAGCCCTCCAGGATGTGGATGCCGGCCCCGGCGAAGAAGTAGCCGATCTGGGTGGGGAGCGCGGCGGAGCCGGAGACGCAGGCCCGCAGCCGGCCGCCGAACGCCTCGCGCAGCTTGGCGTAGACGAGCCGGTCGGCGATGGCGTGCTGGGTGCGCAGGCGCAGCGGCGCGGTGGGCACACCGGTCAGCCGCATGCTGTTCTGCGTCGCCTCGGCGTACTCGCGGGCCACCCCGGCGGCCCACAGGAAGATCTTGTACTTGGTGGGGCCGCCCTCGCGGGCCCTGGCGGCCACGCCGTTGTAGACCTTCTCGAAGATGCGGGGCACCGCGGCCATGTAGGTGGGCCGCACCACCGGCAGATTCTCCACGATCTTGTCGACCCGGCCGTCCACGACGGTGATGTGCCCGACCGCGATGTGCGCGGCGGTGAGCACCTTGCCGAAGACATGGGCGAGCGGCAGCCAGAGGTACTGCACGTCGTTCTCGTCGAGCAGCCCGATCGCCTGGATCGCGCGGGCCATGTAGGACCAGGCGTCGTGCGAGAGGCGTACGCCCTTGGGGCGGCCGGTGGTGCCGGAGGTGTAGATCAGCGTGGCCAGCTGCTCCTTGGTGACCGCGGCGATCGCGCCGGTCACCGTGTCCGGGTGCTGCTCCAGATAGGCGGCGCCGCGCTTCTCCAGGTCGCTGAGGGACAGCACCCAGCCGTCGCCTTCGGCGTCGGTGGCACCCGCCGGGTCGAAGACCACGACATGGGCGAGTTCGGGCAGTTGGGCGCGCTGCTCACGGGCCTTGGCGAGCTGGCCCGCGTCCTCGGCGAACAGGACCCGGCTGCCGGAGTCGGCCAGGATGAAGGCGGTCTCGTCGGCGTTGGTGCTGGGGTAGACGGTGGTGGTCGCGGCGCCCGCGCACAGGACGGCGAGGTCGGCGAGGATCCAGTCGACACTGGTGTTGGCGGCGATCGCCACCCGCTCCTCGGGGCGGACGCCGAGGTCCATCAGGCCGGCCGCGATGGCGAAGACCCGGGTGGACGCCTGCGCCCAGCTGAGCGACTGCCACGCGTCCGGCCCGCCGCCGGACTCCGACGGCACCGGATGGCGGTAGGCCTCGGCGTCCGGTGTCGCGGCGACGCGTTCCAGGAAGAGCGTGGCCACGGAGGGCGGCCGGTTCTCGAGCAACGTCTGTGTGTCGGTCACGACAACCTCCGGGGCACGCGCGGCGTTCTTAACTCACCAGTAACTATCCGTCGGAACAGAGTAGAGGGCCGACGCCCGGTGCGTAAGAGGGCGCGACCGGGCGGGTCGCGACCTGCGGGGAGGGGGGATGGGGGTGGTCCCGGCGAGATCTCCGGGCGGGCGCGGAGCGGCGGCGGAAGGGCTCCCGCACGAAAGCCCGCGCGGACCGCCGGAGGGCTACTTCTTCGCCTTGGACTCGCCCTCGGAGTCGGTCGACAGTACCGCGATGAACGCCTCCTGCGGCACTTCCACGTTGCCGACCATCTTCATCCGCTTCTTGCCCTCCTTCTGCTTCTCCAGCAGCTTGCGCTTGCGCGAGATGTCACCGCCGTAGCACTTGGCGAGGACGTCCTTGCGGATGGCGCGGACCGTCTCGCGGGCGATCACCCGGGCGCCGATGGCGGCCTGGATGGGCACCTCGAAGTTCTGCCGCGGGATCAGCTCGCGCAGCTTGCCGACCAGCCGGACACCGTACGCGTACGCCTTGTCCTTGTGGGTGATCGCGGAGAAGGCGTCCACCTTGTCGCCGTGCAGCAGGATGTCGACCTTCACCAGGTCGGCGCTCTGCTCGCCGGTGGGCTCGTAGTCCAGCGAGGCGTAGCCGCGGGTCTTGGACTTCAGGTTGTCGAAGAAGTCGAAGACGATCTCGGCGAGCGGCAGGGTGTAGCGGATCTCCACCCGGTCCTCGGAGAGGTAGTCCATGCCCAGCAGCGAGCCGCGCCGGTTCTGGCAGAGCTCCATGATCGCGCCGATGAACTCGGTCGGCGCCAGCACTGTCGCCCTTACCACCGGCTCATAGACCTCGGCCAGCTTGCCTTCCGGGAATTCACTCGGATTGGTGACGACGTGCTCCTTGCCGTCCTCCATCACCACCCGGTAGACGACGTTGGGCGCGGTGGCGATCAGGTCGAGGCCGAATTCGCGCTCCAGGCGCTCGCGGACCACGTCCAGGTGCAGCAGGCCGAGGAAGCCGACCCGGAAGCCGAAGCCGAGGGCGGCGGAGGTCTCCGGTTCGTAGACCAGCGCCGCGTCGTTGAGCTGGAGCTTGTCCAGCGCCTCGCGCAGCTCCGGGTAGTCCGAGCCGTCCAGCGGATACAGGCCGGAGAAGACCATCGGCCGGGGGTCCTTGTAACCGCCCAGCGCCTCGGTCGCGCCCTTGTTCAAGGTGGTGATGGTGTCACCGACCTTGGACTGCCGGACGTCCTTCACCCCGGTGATCAGATAACCGACCTCGCCGACGCCCAGCCCGTCGGCCGGCAGCATCTCCGGGGAGTTGGTGCCGATCTCCAGCAGCTCGTGGGTGGCGCCGGTGGACATCATCTTGATCCGCTCGCGCTTGGTGAGCTGCCCGTCGATGACGCGGACATAGGTGACCACGCCCCGGTAGGAGTCGTACACCGAGTCGAAGATCATCGCGCGGGCGGGCGCGTCGGCGCCGCCGACCGGGGCCGGCACGTCGCGCACCACCCGGTCCAGCAGCGCGTCCACGCCGACGCCGGTCTTGGCCGAGACCCGGAGCACGTCCGAGGGGTCGCAGCCGATGAGGTTGGCCAGCTCCTCGGCGAACTTCTCCGGCTGGGCGGCCGGCAGGTCGATCTTGTTGAGCACCGGGATGATGGTGAGGTCGTTCTCCATCGCCAGGTAGAGGTTGGCCAGGGTCTGCGCCTCGATGCCCTGGGCCGCGTCGACCAGCAGGACCGTGCCCTCGCAGGCGGCCAGCGAGCGGGACACCTCGTAGGTGAAGTCCACGTGGCCCGGTGTGTCGATCATGTTCAGGATGTGGGTGCGGCCCGTCTCCTCACCGGCGGTCGGCGCCCAGGGCAGCCGCACCGCCTGCGACTTGATGGTGATGCCCCGCTCCCGCTCGATGTCCATCCGGTCGAGGTACTGGGCGCGCATCTGCCGCACGTCGACGACGCCGGTGAGCTGCAGCATCCGGTCGGCCAGGGTGGACTTGCCGTGGTCGATGTGGGCGATGATGCAGAAGTTACGGAGCAGCGCCGGGTCGGTACGGCTCGGCTCCGGCACGTGGGAAGGGGTCGCGGGCACGCAGGGTCCAGTTTCTTGAGACTCTTGAGGACTTCATGAGACGCGTTACGTTGTCCCCCATAGTCCCACGGTTGGGGCCCGGCTTCGGTTTGGGAGCGCGGCCCGGCTGCTGGTAGCCTGGGGCGCTGTGCCTCGTGCCCTCTACCCGAGGCCGCACCCCGTGGAGACATCGCGGGGGATCTCCTGTGTAGACACTGTAGATACGAACCTGAGAAGGCTCTTTCGTGGCGAACATCAAGTCCCAGATCAAGCGCAACAAGACCAACGAGAAGGCGCGCCTGCGCAACAAGGCCGTCAAGTCCGAGCTGAAGACCGCGATCCGTCGCACCCGGGAGGCCGTGGCCGCCGGTGACGCCGAGAAGGCCACCGCCGCCGCCCGTCTGGCCGCCAAGAAGCTGGACAAGGCCGTCAGCAAGGGTGTCATCCACAAGAACCAGGCGGCCAACAAGAAGTCGTCGCTGGCCCTGTCGGTCACCGCGCTCCAGGCCTGATCGGATCCCTTCCTGGTACGTCCACGGCACCGCCGGAAACCGGAATCAGCGGCCCCTCTACCGCCCGGACCGGCATCGCCGGGGCCGACCGCGCCGCACGCGGACGTTCGCCACGTGGCTGCGGCGCGACCACAGGATCCGCTCGACCTTCCACCGCCCGCCCGGGAACATCCGGGCGGGCGGTCGGCTTTCCCGGGGGCTCCTCGTGCGGGAGCCGGGCGGCGCGGGCCGAGGCCGGGCTGGGGCTGGGCTGAGCTGGGCGCTTCGGTGCTGGTCAGGCGCGGGCGCGGGAGGCCTGGGCGATGATGACCACGGCCTTCTCCAGGGCGTAGGCGGGGTCCGCGCTGCCGCCCTTGACGGCCGCGTCCGCCTCGGCCACCGCCCGCAGCGCCACCGAGACGCCGTCCGCCGTCCAGCCGCGGAGCTGCTGCCGGACCCGGTCGATCTTCCACGGCGGCATACCGAGGTCCCGGGCGAGCTGGCCGGGATTGGCGCCGCGCGGGGCGGAGGCGAGCTTGCCGATGGCCCGCACCCCCGAGGCCAGCGCGAAGGTGATGCCGGGCAGCGGCTGGCCCACCGACAGGGCCCAGCGCAGCCGCTCCAGCGCTTCCGCGGCCCGGCCGGTGACGGCGAGGTCGGCCACCTCGAAGCCGGTGGCCTCGGCGCGTCCCGTGTAGTAGCGGGCGACCACCGCCACATCGATCGTGCCGTCCACATCGGCGGTCAACTGGGCGCAAGCACTGGCGAGTTCCCGCAGATCGCTGCCGATGGCGTCCACCAGCGCCTGGCTCGCCTCGGGGGTGGCGGACCTGCCGAGGGTGCGGAACTCGCCGCGCACGAAGGCCAGCCGGTCGGCCGGTTTGGTCATCTTGGGGCAGGCCACCTCCCGGGCGCCGGCCTTGCGGGCGGCGTCCAGCAGCGCCTTGCCCTTGGCGCCCCCGGCGTGCAGCAGCACCAGGGTGATCTCTTCGACGGGCGCGGCAAGATACGCCTTGATGTCCTTGACGGTGTCCGCCGAGACGTCCTGCGCGTTGCGCACCACGATGACCTTGCGCTCGGCGAACAGGGACGGGCTGGTCAGCGCCGCCAGAGTGCCGGGCTGCAGCGCCTCGGGGGCGAGATCGCGCACATCGGTGTCGGAGTCGGCGGCGCGGGCCGCCGTCACCACCTCCCGCACGGCGCGGTCGAGCAGCAGATCCTCCTGGCCCACGGCGAGGGTGAGCGGAGCGAGCAGGTCGTCTGGAGCGGTCTTTCTGGCCATGAGACGCCCAGCATGCCACGGGGGTCGGACAGCGCGGGCCCGGGGCAGGCGGTCGGGGCCACCGGTCGGGGACAATGCCGTGGTGAGCGACCTACGACATGTCCTGGTGCTTCCCGACCGCGATACGGCCGAGGCGGTCGCCAAACTGCTGGCCGCCGGTTTCCCGCTGCCCGAGGAACCCCGGCTGGTCCGCGACGCGCTGTCCGGTGAGGACGACGCCGAGGACGCCCAGTGGCTGCTGGTCCTGGAGGACCCGGCCGCCGTCCTCGACCCCGCGGCCCTGGACGCGCTGGCCGCCGACCACGAGGGCTGGCTGGAGCGGTGAGCTAGACCGCTTCGGCCCGCTGGGGGCGCTCCAGGGGGCTGGGCTCCGGGTCCGGTGCCTTGGCGGGGAGCTCGCGCATCCGGGGGACGGGCGAGGGCAGCAGCCACAGCACACCGAGGACACCGCCGACGGCGGCCGTCCACAAGGTGGGGCGCAGACCGATGGCGCCGCCGAGCACGCCGCCGGCCAGGGCGCCGAGCGGGCGCATGCCGTAGTTGACCGTGCGCCAGGCCCCCGAGACACGGGAGCGCAGCGCGTTGGGTATGAGGGCCGCCTGCAGCGAGCCGCTGGCGATGTCCAGCAGCATCAGGCCGAAGCCGGACAGGAACTCGGCGGCGAAGAAGGCGGCGAGCACCAGCGGCTCGGGTCCGCCGGCCAGCGGCACCAGCACGAGCGGCGCGGGGAAGCCGAGACAGCCGAGCAGCACGGTCGGGCCGACCCCGATCGTCCGGACGATCCGCCCGGTGACCACCGCGCCGAGGATCCCGCCGACGGCGCCCGCGCCGACCACCACGCCCAGCGTCCCGGCGCTCAAGCCGAGTTGGTCGACGGCGTAGAGCACGACGAGCGTGTGGAAGACAAAGTTGAAGAAGTTGACGGTGGCCGCGGCGGCGACCAGCGCCCGCAGCGGGCGGGAGCCGGCGATGAAGCGCAGCCCGGCCGAGAAGTGCCCCTTGTGCCGCGCGGCGGCGGGCGGCTCCACCGGCGCGGTCCGGGCCAGCAGCCCGGCCGAGAAGAGATAGGAGGCCGCGTCGGCGAGCAGGGCGAAGGGCGCGGCGAGCAGTTGCACCAGCAGGCCGCCGGCGCTCGGTCCGGCCACGAAGGAGAAGGCACTGCTGCCGTTGGTGAGCGACTTGCCCGCCACATACTGCTCGGGCTCGACCAGGCAGACGAACAGCGTCGCGTCGCAGACGTCGAAGACCACCGCGAAGACGCCGACCGCGAAGGCCACCAGATACAGCTGGAGCAGGGTGAGCCCGCCGAAGGCGTAGCCGACCGGGATCGAGGCCATCAGCCCGGCCCGGACGAGGTCGGCGACGATCATCACCTGCCGGCGGCGCCCCCTGCGGTCCGCCCAGGCGCCGGCGGGCAGCGAGAACAGCAGCGCCGGCAGCAGCCCGGCCATGGACAGCCAGCCCATCTGCGCCGCGTCTGCGTGCAGGACCAGCACCGCGGCGAGCGGGATCGCCAGGAAGGTCACCTGGTCGCCGAACTGGGAAACCGTCTGCGCCGTCCAGTAGCGGCGGAACTGCCGCTCGCGCAGCAGCGGCGGGGTGCGGCCGGCCAGCGCGCGCAGGACGCCGGCGCTCCTCACGGCTCTTCCCCGGGCCGCGCCGCCGGGGCGGGCTCCCGGGCGGACCCAGGGGCGGGCTCGGGGCCGGATTCCGGTGCGACATAGGCGACTTGGAGGTAGGGGACCCGGCGGGCCCCCTCCGGCCGGCGGGCCGGGTCGAGATTGCGGACCGCGTACTCGGCGACCAGGGCGTCGATCCGCGCGCCGAGATCGGTCAGCTCCCCCGGGGTGAGATAGAGGGTCGTGTCGGTGAACCGCTCGGCCTCCCGCCACTCCCGGGACAGCCGGTGGTGTGCCTCCCACGCCTGGGTCATCCGGTGGAAGTAGTTCTCGGCGACGGCCAGGGTCAGCGCCTCGGCCGCGGCGGTGACCGCGGGGTCGTCGGAGTAGTTCGGCCAGTCGGTGGCGTCGGCGGTGGCCCGCCAGGGCTTCTCCCGGCCCGGACCGCCCGGGTCCTCCTCCTCGACCAGCCCGTACTTGGCCAGCATCCGCAGGTGGTACGAGCAGCTGGCGACCGACTCCCCGGTCAGCTCGGCGGCGCGGGTGGCCGTGCAGGGGCCCTCCCGGCGCAGCAGCCCGACCAGCGTCATCCGGGTGGGGTGGGCGTAGGCGCGCAGGGCCCGGGGGTCGGTGAGGTCGACCTTCCGCCGCATGGGTTTCTCCGTCATGATCCTAAAGCTATCTTTAGATAGAGGTGCTTACAAGGGTTTCTTTATCAAGCTTCCTTTAGCCACCCGGTCCCGGATCCCTCCGCTCCCCCGCCAGGGTCGTCCGCAGCCCCGCCGGGCCGTCGCCGCTCACCGCGATCGGCCCGTCCCGGTCGGTCCGCAGCACCACGGCGCCCAGCCCGCGCAGCGCCGCGACCGTCCTGGCCGCCGGGTGACCGTAGCGGTTCCCCGCCCCCACGCTGATCAGCGCCAGCCTCGGCCGCACCCGGGCGAACAGCGCCGGGTCCTGATACGCCGATCCGTGGTGCGCCACCTTCAGCACGTCCACCCTCGGCAGATCGGGCACCGTCTCCAGCAACTCCCGCTGGGTGTCCGGCTCCAGATCCCCCATCAGCAGCAGTGTCAGCCCGGCGTCGTGCACCAGCAGTGCCACGCTGGCGTCATTGGGGTCGTCGGCCGGCAGCGCGGCGGCCTCCGGGGGCGGCCACAGCACCCGCCACTCCAGCGGGCCGAGGCTCCGCCGCTCCCCCACCGCCGCCCGCACGATCGGCACCCGGGCGGCGGTCGCCTCCCGCCGCACCCGGGCGGCCTGCGCGGCGGGCTCGGCCAGCACCGTCGTCTCGATCGCCCCCACCCGCCGGCCGTGCAGCACCCCGGGCAGGCCGTCCACGTGGTCGGCGTGGAAGTGGGTGAGGATCAGCAGCGGGACGGTGGTGACCCGCAGATCGCGCAGGCACCGGTCCACCTTGGCCGGATCGGGGCCGGCGTCCACCACCAGCGCGGCGCCCGGTCCGGCGGACAGCGCGAGCGCGTCGCCCTGCCCGACATCGCACATCGCGAACCGCCAGTCCGCCGGCGGCCATCGCGCGACCAGCCTCGGCAGCGGCACCGGGCGCAGCACGGCGAACAGCAGCAGCAGCGCGCAGGCCGCGGCCGGCCAGGGACTCCGGAGCAGCCGCCTGCCGCACACCGCCGCCGCGACCGTGACCAGGGCGAGCAGGGCGGCGCCGGGCCCGCCTCCCGGCCAGGCGATCTCGGCGCCCGGCAGTGCGGCGCCGTGCCGGGCGACCGCCGCGATCCACCGGGCCGGCCAGCCCGCCAGCCAGGCCAGGGCATGCCCGGCCGGCGGCGCCAGCGGTTGGGCCAGCAGCGCGGCGAACCCCACCACTGTGGCCGCGCCCACCGCCGGTTCGGCCAGCAGATTGCACGGCACCCCGACCAGGCTCAGCCGCGCCGACAGCAGCACGATCACCGGCCCGCACACCGCCTGCGCCGCCGCTGCCGCCGCCAGCCCGTCCGCCAGCCGCCCCGGCACCCCCCGGGCCCGCAGCGCCGCGCCCCAGCGCGGGCCCAGCGTCAGCAGCGCGGCGGTGGCCAGCACCGACAGCGTGAATCCGTACGACCGCGCCAGCCCGGGCTCGTACAGCACCAGCAGCAGTACGGAGGCGGCCAGCGCGGGCAGCAGTGACCTGCGGCGGCCGGTGCCGATGGCCAGCAGCGTGATCAGACCGCAGGCGGCGGCCCGCAGCACGCTCGGGGACGGGCGGCACAGCAGGGTGAAGCCCAGGGTGAGGGCGGCGCCCGCGCAGGCCGTCCAGCGCAGCGACAGGCCCAAGGAGGCGGCAAGACCCCGGCGTTCGACTCTGATCGCCTGGCCCGGGGCGCCGATCAGGAGGATCAGTACGAAAGTGAGGTTGGCGCCCGAGACAGCCGTCACATGGGCCAGGTCGGTGATCCGGAAGGCGTCCGCCAGGCCGGGGTCGAGCGCGGAGGTGTCGCCGACGACCAGACCCGGCAGCAGTTCGCGGGCGTCCTTCGGCAGCGGCGCCGCGGCCTCGCGCAGACCGGCCCGCAGGTGCGCCGCGACGCGTTGGGCCCTGCTCGGTGGGCCGGTGATCCTCGGCGGACCCGCCGCCCGCAGCACGGCGGCGACATCGTCGTCCCGCTCGCCCGGTGGGGCGAACCGCGCGGTGACGGTGATCCGGGTGGACGGGATCAGCCGCAGCCAGGCCCGTGCGTCGTGTCCGGCCAGCAGGACCACCGGGGTCCGCACCCGGCTCGTGCCGACCCGCTCGGCCGTCCCGCGCACCACCACGGTCCGGACCGGCCCCGCCCCGGCCTGGAAGGGATCACCGTCCACCCGTACGGTCACCGACGCGAAGGCCCCGGCTCTCGCCAAGCCCGGCACCGGCCCCCGGGTCAGATCCGCCCGGCCCAGCGCGGCCACCCCCGCCGCCGCGGCGCCGCACAGCACCGTGGCCAGCACGGCCAGCCGCACCCCGGGCCTGCGCCACATCACCAGGGAGGCGACCACCAGTCCGCCCGCCACCAAGGCCACAGCCCAAGCAGTGGCCCCGACCGCGGCTGCCGCCCACGCGGCCAGCGCGGGCCCCACCAACCGCAGATCCACCGGCCCTTCCTGCCGCGGATTCGACGCCCCCAACGGCGAGGCCGCCGCCGCGTGCACGGCCGCGCGTTCGCCTCGCGCGGGCCGGCGCTCCTCCAGCGGAGCCCTTTCCTCGGTGCTCGTCCGGTGGTTCATGGGTGGACCAGCGGCTGGAGGGTGGCGTATTTGCGCGGGCCGATGCCCGGGATCTGGCGGAGCTGCCCGGGGGAGGTGAAACCGCCGTGCTGGGTGCGGAAGGCCAGGATGTGCTGGGCGAGGACGGGACCGACGCCGGGGAGGGCGTCGAGTTGGGCGGCGGTCGCGGAGTTCAGGCTGAGCGGAGCGGCCGGGCCGGCGCCGGCCTGCTCCCCCGCTGAGGCGGCGGTCGCGGCCGGAGCCGGGGTGACGCCGACCAGGACCTGCTCGCCGTCGGTCAGCGGGCGGGCGAGATTGAGCGGGGTGGTGTCGGTGCCCGGGAGGGGTCCGCCGGCGGCGGCCAGCGCGTCGGCGACGCGCGAGCCCTTGGGGAGACGGCGTAAGCCGGGCTTCGCCACCTTGCCGGCGATGTCGACGGTGACCTTCGGAGCCGCGGTCGGGGGCCTGACCGCCGGGGTGGGCAGGGAAGCGGCGACCGGTGGCGGGACCCGGACCGTGCGGGGACGGCCCACCCAGTAGTGGTGGAGGGCGAGCCCGCACGCCACGGCGAGGACCACGGCCAGCGCCAGCACCGTCCTGAACTCCAGCCCGCATCGGACGAACAGCCACTGCCTCAGCCGCCCGACCCGGCCGACCGGAAAAACCCGCACACCGGGCACCGGCATCGCGGGGACCTCCGGCACCCCGTGACCGGCCGGCACCCCAGGCGCCCCGCGCGCCCCCGGCACCCCCGGATCAGCCCGCGCCGCGCTCTCCCGCTCCGCGCCGCCGAAGAGCGCCCCCGCCCGCTCCCGCAGCCGCGCGGCGGCCTCCGCCTTGCCGAGCGGCCGCACGGCGTCCAGCCCGGGCAGCCCGCGCGGCCCGGCCACCGACCCGGCCGGCCCGCTCAGCCCTTCCGGCTCGGCCGGCCTGTCCGGTCTCCCCGGCCTGTCCGACCTGTCCGACCTGTCCAACGAGTTCAAAGAGTTCATGCACTCGATGCTGGACCGATCCACCCGCCAAAAACGATCACCGCTGAAATCTGTGGACAACCGCCCCATTGTGGATAACTCGCCCACCCCCACGGGTGAACGCACCCCGCCCCCACCGGACCGGCCCCCGCCATCCCGCCCCGCCGTCCCTCCCCGCCGCGCCCCGCCGCACCTCTCAGTGGGGCGAGATCACCACGCCCAGCAGCCCCGGCCCCGCGTGCGCCCCGATCACCGCGCCCACCTCGCTCACCACCAGCTCGCCCAGTCCCGGCACGCGATCCCGCAGCTTGTCCGCCAGCACCGCCGCCCGCTCCCCCGCCGCCAGATGGTGCACCGCGAGGTCCACCCGCCGGGTGCCCGCCTGGCCGACCACGATCTCCTCCAGGCGGCTGATCGCCTTGGAAGCGGTGCGGACCTTCTCCATCAGCTCGATCCGGCCGTCCGCCAGCCGGAGCAGCGGCTTCACCGCCAGCGCCGACCCGAAGAGCGCCTGGGCGGCGCCGATCCGGCCGCCCCGCCGCAGATAGTCGAGGGTGTCCACGTAGAAGTAGGCCGAGGTGTCCGCCGCCCGCTTCTCGGCCGCCGCCACCACCTCGTCGGCCGGGCAGCCCGCCTCCGCCGCCCGGGCCGCCGCCAGCACGGTGAAGCCCAGCGCCATCGCGACCATCCCGGTGTCCACCACCCGAACCGGCACCGGCGCCTCTTTCGCGGCCACGAGCGCGGCGTCGTACGTACCGGAGAAGTCCGCCGACAGGTGCAGGGAGACGATCGAGTCGGCGCCGGCCGCCGCGGCGGCCTGGTAGGCGGCGGCGAATTCGGCCGGGCTGGGGCGCGACGTGGTGACGGGGTGGCGCCGTTGCAGGGCGCGCGCGACCGCCGGGGCCGAGATCTCGGTGCCCTCCTCAAAGGCTTCGTCTCCGATGACCACCGTGAGGGGCACGACCGAGATGCCGTGCCGGGTCAGCGCCTCCAGTGCCAGGTAGGCCGTGGAATCCGTGACGATGGCGACAAGCGGGGACATGAGCGGGAGGTTACCCGGGCGGGCGTCAAGGTGACAGTTCGGGCTCCGCGTCCGCGTGCCCCGCCGGCCGCCGGGGTCGCGGACTAACGGGCGCCCTCACCCGGCCGCCCGGACAGGCCGAGCCCCTTCGTCCCCGGTTCCACCGGCGTCCAGTGCCGCAGCGCTCCCGCCTCCAGGTGGACATCGCGGGTCAGCGCCGACAGCTCGTCGTCGGCGAACCGCCGGGCGCGGTCCTGGGCGGCCCAGCGCAAGGCGTCCGCCGAGTCGATGATGCTGCGGGCACGCGCGGTGAGATCGGGGAGGCGGTGGGTGATCCTGCCCCGGTCGGGCTCCTGCTCCAGCAGCTGGAGCTCGCCGTCCAGCGCGCCCGCGTGGTCGCTGAGGCGGTCGAGGAGGGCGGAGGCCTCGGCCAGCGAGGCGTCGTCGCCGCGGCCGGCCTCCAGCGCGCGGAAGGTGCTGTCGAAGGAGGCGCGCAGACCCAGCCGGAGCCGCACCAGCTCACCGGCGGGGCCCGGCACGGTATAGCGGCGGGCCTTCAGCCGGGTGTCCACCATGACCCGGCGGGCCTGCGCGCGGCCGCGTCTGACGCCCCGCTTCACCGTCCGTACGGCCGACACCGTCGCCACCACGACCACGGTCATGAACACCAGGAAGAGCACCAGCACGATGACGCCTGCGGTCTCCACGGGCAACCTCCACTCCGGGCATGGCAGCAGGCCCTGACGCGGGCCTTCCTCCACGGTAACCGCACGGGGCAGACCCGCGGGCCCGTACGACCCCCGAATCTGCCCCGGCCCGACCCCCGTGCGACCCCGGGCCCGACCAGGGAGCGCCCCCGGTGCGGCCCTGCCTCTCCTCACACCACGATGTTGACCAGCTTCGGTGCCCGCACGATGACCTTCCGCACCGCGGCGCCGCCCAGCGCGGCCACCACCGCGGGGTCGGCCAGCGCCGCCGCCTCCAGATCCGCGTCGGAGATCGTGGGGGCCACCTCCAGCCGCGCCTTGACCTTCCCCTTGACCTGGACCACGCAGGTCACCGACTCGTCCCGCGCCAGCGCCGGGTCCGCGACCGGGAAGGCGTGGTGGGCCAGCGACCCGGAGTGGCCCAGCCTGGTCCACAGCTCTTCGGCGATGTGCGGCGCCAGCGGCGCGATCAGCAGCACCAGCGGCTCGGCGACCGAGCGCGGCACCGCGCCCGCGACGGTACGCGTCAGGTGGTTGTTCAGTTCGGTGATCTTGGCGATCGCGGTGTTGAAGCGCAGGTCGGCCAGGTCGCCGTTCACACCGTCGATGGTCTTGTGCAGGGCGCGCAGCGTCTGCTCGTCGGGCTCGGTGTCCACGACGGTGACCTCGCCGGTCGCCTCGTCGACGACATTGCGCCACAGCCGCTGCAGCAGGCGGTACTGCCCGACGACCGCCCGGGTGTCCCAGGGCCGGGACACGTCCAGCGGGCCCATCGCCATCTCGTACAGCCGCAGCGTGTCGGCGCCGTACTCCGCGCAGATCTCGTCGGGCGTGACCGCGTTCTTCAGCGACTTGCCCATCTTGCCCTGTACCCGGGTGACGACCTCGCCGGTGCCGCCGGGGGGCGTGTGGATGTACTGGCCGCCGCTCTCGACGACCTCGGCGGCCGGCACCGGGATGCCGCGGGCGTCGCGGTAGACGAACGCCTGGATCATGCCCTGGTTGTACAGCTTGTGGAAGGGCTCGAAGGAGGAGATGTGCCCCAGGTCGTACAGCACCTTGTGCCAGAAGCGCGCGTACAGCAGGTGCAGTACGGCGTGTTCGGCCCCGCCGACGTACAGGTCGACGCCGCCGGCCGGCTGCCCGGCGCGCGGGCCCATCCAGTACTCCTCCGCTTCCGGGGAGACCAGCTGCTCGCTGTTGAAGGGGTCCAGGTAGCGCAGCTCGTACCAGCAGGAACCTGCCCAGTTGGGCATGGTGTTGGTCTCGCGGCGGTAGCGGCGCGGGCCGTCGCCCAGGTCCAGCTCGACGGTCACCCAGTCCTCGTTGCGGGACAGCGGGGTCTCCGGGGAGGTGTTCGCGTCGTCCGGGTCGAAGGTGCGGGGGCTGTAGTCCTCGACCTCGGGCAGTTCGACGGGCAGCATCGAGTCGGGCAGCGCGTGGGCGGTCCCCTCCTCGTCGTAGACGATCGGGAAGGGCTCGCCCCAGTACCGCTGGCGGCTGAACAGCCAGTCGCGCAGGCGGTAGTTGACGGTGCCCTCGCCGATACCGCGCTCGTTCAGCCATTCGGTGACGGCGGCCTTGGCCTCGACCACGCCCAGGCCGTCCAGGGAGATCGCGTCGTTGGCCGAGTTGACGATCTTCCCGTCGTACGAGGCGAAGGCGTCGTCCCAGCTCGCCGGGTCGGTGCCGCGGCCGTCGGTCGGCTCCACCACGCAGCGCATCGGCAGTTCGAAGGCGCGGGCGAAGGCGAAGTCGCGGGTGTCGTGGGCGGGGACGGCCATGATCGCGCCGGTGCCGTAGCCCATCAGCACATAGTCGGCGACGAAGACCGGGACGGGCTCGCCGCTGACCGGGTTGGCGGCGAAGGCGCCGGTGAAGACACCGGTCTTGTCCTTGGCCTCGGCCTGCCGCTCGACATCGGACTTGGCGGCGGCCTGCTTGCGGTAGGCGGTGACGGCCTCGGCGGGGGTGGCGTGTCCGCCGGTCCACACGTCGTGGGTGCCTTCGGGCCAGGCGGCCGGGACGATGGCGTCCACCAGCTCGTGTTCCGGGGCCAGCACCATGTAGGTGGCGCCGAACAGGGTGTCCTGGCGGGTGGTGAAGACGGTGATCGCGTGTTCGCCGTCACCGCCGTGCACCGGGAAGTCCACCCGGGCGCCTTCGCTGCGCCCGATCCAGTTCCGCTGCTGCAGCTTGATCGCCTCGGGCCAGTCCAGCACGTCCAGGTCGGTCAGCAGCCGGTCGGCGTACGCGGTGATCCGCATCCGCCACTGGCGCAGATTCGCCTTGAAGACCGGGAAGTTGCCGCGCTCGGAGCGGCCGTCGGCGGTGACCTCCTCGTTGGCCAGTACGGTGCCCAGGCCCGGGCTCCAGTTGACCGGCGACTGGGCCTCGTAGGCCAGCCGGTAGCCGCTCAGTACGTCGGCCCGCTCGCGGCCGGTCAGCTCGGACCACGGCCGGCCACCGGGGACCTGGCGTACGCCGTCCTCGAACTGGCGGACCAGCTCCTCGATCGGGCGGGCGCGGTCGGCCTCGGTGTCGTACCACGAGTTGAAGATCCGCAGGAAGATCCACTGCGTCCAGCGGTAGTACTCGGGGTCGATGGTGGCGAAGGAGCGGCGCCGGTCGTGGCCCAGGCCCAGCCGGCGCAGCTGCGCCTTCATCGTGACGATGTTGGCCTCGGTGGAGACCCGCGGGTGGGTGCCGGTCTGCACGGCGTACTGCTCGGCGGGCAGGCCGAAGGCGTCGAAGCCCAGCGTGTGCAGCACGTTGTGGCCGGTCATCCGCTGGTGGCGGGCGTGCACATCGGTGGCGATGTAGCCCAGCGGGTGGCCGACGTGCAGGCCCGCGCCCGAGGGGTACGGGAACATGTCCATGATGAACTTCTTGGGCCGCGCGGCCAGCTCGGGCTCCCCGTCCAGCTCACCGCTGGGGTTGGGGGCGGCGAAGGTGCCGTGCTCGTCCCAGTGGTCCTGCCAGCGCCGCTCGATCTCCGCGGCCAGCTCGGCCGTGTAGCGGTGGGGCGCAGCCGTCTCGGCGGTCGGGGTGGTGTCGCTCATCGTCCTCGGTACTCCATCGATGTCGTGACGGCGGCGCCGCCGGTGGGCCGTCCGGAGAAACAAAAAAGCCCCTCGCGCAGGAGGGGCGCCGCACTGACATGTTTCGCGGTCAGCGCGGCTCGCTAAGCAGGAGGCTCACGGCTCGCATGCTGCCAGGCTACCGCAGCGGCCACGGGGCCCGCACCGAGGTTCCCCGCCCGCGCGGGGGGCTGCGCGGGCGCGGGGCCGCCCGGTCCCGCGGCCCGTGAACGGCCGAGTCCGGCCACCGGGTGTCCCGGTGGCCGGACTCATGGCCGGACCCTTGCTGCTCGCTCAGCCGCGCGCCGTCCGTACGCCGCGCGCGGTCCGGCGGGTGGTCGCTGTCACCAGCGGCCGAACCCGCTGACGTAGTGGCTGGTGGGCGTACCCACGCCGGTGACGTCGTCGTAGCCGCGGGTGGCGGCGAGCGAGGCGTCATGGCCGAGCACCCGGAGCGAGGTGACCGTGCCGTCAGCGGCGTTCTCGCTGTTGACGAAGTCCACGCGGGCGTCGGCCAGGGTGACCTTCGGGCCGAACGGGGTGTCCGTCACGTCGTGGTAGGCCGACGTGCCGTACTCGGAGTAGATCAGCGGGTTGGCGAAGCCGATCGAGCGGCCGTGGCGGGCCTGCTCGGCGAGCGCCTGGACGCCGGCGATCACCGGTGAGGCGAGCGAGGTGCCGCCGATCCGGTACTCGCCGTACTTGACCGACCCGTCGGAGAACGTCTGGGTCTGGCCGACGAGGAAGCCGGTGGTCGGGTCGGCGACGGCGGCGATGTCGGGCTCGACACGCTGCTTGACGGTGCCGCCGTTGGCGAGGGCGAGCGCGTTGGGGACGATGCCGCGCTGGTAGGCCGGCTGCGCGTAGAGCTGGCTGGTGCCACCGCCGGCCCCTGAGGTGTAGACCGGGGTCGTCCAGCTCTTGCCGTCAGCGGAAAGGGTGCCCTTCTGGGTGCCCCAGCCGGTCTCGAACTCGTACTCGTTGTGCCGGCCGACACCCAGCGAGGTGCCGCCGACGGACGTGGCCCACGGCGAGTTTCCGGGGGTGTCGACCTGCTTCGTGCCGGAGGAGGCGACGTTGTCGCCGTTGTCGCCGGAGGAGAAGTAGAAGCCGATGCCCTCGGCCGCGCCCAGCTTGAAGACCTGGTCGTACTCCGCGGCGACGTCCGGGGTCTCGTTCTCCTCGATGTCGCCCCAGGAGTTGGAGACGATGTCGGCGAGGTGGTGGTCGACGACCGTGGAGAGCGCGTCCAGCAGATCGTCGTCGTTGCAGGAGGCGCCGCCGACGTAGACGATGCCCGCGTCCGGCGCGACCGCGTGGACGGCCTCGACGTCGAGGGTCTCCTCGCCGTACCAGCCGGCCGCGTCGCAGTCCTCGGTGCTGTTGTAGTCGCTCGGCAGCACCTGGGTCAGCTGGCCGCTCTTGTACTTCTGGTCGCCGTGCAGCTTCGCGTACTGGGCGGCGTCCTGAGCGATCGTCGGCGACGCGTAGGCGTCGGTGAGCGCCACCTTCACGCCCTTGCCGGTGTACGGGCCCGCGCCGTAGGCCGCCCGCAGCTGGTCGCCGGTGTAGCCCTTGATCACGTAGGGCGGGTGCTCGCCGAAGGCCTTGGGAAGCTTCGGGTCCACATTGGAACCGTAGGAGGACGAGAAGGGCCCGGAGTTGGCGAACGCGGCCTCCGGGGGAGGCAGCACGTCGTCGTGGGTCGACTTCTTGGGCGCGTTGTCCAGGCCGCTGACGGTCAGCACGGCACCCCGGAGCGAGGCCGGCGCGGAGGCCGTGGTCGCGGGGGCGTGGTAAGTGTGGCCGTTCCTGGTGTAGTTGTGCAGCTGCGTGCCGAAGGTCTTCTCGGCGGCCGCGACATCACCGGTGGCGGTCAGGTAGTGCTGGTTGGAGCCCGTCACCTTAAGGCCCGCGGAGTTCAGCCAGTCGGTGACCGCGGATATCTGGGCCTGGGTGGCGCCGAAGCGCGACTGGGCCTGGGCCGGCGTCAGATACTTGCCGTAGGAAGCCGAGTTCGGGTCCGAGACGGCCGTCGCGTAGGCGGTCAGTCCGGCCGCGTCCCTGCCCGCGAGGTAGACCCGGACGGTCACCTGGCCGGCGTCGGCGGTGGCGCCCTTGTCCGAACCGGTCGTGGCCCAGGCCGGCTTGGTGCCGCTGAGCAGTTGTCGTCCGGCCGCCTGGTCGGCGGTGGCGGACTGCGCGCCGAGTACGAGGGCACCGGCGACCAGGGGCAGCACTGCGGCCGCCACCAGTCCTGCGCGGGCTCTCTTGCGCTCAAATCTCATGAAACCCCCATGCGAAGCGAGTTGCAGCATGATGCGGTGTCGCCGCTGTTGCCGCTATGCGTACGGCTGGTCCCGCAGAGCGATACTCTTTCGCTGATCAGTTCATGTCAGGGGCATGTTTTCCCCAAGAGCAGGTCAAGGAACGTTAGCCTCCGGCACTTTTGAGCGCGCGTCAGCCGCCTCCCGGCGCCCGACGCTAGCAGCGCTCCGGCCACCCCGACAGACCGCCGAGGGCGGGCAGGGATGGCCGGAGCGGTGGGGCCGCGGGCGCGACGGGGGCCGGTCAGACCGCCGGGGCAGCCGCCGGCCAGAGGGCGTCCACGGCGCTTTCCGTCGCGGCCAGGCTCTGCTCGGCCAGCGGGATGAGTCCGGCCATGGCCGGGTTCGTCTTGGCGAGGGTCAGTTCGGTGGTGATGAAGCGCGGCTCCAGACCGGTCATGAACAGGCCGTGCGGAAGCCAGGCCTCCGCGTGGTCCCATCCCTCACGCGGCGTACCGGCGCCGTAGCCGCCGCCCCGGGTGGCGATGACGATCAGATCGCGGCCGCCGAGCAGTCCCGTCTGATTCTCGGGGTCGTAGGCGAGTCCGGGCGCGATGAGGTGGTCGATCCACGTCTTCACGCTGCTGGGCGCCCCGAAGTTGTACAGCGGCAGCCCGAGCAGCACGACATCGGCCTCCTTCACCTCGCCGACCAGCTCTTCGGTCAGCGCCCAGGACGCGGCCTGGGCCGGAGTGTGCTGGTCACGCGGGGCGACGCGGGCCAGGCCGCCGTCGTCGTCCAGGTGCGGCAGCGGGTTCTTCCCCAGGTCGCGGTAGGTCACGGTGCCACCGGGGTGGGCCGCGCGCCAGACGTCCGCGGCGCGGGCGGTGAGCCTGCGGCTGACGGACCGGTCGCCCTGGATGCTCGAGTCGATGTGCAGCAGATGGGACATATCGTTAGCCCTTCACAGTTAGTTTGTGTAGCACCAACCATATATAACACACCGATGATCTGGGCCGTGGCGGGTAGGCTGATGGAATGGACCACCGCCCTGTCCTCCCCGTCCTCAACCAGCCGGTTCACCTGTCCGGCGCGCTGCTGGAATTCCTGGCGCGCCGCATCCGGCTGCGCTCGGAGTCACTGCTGGCGCCGCTGGGCCTGCGGCCCCGGCATTTCGTGGCCATGACCGTGCTGCGGGAGCGCGGCGGCAGTGCTCAGCAAGCTCTGGCCAAGACTCTGGACATGGACGGGACGAACATCGTCGGGCTGCTGAACGATCTGGAGGCCGAGGGCCTGATCGAGCGCAGGCGCTCGCCGGAGGACCGCCGGCGGCACATCGTCGAACTCACCGAGTCGGGAATCGAGCGGCTCGCCAGGGCCGAGTTCGCCATCGCCGCGGCCGAGGACGAGGTGCTGGGAGCGCTGGAGCCCGACCAGCGGGAGGCGCTCTACTCGATGCTCCAGCAGGCGCTCAACGGGGAGGCGTGCCGGGCGGAGGAGTCCTGCTGACCGCCCGCAGGGGCGCGGAACCGGTTTCCGGTCCGCGGGAGCGGGGCCCGGCGCGGCGCGGCCCGGCGGCGAGGATGCCGGTTCGGGCAGCCGTCATATTCGGGGCCCGCGTCCGCGATCGCCGGGAACGCCCTCGGCGAGAGCCAGGAGTCTCTTGCCCACGACAGCGACCCGCACTGGACGTTCGTCGGGCAGGTGGAGCGCGGCCGGCGCAACCTGCCGCCGCACAACATCCTGAAGCTGGCCGAGATCCTGGGAGTCGATCCGGGTGAGCTGGTGCGCGGGCTTCGTCCGCCCGCAGGCCAAGCGGACAGAACGAGCAGTGGCGTCCCTGATCGGTAGCGCCTGCTCGACTTGGCTACCTGTCCGCCGCTGGGCGCCCCCATTACGCTTGCCGCCATGCCCTCCGACATCGTGACCATCCGCAGCCTCGACGGTCTGCGCCTGGCGGCAACGCTCGTCACACCGCGGGATCGTGCGAAAAGCGCGGTGGTACTCGTCCACGGCGGCGGTGTCACACGGGAGGAGGGCGGATTCTTCGCTCGCCTGGCGGACGGTCTCGCCGACGCTGGCGTGGCCTCTCTCCGTTTCGACCTTCGCGGACACGGTGAGAGCGAGGGTCGCCAGGAGGAACTGACGCTCGCAACCATCCTCAACGATATTCGCGTCGCCGTGTCGTACGCACGCGAAGCCACCACGGCGCAGGACATCACGCTGCTTGCTGCGAGCTTCACCGGTGGCGTCTCGGTCTACTACGCCGCGCACCGGCCGTCGGAAATCACGCGCCTGGTGCTGTTCAACCCGCAGCTCAACTACAAATGGCGGACCATCGACAGCCGGCCGTACTGGGTGGACGAGTCCATCACCGAAGAAGCCGCCCAGGAGCTCAACGAGTCCGGCGGGATTCGGTTCACGCCCACGCTGCGACATGGTCGGCCCTTGCTCAACGAGGCCTTCTGGTTCCCGACACAGGAGGCGATCGGTCAGGTACAAGCGCCGACGCTCATCGTCCACGGTGACGCCGACACGCTTGTTCCCGTCGAGTCGTCACGCGAAGCCGTGCCTCGCTTTCGTGCTCCGGTCGGCCTCGTCGAGGTTCCAGGGTCGCAGCACGGCTTCGCCGTACACGACGATCCCCAGTACCTCGACCCGAAGAGCCAGGAGTACCAGGCGTTCGTCATTCAGACCGTGGCCGCTTGGCTGACCGCGGAACCGGCGTCAACGTCAGGCGACGTGTAGGGCTTCGCGGAACTCACGCACGGCGGGACGGCTGCGCCACCGCGCAAGTGATTGCAGTACCTCACCGAGAACCTGCACGGTGCGCTGCGACCTCATTGCATGGGCTACGCCAGCCGACCGCCGACCGACGTTGGCGGCCTCGTCCGGTTCACCGCTGAGCGCCAAGGCAGCCGCTCGCCGTGCGTTGAAGAAGCCGCCATCTCGAACCGAAAGGCCGCCGGCTGCGATGACCTCGCCGAACAACTCAGCCGCCATGCCGGACTTGCCCGCTTCCGTCAGAGTGACGGCGTTACGGAGCAGGAGCGTGCTTTCCGTGAAGTACGCCCCCAGTTCGTGATGATCGTCCGTGGCAAGGCCGAGCAGAGCTTGGGCATCGTCAAGCTTCCGTCGAACGCTGACGAGCGGTTCGCCGAGCATGGCGGCCCCGAGAGCTGCTTGTTGCGTCACCTCGGCCTGTACCCGGCGCGGAAGCTGCCAGCGCGCGTTCGCAGCCGCCTCGGCCAGCGTGAACAGTCGTGCGGCATCCCGTTCGTCATAGGCCATCTGTGACTTTCTGAGGAGCAAATAGCCTTGCATGGCAGGGTCGTCAGCCTCTTGCGCCCACTCCATCGCGCGGTCGTACCAGAACCCGGCCATGTCCGGCCGGTGGATGTCGCGGTAGAGCCATCCGGCGAACTCCGCACCGTCGGCACCGACCGACAGCAGTTCGCGGCGCACGTTCGCAGATACGTCTCGGGCGCTTTGCTCAATCGCGCCGAGCATCCCGAGCACCAGCGGCAGCGCGCGCTTCGGCCCAAGTGTTCCGTCGTCCTGCTTGTAGGACGCGAGTTGCGTGCGGAAGCGCGTTACGGGAGGGCCATCCGCCTGTCGGCGTGCGTCGGTAAGGGCTGAGGCAACTTGCTGAAGATCAGCCAGGCTCAGACCCGGCAGTGCAGCAGCGGCGAAGCCGCCCATGAGTACGGATCGGCGGTTGAGGGAAGTCATCGCGTCTTGCTCCATGGCGCTGGTGGGGTCGCCCGCGTCGCCGGCCCGAACCGACTGCTCGAGCAAGCTGCCAAACCCACTGATCGCCAGGGCGTGCGCGTTCACTGGAACGAACACGGGCCGACCGTTGACTACCACCGGCAAGAGCGCGTCGCCTGGAGACTGCGTTGTCGCTGCCGCTGGCGGTGCTTCGGCGGCTTCCGCTGACTTCTCGCTTGGCAGCTTGAACCACATTAGGTAGCCCGGGATCCGCAGGCTATGCGCCCAGCGCATGAGCTTGCCGAGGTCCTGCGGTGCGGTGCTGGCGCTCTCGATCCGGCTGAGCTGTGCCTGGGTGAGCCCCAGCCACCCGGCGAGCGTCTCCTGCGATACGACCCGGCCGTGCCACGAATGGACGCGGTACGCGTAGAACACCTGGCCCATGTGCCAGCCGGCCAGAGCCTCGCGCAGCCGGTCGTCCCGCCAGAACTCAGGTGGTACCTCCGGCGGTTGGGCAACGGCCGTGGCCTCCCGCCGGCGCAGGCAGGAAGCGCATAACGCGCCCCGGTTGTCGCGGGCCAGCCGCGTACCGCACGAGCAGTACTGAACCTGTTGTTGTGCCATTCCGTACCCCAAGGCCGCCATGCGCCAGTGCCAAAGGCCAAGCCTACGGACAGTAGCCGGGTGGTACCCGGGTGTCCATGCGTCCCCCGCATATCCACTCATGCGGCCGCGCCATGACGCCCAGCCGGTACTTCCGCCCACGCTCCTTATGGCTCATCCCCCAGGTGCAGGAGCGACAGCGTGACAACAGCCGCAACGCGACCACGCCTTTACGGCTACTTCCGTGTCCTCGACGGCATGGACGATGAAGCCGTTCAGCGGGCCCGCCAGGCGCTCGCCGATTTCGCCGAGCAGGGCGGGTTCGAGCTGGTGGATATCTATGAGGACAGCGGGCCGGGCCAACGCTTGCAGGTCTGGCTCGACATGGTGGAGTCCTGCCGATCGGAAGACGTACCGGCCGTGGTGGCGCTCAGCCTGGACGCCTTCCACCCCACGCCCGAGCTGGCGACGTTCATGCGCGAAGAACTGGCGGAGAAAATCAAAGGCACGGTCTTCATCGCCACCTTGACCCCCGGGACGGCCGACCATGATGGCTGAAGCGATGGTCAGCACACTGGACTTGGCTGCTCGCGCCGAGGCAACCCCGTGGGCACGGCACCACGTGCGCGACGTACTCAGTGCATGGCAAGTAGCCGACGAACAGATCGACATCACCGAGCTGGCCGTCTGCGAACTGGTCTCCAACGCTGTGCGACACGTTGCCGCAGATACACCCGAAGCACGCGTCACGCTGACGCTTCGGCATGACAACACCCAACTCATCGCCGAGGTCGCCGACCCCGACAACCGACCGCCCCTCGTCCCCGCCCAAGCGTCCGACGAGGCTGAGAGCGGCCGGGGCTTGCTCATCCTGGAGGCCATCTCCAAGGAGTGGGACTACTACCTGCTGCCCGCTGGTGGAAAGGTCGTGTGGTGCACGATCGCGTTGAGGTGACAGAGGCTCCGAAAGCGCCGCCGATCCACAAGCGACGACATCCGCTACGACCGCACCACGAACCCGCAGCCGTCACGTGGGCACGCGAGCACCACGAGCAGCAGCAACGGCGAGCCCCGAAGGACCTCTCCGGGGGCCAAGGCGCCCCCGTCGGGCCGCAGGCGCCGCCAAGGACCACCAGTCCGCCCCGACACGAAAACAGCACCCTCCCCCCGGAGGGAAGGGTGCTGCTTGGGATCTGGCCCTGGCCGCCCGCTGGGTGGCCGCTGGAAGGACAAGGGCTCCAGCGGTATTTCTATGTGGAGCTACGGGGAATTGAACCCCGGACCTCTTGCATGCCATGCAAGCGCTCTACCAACTGAGCTACAGCCCCGCGTGTGTCCCGGGTTGTGGCCCGGCGACTTGGGGTACTTTACACGGCCTCCGGGGTGGTGAGGCAAATCGGATGCGGGGGCGCGAGCTCGGGGTTCCCGGGGACGCCCCGCGGGTCCGGGGGCGGCGGGGGAGTTCATGAAACCTCAACAATCGGGGGCCGGTTGCCGGGTTACGGTGGGCGCGGCCGACCGCTCGGGGCCGGCCGGACGCTGAGCCTGGAGGGCGCTGTGACCACCGCGTTCGACCCCATCGACCTGGCGGGCCTGCGCCTGGCCAACCGGATCGTCATGGCACCGATGACCCGCAGCCGGGCGTACGGGCCGGGGTCGAGCCCCACCGAGGCCGTCGTCGCGTACTACGCGCAGCGTGCCTCGGCCGGACTGATCATCACCGAGGGCACCCAGCCCTCCCCCGCCGGGCAGGGCTATCCGGACACCCCCGGGCTGCACAGCGAGGAGCAGATCGCGGCCTGGCGCCGGGTCACCGACGCCGTGCACTCGGCCGGCGGCCGGATCTTCGTCCAGCTGATGCACACCGGCCGCATCGGTCACCCTTCCGTGTCGGCGCACGGGCTGGTCCCGGTCAGCGCCTCCGCCGTGGCACCCAAGGGCCGGATCTACACCGCGGCGGGCCCCATGGAGTACGTGGTCCCCCGCGCCCTGGACGAGGACGGCATCCAGCGGACCATCGCCGACCATGTGTCCGCCGCCCGCAACGCGGTCCGGGCCGGCTTCGACGGGGTGGAGGTGCACGGGGCCAACGGCTATCTCGTCCACCAGTTCCTGGCGCCCAACTCCAATCTGCGCACCGACGCCTGGGGCGGCGGCCACGAGGGCCGGATCCGGTTCGCGGTGGAACTGGTCCGCGCCGTGGCCGACGCGATCGGCGCCCACCGTACGGGCTTGCGGATATCCCCCGGCAACCCGCTCGGGGACATCGACGAGCCCGAACCCGGTCCGACGTATCTGGCCCTGCTGCGCGCCCTGGAGCCGATCGGCCCGGCCTATCTGCACCTGACGGAGAGCGCCGACCGCGCGCTCACCCTGGAGCTGCGCAAGCGCTTCGGCGGGGCGCTGATCCTCAACGCCCGTACCGAGGGCCGGCCCTCGGGGCCCGAGGAGCTGACCCTGATCGAGGACGGCACCGCCGACATGCTCTCCTACGGCGCCCTCTTCCTCGCCAACCCCGACCTGCCGCGCAGACTCCGGTCCGGCGGCCCGTTCAACGCCCCGGACCGGGCGACCTTCTACGGCGGCGACGAGCGCGGCTACACCGACTACCCGGTGCTGGAGGCGTAGGCGCCCGGGAGCCGCGTAGGCCCCCGGGCGCCCCGCCCCACGACGTGGCGCGCCTCAGCTCGCCGTCCGGCGCCGCATCCCGGCGATCCCGGCCGCTCCGGCCGCCAGCGCGCCGGCCAGCGAGACGCACACCAGCGCCACCGACGTCACGGTGAAGGCGTGCACCGACGGGTGCGGGCCCGGCAGCGCCAGCCGGTTCAGGAACAGCGTGCCGAGGGTCGCCACGCCGATCAGCTGGCCCAGCTGCGTCACCGTCGCCAGCAGTCCGCTGGCGTCGGCGGCGTCCTGGGGCGCGACCTTCGACAGCGCCAGCGTGAAGGTCGGGCTGAAGGCCAGCCCGAGCCCCAGGCCGAGGCTCAGCAGGGTGACGTAGAGCCATCCGCCGCCGTCACCGCCGCCGCGCAGCGCCAGCGCGAGCCCGGTCAGCGAGACGGCGGAGATCAGCAGGCCCGCCACCGCCAGCCAGGGGCGCCACGCCACCGGCAGCCGCCGCCAGGTGAGGCCGATCCCGCCGAAGGTGATCGCGCAGACCGCGAAGGTCAGCCCGGTGTGCAGCGCGCTGAAGCCGAGCCCGGACTGGAGGTGCAGCGCCACCGCGAACAGGAAGCCGGCGTTGATCGCCATGGACAGCATGATCACGGTGATCGCCCGGGCGATCCCCGGCGCCCGCAGCACCCGGCCGGACACCAGCGGCGCTCCGCCGCGGCGGGCGACGCGGGCCTCCACCACCATGAAGAGCGCGAAGAACAGCACGCTCAGGGCCAGGCACACCCAGCCCCACACGGGCCAGCCCTCCTCCTGCCCGAGCACCAGCGGGACGGTGAACAGCGTGACGGCGGCGGCCAGCAGGATCAGGCCCGGCAGGTCCAGGCCGCGCCGCCGCTCGGGAGCGGTGCGCGCGTCGCGGGGCAGCACCCGCGGCGCGACCACCAGCATCAGCAGTCCGATCGGCACATTGACCAGGAAGACCGGCCGCCAGCCGGAGCCGAACAGGTCGGCGCTGACCAGCACCCCGCCCAGCGACTGGCCGAGGGCCGCGCCCGAGGCCACCACCGCCGAGTAGACGCTCATCGCCCGGGTGCGCGCCTCACCGGTGAAGTTGAGCTGGAGCAGGCTCAGCACCTGCGGGATCATCAGCGCGGAACCGGTGCCCTGCACGAACCGGAAGCCGATCAGCTCGCCGGTGCTCTGCGCGAGACCGCAGGCCAGCGAGGAGACGGTGAAGAGCGCGAGCCCGGCCATGAACAGCCGCCGGTGGCCCAGCAGGTCGCCCAGCCGCGCGCCGGTGATCAGCAGCACCGCGTAGGCGATGGTGTAGCCGGCGATCACCAGTTGCAGTCCGGCGCCGGAGGCGTGCAGATCGGTGCGGATGGTGGGGGCGGCGACATTGACGATGAAGACGTCGAGCAGGGCCATGAACTGGCCCATCAGGATCGTCCAGAGCAGCAGCCCGGATCTCGCTCCCGGCCGGTCGGCGCGGGCGCCCGGGTCGGAGCCCGGTAGCGGGCGGGCGGAAGAGGAGACGGCGGAGACGGAGGCCGTGGCCACGGCGGACGGTCCGCCGCCGGGTATGTGATCGCTCATGCAATGAGCTTGCGGCCATTCCGGTACCGGTAACGAGAGTCCACTGATCCTGGTACTGAGAGCACCTGGCTGTGGTGGCCGCCGCCCCTGAGGATGGAAGCATGGCACAGCCACCTTCTCCTCGCCGCACCGAGCTCGCCGCCTTCCTCCGCAGCCGCCGGGCCCGGATCAGCCCGGAGGATGTCGGCATGCCGCCGGGCTTCCGGCGGCGCACCCCCGGGCTGCGCCGCGAGGAGGTCGCGCAGCTCGCCGGGGTCGGTGTCACCTGGTACACCTGGCTGGAGCAGGGCCGCCCCATCAACGCCAGCGTGCAGGTGCTGGACGCGGTGGCCCGGGTGCTGCAACTCGACGTCACCGAGCGCGAGCACCTCTACCGGCTGGCCGGCATTCCGTACGTCCGCGGGCCGGTCTCCGACGAGGAGGCCCTCGGCACGGAGGTGCTGCGGGTCCTGGAGGCCCTCGACCCGCTGCCGGCCGGCGTCTACAACGCGCGCTACGACGTGGTCGCGTCGAACTCCACCTACCGGGCGCTGTGGCCGATGACCTCGCTGGTGGAGCGCCCGCAGCGCAATGTGCTCTACAAGATGTTCACGGTGCCGCAGTGCTGCTCGACCTTCGTCAACAGCGAGGAGGAACTGCCGTGGATGGTGGCGCAACTGCGCAGGACCTACGGCCACCACGTGGGCGAGCCCGCCTGGGAGACGTTCATCGCCCGGCTGATCGCCGAGAGTCCGCGATTCGCGCAGCTGTGGGCGAACGGTGATGTGGCCGCGCCCGGCCGCCGGGTGAAGGTCTTCCGGCACTCGGCTGTCGGGATCGTGAACCTGACCTCGATCTCGCTGAGCATCGACGGGATGACCGAGCATCGGATCGTGACGTACACCCCGGTCGGGGAGGAGGACCGCCGGCAGATCGAGCGGCTGCGGGCGCTGGAGGACCCGATGATCGGCTGCCCGGTCCACGGCCGCCCGCTCTCCGCCGTGATCGCCGCCGGCAAGGTCCCGCTCCCCGGGTGAGCGAGCGCCCCCGGCCGGCCCCGGGACGGCCCCCACCAGCCCTCCGGCCCAGCCCGGCCGGCCACGAAGGGGCTGCGGGTGGCGAAGCCCCCGCCACGCGAGGCGAAGCCGAGCAGAAAGGAGAGGGCGAGACCTGTCCGCGTTTTCCGCCGCTAGCCCCTCCGGCCCAGCCCGGCCGGCCACGAAGGGGGTGCGGGTGGCGAAGCCCCCGCCCCGCGAGGCGAAGCCGAGCAGAAACGACGAAGGCGAGACGGTCCGCGCTTTCCGCCGCTAGCCCCTCCGGCCCAGCCCGGCCAGCCAGGACGGGGGTGCGGGTGGCGAAGCCCCCGCCCCGCGAGGCGAAGCCGAGCAGAAAGGAGAGGGCGAGACCTGTCCGCGTTTTTTGCGGACAGGTCTCGCCCTCTCGCCCGTGGAGCTACGGGGAATTGAACCCCGGACCTCTTGCATGCCATGCAAGCGCTCTACCAACTGAGCTACAGCCCCGTGACCGCCCGGTTGTCGCGGCGACGAGAAGAAGCATAGCCGGTGAGCGCACCGGAAACGAAATCACTTCCGGCGGGCGAACGGCACGGCACGGGCGGCGGCCGACCGCCCCGGCGTGCCGTCCCGCGCGCCGCGCCGCGTGCCGTCCTACGTGTCGTCGCCGAGCACGGGTTCCGGCAGGCTGCCGGCGTTGTGCTCGTTGAGGCGCCAGCCCCGGGAGCCCTCGCCCAGCACCGACCAGCAGCAGTTGGACAGGCCGCCGAGGGATTCCCAGCTGACCGGGTCGAGGCCCAGCAGCCGGCCGATGGTGGTGCGGATGGTGCCGCCGTGGCTGACCACGACCAGCACTCCGCCGTCGGGCAACTCCTCGGCCGCGCCGAGGACGACGGGCGCGGCGCGGTCGGCGACCTCGGTCTCCAGCTCGCCGCCGCCGCGACGGACCGGCTCACCGCGCTTCCAGGCCGCGTACTGATCGCCGTACCGCCCGACGATCTCGGTATGGGTCAGGCCCTGCCAGAGACCGGCATAGGTCTCGCGCAGGCCCTCGTAGCGGGAGACGGGCACGCCGGTGAGCGCGGAGAGCTCGGCGGCGGTGTCCGCGGCCCGTCGCAGGTCGGAGGAGATGATCGCGTCGGGCTTCACCGCGGCCAGCAGCCGGGCCGCGTGCCGCGCCTGGGCCACGCCGGTCTCGGTCAGGTCGATGTCGGTGTTGCCCTGGAAGCGCTCTTCCAGATTCCAGGCGGTCTGGCCGTGCCGCCACAACACGATCCGGCGGCCCCGGCCGCCCTTACTGCCGTTCAGCTCAGGCTCCTTCGTCCTCGGCGGCGGAGTCGGCCCTGACGTGGGCCGCACCCTTGCCGCGGGTGGCGACGGCTTCCTCGGGCAGCCCGATCTCCGGGCAGTCCTTCCACAGCCGCTCCAGCGCGTAGTAGACCCGCTCCTCGGAATGCTGCACGTGGACCACTATGTCGATGTAGTCCAGCAGCACCCAGCGGCCCTCGCGCTCGCCCTCGCGCCGCACCGGCTTGACGTCGAGCTCCTTGAACAGGGTCTCCTCGATGCCGTCCACGATGGCCTTGACCTGCCGGTCGTTCGGAGCGGAGGCGACCAGGAAGGCGTCGGTGATGGAGAGCACGTCGCTGACGTCGTAGGCGACGATGTCGTGCGCGAGCTTGTCGGCCGCCGCCTGGGCGGCGGTGCGGGTCAGCTCGATGGAGCGGTCAGTGGCGGTCACAGAAGCGGCTTTCCGGTCGGGGGCTCGTCGGTCAAGGGTCTCATGACCGTCTGACAACCCCCGACCGTTTCCGATCACGCCGGGTGCGTCGGCCGGCGTCAGTCGGGCGAGGGCACCTTGTAGTCCTTGCCGAGGACCACCGTGATGTCCGCGTTGGAGGGCACGGTCCCCTTCTTCACCTCGCTGGCGGGCAGTCCCAGCGTGGCGGCCACGTCCTTGGCCGCGGCGAGCCGGACCGGGTCGGAGTAGAGCACCTGGGACAGCGTCCGGGTGGCGGGCGCCTTGCCGCCGGACACATAGACGTACGTACCGCCGTTGACGATCGCCGCCTGGGCGATGTCGGCCGCCCTGGGGTTCCCGGTGGCGTCCTCGATCTCGACCCGGGCCTGCGCCGTACCCGCGCCGCCCTGCTTGACGCTGCCGCCGAGCACGTCCTTGACCACGCTGTCGGTGGCCTGGGCGCTGAGCGTGCCGTCCTTCTGCACCGCCAGCATCGCGGTGTCGTAGGCGCCGGTCTTGGCGAGTTCGGCCAGACCGGCGAGCGAGGCGCCGAGCTGCTTGTCGTTGAGCGACGGGTCCAGGATCTGGGCCAGTCCCTGGACGGTCCTGGTGGCGCCGGCCGCGTCGCTGGGCATCTTCTTCAGCACCGCCTGCATGACCTGGCCGAAGCGGGCGAGCTGGTCGCTCTGCGATTCGCCGGGTGCCTTGTACGTGGCGTAGATGACGGCAGCCTGGCCGGTCAGCTCCTGCTGGGGGCCCTTGGGGATCAGGGTCGTCCCGCTGGCCTTGCCGGTGCCCTTCACCACGGTGTTGGTGTCCACCAGGATGTCGCCGAGCGAGTCGACCAGCAGTTCCAGATACGGCGAGTCGAGCCGCCAGCTGCCCTTGATGTCGGTGCCGAGCAGCGTGTTGAGCGCGTCCCTGGTGGGGCCCACCCCGTTCGCGACGGACTTGTCCAGGGTGGTCGTGGTGCCGTCGTCCTGGCTGACCTGGAGGGTGTTGGGGACCAGCACGGTGGTGCCGCGGCCCTTGCTGGCGTTGTCCACGAGCAGCGCGGTGGAGCTGGGTCCGCCGTCGACCGGGAGCATATGGACGACGATCACATCGCGCTTCTGGCTGCCGCCGGAGGCGACCGGACCGGTCTTGTCCTTGTTCAGGCCGGGGATCTTGCCCTCGTACCACAGGTAACCGCCGGCGCCGAGCAGGGCCAGCACCACCAGCAGGACGAGGCCGCGGCGACGGTTGGTGCTGCGCCGCTTGGCCTCCTCGCGGCGCTCGGTGCGGGACTCGGAGAACTTCAGCCAGTCGATGACGTCCTCGGACTCCTCCGACTCCTCGTCGACGAAGGCGAACTGCTCGGTGTGGTAGCTCGGGGCCGGCTCGTCCTCGGCCTCGCGCGCCGGCCCGGTGTCCGGCACGGCCTGCTGCTGGCCGGTGTCATGGGCGGGCTGCCGGCCGGTGTCGTAGACGGGCTGCTGGCCCGTGTCGTAAACCGGCTGCCGGCCGGTGTCGTATATCGGCTGCTGACCGGTGCCGTAGAGGGGCGCCTGCTGGCCCGTGTCGTAAACGGGCTGCTGGCCGGTCTGGTAGAGCGACTGCTGGCCCGTGTCGTAGACGGGCGCGTGCTGGCCGGTGTCGTACGCCTGGGGGCCCTGGGGCTGCTGCGGCTGCTCGTAGTACGACTGCTGCGGCTGCTGCGGGATCCAGCCCGGGGGCTGGCCGCCGTGCTGGGCCCCCTGCTGGCCGCCCTGCTGCTGGCCGCCGTACGGCTGCGCGGGGTCGGCGTAGTACGGATCGCCGTACGGCTGCTGCTGGGGGGGATTCTGCGGCGGCGGTGCCTGCTGCGGCTGAAGGGGCCTGCCGTACGCGTCGTAACCGTACTGCTGCTGCTGGTAGTAGGGCTCCTGCGCGTAAGGGTCACTCTCGTTGTCGGGACCGCCCTCGGCATACTGCCAACGGGGGTTTGCGTCGTTCACGAGGAACCCCTTCGTGTGTTTTTACGCGCTACCCGGTCGCGTCCCGGTAGAGCGCGCGTTTGTCGATGTAGCGCACCACACCGTCCGGAACCAAGTACCAGACCGGATCCCCCTTGGCCACCCGCAACCGGCAGTCGGTGGACGAGATCGCCAGCGCGGGGACCTCCACCAATGACGCCCCGCCCTCCGGGAAGCCGGGGTCGGACAGCGTATGCCCCGGACGTGTCACCCCGATGAAGTGCGCCAGGGAGATCAGTTCCTCGGCATCGCGCCAGGAGAAGATCTGCGACAGGGCGTCGGCGCCGGTGATGAAGAAGAGGTCCGCCGCCGGGTGCTCCGTACGCAGGTCCCGCAGGGTGTCGATGGTGTATGTACGGCCCGCCCGGTCGATGTCGCTGCGGCTGACCGAGAACTGCGGGTTGGAGGCGGTGGCGATCACCGTCATCAGATAGCGGTCCTCGGCGGCCGAGACCTTGCGGTCTTCCTTCTGCCAGGGCTGCCCGGTGGGTACGAACACCACCTCGTCGAGGTGGAAGAGGCTGGCGACCTCGCTCGCGGCCACCAGGTGCCCGTGGTGGATGGGGTCGAACGTACCGCCCATCACACCGATGCGCTGCTTTCCGGCGGCCATGTTAGTCGCGGTTGAAGCGGGTGACGATCCACAGCAGGAACAGCAGGGCGCCGAGCGCGCCGAAACCGGTGGCGAACGGGCTCAGACTGGCGTGGCGACCGCCGCCGGACTCGGCGAGCGTGGTCAGGGCGGAAGCTGCGAGGGGTGACATGGTCAGCGGGACCCTTTGCTTGCTCGGGGACGGCGGCAGGACTTCGGTAGGGCTCTGGGCACATGGTACGGGCGGGCTCGGGGGAACTTCGCGCAGGCTCCGCGCGTCCAGCACTATGAACCGGTGGGCTAGCAGGGGGTTGGGCCAGTATGTCCGAACCGAACGACGCGAACGGGTCGAACGGACCGCAGGACGGATCGCGGGACGCCTCGAAAGACGGCCCGGAGGACGCTCCGCGGGACGCGTCAGGACCCGCGCCGGAGCCGCCGGGTGAGCGGGTCAGCACCGAGAAGGCGCCGGCCCGCAACCGCCGCCGCTTCCCGGACATATCGTCGCGGGCCTATGAGCATCCCGCCGACCGCTCGGCGCTGGTCGCGCTCCGCAAACTGAGCGGATTCGACACCGTCTTCAAGGCGTTGAGCGGACTGCTGCCCGAGCGGAGTCTGCGGCTGCTGTTCCTGTCGGACTCGGTCCGGGTCAGCGACGAGCAGTTCGGGCATCTCAACGCGATGCTGCGGGACGCCTGTTACATCCTGGACCTGGAGAAGTCCCCGCTGCTGTACGTCAGTCAGAATCCGGTGCCGAACGCGATGTGCATCGGCATGGACGAGCCGATCATCGTCCTGACCACCGGTCTGGTGGAGCTGCTGGACGAGGAGGAGATGCGGGCGGTCATCGGCCACGAGGTGGGGCACGCGCTGTCCGGCCATTCGGTGTACCGCACGATCCTGCTGTTCCTGACCAGCCTGGCGCTGCGGGTGGCGTGGATCCCGCTGGGCAATCTGGCGGTGCTGGCGCTGGTCACCGCGCTGCGCGAGTGGTTCCGCAAGTCGGAGCTGTCCGCCGACCGGGCCGGGCTGCTGGTCGGCCAGGACGTACGGGCCTCGATGCGCGGCCTGATGAAGCTGGCCGGCGGCAATCACCTGCACGAGATGAATGTGGACGCCTTCTTGAAGCAGGCCGACGAGTACGAGGCGGCCGGCGACCTGCGCGACTCGGTGCTGAAGATCATGAACGTGCTGCCGCGCAGCCATCCCTTCACCACCGTCCGGGCCGCCGAGCTGCGCGCGTGGTCGGCTTCCCGCGACTTCCAGCGGCTGATGGACGGCCACTACCCGCGGCGCACCGAGGACAAGGACGCCTCGGTCGGCGACTCCTTCCGGGAGTCCGCGCAGCACTACGCCGACACGGTGAAGCAGAGCAAGGACCCGCTGATGGGCCTGATACGCGACCTGTCGAGCGGGGCCGGGGACCTGGGCGGCAGGCTGCGCGACCGGTTCACCGGGACGGGCGCGCGGCCGCCGGGCTCAGGGGACGCGTCGGACTCGTCTGACGGGTCGACGGAGGACCGGCCACCGGAGAGCTGAGCGGCACGCACACCGCGCCCACCGGCCGGCCGTGGTCGTACGGATCGGCCGCGACGGCTTGGGCCGGCGCGGTGTCGCCGGCCAGGATCGGGCGGAAGCCCTGCGCCGGGACGCTGCACGGCAGCGGCCCGGCCGCCACATCGGCTTCGACGACCTCGATGCGGTGCCGCTCCAGGTCCTGGTGGTCGAAGCGGAAGCGCAGCTGCCGCCGTACGGTGAACAGCGACGCGACGCCGGCCGCCGAATGGGGGCCGCGCAGCGCGTAGACGAAGGTGTGGTCGGAGCTGACCTCCAGCAGGCTGTGGCTGGTCTCGGTGGCGTCGAGGGTGCCCTGCACCCGGGTGGCGCCGACCAGGGTGATGCGGGCCGCCGGGTCGAAGCGCACCAGCCAGCCGGTGGAGTTGTGCAGGCTGTCCTCGGACGGCCGGGTCAGGCTGGCGTCGAACTGCGCCAGCTGCCCGGGGTCGAGCAGGTCGCGCACCTTGCGCACGTCGCCGCCGGTCACCGCGTCCTGGTCGAGTCCGGAGTCGTCCAGATACTCCCGGGCGATGGCGTAGGCCTGCTGGACCTCGCTGCGGGCGAAGCCGCCGACGGCGTGCAGCGGCGGCAGCACGAGCCCCTGGACGCCGATCTTGTAGTTGGCGGCGGTGCCGCCGGCGAAGGGCGCGGCGGCGGACACCGCGGGCACCCGGCCCACCGGCACCAGCGGGATCATGGTCACCCGCAGCTGCTCGCCCAGGCCGGGCGCGACGGCCCGGTAGGGGTGGCGTACGCCCATGTAGACGGCGAAGCCGAAGGCCAGCACGATCAGCAGGATCAGGGCCGTCACCTGCCGGGCCAGGCCGCGCGGCAGCACATGCCGGATCCGGACCGCCCGGGCCGACCCGTCCAGCCGTTCCTGGGCGGAGAGCTCCTGGATGCGGGCAGCCCGCACGAACGATTCGTCGAAGACGACGGACCGGTACTCGTCCTCGCCTCCTCCCGGGGCACCGTCGGGGGCGCCCTCGGGAGGGTCTGCAGACCCGCTCATATCACCAGGTTAAGTCGGTGAGCAGGGGAAGAAGCTCCCCGGTGCCGGTCAACTTGACACCGGCTCAGCGCAAAGGAGTGGTGAGGACCGGCTGGAGGCGCTGGGTGCCGACCGGAAGGCTGGAGGGCGGCGGCGCGGTGGGCTGCCGGGCGCTGCCCGCGCCGCGGTAGACGGCGGCGAAGGCGAGGGCGACCACCCCGACGCCCATCACCACCGCCAGCGCCCAGGCGACCGGACGATGCCAGCGGGTACTGCTGCCGCGGTACGGATGGCCGGCCGCGTAGAGGTCGTCGGCGGACAGCGCCGCGCCGTTCTCCGGCGCGGCGGCGGGCCGGCCGCGGTGCCGCCCGGGCGGCGGCGCCGGGCGCTCGGCGACGGCCAGCAGCCGTTCCCGGGCCGTGGGCTCATGGAAGAGGGCGGACCGTACGAAATCTTCGTCGAGGACTAGGGAGGCGAACTCGTCATCGTCCGGCATCTGTTCAGGGTAATGCGGGAGTCGGCCCTTTGGGCAGGGGAATCCGTGCTGTCTGTGGACGGACTGTGGGCCGTACGGGTACGCGTGGGGCGGGGGTCAGCGGATGTGACCGTCGCCGGTCACGATGTACTTGGTCGAGGTCAGTTCGGGCAGTCCCATGGGCCCGCGGGCGTGCAGTTTCTGGGTGGAGATGCCGATCTCGGCGCCGAAGCCGAACTGGCCGCCGTCGGTGAAGCGGGTGGAGGCGTTGACCATCACCGCCGCGGCGTCGACCAGCTGGGTGAAACGCCGGGCGGCGGGTTGCGAGCCGGTGACGATGGCCTCGGTGTGTCCCGAGGACCACAGCCGGATGTGCTCGACCGCCGACTCCAGGGAGTCCACCACGCCGGCCGCGATGTCGTAGGACAGGTACTCGGTCTCCCAGTCCTCGGCGGTGGCCGGGACGACGGTGGCCTTGCTGCCGGACGACTCGGCGACGGCCAGCACCCGGGGGTCGCCGTGCACGGTGACACCGGCCTCGGCCAGCGCGTCCAGGGCGCGGGGCAGGAAACGGTCGGCGACGGCGCGATGCACCAGCAGGGTCTCGGCGGCGTTGCAGACGCTGGGCCGCTGGGCCTTGGAGTTGACCAGGATGTCCACGGCCATGTCGAGGTCGGCGTCGGCGTCCACGTACACATGGCAGTTCCCGGTGCCGGTCTCGATCACCGGCACGGTGGAGCCCTCCACCACGGTACGGATCAGGGCGGCGCCGCCGCGCGGGATCAGCACGTCCACCATGCCGCGGGCGCGCATCAGCTCGTTGACGGAGTCGCGGCTCTCACCGGGGACGAGCTGGACGGCGTCGGCGGGCAGTCCGGCGCCGCCCACCGCGTCGCGCAGCACCGTGATCAGGGCGGTGTTGGAGGCGTAGGCGGAGGAGGAGCCGCGCAGCAGCACCGCGTTGCCGGACTTCAGGCACAGGGCGGCGGCGTCCACGGTGACATTGGGGCGGGCCTCGTAGATGATGCCGACCACGCCGAGCGGCACTCTGACCTGCCGCAGGTCCAGGCCGTTCGGCAGGGTGGAGCCGCGCAGCACCTCGCCGACCGGGTCGGGCAGCGAGGCGACATGGCGTACGTCGGCGGCGATGGCGGCGATCCGCTCCCGGGTGAGGGTGAGCCGGTCGATGATCGCCTCGCTCGTGCCGGCCGCGCGGGCCTTGGCCACGTCCTCGGCGTTGGCGGCGACGACCTCCTGGGTGCGTACGACCAGCGCGTCCGCGATGGCCAGCAGCGCGTCGTCCTTCGGCGCCCGGGGCAGCGGTGCGAGGTCGGCGGCGGCGGCGCGGGCCCGGTAGGCCGCGAGCATCACGGGCGACTTGGGCAGCGGCGAGGGCAGCGTCATGGGTGCAGCCTAGTGGGCCCGTGAAGGCCGGCGGGCCCGGACGGCGCAGGGCCGCCGGGCCGCTCGGAGCCCCGGGATGTCAGCCGGCCCCGGGCCGGAACCCGGGGCGCCGCGGCGTCAGAAAGGGTGGACGCCGATCGGTACCGCGGGCGGCGGGCCGTAGCCCTCGGCGAGGCGCTGGTGGTACGTGCCCCGGTCGATGACTTCCAGGCCGACCGTCTCCCACGGCGGCAGGCCCGCGGTGGCGCGGTGCTCGCCCCACAGCCGCAGCGCGATGGCCGCCGCGTCGTGCAGGTCGCGGGCCTCCTCCCAGTACCGGATCTCGGCGTGGTCGGTGGCGTAGCGGCTGGTGAGCAGGAAGGGGTGGTCGTTGGCGAGCTGTTCCAGACCCCGCCGGACCTCGGACAGCGGGGTGCGCGGTCCTGAGACGTTGAGAGTGATGTGCCACAGCCGGGAGGTCGGGGTCTCCTCCTCCTGCCGGGTCTGCTGCCCGCTGTCGGTATCGCTGTCGGTGTCGGTGTCGGTGTGGGTGATCTCGTCGTCGGTCGCGGCGCTGTCCACGGTGTCGACGCTGACCAGTGCGCGTTCCGTCGAACCCCTGGACAACGGCCCCGGGCGCCCTCGTTTCACCGGCGGCCTCCCTGTGGGTGATGTTCCCCGGCTCCGGCCGCGACTGCCGGTGCGGCCGTTCCTGGGCATCGGGTCTTCATCAAGTTGAGCAGGCTCCGGCAGGCGGCGGGGCCGTTTTGGACAAGAAGCAGGTCAGCGGCACGTTCAGGCACGCAGCAGGACCAGATCGTCACGGTGCACGACCTCCCGCTCGTAGGCGGGGCCGAGTTCCCTGGCCAGGTCCCGGGTGGAGCGGCCGAGCAGCCGGGGCAGCTCGCGGGCGTCGAAGTTGACCAGGCCGCGGGCGACCGCCCGGCCGGACTCGTCCAGCAGGTCGACCGGGTCGCCGGCCACGAACTCGCCCTCGACGCCGGTCAGGCCGGCCGGCAGCAGCGAGCCGCCGCGCTCGGTGACGGCGCGGACCGCCCCGGCGTCCAGCCGCAGCGTCCCGCGCGGGGTGGAGGCGTGCGCGAGCCACAGCAGCCGGTCGGCGGAGCGCTTGCCGGTGCGGTGGAAGTAGGTGCCGGTGGGCCGGCCGGCCAGCGCGTCGGCGGCGTGCACGGCGGAGGTGAGCACCACCGGGACGCCGGCGCCGGTCGCGATGGCGGCGGCCTCCACCTTGGTGACCATCCCGCCGGTGCCGACGCCGGCCTTGCCGGCGCTGCCGATGGAGACGCCTTCGAGGTCGCCGGGCCCGGTGACCTCGTCGATCCGGCTGGTGCCGGGGGTCCGCGGATCGCCGTCGTACAGGCCGTCCACGTCGGACAGCAGGACGAGCAGGTCGGCGTGCACGAGGTGGGCGACGAGGGCGGCGAGCCGGTCGTTGTCGCCGAAGCGGATCTCGTCGGTGGCCACGGTGTCGTTCTCGTTGACGACCGGCAGCGCGCCCATCGAGAGCAGCTGGTCCAGGGTGCGGTACGCGTTGCGGTAGTGGGCGCGGCGGGCGACGTCGTCGGAGGTGAGCAGCACCTGGCCGACGCGGATGCCGTAGCGGGCGAAGGAGGCGGTGTAGCGGGCGACCAGCAGGCCCTGGCCGACGCTGGCGGCGGCCTGCTGGCGGGCGAGGTCGCGGGGGCGCTCGGCCAGGCCCAGCGGGGCGAGGCCGGCGGCGATGGCCCCGGAGGAGACCAGGACGACCTCGCGCTGCTCGCGCGCCTTGGCCAGCACGTCGACCAGGGCGTCCACCCGGTCGGCGTCCAGCCCGCCGGCGGCGGTGGTCAGCGAGGAGGAGCCGACCTTGACCACGACCCTGCGGGCCTCCACCACGTCCTGCCGCGCCGCCGCTGTCACTGACCCGTTCCTCAAAGCCGTCGGGAAAACCCGCAGCGCAATCTACGCGAAGCCCTGCGGGCCGCGCTGACCGGTCCACTCCCCGGGCACCGCCCGGGTCCGGGCCCCGCGCCCCTTGGCCCGGGCGAACCGGCCGGGCAGCCCCGCGGGCCCCGGCTCCCCGCACCCCGGACCGCCCGACCAGCCCCGCCGCGGCTGTATCCGGACCGTCCGCCCGGTGGGGGCCGCTCGCGCGGTTCCCCGCGCCCCTTGGCCCCAGTGAACCGACCGGGCAGCCCCACTGAGCCCGGACCCGGACCGTCCCGCCGTCGTGGCCGCTCGCGCAGTTCCCCGCGCCCCTTTCGGGGCCCCTTCCGCCGGCTCCCGGGCGGACCTGTGCCCCGCAGGGGCGCGGGGAACTGCGCGACAAGCCACAACGGCGCTCACGACGGGCACAAACCGCAACCCGGCCGAACCCGGCCCGAAAAGGGGCGCGGGGAACCGCGCGACAAGGCATGACGGTGCTTGCGTCGGGCGCGGACCGCGAGCCACCACCCGGCGCCGTCCCCGAAGGGGCCGTCACCCGGGTGGGGGAATTCGCTGACCCGTGCGGGAGCACGGTAGCGTCCAGGCGACCGCCAGCTCCCCGTTCTTCCGCCCCGCGAGGATTCCCATGTCGCCACATGCGCACCCCGTAACCAAGGCCGTCATCCCCGCGGCGGGTCTGGGGACCCGGTTCCTGCCGGCGACGAAGGCGACGCCGAAGGAAATGCTGCCGGTGGTGGACAAGCCGGCCATCCAGTACGTGGTGGAGGAGGCGGTGGCCGCCGGGCTGTCGGACGTACTGATGATCACCGGGCGGAACAAGCGCCCGCTGGAGGACCACTTCGACCGCAACTACGAGTTGGAGGAGGCACTGACCCGCAAGGGTGACGCCTCCCGGCTGGCGCGGGTGCGGGAGTCCAGCGATCTGGCCACCATGCACTACGTACGGCAGGGCGCCCCGCAGGGCCTGGGCCACGCGGTGCTCTGCGCGGAACCGCACGTCGGCGACCAGCCGTTCGCCGTGCTGCTGGGCGACGACCTGATCGACCCGCGCGACCCGCTGCTCGCCCGGATGATCGCGGTGCAGGGGCAGTACGGCGGCAGTGTCGTGGCGCTGATGGAGGTCGACCCCGCGCAGATTCACCTGTACGGGTCGGCGGCGATATCCCCCACCTCGGACGACGACGTGGTGCGGGTGACAGGCCTGGTGGAGAAGCCGGACGCCGCGGCGGCGCCCTCCTCCCTCGCGGTGATCGGCCGCTATGTGCTGGACCCGGCGGTGTTCGAGGTGCTGCGCAAGACCGGTCCCGGCCGGGGCGGCGAGATCCAGCTGACCGACGCGCTGCGGGTGCTGGCGGAGCGGGACGACGAGGGCGGACCGGTGCACGGCGTGGTGTTCACCGGCCGCCGCTACGACACCGGCGACCGGGGCGACTATCTGCGGGCGATCGTCCGCCTGGCGTCCGAACGCGAGGACCTGGGCCCGGACTTCCGCAGCTGGCTGCGCACCTACGTCAGCGAGGAGATGCAGGACTGAGGCGCTGCCCGGAGCACCGCGATCCGGCAAGGCCCGGCGCGGCGCCTAGTGCCGGTGGCGCCAGCCCTCCCACGCCGAGGCGACCATCTCCTCCAGGTCGTAGCGCGCGCTCCAGCCCAGCTCGTCGCCGATCAGCTCGGCGGAGGCCACTACGCGGGCCGGGTCGCCGGGGCGCCGGGCGACCATCTCGGGGGTGATGTCCAGCCGGCCGGTGACCTTGCGGATCATCTCGATCACCTCGGCCACCGAGACGCCCTCGCCGCGGCCGATGTTGAGGGTGAGCCGCGCCGACGGGTCGACGACCAGCCGGCGGGCGGCGGCCAGATGGGCGGAGGCCACGTCCGAGACGTGGATGTAGTCGCGGACGCAGGTGCCGTCCGGGGTCGGATAGTCGTCGCCGAAGACCAGCGGAGCCTGCCCGGCCTCGATGCGTTCGAAGACCATCGGGATCAGATTGAAGGCACCGGGGTCGCCCAGTTCGGGGGTGGCGGCGCCGGCCACGTTGAAGTAGCGCAGCGCGGCCGTGGCCATGCCGTACGCCCGGCCGGCCGCGTCGACCAGCCACTCGCCGGCCAGCTTGGTCTCGCCGTAGGGGCTCATCGGCAGGCGGGGGGTCCGCTCGGTGACCAGCTCGACGTCCGGCATGCCGTAGACCGACGCGGACGAGGAGAACAGGAAGCGCTCGACACCGGTGGCGTGGGACGCCTCCAGTACGGTCCGCAGGCCCTCGACGTTCTCCCGGTAGTAGTGGAGCGGGCGCTCCACCGACTCGCCGACCTGCTTCTTCGCGGCGATGTGCAGCACCCCGGTGATCTCGTGGCGGCGCATCACCGCGGTGACGAACGGCAGATCGAGCACCGTCCCCCGTTCCAGCGGTACGCCGTCGGGCAGCCGGGCAGGGTCCCCGGTGGACAGGTCGTCGAGCACGACGACCCGCTCGGCCGCGCCGACCAGCTCCTTCGCCACGTGTGAACCGATGTATCCCGCACCGCCGGTGATCAACCACGTCATGTCCGTCATGGTACCCAGCGCCGGAGGTGTTCCTTTCCTCTCCGGTTCCCTCGCACAGGACCGAACTTTTGAACGAAGCGTGACGGGACACTGAACAGTTGGTGACGTGCGTGGGATAGGATATGAAACTGCCGAAGACCGTGATTCCGACCAGAGGTGGCTGTTCAAGAATGACCAACGCGGCTGAGGAGATGCCCGGGACCACACCGGACATCAGCGTTGTCGTTATCGTGTACAACGACTCCGCGCGGCTGCCGACGGCTGTGCAGTCCGTTCTCGACCAGTCGCTGCGCAATATCGAGGTCATCATCGCCGACGACTGCTCGACGGATGATTCCTATGAGGTCGCCGAGCGGCTGCGGGCGGCCGATCCCGGCCGGGTGCGCGCGATCCGCCTGCCGGAGAACAGCGGCGGCTGCGGAGAACCCCGCAACCAGGGCATCAGGGCGGCGCGCGGGCGCTACGTGATGTTCCTGGACAGCGACGACATCCTGGAACGGCACGCCTGCCGCAATATGCTGGACGCGGCGGACCGCACCGGATCGGACCTCGTGTCGGGCAAGTGCGTACGGGTCCATGTCGACAACCGCAACAACAAGCGCGTCGAATGGTACCCGTGGCTGTACCGCGGCACCCGCACGATCGAGAGCATCGCGGAGTTGCCCGACCTCTTCGTCTTCGACACCCTTTCCACCAACAAGTGCTACCGCCGGGAATTCCTGATCGAGAACGGTCTCACCTTTCCTCGTGGAATTCATTACGAAGATCTGCTCTTCTCCGCGCAGGCCTATCTGGCGGCCGACCGCATCACTCTGATTCCGCAGACGGTCTACTACTGGAATGTGGTGGAGAAGACCGCGGCGAAATCCATCAGCAATCGGCGCCATGAGATCAACAACTTCGCGGACCGGCTGGAGATCCACCGCCGGGTGGACGCGGTCCTGAAGCGCCGCGGTCTGGACGAGCTGCGGCTGCACAAGGACGTCAAGTTCCTGAAGCACGACCTGGTGCTCTATCTGCGTGATCTGCCCTTCCTGGACGACGGCTACCGGCACCGCTTCGCCGAGATGGCCAACAGCTACACCCGGGACTTCCCGCACCAGGCCTTCGACGCGCTGGACCCGATCCACGCGATCTGCGCCTATCTGCTGCTCCAGGAGGACTGGCCGAATCTGATGCCGGCCATCGACACCCTGATCAACCGCAGGAAGGTGTCCTCGCCGCTGACCGAGCGGGACGGCCGGATCTACTGGTGCGCCGACCATCTTGAGGACCCGGCCGCCCGGGCCATACTGGATGTCACCGAACACGGCTACCACAGCATCCCGTTCGGCTCCCTGTCGCTGCGCGACGAGCTGACCGGCTACCGCGAGGACGCCTCGGGCGTGGTGCTGGACGGCCGGGTGGTCAATCCACTCGGCATCGTCGGGCCGACCGCGAAGCTGAGCGCCGAGCTGGAGTTCAAGGCCCGCCGCCGCAGTCTGCGCAGCTACCGGGTGCCGGTGCCGGAGCTGCGGCACGAGGGCGAGTTCATCAGCTGGCACGCCGAGGTGCCGCTGCGCAGGATGCTGCGCCCGCTGGGCGTCCTGGACGAGGTGTGGGACGTCCGGCTGCGGCTGACCGCCGACGGCAGGACGAGCACGGGCAAGATCACCGCGGGCAACACCGACCTGGAGGACGCCGGCGCGATCGTGGTGCGCCCGCTGCTCACCCGGGCCACCGCCGACCGCCTCAAGCCCGAGGTCTCCGCCAAGGGCCATCTGGCCTTCGTGCTCTCCCAGCACAGCAGGACCGCCCAGGTCGGCCGCGCGCTGCTGGACCGCAATCTGCAGGGCCCGCCGGCCCGCGCCGCCAAGTCGGCGCTGCGCAGGGCCCGCAACGCGCGCCGCCGCCTGGACTCCGGACCGGTCAAGATCCGGGGCTATCACCGGATGCTGCGGCTGCTCCCGGTCCGCAAGGGCACGGTCGTCTTCGAGAGCCACCTCGGCAAGCAGTACAGCGACAGCCCCCGGGCGATCTTCGAGGAGCTGCGCCGCCGCGGCGCCCCGGTGCACGCCATCTGGTCGCACGACGGCAAGACCCCCACCACGAACTTCCCCGAGGGCGTGGAGCTGGTCGAGCGCTGGTCGTGGCGGTATCTGCGGGCGCTGGCCCAGGCGGAGTTCTGGATCGACAACCAGGGCTACCCGCTGAAGCTCACCAAGCGGCCGGAGACCACCTACATCCAGACCTGGCACGGCTCGGCGCTGAAACGGATGGGCTTCGACGAGCCGAAGTACCGGATCATGTCCGAGGGCGACCAGCACGACTACCAGCGGGCGCTGGACCGCTTCGACCACTTCGTGGTCCGCTCCGAGCACGATGTGCGCACCCTGGCCCGCGCCTACCGACTGCCGCAGGACAAGCTGCTGCGCAGCGGCTATCCGCGCAACGACGCGCTGGTGCGCGGCAGGGACGCGGCCGAGCCGCCGCCCGAAGCGCGGGAGCTGGCCGAGGAGTTGAAGCTGCGGCCCGGGCTCCCGGTGGTGCTGTACGCGCCGACCTTCCGGGCCGCCGCCGACGGCAAGGTGCAGGCGTTCGAGGCGCCCTTCGACGTCGAGGCGTTCGCCGACCGGTTCGGGGACGACTTCACGCTGCTGGTGCGCTCGCACTATCTGAACAAGGTGACGCTGCCGCCGTCGGTGGCCGGCCGGCTGATCGACGTCACCGCGGTGCCCGACATCACCCCGCTGCTGCTGCTGGCCGACGCGCTGGTCACCGACTATTCCTCGGTGATGTTCGACTACGCGCTGCTGGGCCGGCCGATCGTCTTCTACGCCTACGACTGGGACGCGTACGCGCACGACATCCGCGGTACGTACTTCAACCTGCTGGAGGAGGCTCCCGGGCCGGTGGCGCGGACCCAGGAGGAGCTCTTCGCCACGCTGTCCGACCTCGACGCGGTGCGGGACAAGTACGGCGACCAGATCGGGGATTTCGTGGCCAGATACGGCGAGTACGACCGCGGCGACGCGGCGGCCCGGATCGCCGACCGCTTCTTCGGCCCGGCAGGGGGGACCACCCGATGACACAGCCCGTGGCGCGGCCCGCCGCCCGCGACATCCTCTTCGTCGCCAACGAGGTCAACGAACTCGGCGGGGTGGCCCGCTGGCAGGCCCAGATGGCCGGGCTGTTCGCGGCCCGCGGCCACCGGGTGACCGTGATCGGCATCGCGCCGCCGGAGGTCCCGATGGATCTGGGCGCCGACGCGCCGTTCGAGGCGGTGACCCTCTACGACGTCCGCCCGCCGGCCCGCTGGCGGCCGAAGTCGCTGCTGGCACGGGCCAATCCGGGCGCCCGCCGTCAGGAGTCGGCCCGGGAGAAGGGCGTTCGGCGCGCCACCGGGAGACTGTCCGAGCTGTTCCGGGCGGCCGGCCCCGGCGCGGTGATCATCGTCACCCAGGTGTGGGCGATGGAGTGGGTGGCGCTGGCGGACACCGCGGGGCACCCGGTGATCGGGATGAGCCACGAGTCCTACGAGTACTCACGGCAGTCCTCGCGCTTCCAGCGGGTGGAGAGGTACTACCGGGACGTGGACCGACTGGTGCTGCTGACCCAGGAGGACGCCGACCTGTGGGCGGGCCGCGGTCTGAACAACGTCGGCTCGATGCCGAACCCGCTGCCGATGATGCCCGAGGTGCCCTCGCCGCGCACCGAGAAGGTGGTGGCCAGCGTGGGCCGGCTCAGCCACCAGAAGGGCATCGACATGCTGCTCGACGCGTGGGCGGAGGCGGCCCCGCGGGTGCCCGGCTGGCGGCTGCGGATCACCGGCGCCGGCGAGCTGGAGGGCTCGCTGAAGCGGCAGTGCGCGGAACTCGGCCTGGACGACTCGGTGGAGTGGGCCGGGCAGACCGCCGACGTACCGGGGGCGCTGCGCGCCGCCTCGGTGTTCGTGCAGTCCTCCCGGGGGGAGGGCTTCCCGCTGGCGCTGCTGGAGGCGATGGCCTGCGGCCTGCCGTGCGTGGCCTTCGACTGCGCGCCGGGTGTGCACGAGATCATCGAGGACGGCGTGGACGGTCTGCTGGCCCGTCCCGGCAACACCTCCGAGCTGGCCCGCCAGCTGGTCCGGCTGATGAACGACGGCGAGGAGCGCGACCGGATGGGCGAGCTGGCCCGGCGCAGCGTCCAGCGCTACACCCCGGAGTCCATCGCGCGGCGCTGGGAGGACCTCTTCGCCTTCCTGGAGCGGTGAGGGCGGCGGTCGGGCGGGCCCGGCGTCCCGAGCCGGCGGCTAGCGGTTGGCCGGCTCGGGCAGCGGGTCCGCTTCGGAGCGGGGCGCGGGGAGCGACGCGGCGCCGGGCTCCGGCGCGGGTGGCAGCCACCGCTTCGGGGTGTGGCGGCGCATCCACCGCTCGGCCGGTTCCTCGACCCAGCGGAACATCAGCCAGGCCAGGACATTGGCGACCGCGCCCACCGCGAGCAGGGCGAACACCGCCCAGTCGTTGTCGGGCAGCCGGCCCCAGGAGTAGGTGGCGATCCGGCTGAGCGAGTGGTGGATCAGGTAGAAGCAGTACGACCAGGCGCCGAGCAGGACCAGCGGCCGGGTGTTGAGCACGCCGCGCAGCCCGCGGACCTCGCGCTGCACGAACGCCAGGATGATCAGCACCGACAGGATCGCGATGGCCTGCCGCTCGGTGTAGTCGATCTGCCGCGCCGCGCCGGGCGAGAACCGGGGCCGGCCCTGGTAGTAGAAGCCGACGTAGGCGGCCAGCAGCAGTACCGGGACCACCGGCCGCAGCGGCAGCCGCCAGCCGCGCCGGACGGCCAGCGCCACGGTCATGCCCAGCAGGAACTCCGGCAGGTAGACCAGCGGCAGCCGCATGATCCAGCTCGCCATGGCCGGGGTGGCGTGGGCGGCGGCGATCCAGTTGGTCAGCCACATCCCGGCCAGGCCGGCCACCGTGGCCACCGCCATCCAGCGGGTGCGGCAGCGCTGCGCGAGGCGCCCCAGCAGCGGGAAGAGCAGATAGAAGAGCAGCTCGACGCTGAGTGTCCAGGTGACCTCGTTGCCCGGCAGTGTCGGATAGACGTGCGGGAACCAGGTCTGGACGAGGAAGACCGACAGGATCAGGCTCGGCCAGTCGATGGTCAGGTGGGCCATGACGTAGTACGAGTAGATCGCCAGCGGCAGGGCGACCAGGTGGGCGGGCCAGATGCGGCCGATCCTCCGCCAGTAGAAGACACCCGGGTGCTCCCGCGGCTTGAAGACCCACATCATCAGGAAGCCGGAGAGCACGAAGAAGAAGGTGACGCCCTGCCCGCCGATCATCGAGTACGGGAAGATCGTCGGCACCCGGCCGAAGCCGGTCTGCTGGCCCGTTCCGGTGAAGTGGAAGGTGAAGACCGCGAAGGCGGCGAAGAAGCGCAGGCTGGTCAGCGAGTCCAGGCGCTTGGGAAGGGACGCCGGTGCCACCTCTGACCGTATGCCTGGTATCGCCATGGTTACGCAGTCAACCTTTTCGTAGCGTGACGGTCGGCGGAGTGCGATCGTCCGATGAACGGTAGGCCAACGCGGCCCCAACGGTCCAGAATGGGCCCCTTTGCTCTCCATATGCTGTGAAAGCGGGCAAATCCCGGGCGGAATCCCCCGGGATGCTCAGGGGAAGGCCAGCGGAACGCCAGCAGAAGGGAAAGGCCAGGGAAAGGCCAGCGGAAGGTCAGTGCCCCAGCATCCGCCGCAGCCGGCCGCCGGCCACCCGGCGCGCGCCCTGCACACCGTCGGCGACCCGCAGGATCAGCGCGCGGCCCGTGGTGATGTGCGTCTGCACCAGCAGCACCTGCCCGGTGGGCCGGACCACCGCGCCGCGCCTGGCCTCCTGGCCGTCGGCCGCCCGGACCTCGACCGGGGTGCGCTCGTCGGTCCCGGCGTAGCGGATCTCGGCGCGTACGTGCCAGATCGCCAGCCGGCCGCTGCGGGCGAGGTCGCCGGTGTTCAGCCGCAGCGCCGCCGTCCAGCCGTCCCCTTCCCGCACCAGCGGTGCCTCCACCGCGATGGCGGGCGTCGGACCGCCCCGCTCGGTCAGCTCCACCCGCAGCGCCACCGGGTGCAACGCGCCGAGCCGCCCGTACAGCTCGTGGACGCGCAGATCGAGCCGGGTGTGGGTGCCGGTGTGCACCCGGGCGTCGACCGTGACCGGCAGCCGCGACGTCCCCAGCTCGGCCAGCTCCGGCGGCGCGACCGTGCCGTACGGCGGGATCAGCCGCGGCGGGCGGGCGGCCAGCTCCACCAGCCGGCCGATCCCGGCCACCCCCGGCTCCGGCTGGTCGGCGCCGGGCGCGGTCAGCGCGCGCACCGTCCAGCGGGCGGGCACCGAGGCCAGGGCCACGCCCTCGCGGTCGAAGCCGCCCACGTAGTCGCGGGTGGCCCGCCACCACTGGCTGACATAGGCCGCGGAACGCTGCGGCAGCTCCCTGATGTACATGGGCAGGTCGTAGTCCAGGAACTTCGCCTGCGCCGCCTCGGCCAGGCTGTAGGCGCCCGCGTCCTGGAGGGTGTCCACCACGCCGCGGTGCGCGGCCACCCGGTGCCGCCAGTTGGAGATGTCGGCCCGGCGCAGCGAGATGGACAGCCGCACCGCCTGCCGTCTGACATTCCAGATGTAGACCGGCGCGTCGGTGAGGACGATCCGCGGCCGGGCCGCCCAGAGCCGGGCGACAAAGACGAAGTCCTCGTAGTGGAAGGCGCCGTCGGGGAAGGTCAGCTGGCGCTCGCGGAGGAAGGCGGTGCGGTAGAGCTTGTTGACCGACAGGGTGTCCCAGAGCAGTTCGGGATGCTCGGCGATGCCCTGCAGGACGCTGCCGGGCAGGGTGGCGCCGGCCGCCTTGTCGTAGATCTCCGGCGCCCAGACGGTCTCCCGGCCGCCGGGCAGCTCGCGGCGGACCGCCTTGCCGGCCACCACGTCCGCGCGGTGCTGCTCGGCGAGCGGCAGCAGGGCGTCGACGGTGCCGGGCGGCATGATGTCGTCGCTGTCGAGGAAGAGCAGATACGGGAAGGCGGCGGCGCCGATGCCGTCGTTGCGCGGGGTGCCGCAGCCGCCGCTGTTGGTGATGCGCGGCAGCAGCCGTACCCGGGGATCGTCGGCGAGCAGCGGGGCCAGCACGTGAGCGGTGTCGTCGGTGGAGCAGTCGTCGACGACGATGACCTCGCCGATCGCGTCGCCCTGGGCGAGGGCCGATGCGACGGCCGCGGTGACATGTTCGGCGTCGTTGTAGGTGATCACGACGACGCTGACGCGTGCCATCAAGGACCCTCGCTTCTGATCGGCTTTCAGGCACCCAAGCGTAGTATTTGCCGGTTTCGGTCGCTCACACCGGGGTTAACTCGCACGAGGGCGGGTTGGGACGATTTGCTGAACTTTCGCTGACCGGACCGTGCGCGGTCCGGCCACCGCGCGGGCCGTCCGCCGTCGACGAGAGCGCGTGCGGTCGGTGAGGGCGACCGTACGCCGCGTGTTCGCCCACGGGCCCGGAAAGTGATCTCGCGCGTCTGTCGATCGTAGTGCCCCGCCCCCGCGGAGAGGCGGTGATCGCACTGTTCGCCGCGCGGATCAGGCAGTGCCCGGGCACCGGTCGCGCCGACGGCGGCGAAAGCCGGACGGGCCCGCCGCGCGGGCCTTCCGGCCCGGCGCGACGAGCCCGCCACTCCCCCTGAGCGTCTGCTACTTGAAGGGGTCGAACCCGCGGTACTCCGCCAGGGACTCGTCGTGCGCCGCCTGCTTGTCCCGCCGGCGCATGGCGGCCGCACGCGGTGCGTCGAAGCGGTGGTCCTCGCCGCGGCGGCCGAGCATCTCGGCGCCGGCCGCGAGCGAGGGCTCCCAGTCGAAGACGACCGCGTCGTCCTCGGGGCCGATGGCGACGCCGTCGCCGGCGCGGGCGCCAGCCTTGAGCAGCGCGTCCTCGACGCCGAGGCGGGCCAGCCGGTCGGCGAGGTATCCGACGGCCTCGTCATTGGAGAAGTCGGTCTGGCGGATCCAGCGTTCGGGCTTCTCACCGCGGACGCGGTACAGATCGTCGCCCTCGTGCTCGACAGTGAAGCCGGCGTCGTCCACGGCCTGCGGGCGGATGACGACCCGGGTCGACTCCTGGACGGGCTGGGCGGCGCGGGTCTCGGCGACGATCTTCGCCAGCGCGAAGGACAGCTCCTTCAGTCCCGCGTGCGAGACCGCGGACACCTCGAAGACATCGTAGCCCCGCGCCTCCAGGTCGGGCTTGATCATCTCGGCGAGGTCCAGGCCGTCGGGCACATCGACCTTGTTGAGCACGATCAGCCGCGGCCGGTCCTCCAGCCCGGCGCCGTACGCCCGCAGTTCCGCCTCGATGACGTCGAGGTCGGTCAGCGGGTCGCGCTCGGACTCCAGCGTCGCGGTGTCCAGTACGTGCACCAGCACCGAGCAGCGCTCCACGTGCCGCAGGAACTCCAGGCCCAGGCCGCGCCCCTCGCTCGCGCCGGGGATCAGACCGGGCACGTCCGCGATGGTGTAGACGGTCGAGCCGGCGTTCACCACGCCGAGGTTGGGCACCAGGGTGGTGAACGGGTAGTCGGCGATCTTCGGCTTGGCCGCCGACAGCACCGAGATCAGCGAGGACTTGCCGGCGCTCGGGTAGCCCACCAGCGCCACATCGGCGACCGTCTTGAGCTCCAGCACCACATCCTGCGCCTGCCCCGGCACACCGAGCAGCGCGAAGCCGGGCGCCTTGCGCCGCGCCGAGGCCAGCGCCGCGTTGCCCAGCCCGCCGCGCCCGCCCTGTCCGGCGACATACGTCGTGCCCTGGCCGACCAGGTCCGCCAGCACATTGCCCCGCGCGTCCAGCACCACGGTGCCGTCCGGAACGGGCAGCACCAGGTCCGTACCGTCCTTGCCGGAGCGGTTGCCGCCCTCGCCGGGTTTGCCGTTGGTGGCCTTGCGGTGCGGACTGTGGTGGTACTCCAGCAGGGTGGTGACAGCCTGGTCGACCACCAGGATCACGTCACCGCCCCGGCCTCCGTTGCCGCCGTCGGGGCCGCCCAGCGGCTTGAACTTCTCCCGGTGCACGGAGGCGCAGCCGTGGCCCCCGCTACCCGCGGCGACATGCAGCTCGACGCGGTCCACGAAGGTGGTCATGGTTGCTTCCTCCAGATACATACGGGATGGTGCCGGATCACGCCCATCGTGCCGAGTTCGCACGGTGTAACACACCGAGGGCGGCCCCGCTTCCCGTTGCCAGGATGCGGGGTCCGCCCTCGGAGGTGGTGCTGTGTCGCTCTACGGCGCCTGGATCAGGCGGCCGGAACGATGTTCACGACGCGGCGACCGCGCTTCGTGCCGAACTCGACCGCACCCGCGGCGAGGGCGAAAAGCGTGTCGTCCTTGCCGATGCCGACGCCGGAACCCGGGTGGAAGTGGGTCCCGCGCTGACGCACGATGATCTCGCCCGCGTTGACGACCTGACCGCCGAAGCGCTTCACGCCGAGCATCTGGGCATTGGAGTCGCGACCGTTCCGAGTGGACGATGCGCCCTTCTTGTGTGCCATGTCTCCTCAGTCCCTTACTTCGTCGCGCCGGCGGGGATGCCGGTGATCTTCAGCGCCGTGTACTGCTGGCGGTGGCCCTGACGGCGCCGGTAACCGGTCTTGTTCTTGTAGCGCAGGATGTCGATCTTGACGCCCTTGTGGTGGTCCACAATCTCGGCCTCGACCTTGATCCCGGCCAGCACCCACGGGTCGCTGGTGACGGCGTCGCCGTCCACGACGAGCAGCGTCGAGAGCTCGACCGCGTCACCGACCTTGCCGGTGGGAATCTTGTCAACCTCGACGATGTCGCCGATGGCCACCTTGTGCTGGCGGCCACCACTACGCACGATCGCGTACACGCGGAACTCACTCTCTCGCTCGGTTCGGGCCCCTGATGCCAGCCGTCCCGATACCGCGAGGGGGGCCTCTTCCGGCTGCCGCGGGGGCCGCCGGGAGGAATGTGCTCAGGGGAAAAGGCGCAGAAACGCCGAAGGTCAAGACTACGGAGTGCCCTCGGCCGGGTCAAATTCACCCGGGTTCCCGGGGTTCGGGGGTTCCGGCTTCTCCGGGCCCCGCGTCGCCGCGGGCGGATGGGGGCGGTCCGCTCCCCCACCCGCCCGCCTTCGGCTACTCCCCGGCGGACGACGGAGAAGAGGCGGACGACGAGGAGGACGAGGAAGACGAGGAAGGCGCCTTCTTCGTCGTGGTCTTCTTCGCCGTCGTCGTCTTCTTGGCGGCCGCCTTCTTGGTGGCCACCTTCTTCGCGGTCTTCTTCGCCGCCGCCTTGCGCGGCGCCCGCTTCTTGGGCTCGGCGGCCTCCGCGGACTCGCCGGCCCCGGCCGACGCCGCGTCGCCCTCGGCCTGACGCTCCACCGCGGCCGGCGGGGCGGTGACGACCACCGTCGCGGCGTCCTCGTCCGTACCCGCGGCGCCGGCCGGAGCCGTCGCCTTGCGGGTGGCCCGGCGGCGGGTACGGGCCGGGGGCTCGGCGGAGACCTCGGGCTCGGGCTGCGCCACCGGCTCGGCCTGCGCCTCGGGGGCGACGACCGTCACCGGCTCCGGGGACACGACCACGATCGCCGCGTCCTGCGCCGAGGCCGGTGAACCGGCCGGGGCGGTCGCCTTGCGGGTGGCCCGGCGCCGGGTACGCGTCGGGGGCTCGGTGGAGACCTCCGGCACCTCCGCCGCGGTCACCTCGGCGTCCGGCTCGACCTCCGGCTCGCTGACCGGTACGACGACCACGGCCGGCTCCGGCTCGCGGTCGGCGGCCGGCGGCGCGCCCGCCGGAGCGGTGGCCTTGCGGGAGCCCCGGCGCCGGCTGCGGCCCCGGGGGCCGGCCGCTGCCGCCGCCTCGGCGGCGCTGCCGAACCACTCCTCCTCCGGGTCGCCCACCGCGGGCACCAGGTCGGACTCGCCGACCTCGATCGGCTCCAACTCGGGCAGCTCGTCGGCCTCTTCGGTGCCCTCGACACCTTCAGCGCCCTCGGCTTCGAGTTCCGCCTCGGCCTCCGCGCCCAGCAGGTGCTCGTGCTCGTGCGCCTCGTCCGCGCCGGTGCCGGTCCCGCGCCCGCCGCGCCGCTTGCGCTTGCCGCCGCCACCGACGGTCGTCGCCTGGTCCATGTGGACGATGACGCCGCGGCCGTTGCAGTGCACGCAGGTCTCGGAGAACGCCTCCAGCAGGCCCTGGCCGACCCGCTTGCGGGTCATCTGCACCAGCCCGAGCGAGGTGACCTCGGCCACCTGGTGCTTGGTCCGGTCCCGGCCCAGGCACTCCAGCAGCCGGCGCATCACCAGGTCGCGGTTGGACTCCAGCACCATGTCGATGAAGTCGATCACCACGATGCCGCCGAGGTCCCGCAGCCGCAGCTGCCGGACGATCTCCTCGGCCGCCTCCAGGTTGTTGCGGGTGACGGTCTCCTCCAGGTTGCCGCCCTGGCCGGTGAACTTGCCGGTGTTGACGTCGACCACGACCATGGCCTCGGTCTTGTCGATCACCAGCGAACCGCCGGACGGCAGCCACACCTTGCGGTCCAGCGCCTTGAGCAGCTGCTCGTCGATGCGGAAGGTCGCGAAGACGTCGGCCTCCGACGTCCAGCGCGAGAGCCGGTCGACCAGGTCGGGCGCGACATGCGAGACGTAGTCGTGGATCGTCGCCCACGCCTCGTCACCGCTGACGATGACCTTGGTGAAGTCCTCGTTGAAGATGTCCCGGACCACCCGCACGGTCATGTCGGGCTCGCCGTAGAGCAGCGTGGGCGAGTTCGCGCTGCCGCCGCCCTTGGCCTTCTTCTGGATCTCTTCCCACTGGCCCTGCAGCCGCTCGACATCGCGGCGCAGCTCGTCCTCGCTGGCGCCCTCGGCGGCGGTGCGCACGATGACGCCCGCGTCCTCGGGGACGATCTTCTTCAGGATCGTCTTCAGCCGGGCCCGCTCGGTGTCGGGCAGCTTGCGGCTGATGCCGGTCATCGAGCCCTCGGGCACGTAGACCAGATAGCGGCCGGGCAGCGAGACCTGGCTGGTCAGGCGGGCGCCCTTGTGACCGATCGGGTCCTTGGTGACCTGCACCAGCACCGACTGGCCGGACTTGAGCGCGGACTCGATACGCCGCGGGCCGCCGGAGTGGCCCAGCGCCTCGAAGTTGACCTCACCGGCGTACAGCACCGCGTTGCGGCCCTTGCCGATGTCGACGAACGCGGCCTCCATGGACGGCAGCACGTTCTGGACCTTGCCCAGGTAGACGTTGCCGACGTAGGAGGTCGCCTGCTCCTTGTTGACGTAGTGCTCCACGAGGACGTCGTCCTCCAGCACGCCGATCTGCGTCCGGTCGCCGTTCTGCCGGACCACCATGACGCGCTCGACGGCCTCGCGGCGGGCCAGGAACTCGGCCTCGGTGATGATCGGCACCCGGCGGCGGCCCTGCTCGCGGCCCTCGCGGCGGCGCTGCTTCTTGGCCTCCAGGCGGGTGGAGCCCTTGATGGACTGCACCTCGTCGGCGCCGGTACCGCCTTCGTAGCGCTGGCGCGGCTCACGCACCTTCACGACGGTGCGCTCCGGGTCGTCGGCGATACCGCCGCCGTCCTCCGCGGCCGCGTCCGAGCCACGACGGCGACGACGGCGACGACGGCGGCTGGAGCTGGAACCGCCCTGCTCGTCGTCCCGCTCCTCGCCGGCCTCGTCCTGCTCCTCGTCGGCCTGCTCGTCCTCGTCCTCGACGGCTCCGGTGGCGGCCGTCTCGTCGTCCTGGTCCTGCTCGTGCTCGGCGGAGTCACCGCGGCGACGGCGGCGGCCACCGCGGCGGCGGCGCCGCGACGGGCGCTCCTCGCCGTCGGCCTCGGCCTCTTCCTCCGGCTCGCCCTCGGCGTCCTCCACCTCGGGCTCGTCGGCGACGGTCGTCACCTCGGCGACCGGCTCGCCCGCACCGCCGCGGCGGCGACGGCGACGGCGCGGGGTCCGGCCCTCGGGCTCCTCCTCGGGCTCGTCCTCGGCGGTGTCCTCCGCCTCTTCGACGACCTCGGCCTGCGGGGCCAGGACCACCACACCGGGGGCCTGGAAGACCGGCGGCTGGAAGACGGCCACCGCGGGCCGTGCGGCACGCCGCCGGCCGCGTCCGCGCGACTCCTCGTCCTCGGGGGCGCGCACCTCGATCGTGATGGAGCCGAGGTCCACGCCGAAGGCCTCCGCCACGGCGGCGGCGGCCTCGGCGGCGGCGTCCTCGACGGTCTCGCCGTAGCCGCGGATCTCGTAGGCGTCCTCGACCTCGACGCCCCATCCGTCGCCGTCGCGGAACGCCTTGCCGGCGTACGAGCTGGCGATGTCGGTGTCCCCGCTCCGTCCGGCGTCCTGGGCGCGCTCGTCGGCCTGGTCCTGGGGGGCGAGGGCTCCGGGCCGCAGCCTGCGCGAGCCCTCCCCGGCGGAGAAGGTCGGAACCGTGTTGGGCTTCTGGCCGCGCCGCCGGTTGCGGCCGCCGGTGTCGCCCTCGGCGGCGGCGTTGCGGCCGCCGGCGGTCCGGCCGGTCGGGGGCTGTGCCTGGTGCGGTGTCTGGGGCTGTGCCCGCGCCGGTGCCTTCGCCGGGGCGGCGGGCGCGGCCGGCGGTGTGCTCTCGGCGGCGGGGGCCGCGGCCGGGGCCGCTTCCTTGCGGGTGGCACGGCGGCGGGCGCGGGGCGGGGCCGCGTCTGCGGTCCCGGTCTCGGCGGCGGTTTCCGCGGCGGGCTCGGCGGCCACGGGCTCGGCGGCCGCCGCTGAGCGGTCCTCGGTCACGGCCTCGGCGGGCGCACCGGCCGGGGCGGTCGCCTTGCGGGTGGCACGGCGGCGGGCGCGGGGCGGGGCGGCCTCTTCCGTGACGGCCGCGCTGTCGGCTTCGGCGGCCGGGGTGGCGGCCTCGGCGGGCGTGGCGACCACCGTCTCGGCGGGGGTGGCGGCCTCGGCGGGCGCACCGGCCGGGGCGGTCGCCTTGCGCGTGGCACGGCGGCGGGGACGGGCGGGGGCGGCGTCGGCGGCGGCCTCGGGCGTCTCGGCGGGCGTTTCCGCCGGGGGCTGGGCGGCCGCGGTGTCCTCGGCGGCGGGCGCCTCGGCAGGCGCGGCCGACTGGCGCGTCGCCCGGCGCCGGGCGCGGGTGGGTGCGGCGGGCTCCGGGGTGCCGACCTGCTCGGCGGCGGACCCTTCGGCGGGTTCGGCGACCGGGGTGCTCTCGGCCTCGGCGGGCGCGGCCGCCGGAGCGGTGGCCTTACGGGTCGCACGGCGGCGGGGCTGGGCCGGAGCCGCTTCCTCGGTGCTCCCGCCGGTCTCGGCGGCGCCACTGTCGGCGGCGGTCCCGGCGTCCGCGGCGGTGGTTCCGGCGTCCGCGGCGGTGGTTCCGGCGTCCGCGGCGGTGGTTCCGGCGTCCGCGGCGGCGGTCTTGCGGGTGGCGCGGCGCCGGGCACGCGGGGCTTCCTCGGCGGCGGCCTCCGCGCTCTCGGCGGGCGCGGCGGCTTCGGCCTCGGGCTGCGCGGCGGAGGCCGCGGTCTTACGGGTCCGGCGGGTGCGCGCCGGAGCCGGCTCCGGCGCTTCGGCGGCGCCGTCGATGACGGCGGCCTCGGCCGCGGTGGCGGCGCTCTTCCGGGTGGCGCGGCGGCGCGGCGCGGCGGGGGCCGCGTCGGAGGCGTCCGTACCGCTCTCGGTGGCCGCGCTCTCGGCGGCGGCTGCCGTGTCCTCGCCCACCGGGGGTCCGGCGGGGCGGGAGGCGGCGCGACGGCGGCGGCGCGGGGCCGCCGACTCGTCGGCGGGGGTTGTCGGGTCCGGGTTCGTACCGGACGTACCGGGCGTAGTGGGATCGGTCTGTTCGGGCATTCGGGCATTGCTCCCGTCATGCTCCCGGGCGCCGCGTCCTGTTCGGGGCCGGCGGCCGCTTGGATCGCGGGGCCGGCCTCCGGGGCGCGGGCGCCGCACGGGAGCTGCTGTGTCGCTCATCGGCCCACCCGCAGGGGGCCGACGAAAGTCTCATGTGGTCTACGGCGCCGGACCCGGGTGGCTCCCTGGTGCGTCGGCGACGCGTCGACGCCGTACTTACGCGGAACCGGCCGGTACCGCCACAGCGTCGCGATCTGGCGCGAGCGGGTCGGTGACCGTACCGGACCCCTCATCGAGCGGTCCCTGCGCCAGCCTGGTCACCGCTGCGGGGACCGGCGGCGCGAGGTCGGCCGTCGACTGGAGGCCGGAGAGTACGTCGTCGGGCCGTACGGCAGGTGTCAGATGCCGTACAACCAGCCGCAGTATCGCACAGGCACCGTGCTGCGGCCTATCGGCACCCTCTTGGGCCGCGTTCGTGTTCGCGCTTGTCCTGGTGTGCTGGTCGTTCGAGTCGTTCACGTCATGCGGGTGGTGCGGGGCGTTCGGGTCGGCGGCGTCCGTGTCCACCACCTCGAGCCGCGTGACGGCGGCCCGACAGTCGAACGTACGGACGCCGTTCTTCGTGCCGCGCTGTACTTCCACGGTCTCCGCGGCGAGGAAGACGGCGACCGCCCGCCGGGCCTCCTCAGGTGTCACGCCGTCCAGCCGCAGCTGCCAGACGGATGCCTCAAGTCGTTCGGCCAGGCCGGAGGTGTGCGCCTCGACCGCGTCGATGATGTCGAGCCCGGTGGGCAGCGACTCGTCGAGCAGCAGCCGCAGCTGCTCCGGGTCACGGGTCCGGGCCAGCCCGATCTCCAGATACTCCGCCTCGCTGCCGACCCCGGTGGGGGCGGCGTTCGCGTAGGACACCTTGGGGTGCGGGGTGAAGCCGGCCGAGTACGCCATCGGCACCTCGGCGCGGCGCAGCGCCCGCTCGAAAGCGCGCTGGAAGTCGCGGTGGCTGGTGAACCGGAGGCGGCCGCGCTTGGTGTAGCGCAGGCGGATGCGCTGCACCGTGGGTGCCGGCGGCGGGCCTTCGGGCTGTCGCTTGCCCAGTGTCGTTCAGTCCCTCGTTGTCTTCGTGAACCCGGTCTTCATGAACCCGGTCTTCGTATGCCTGCTCTTCGTATGCCTGGTCTGCCTGCGGTTGTCCGCGGTACGACCACCCGCGCGCACCTGTGTGCGTCCGCGTGCCGTCTACCCACGTGACCGCGTGTACCAACATGACTGCGTGTGCCTGCGTTGCGTTCCCGGGCGCGCGCCGGTCACCCGCGCGCTCGGTGTCGGGCGGCCTCGGAGGGCCGCGAGTTTCAGGTACGGGACGGCACCGGCCCGCCGGGCCGGCTCGTCCCTTCACACCCAAGGTTACGCCGCGTGGCCCCACACGCATGCCGCCCGCCCGCCGCCCTGTGGACAACCGCCGGCCGCGCCCGGCGCGAGGGAGCGGCCGGGGGGCCGGGACCAGCCGGAAGCGCGGCGGAGACAGCGCGAGGGCGGCGCGGCATCTACGGCGCGGTCGGCACCCAGTAGCGCAGCTTCCCGCCCCGGGTGTCCTCGTAGACGCCGCCGCAGGCCTCGATCACCTTGCGGGAGGCGACATTGGTGGTGTCGCAGGTGATCAGCGCCTCGTCGATGCCCAGCGCGGCGGTGGGGGCCAAGGCGGCGCGCAGCATCGCGGTGGCGTGGCCGCGGCGGCGGGCCGAGGGCCGCATGTCGTAGCCGATGTGGCCGCCGTACTCGCGCAGGAAGTCGTTGAGGCGGTGCCGGATCGCGATCCGGCCGAGCATCTCGTCGCCCTCGGCCCACCACAGGTTGGTGCACGGCACCCGCCCGTCGGTCCGCGGCCGGTCCGGGTCCCCGTCGGCGAGCAGCGCGGCCACGTACTCCGCGAAGACCGCCGGGTCCTGCCAGCGGTGCGACCACAGCCGCAGGTCGCGGCCGACCATCGATTCGTCCGCCACGTCGCCCCGCCCCTCGGCGGTGAACTCGGCCATTACGGCCAGGAAGGAGGCGTGGACGCGGACATCGGGTGCGATGAGCTGCGGCATCGCCTCAGTCTGCCGGACCGCCGCCGGGCGGGGCCAACGGATTACCACTACCGTCCGCGGCCCCGCCCGGAGTTCAGACCGCGACCGGCTCGGCGTCCGGGTCGGCCCCGGTCAGATACTCCTCGGAGATCTCCTTGGGGCCGAACGGCCACACCTTCTCGTAGTTCGACCAGAGCGCGAACGCGACCACGCCCAGCACGACCCACAGCAGTGACCACTCGATCGGGTGACGGCCGGGTGAATTCTTGTCCGCGTAGCCGTAGATGACGATCCAGCCGATCAGCGCGACGATCCCCGGCACCGGATACAGCCACATCCGGTAGGGCCTGCGCAGCCCCGGCTGGCGGCGGCGCAGCACCCCGACGGCGAGGATCTGGGCCAGTGCCTGCACGATCACCATCACCGTGGTCAGCAGCTGGATCAGCGTCTGCAGGTCGGTGTGCCGCCCGATCAGGAAGCCGGCCGCGGTGATCACGCCCATCGCGGCCAGCCCCCAGACCGGGAAGCGGTGCCGCGGGTGCAGCCGGCCGAAGGGCCGGAAGAAGACACGTTCGCGCGCCGCGTCGAAGGGCACCCGGGAGCCGCCGAGCAGCCCGGTGAAGACGGAGGCGAAGGCCGTGATCAGGATGAGTACGGTCACCGTGTCGGCGGCGCCCTTGCCCCAGGTCTTCTCCAGCACGGCGGAGGCGACGGAGCTGGCGGCGATGTCGTGCGGGTCGGTCATCCGGTGCCAGTCGATGACGCCGAGGGTGCCGATCTGCAGCATCAGGTAGATCGCCATGATGCCGAGGATCGAGTAGATGATCGAGCGCGGCAGCACCCGGCCCGGCTGCTTGATCTCGGCGCCCATGTAGGCGGTGGTGTTGTAGCCGAGGTAGTCGTAGATACCGATGGTCAGACCGCCGGCGAAGCCGGTCCAGAAGTGGCTGGTGGTCAGCGCGAAGGCGTGCGCGGGATAGGTGAAGGCCAGGTGCCCGGAGAAGTCGGTGGCGGCCGCGACGATCACCAGCAGCACCGAGAGGATCATCACCGCCCACATCACGGCGGTGATCCTCGCTATGTGCTCGATGCCGCGCCACAGCAGCCCGATCACGACGGCGATGACGGCCAGTCCGATCAGATCCCCGGTGGTCCGCCCCATGTGCGGGGCGAGATAGCCGAGGTACTGCACGAAGCCGACCACTCCGGTGGACATGATCAGCGGGATGAACAGCATCGCCGTCCAGACGAACAGAAACGGCATCAGCTTGCCGCTGCGGTACTGGAAGGCCTGCCGCAGATAGACGTAGCTGCCGCCGCTGCCGGGCATGGCGGCGCCGAGTTCGGCCCACACCAGGCCGTCGGCGAGGGCGAGCAGCGCGCCGGCGACGAAGCCGATGACGGCCTGCGGGCCGCCGAACGCGCCCACCATCAGCGGGATGGTGACGAAGGGTCCGATGCCGCACATCTGGCTCATGTTGATGGCGGTGGCCTGGAACAGGCCGATCCGGCGGACGAAGCCGCCGGCGGGCGGTGAGCTTCCGGACATGGGGGCTCCCTGGGCGAGTAGGGGTTCTCCGGTGGTCGTGCGGTCGCGGACCCGGGGTGCCTGCCCGGGATCGAGGCGTTCAAGTTAAGTTCCCTTACTAACGAGGTCAAGGGGTACGGCTCCGGACGTGGTCAAGAGCCACCGCCTCGGTCCGCCCGGGTCCCGAATGCGTGAGAATGCCTTCATGACCAGCAGCGACCGCGGCTCCGAGCGACCTCCTGCGGAGCAGCCCCCCGCGCCCCGGGAGCAGCCCTGGAATCAGCAGCGGCTGCGCAGCTCCAATGAACGCCTGCTGCTGGAGCGGCTCCGGGCCGCCCCCGCGTCCCGGGCCCAACTCGCCCGCGAGACCGGCCTGTCCAAGCCCACCGTGTCCAGCGCGCTGGCCGCGCTGGAAGCGGCCGGCCTGGTCCGCGAGGCCGGCCACCACACCCCCGAGCGCGGTCGCGCCGCCGTGCTCTACTCCCCCGACCCGTCCGCCGGTCACGCCCTCGGTGTCGACATCGGCCGCGGCTGGCTGCGGGTCGCGCTGGCCGATCTCGACGGTGCGATCGTGGCGCGCAGCGACGTACGCAACCGGGCGCGGACGTCCGGCGCGATGGCCGACCTGGTGGTGGCCACGGCCCACGGCGTCGTCGCGGACGCCGGGGTGACCGCGTCGCAGGTGGCGCACGCGGTGGTCGGCACGCCGGGCGTCTACGATCCGGCCGCCCGCCGGGTCCGCTACGCCCTGCACCTGCCCGGCTGGGGCCGGGCCGGCCTCTTCGACCGGATGCGCGACGAACTCGGCGTCCCGCTCGCCGTGCACAACGACGCCAACCTCGCCGCCCTCGGCGAGTACACCTTCGGCATCGGCGCCGGCAGCCGGCTCTTCGTCTACGTGATGATCGGCACCGGCCTCGGCATGGGCATCGTCGCCGACGGCCGCCCCTTCACCGGCGCGGGCGGCGCGGCCGGCGAGATCGGCTTCCTGCCCTGGCCCGGGCGCGAACCCGGCACGCTGGAGGACGCGGTGTCCGCCGAGGCGGTGGTCCGCGCCGCCCGCGCGCTGGGGATGACGGGGCCGCTGACCGCCAAGTCCGTCTTCGCCTCGGCCCGGGCCGGCGCCCCCGCGGCGGTGGCCGCCGTCCGCCAGGAGGGCGAGCGCCTGGCCCACACCGTCGCGGCCGTCGCGGCCGTCCTCGACCCCGACCTCGTCGTGCTGGGCGGCGGTGTCGGCCACAGCGCCGACCTGCTGCTGGAGACGGTCACCGAGACCTTGCGCCGGCTGACTCCGCTGCGCCCGCGCATCACGTCCAGCGCGCTGGGCGAGGACGCCGTCCTGCTGGGCGCCGTCGCCACGGCGCTGACCACGGCCCGCGACGTGGTGTTCGCCCAGCGGGGGTAGCAGGGACGCCCCGGCCCGCCCGGCCGAGCAGCGGGCGTGGTCAGGACACCGGGTGCCCGGTGAGATCCGGGCCGAACAGCTCGGTCAGCCGCTGGGACAGTAGCGGGGCGAGCAGTTTCGCGTAGGCGGTACTCAGGTGGCTGCTGTCGCGGTAGACGAAGGTGTCGCCCACCACGACCGGGCAGATCCCGGCCGGGCTGCACAGCCATGGTTCCGGGTCGAGCAGGGTCGCGCCGGTGCGGGCCGCCGCCGTGCGGATCTCGGTGCGCCGGGCGGGCGACTGGATCGCCTCCGCGACGCGCGACGTGCACACCGCCAGGTCCAGCGGATGGGCCGCCGCGCAGTCCACCGCGTCGTTCTTCGGCCAGGGCGTGTCCAGTACCGCCAGCACCCGGGCGCCGCTGGGACGGAGCGCCTGGAATGTCCGGGTGAATCCGTCGGTCCACTGCGCCTGCTGGTCCTTCGCGGGGTGCGCCAGCTGCGCCACGTCCGAGGAGGCGGCGAACACCAGCGCGGGACGCATCGCGACGATCCGTTCCACCGCCTTGGCCCGCCACTGGTCACAGGACGCGTACGGCTTCGTCTCGTGGACGGTGGTGATCCGGGCGACCTTGCAGGAGGACTTGGTCATCACCACCAGCTTCCAGTGCCGTTGCCTGGCGAGCGGGTCGAGCGCCGGGAACCACTGGGCGGCGTGCGAGTCCCCGAACAGCACGACGGTCCTGCCGCCGTGCGGGTCGCCGAAGACGCAGGGCGGCTGCGCGGTGCTCGTATAGGCGACCTGGCAGCCCTCCCGGTACAGCGCGGACAGTTCGCCCTTGACGTCGGTGATCTTCGGCGACATGTTCACCGGCAGGCTGTCGTTGGGCGCCGCCAGCAGCCGCGACAGCGTCACCTGCGGGTCGGCCGCTTCCATCACCGCGCCCCGCAGCGCCGGGGCCGCCGCGCCCACGCCGATCTGCGGCGGGAAGGCGGCCGCGATCAGCGCCGCCGCGGTCGCGAACGCGGAGAGCCCGGCCCCCAGGGCCAGCGCCCGCCAGGGCCGCCCGCGGAAGACGCCGTTGAACCGCACCGGATTCTCCACCAGGCGCAGCGTCAGCCAGGCCAGCGCGAGCCCGACCGCGCAGCAGGCCAGGTTGAACCAGACGGTCGGCCTGTGGTGGAACGCCTCCGGCAGGATCACCAGCAGCGGCCAGTGCCACAGATACCAGCCGTACGAGACGCCGCCGACCCAGGTGACCGGCCGCGGCGACAGCACCAGACCGGCGCCGTAGCGCACGGGCGCGCAGCCGCCGGCCAGCACGAGGCCGGCGCCAGCCACCGGCAGCAGCGCCCAGTACCCGGGAAAGGCCGTGCCGTTGTCGAGCCACAGCGCCGCCCCGACCAGCGTGCCGAGGCCGGTCCAGGTCATCGCCGCCGCGACCGGGCGCGGCAGCCGCTCCAGCCGGGACACCGACATCCCGAGCAGCGCGCCGACGCCCAGTTCCCAGAAGCGGGCGTGCGAACCGAAGTACGCCCAGGAGACCGAGGTGCCGGTGAGCGTCACATTGAAGACGAACGACACCGCGCACAGCGCGACGAGCGGCACCGTGAGCAGCACGGCGCGCCGTCGCGCCGAGGCGCCGGCCAGGCTCCCGGTCACCTTCCAGGTGACGAGCAGCAGCAGCGGCCAGATCAGATAGAACTGCTCCTCCACCGCGAGCGACCAGAAGTGCTGGAACGGCGACGGTGGGCTGTCCGCGTTCAGGTAATTGGTGCCGGCCCCGGCCAGCCGCAGGTTCACCACGTAGAAGGTGCTGCTGAGCGCGTCCCCCACGTACTCGGAGAAGCGCACCCGCGACAGGTACAGCCAGGCGCCGCCGAGCGTGGCGACCACGACGATGGTCGAGGCCGGCAGCAGCCGCAGCGCCCGGCGGGCGTAGAACTTCCGGATGGACAGCCGCCCGTCGGCGGACAGTTCGCGCAGCAGCAGCGAGGTGATGAGGAAGCCCGATATGACGAAGAAGACGTCGACGCCTATGTAGCCGCCCTGCACATGCGGCACTCCGGCGTGCGACAGCACCACCATTGTCACGGCGAGCGCGCGCAGCCCCTGGATGTCCAGCCGCAGCGGCGCCTTAGCCGCTCGCCCGCCCACGGCGGCGACCGCCGCGCCGGGTTCCTGGGGCGCTTCGGGCATGCCCTCCGCCGCCCGCGCGGGGCCGGCGGGCGCGGGGCTGACTGCGTCCACGGGTTCTCCTCGGTCGGCTGCCGCCCTCGGCGGCCGGTCCCTCGCCTTGCGGATGGGCCTCGCCGTCGCCGGCGTCGCCTGTGAGACGTCCGGCGCGGCGCAACGGTTGCCCCCGCCGGTCAGGAGGCCGCCGGGGTCCCCGCGTTGACCACCGTCAGCGGCAGCAGCTTCTTGCCCGTCGGGCCCACCTGGATGTCGAGGTCCAGTTGGGGGCAGACGCCGCAGTCGAAGCAGGGGGTCCAGCGGCAGTCCTCGACCTCGGTCTCGTCCAGGGCGTCCTGCCAGTCGGCCCAGAGCCAGTCCTTGTCGAGGCCGGAGTCGAGGTGGTCCCAGGGCAGGACTTCCTCGGCGGTGCGCTCGCGGGTGGTGTACCACGCGAGGTCGAGGCCGAAGGCGGGCAGGGCGGCTTCGCAGGAGCGGAGCCAGCGGTCGTAGGAGAAGTGCTCGCGCCAGCCGTCGAAGCGGCCGCCGTCCTCGTAGACCGCGCGGATCACCGCGCCGACCCGGCGGTCGCCCCGGGAGAGCAGGCCCTCGATGATGCCGGGCTTGCCGTCGTGGTAGCGGAAGCCGATGTTGCGGCCGTACTTCTTGTCGCCGCGGATGGCGTCGCGCAGCTTCTCCAGCCGGGCGTCGGTCTCCTCGACGCCGAGTTGGGGCGCCCACTGGAAGGGGGTGTGCGGCTTGGGGACGAAGCCGCCGATGGAGACGGTGCAGCGGATGTCGTTCTGGCCGGTGACCTCGCGGCCCTTGGCGATGACGCGCTTGGCCATCTCCGCGATCTGCAGCACGTCCTCGTCGGTCTCGGTGGGGAGCCCGCACATGAAGTAGAGCTTGACCTGACGCCAGCCGTTGCCGTAGGCGGTGGCGACGGTCCGGATCAGGTCCTCCTCGGAGACCATCTTGTTGATGACCTTGCGGATGCGCTCGGAGCCGCCTTCGGGAGCGAAGGTGAGGCCGGAGCGGCGGCCGTTGCGGGTCAGTTCGTTGGCGAGGTCGATGTTGAAGGCGTCGACCCGGGTGGAGGGCAGGGACAGGCCGATCTTGTCCGCCTCGTAGCGATCGGCGAGGCCCTTGGCGATGTCGGCGATCTCGCTGTGGTCGGCGGAGGACAGCGACAGCAGGCCGACCTCCTCGAAGCCGGTCGCCTTCAGGCCGGCTTCGACCATCTCGCCGATGCCGGTGATGGACCGCTCGCGCACCGGGCGGGTGATCATGCCGGCCTGGCAGAAGCGGCAGCCGCGGGTGCAGCCGCGGAAGATCTCCACGGACATGCGCTCGTGCACGGTCTCGGCCAGCGGTACGAGCGGCTGCTTGGGGTACGGCCACTCGTCCAGGTCCATCACGGTGTGCTTCGAGACCCGCCACGGCACGCCCGAGCGGTTGGGCACGACCCGCGAGATGCGGCCGTCGGCCAGATACTCCACGTCGTAGAAGCGCGGGACGTACACCCCGCCGGTCCTGGCCAGCCGCAGCAGCAGTTCGTCCCGCCCGCCGGGGCGGCCCTCGGCCTTCCAGGCCCGCACGAGCTGGGTGATCGTCAGTACGGCCTGCTCGCCGTCGCCGATCACGGCCGCGTCGATGAAGTCGGCGATCGGCTCGGGGTTGAAGGCGGCGTGGCCGCCGGCCAGCACGATCGGGTCGTCCGCGGTGCGGTCCGCGGCGTTCAGCGGGATGCCGGCCAGGTCAAGGGCGGTCAGCATGTTGGTGTAGCCGAGCTCGGTGGAGAAGCTGAGCCCGAAGACGTCGAACGCGCGGACCGGCCGGTGGCCGTCCACCGTGAACTGCGGCACGTCGTGCTCGCGCATCAGCGCTTCCAGGTCCGGCCAGACGCTGTAGGTGCGCTCGGCGAGCACGCCCCGCTGTTCGTTGAGCACCTCGTACAGGATCATGACGCCCTGGTTGGGCAGCCCCACTTCGTACGCGTCCGGGTACATCAGCGCCCAGCGGACGTCGGTGCTGTCCCACTCCTTGACGGTTGAGTTCAGCTCCCCGCCCACGTACTGGATCGGCTTCTGGACGTGCGGGAGCAGCGCTTCCAGGCGCGGGAAGACCGACTCGACAGGCATCTCGGCGACTTTCATCAGCGGACGGTGGACCCCGCGCCCGGCCCGACCGGGCCCCGGGGAAGGGTGACCCTCAAGACTACCCGAGCGGAGGAGGCCTCCGTCCGGGCCGTCCACAGCCGCGGGCCGGTCTCAGACCGGCTGGTCCGCCTCCCGCCACGCGGCCGGGAGATCGGCCTCGACACCGGCGGCCAGTTCGCGTTCGCGGCGGATCATCGCGTCGTACGGCGCCGGGTCCTCGCCGGCCGCCACCGCGTCGGCGCGCAGCGGGACCAGGGCGGTCCGGCAGAGGTAGCCGTCCTGGTGCTCGCCGAGGAGCTGCTGGATGCCCTTCAGCCGGGAGGTGTGGGCGGCGGCGCGCTTGCCGAGGACTGCGGTGGCGGCCTCGCTGGAGTAGCGGGCGCGTTTGGCGTCCTTGCGGGCGTCGTGCAGGGCGGTGTCGCGGTCGTCGCCGGCCGGCATGGCCAGCGCGGTCTCGACGGCGGCGCGCAGCCGCGCGTGGTCCCGGCGTACGGTCGCGGCGGCGGAGGTCCCGGCGGGGGCGTCGGCGGCCGGTCGCAGGAACGGGGGTGCGGCCAGCAGGGCTTCCATGCCGTCGAGCAGGGCGAAGTAGCGGGCGCCGTCGAGCTCGCGGACCAGGGCGGCGTGGGCCGAGGAGGCGCTTCCCGCGGTGGCGGCCTCTGTTGAGGGCTCGCCCTCGCCCCGCGCGCGCAGGCGGCGCCGCAGTGCCTCGCCGGTCAGCGCGGGGTCGAGTTCGGCCAGGCGCCGGGCCAGGCGTTCGGCGAGGACCTCCCGGTCGCGTTCCAGGCCGAGGGCGCCGGCCAGCCACTTCAGCTCCCCGCCGAGAGGGTCGGTGACCCGGCGGTCCAGCTCGCGGCCGAAGCTCTTCAGGGCGCTGCGGGCCCGCCGGGTGGCCACCCGCATCCGGTGCACGGCGTCCTCCTCGGCGCGGCGCACGGCGGGGTCGAGGGCCAGCAGAGCGGTCAGCTGCTCGTACAGGTATCCGGTGGCGGTCTGCCCGGCCGTCTCCGGTACAGCCGGGGGCCCGGGCAGCGGCGGCACCAGGCGGTCGCCGAGGGCATGCGCGAGTTTGGAGGGGGAGGAGGAGCGGCGCATGCCGGCGGCGAGCAGGCGTTCCTCCACGGCGTCCAGCAAGTCCGCGCCGCCCTCGGCCAGTTCGACCTCGGTCTCGGTCCAGGCCGGGCCCGGGGTCCAGGAGGGCTCTTCCGACCGCGGTTCGGACGGCTCGGCGAGATCCGCCGCCACCTCGTCGTGGGCGATCTCGGCGAGGGTCCGCCCCTCGTCGTCCAGCAGCAGCGTCCGCCGCCGGGTCGTGCGCAGGCGTACGACGGGCGCGAGCGGGTGGCCGCGGACGATCGCGGCGACCTCGGTCCGCAACTCCTCGGGCGGCTCGCCGGTGGCCTCGCCGGTGGCCGAGCCGAGCGGGGCGTGCACCTCGGTGCGGGTGTCCGCCTGCGCGGTGGGGAGCTTCAGGTGCCAGCCGGCGTCCTGACCGCCGGTACGCCGCCGCAGTGTCGTCCGGTGCGCGACGAGGGCGAGCCCGGCGGTGTCGTAGTAGACCGCGTCCAGCCGATCGGCCGCCGGCCGGCGCACCTCGGCGACCCCGGCGAGCCCATCCGCCTCGAACCCGGACTGCCCGCTGGCCTCGTACTTACGTTCGGTCTCTGCCACCCGTTCGCCCATGCTTGGACGGTATGCCCCGCTGCCCACCCCGGCAATGTCTCGTGCCGAGCGCTACCGGAACGGCCCCGCCCCGGACCGCGGCCCGCCCCCACCTCCCCGCGCGGTTCCCCGCGCCTCTGAAACGACCCCGCCGTGACACTTACGGCCATCCCCAAACCGCGCGCCGTCCGTGGCTGGCCGCGCAGTTCCCCGCGCCCCTGACGGGGCGCACCTCACCCCGCAGGCATCGCCCCGCAGGGGCGCGAGGAACTGCGCGAACAACCACAACGCACCCGCACCCGGAAACGGGCCGGTGCGGGTCCGATTCGGCTGGGCTCAGCGCAGCGTCATGCTGACATCGCCCGCTTCATCTTCACCGACTCCAGCAGCCCTATGGCAATGAAATTCGCGAACATCGACGAGCCGCCGTAGGAGACGAACGGCAAGGGGATGCCGGCCACCGGCATGATCCCGAGGGTCATGCCGATGTTCTCGAAGGACTGGAAGGAGAACCACGCCACCACGCCCGCCGCCACGATCGTGCCGTAGAGGTCGGTGGCGTTGCGGGCGATCGAGCAGGCGCGCCAGAGGATGACGCCGATGAGGGTGACGATGAGGAGCGCGCCGACGAAGCCGAGTTCCTCGCCGGCCACGGAGAAGACGAAGTCGGTCTGCTGCTCGGGGACGAACTGGCCGGTGGTCTGGCTGCCGTGGAAGAGGCCCTTGCCCAGCAGGCCGCCGGAGCCGATGGCGATCCGGGCCTGGCTGGTGTTGTAGCCGACACCTGCCGGGTCGAGCGCCGGGTTGGCGAAGGCCGCGAAGCGGTCGATCTGGTACTTGTCGAGGATGCCGAGCTTCCAGACCAGGAGCGCGCCGACGAAACCCGTGCCGATCAGGCCGAACACCCAGCGGGCGGACGCGCCGGAGGCCAGCAGGATGCCGAGCACGATCGCGGCCAGCACCATCACCGAGCCGAGGTCCGGCATCAGCATGATGATCGCGACCGGGGCACCGGCCAGCGCCAGCGACTGGAGCACCGTGCGGTGGCCGGGATGCAGCTTGTCGCCCGCGTCGACCTGCGCGGACAGCACCATGGCCATGCCGATGATGATCGCGACCTTGACGAACTCCGACGGCTGGAGCGAGAAGCCGCCGCCGATCACGATCCAGGAGTGGGCGCCGTTGATGGTGGAGCCCAGCGGGCTGAGCACCGCCAGGATGCCGAGGATCGACAGGACGTAGAAGAAGGGCACGATCGTCCGCATGCGGTGGTGCCCTATGGCCATCGCGCCGATGGCCAGACCGAAGCCGATGCCGGCGTTCATCACATGGCGGATCAGGAAGTAGTACTGGTCGCCATGGGTGAGGTTGGTCCGGTTCCGGGTGGCCGAGTAGACCAGCATGGTGCCGATCGCGCACAGCAGCAGCGTGGCGAAGAGCAGCACCCAGTCCATCCGCCGGACCACCGAGTCGCGGGCGAAGAGCTTGCCGAGGGCGGACTTCTCCGGGCTGAACCGGGGGACGGTATACGTATGGGCGCTCATGACCAGGACTTCCTGCCGTACAGCAGCCGCTCGGTGCGCGTCGGGGTGAGGGCGGCCAGCGCCGATCCGGTGTCGTCCGCGGTGCGCGGGCCGTCGCCGGAGGTCAGCACCGGGCCGAGGTCGCCGGGGCCCGAGGGGCCGACGACGTAGGACGCCGGGGCGACGACCACGCCGTCCGGGGAGATCTTCGGCAGCGAGGTGACCGGCTTGGGCATGATGCCCTTCTTCGGGTCGACCGCGGTGCTGTCCTTCTGGATGCCGTACATCGCCTCGTAGATCCGGCGGACCGCCGTACCGGAGCCGCCGGAACCCGTACCGGCCTGCGAGATCGTCATCACGATCGTGTAGTCCTTGGTGTACGTGGTCAGCCAGGAGGTGGTCTGCTTGCCGGTGACCTCCGCGGTACCGGTCTTGGCGTGCAGGGTGATCTTGTCCTGCGGCCAGTTGAGGAACTTCCAGTTGGCGGTACCACCGGTGACCACGCCCGCGGTGGCCTCGTCGATGTACTTCAGGGTGTTCTGGCTGTCGGGCAGCTTGCCGACCACCTTGGGCTTGATCGGGGTGACGGTCTTGCCGTCGGGGCTCACCACCGCCTTCCCTATGGTCGGCTGGTAGAGCGTGCCGCCGTTGGCGAGGGCCGCGTAGGCGCGGGCCATCTGGATCGGGGTGACGAGCGTGTCGCCCTGGCCGATCGCGTAGTTGACGGAGTCACCGGCCCGCAGCATGTAGCCGTCGGTGCAGTTCTCCCGGGCGATGTTGGTGGCCAGGTCGTGCTTCTTACTGGTCTTCTTCAGCTTGCACCAGTAGTCCTTGTTGGCGTCGTAGTAGTCCTGCTTCCACTGCCGGTCCGGGATACGGCCGGTGACCTCGCCGGGCAGGTCCACATCGGTCTTGGCGCCGAGACCGAACTGGTGGGCGGTCTTGTAGAACCAGTCGTTGGGGTGCTTGGGCGAGTAACCGCCGTCCTTCTGCCACTCCTTGTACGCGATGCCGTAGAAGACGGTGTCGCAGGAGACCTCCAGCGCCCGGCCGAGCGAGATGTCGCCGAAGCTCTCGTTCTCGAAGTTCTTGAAGACCTGGTCGCCGATCTTCATCGACGAGGTGCAGGGATAGCCGCCGTTGATGTCGTAGCCGGCGTTGACGGCGGCCGAGGTGGACACCACCTTGAAGGTGGAGCCGGGGGCCGACTGGCCCTGGATCGCCCGGTTGAGCAGCGGGTAGTTGGACTTGACCGCGGTCAGGTTCTGGTAGTCCTTGGCCGAGATGCCGCCGACCCAGGAGTTGGGGTCGTAGGTCGGCGCGCTGGCCATCGCGATGATCTGCCCGGTGTGGTTGTCCATCACCACGGCCGCGCCCGAGTCGGCCTTGTAGTTCTCGTGGGTGATCGGGTCGAAGGTCCGGCGGGCTTCCTGCATCGCCGCGTTGAGCTGCTTCTCGGTGACCGCCTGGACCTTGGCGTCGATGCTGGTGACCAGGGTGTCGCCGGGGGTGGCCGGGGTGTCGCCGGCCTTGCCGATGACCCGGCCGAGGTTGTCCACCTCGTAGCGGGTGACACCGGCCTTGCCGCGCAGCTCGGGGTCGTAGCTGCTCTCCAGGCCGGAGCGGCCGATCTGGTCGGACCGCAGCAGCGGCGTGGCGGTCTTCTCGGAGGCGGTCAGCTCGGCGTCGGTGACCGGCGAGAGGTAGCCGAGCACCTGGGCGGTGTTGGCCTTGTACGGGGCCGGGTAGCGGCGCACCGCGGTGGGTTCGGCGGTGATGCCGGGGAAGTCCTCGCGGCGCTCCATGATCTGCAGGGCCTGCTGGGTGGTGGCCGCGTCGGTGATCGGGATCGGCTGGTAGGGCGAGCCGTTCCAGCAGGGCTGCGGGGTCTTGGCGTCGCACAGCCGGACCTTGTCCTGCACCTCCTGCGCCTTCATCCCGAGTACGCCGGCCAGCCGGGCCAGTACGGCCTTGCCGTCGTCGGACTGCTTGAGCAGGTCGGTACGGCTGGCCGAGACCACCAGCCGGGTCTCGTTGTCGGCCAGCGGCACACCGTGGTCGTCGAGGATCGCGCCGCGCACGGCGGGGGTGACCACCTGCTGGATGTGGTTGTTGGCGGCCTTCTGGTCGTACTCCTGGCCGTTGCGGATCTGCAAATACCACAGCCGGCCGCCGAGGGTGAACAGCAGCGACAGGGTGAGGACTTGCAGGATGACCAGGCGGATGGTGACCCGCGTGGTCCGACCGGTGTCCGGGATATTGCTCATGGCTGGCGACGCGCTCCCCTGGCCGGCGAGTTGAACCTGACCATCTTGCCCGCCCGCCCGAACAGGCCGCGCTGCGGGGCCAGTCCGGTTCTGGCGGTTCTCATCCGGCCGCGGCTGCCGCCCACCCCGCCGAAGCCGGAGGTGTCGTCGGCCAGCGGATCGTGGTCGAAGCGGCGGGCCAGCGCCATCACCACCGGCACCACGAAGGGCGCCAGCAGCAGGTCGTAGAGCGTGGCGGTGAACACCAGCTTGGCCAGCCCGACATGGGCGCCGGCCTGGTCCCCGACGAGGCTGCCGACGCCGGCGTAGAGCAGGGTGGTGCCGATGGCGGCGCCGACGACGACCATCATCGGGCCGGCCGCGGTGCGCGGCTGGCCGCTCTCGGGTTTGACCAGGCCGGCCAGGTAGCCGATCACGCACAGCACCAGGGCGTAGCGCCCCACGGCGTGGTCGGCGGGCGGCGCGATGTCGGCGAGCAGCCCGGCGAAGAAGCCGATCAGGCAGCCGCCGACATGGCCGTAGGCGAGGGCCAGACCGAGCACGGTCAGCAGCAGCAGGTCGGGTACGGCCCCGGGCAGATGCAGCCGGGCCAGCACGCTGACCTGGGCGACCATGGCGATGGCCACCAGAAGGGTGGAAAGCACGATCCGTTTGGCGCGCATGGGTCAGCCCCCGCTGGTGTTCGTCGGGGTGGGTTGATCGCCCAGGGTGATGTTGTAGTCCTGGACGGTGGCGGTGGGGGTGGCGCCCGGGAGGTCGCCCGGCACGTCCCCGGGCTGCTCCGCCGGATTGTCGGTGCCGTTCCCCGTGTCGCCCGTGTCGCCGGTGCCGGTCGTGCCGTCCGTGCCGGTCGCCGTACCGCTCGGCTTGGGCTTGGGCTTCGGTTTGGCCGGCGGGGCCGGGCGGGTCGGCAGCACGCTGTCGCGCGGGTCGGTGCGCGGGCCCACCACGACGACGCCCACGATGTCCAGTTTGGTGAAGCCGACGAAGGGCTGGACCTGCACGGTCTTGGTGAGGTTGCCCGCCGACGGGTCGACGCCCACGATCCTGCCGACCGGCACACCCGCCACGAAGGGCTTGCCCCCGGTGGAGCCGAAGGTGACCAGCCGGTCGCCGTCGTGCACGTTGGCGCTGGCGTTGAGCAGTTGGACCCGCATCGGGCGGTTGCCCTCGCCGGTGGCGAAGCCGAGCTCCATGGACCTCTCCAGCCGGGTGCCGACGGTGAAGTCCGGGTCGTTGGCGAGCAGCACGGTGGCGGTGGACGGGCCCACGGTGGTGACCCGGCCGACCAGACCGTCGCCGTTGATGACGGTCATGTCGCGGGCGATGCCGTCCCTGCTGCCCGCGTCGATGGTGACCGTCCAGGAAAAGCCCTGGGCGGCTCCTATCGCGATGACCTGCGCGCCCTTGATGGTGTACTGGCCGGCGCCGGCGGTCTTGAGCATCTTGTCGAGTTCGGCGGCGCGGTTGCGGGTGATGTCCTTGCTGCCCAACTGCTCCTTGAGCGCGGCGTTCTCACGCTTGAGCCGGTTGATGGTGCTGCTGCGGCCGCCCGAGTCCCGTACCGCGTCTATGGCGTTGCCCACCGGGTCGACGGCTCCGGCCACGCTGTTCTCCACCGGGCCGAAGACGGACTGCGCCACCTGCCGCGGCCGGTCCAGCGGTGAGTTCTCACCGCCGCGGATGTCCACGGTGATCAGCGCGAACGCCACCACCACCAGCAGTACCAGCAGCAGCCGGCTCTCCTTTGTGTCCCTCACGGGCGCCAGTCCGTGCCTTCCTCATCGGACCCGCCGCCGCTAAGGGCGCGGCCGGTCGGAACTAGTGTGCGGGGTATGGCCGGTGAGCGGTGCGCACCCGCGGCGGCCGGTCCGGCGGGGTCGTCTGCGAGCAGTCGTCTGCGATGTTGTTCGGGGTGTTCTTCGGGGTGTTCTTCGGGGTGCTGTTCAGGTTGCTGTCCGGGTGCCGCCCGCTCAGTGCGGTCTGCGGTTTTCCGCTGGTTATGAGCGGGTTATCCGCGGGGTGTTATCTGCACGACGTCACCTACGAGGGGTCATCTGCGGGGCGCGGCGTCGAGGACCTGCTGGAGCGCCTCGAATTCCTCGACGCACTTGCCGGCGCCCAGCGCCACGCAGTCCAGCGGCGATTCCGCGATATGGATCGGCATGCCCGTCTCGAATCGCAGTCGCTCGTCGAGGCCGCGCAGCAGCGCGCCGCCGCCGGCCAGCACGATGCCGCGGTCCATGATGTCGCCGGACAGCTCCGGCGGGCACTTGTCCAGGGTGGTCTTGACTGCGTCCACGATCGCGTTGACCGGTTCCTCGATGGCCTTGCGGACCTCGCCGGCCGAGATGACCACGGTCTTGGGCAGCCCGCTGACCAGGTCGCGGCCGCGGATCTCGGTGTGCTCCTCCTGCTCCGGCTTGGAGTCGAAGGCGGAACCGATGGTCAGCTTGATCTGCTCGGCGGTGCGCTCTCCGAGCAGCAGGCTGTACTCCTTCTTGATGTGCTGGATGATCGCGTTGTCCAGCTCGTCGCCGGCCACCCGGATGGACTGGGCGGTGACGATGCCGCCGAGGCTGATCACCGCGACCTCGGTGGTGCCGCCGCCGATGTCCACCACCATGTTGCCGGTCGCCTCGTGCACCGGGAGTCCGGCGCCGATCGCGGCCGCCATCGGCTCCTCGATGATGTGCACGGTACGGGCGCCGGCCTGGGTGGCGGCCTCGATGACGGCACGGCGCTCCACGCCCGTGATGCCGGAAGGCACGCACACCACGACCCGCGGGCGGACCATGTAGCGGCGGCGGTGGATCTTGAGGATGAAGTAGCGCAGCATGCGCTCGGTGATCTCGAAGTCGGCGATGACGCCGTCCTTCAGCGGCCGGACCGCGACGATGTTGCCCGGCGTGCGTCCGATCATCTTCTTCGCCTCGGAACCGACGGCGAGGATTCCCCCGGTGTTGGTGTTGACCGCGACCACCGACGGCTCGTTCAGGACGATCCCGCGGCCCCTGACGTACACCAGCGTGTTGGCGGTCCCGAGGTCGACAGCCATATCACGGCCGATGAACGACATGTTGTTCGCCATGTGGATACGTCTGGCCTTCCCGAGCTTGAACGGAGATTCCATCGTAGTCGCGCCCGACCGGACGCGGGATCGGGGCTGTGACGTCATCGAGGGTTCCGACGTCATTGTCATCAGAACACACAGCGGACCTCGGTAATGGTGACGCCGTGTCGGAATGAATGGTTCCCGATCGCCCCCGGCATATGTCCGCCCGGGGCGGGTGGTTAGGCCAGACCGGGGAAGAACAGCTTGATCTCGCGCTCCGCGGACTCCTCCGAGTCCGAGGCGTGCACCAGATTCTCCCGCACGATCGTGCCGAAGTCCCCCCGAATGGTCCCCGGGGCCGCCGCGATCGGGTCGGTCGGGCCGGCCAGTTCGCGTACGCCCGCCACCACCCGCTCGCCCTCGATCACCAGCGCCACGGAAGGACCTGACGCCATGAAGTCCATCAGCGGCTCGTAGAACGGGCGGCCGACGTGTTCGGCGTAGTGCTGCTCCAAGGTGCCCCGGTCCGGGGTACGGAGTTCGAGCGCGGTGATCGTCCAGCCGGCCTTCTGCTCGAACCGGGTCACGATCGTACCGATCAGACCGCGGCGAACGGCGTCCGGTTTGAGAAGGACGAGGGTGCGCTGGGACACGGTTCGGCTCCTGATGCGTATGACACGTGCGGGTGTACGGACGAGCCTAGCCGTCAGGCCGCGGGGGCCGTATGGCGGGACCTGATCTCGTCGATCTTGCGGCCGTAGTGGATCGACGCCCACCACAGGGCCGCGAAGACCACCCCGAGGATGAACATCGTACCGACCACGAAACCGCTGGCGATCAGGCCGATCTGCAGCGCCCAGCCGACCGCCAGCGCGCCGGGCCGCTTGAGCGCCCCGCACAGCAGCACGCACATCGCCATGGCGATGCCGCACACCGTCCACACGGCGCCCTGCGAGAGGTCGGGGTGTTTCATCGCGACCAGCCCGGCGAAGCCGATGACGAAGAACTCGCCGATCAGCGTGCTCGAACACAGCGTCCGCATGGCCCGGTCCCTCTCACTTGCGGCCCAGCAGCAGCCGGGCCTCTCCCACGGTGACCACCGATCCGGTGACCAGCACCCCGGCCCCGGCGTACTCGCCCTCCTCCTCGGCGAGGGTGATGGCCGCCTCCAGCGCGTCGTCCAGCCGCGGCTCGACCTGCACCCGGTCGTCGCCGAACACCTCGACGGCCACCGCGGCCAGCGCGTCCACGTCCATCGAGCGCGAGGTCGAGTTGCTGGTGACGACCACCTCGGAGAAGACGGGCTCGAAGGCCTCCAGCAGCCCGCGTACATCCTTGTCGGCGCTCGGGGCGACCACACCCACCAGATGGGTGAACGCGAAGACCTCGCCGATGGCCGCGGCCGCGGCCCGCGCGCCGCCCGGGTTGTGCGCGGCGTCCAGCACCACGGTGGGGCTGCGGCGGACCACTTCGAGCCGGCCCGGCGAGGTGACCGCGGCGAACGCGGCCCGCACGGTGTCCGGGTCGAGGGTGCGCTCGTGGACGCGCCCGATACCGAAGAACGCCTCGACGGCGGCGAGCGCGAGCGCGGCGTTGTGCGCCTGGTGTTCGCCGTGCAGCGGCAGGAAGACCTGTTCGTACTCGCCGCCGAGGCCGCGCAGGGTCAGCAGCTGCCCGCCGACGGCGACCTCGCGGTGCACCACGCCGAATTCGACGCCCGCCCGGACCACGGTCGCCTCGACCTCGGCCGCCCGCGCCAGCAGCACCTTCGCGGCGTCGGCGGGCTGCTGCGCGAAGACGGCGGTGGCGTCCTTCTTGACGATGCCGGCCTTCTCCACCGCGATCTCGCCGGTGGTGGCGCCGAGCCGGTCGGTGTGGTCCAGCGAGATCGGGGTGACGACCGCGACCTGGCCGTCCAGCACATTGGTGGCGTCCCAGGTGCCGCCCAGCCCGACTTCCACCACGGCCACGTCCACCGGCGCGTCGGCGAAGGCCGCGTAGGCCATCCCGGTGAGCACCTCGAAGAAGGACAGCCGGTGCGGCTGGCCGCCGTCGATCAGGCCGACGTACGGCTGGAGGTCGCGGTAGGTCTCGATGAAGCGCTCGGCGCTGATCGGGGTGCCGTCCAGGGTGATCCGCTCGGTGACGGACTGGACGTGCGGGCTGGTGTAGCGGCCGGTGCGCAGCTCGAAGGCGAGCAGCAGCCGCTCGATCATCCGGGCGGTGCTGGTCTTGCCGTTGGTGCCGGTGATGTGGATCGCCGGGTAGGTGCGCTGCGGATCACCGAGGATGTCCATCAGCGCGGTGATCCGGTCCAGCGACGGATCGATCTTCGTCTCGGGCCAGCGGCCGAGCAGTTCCTCCTCGACCGCGCGCAGCTGCCGGTCGAGCTCCGGGTCGACCGGGCGGGACGGCACGTCGTCCTCGGGGGCGGGCGGGGTGATCTGGGCGCGCAGGGTGCGGCTGCCGGCCTCGATGAGGGCAAGGTCGGCGTCGCGGAGCGGCCCGCCGGCCGGGTTGTCGGCGCCGTCCTCGGCGGAGTCGTCGCCGGAGTTTTCAGCGGGGTCGTCGGCGGGGGCGTCGGCGCTGGAACCGCCGGTCGGGTCGTCCGGGAAGTCGTCGTCGTACGGCCCGTCGCCCGGGAGGTTCTCGCTCACACAGCGCAGTCTACGGAACGGGCCCGGACCGAAAGGTCCGGGCCCGTCCGCCGCTCGGCGGGATCATGCCTCCGGGAGCGCCGCGAGCTGCGCGGTGATCCGGGCGATGTCCGCCTCGGACGCCGCCAGCCGGCCGCGGATTCCGGCCACCACGCTGTCCGGCGCCTTGGCAAGGAACGCGTCGTTGCCGAGTTTCCGGCCGGCCTGCTCCTTCTCCTTCTCCGCCAGGCCCAGGTCCTTGGCGAGCCGCTTGCGCTCGGCGGCCACGTCGATGGTGCCGGACAGGTCGAGCGCGACGGTGATTCCGGCCACCGGCAGCGTGGCGGTCGGGTGGAAGCCCTCGCCGGCCGGCTGGAGCCGCAGCAGCTGCCGGATGGCGTCCTCGTGCGGCGCCAGCGCGGTGGCGTCGAGGGTCAGCAGCGCCGGGACCCGCTGGCCGGGCTGGAGGCCCTGGTCGGAGCGGAACCGGCGGACCTCGGTGACCACCCGCTGGACCTCGGCGATCTCCGCCTCGGCCGCCGCGTCCCGGAATCCGCTGTCCCGCGGCCAGTCCGCGATCACCAGCGACTCCCCGCCGGTGAGCGTCGTCCACAGCGTCTCGGTGACGAACGGCACCACCGGGTGCAGCAGCCGCAGCATCACGTCCAGCACCTCGCCGAGCACCCGCCCGGAGACCCTGGCCGCGTCGCCGCCCTTGAAGAAGGTGGTCTTGGACAGCTCCACGTACCAGTCGAAGACCTCGTCCCAGGCGAAGTGGTAGAGCCCGTCGCTGAGTTTGGCGAACTGGAAGTCCTCGTAGTTGGCGTCCACCTCCGCCACCACGGTGTTCAGCCGGGACAGGATCCACCGGTCGGCCGCCGACAGCTCCTCGGGGGCCGGCAGCGGGCCCTCGATGCTGGCGCCGTTCATCAGCGCGAAGCGGGTGGCGTTCCAGATCTTGTTGGCGAAGTTGCGGGACGCCTTGACCCAGTCCTCGCCGATCGGCACGTCCGCGCCCGGGTTGGCGCCCGAGGCCAGGGTGAAGCGCACCGCGTCGGAGCCGTAGGCGTTCATCCAGTCCAGCGGGTCCACCGAGTTGGGGTTGGACTTGGACATCTTCTTGCCGTGCTCGTCACGGACCAGGCCGGTGAGCGCGATGGTGTGGAAGGGCGCCACGCCGTCCATCGCGTACAGGCCGAACATCATCATCCGGGCCACCCAGAAGAAGATGATGTCGTGGCCGGTGAGCAGCACATCGGTCGGATAGAACTTCTCCAGGTCGGGGGTCCGCTCCGGCCAGCCCAGGGTGGAGAAGGGCCACAGCCCGGAGGAGAACCAGGTGTCCAGGACGTCGGAGTCCTGGGTCCAGCCCTCACCTGGAATGGGGTCGTCGGGCCCGACGCAGATCGTCTCGCCGTCCGGGCCGTACCAGACCGGGATGCGGTGACCCCACCACAACTGGCGGGAGATGCACCAGTCGTGCATGTTGTCGACCCAGTCGAAGTACCGCTTGGACATCTCCGGCGGGTGGATGGCGACCCGGCCGTCGCGGACCGCGTCGCCCGCGGCCTTGGCCAGCGGGCCGACCTTGACCCACCACTGGAGCGACAGCCGCGGCTCGATGGTGGTCTTGCAGCGTGAGCAGTGGCCGACCGAGTGGACGTACGGCCGCTTCTCCGCGACGATCCGGCCCTGCTCGCGCAGGCTCCCGACGATCGCCGAGCGCGCCTCGAAGCGGTCCAGGCCCTGGAACGGTCCGTGCACGGTGATGATGCCGCGCTCGTCCATCACCGTGATGGACTCCAGGCCGTGCCGCTGGCCGATCGCGAAGTCGTTGGGGTCGTGCGCCGGGGTGACCTTGACCGCGCCGGTGCCGAACTCCGGGTCGACATGGGTGTCGGCGACCACCGGGATCGTCCGGTCGGTGAGCGGCAGCTTGATCCGCTTGCCGACCAGGTGCTTGTAGCGCTCGTCGTCCGGGTGGACGGCGACGGCGGTGTCACCGAGCATCGTCTCGGCGCGGGTGGTGGCCACCACGACCGTGTCGTCGCCCTCGCCGTACAGCAGCGAGACCAGTTCGCCGTCGTCGTCCTGGTATTCCACCTCGATGTCGGAGATGGCGGTCAGACAGCGCGGACACCAGTTGATGATCCGCTCGGCGCGGTAGATCAGCTCGTCGTCGTAGAGCTTCTTGAAGATGGTCATGACGGCCCGGGACAGGCCCTCGTCCATGGTGAAGCGTTCCCTCGACCAGTCGACGCCGTCGCCGAGGCGGCGCATCTGGCCCAGGATCCGGCCGCCGTACTCTTCCTTCCACTGCCAGACCCGCTCGACGAACGCCTCCCGGCCGATGTCCTGGCGGGACTTGCCCTCGGTGCCGAGCTGCTGCTCGACCTTGTTCTGGGTGGCGATGCCGGCGTGGTCCATGCCGGGCAGCCACAGCGACTCGTAGCCCTGCATCCGCCGGCGGCGGGTGAGGGCGTCCATCAGGGTGTGCTGGAAGGCGTGGCCGAGGTGGAGCGTCCCGGTGACGTTCGGCGGCGGGATGACGATGGTGTACGGCGGCTTCCCGCTCTTCGCGTCGGCCTCGAAGTACCCCCGCCGCACCCAGCGCTCGTACAGCGCCCCCTCTACCTCGGCCGGCGCGTACTGGGTCGGCAGTTCGGGGTTGCTGTTCGGCCCGCTGTCGGGGCGCTGAGTGTTGTCGGTCACGAGGCCGATTCTACGGGGGCGGGCCGCGGTGTTACGAATCAGTTGCCCGGGGTGGGGGCGGCAGCGCGGAGCGCCCGGTCCGCCGGGGACCGGGCGCTCCTTTCGCAGGTGTCCGGGTGGCCGGGTCCGGGCCTCAGGAGGGTCAGGCGCTCTTCTGCTCGCCCTTGCCGACGATCCGCGGCTCGCGCGGCACCAGAGTCGGGTTGACGTTGGAGTGCACGACGTCGGCGGTGACCACGACCCGGGCCACGTCCTTGCGGGACGGCACCTCGTACATCACCGACATCAGCACCTCCTCCATGATCGCGCGCAGACCGCGGGCACCGGTCTGCCGCAGGATCGCCTGGTCGGCGATGGCCTCCAGCGCCCCGCGCTCGAACTCCAGTTCCACACCGTCGAGTTCGAAGAGCTTCTGATACTGCTTCACCAGTGCGTTGCGCGGCTCGACCAGGATCTGCAGCAGCGCCTCACGGTCCAGGTTGTGGACGTTGGTGATGACGGGCAGCCGGCCGATGAACTCGGGGATCATGCCGAACTTCACCAGGTCCTCGGGCATGATCTCGGAGAACTGGTCGGCCATGTTCAGCTCGCGCTTGGAGCGGATGGTGGCGCCGAAGCCGATGCCCTTGGCGCCCGCCCTGGCCTCGATGATCTTCTCCAGGCCCGAGAAGGCACCGCCCACGATGAACAGCACGTTGGTGGTGTCGATCTGGATGAACTCCTGGTGCGGGTGCTTGCGTCCGCCCTGCGGCGGCACGGAGGCGGTGGTGCCCTCCAGGATCTTCAGCAGCGCCTGCTGCACGCCCTCGCCGGACACATCGCGGGTGATCGACGGGTTCTCGCTCTTGCGGGCGACCTTGTCGATCTCGTCGATGTAGATGATCCCGGTCTCGGCCTTCTTGACGTCGTAGTCGGCCGCCTGGATCAGCTTCAGCAGGATGTTCTCGACATCCTCGCCCACGTAGCCCGCCTCGGTGAGCGCGGTGGCGTCGGCGATGGCGAACGGCACGTTCAGCATCCGGGCCAGGGTCTGGGCCAGCAGCGTCTTGCCGGAGCCGGTGGGGCCCAGCAGCAGGATGTTGGACTTGGCGAGCTCGATGGCGTCGTCGTGTCCCGGGCGGCCGTTCTCACCGGCCTGGACCCGCTTGTAGTGGTTGTAGACCGCGACCGAGAGGGCCTTCTTCGCCGGCTCCTGGCCGACGACGTAGCTCTCCAGGAACTCGTAGATCTCCCGCGGCTTGGGCAGGTCCTCCCAGCGCACCTCGGAGGACTCGGCGAGTTCCTCCTCGATGATCTCGTTGCAGAGGTCGATGCACTCGTCGCAGATGTACACACCCGGGCCTGCGATGAGCTTCTTCACCTGCTTCTGGCTCTTTCCGCAGAATGAGCACTTCAGCAGGTCTCCACCGTCACCGATGCGTGCCACGAGGTGTTTCCCCTTCGCCTGGGATCCGCCGACCTTCAACGGAGCCTGGTGCTTCTCTCATCGACGGTACCTTGCCGCGCCCCTCGTGTGGGCCCCCCTTGGACGTACTCGCTTTCCGAGTCCAAGGAGGGCCGACCACGAGGGTGGGCCGTGGTGCCGTCAGTCGCCGTCCGTCAGGCGTTCACGCCGGGCGGATACATCAGACGCTGACGGAGGTCTTGCGGGTCGACACGATCTGGTCGATCAGACCGTAGGTCAGTGCCTCATCAGCGGTGAGGATCTTGTCACGCTCGATGTCCTCGCGGATCTCCTCGATCGGCGTGGTGGAGTGCTTGGCGAGCATCTCCTCCAGCTGCTGCCGCATCCGGATGATCTCGTTCGCGGCGATCTCCAGGTCGGACACCTGACCGCGACCGGTCTCACTGTACGGCTGGTGGATGAGCACCCGCGCATTGGGGAGCGCCATCCGCTTGCCGGGGCTGCCGGCCGCGAGCAGCACGGCCGCGGCGGAGGCCGCCTGGCCCATGCAGACCGTCTGGATGTCGGGCTTCACGAACTGCATGGTGTCGTAGATGGCGGTCAGCGCGGTGAAGGAACCACCGGGGCTGTTGATGTAGACCGAGATGTCGCGGTCGGGGTCCATCGACTCCAGGCACAGCAGCTGCGCCATGACGTCGTTGGCGGAGGCGTCGTCGATCTGCACGCCGAGGAAGATGACGCGCTCCTCGAAGAGCTTGGCGTACGGGTCGTACTCGCGCACGCCCTGCGAGGTGCGCTCGACGAAGCGCGGGATGACATAACGGGCCTCGGCGCCGAACAGACCGGGCCGCTCGGCCGCGGTGCGCTCGTACAGGCCACTACCGGGGAAGTTCAAGGGATTCACGTCCACCGTCCTGGTGATGAAAAGCTTCGAGGGATCTGCGGGGCTCGGGCCCGGAGCACGGGCGCGGGCGGATGCGCGGGCGCCGCCCCGGGCCTTGGCACGGGCGCGGGCAGGGGCTCAGGATCCCGAGCCGCCGGCGCCGGTGCCGCCGCCGCCGGGGACAAGCGCGGCGGAGAGCATCACGCCGTCCAGCAGGCCGTATTCCTGGGCCTCCTCGGCGGAGAACCAGCGGTCGCGGTCGGAGTCCCTGGTGATCTGCTCGAAGCTCTGGCCGGAGTGCTGGGCGATCAGCTCGGCCATCCGGCGCTTGGTGTGCAGCAGCTGCTCGGCCTGGATCTTGATGTCGGTCGCGGAGCCGCCGAGCCCCGCGGAGGGCTGGTGCATCAGGATGCGGGTGTTCGGCAGCGCGAACCGCTTGCCGGGGGTGCCCGCGGTGAGCAGGAACTGCCCCATCGAGGCGGCCATGCCCATGGCGATCGTGACCACGTCGTTCGCGATGAACTGCATGGTGTCGTAGATGGCCATACCGGCGGTCACCGAGCCGCCGGGGCTGTTGATGTACAGGTAGATGTCCTTCTCCGGCTCCGCGGCCAGGAGAAGCAGCTGCGCGGTGATCTTGTTGGCGATGTCGTCGTCGACCGCCTGGCCGAGGAAGATGATTCGCTCGCCGAGCAGTCGGTTGTAGACCTGGTCGCCGAGGCCACCGAAAGTCGGCTCGCCGGCGGCGGAAGGCATCAGAGTCGTCACGTATCCACCTGCTCGTTTGTCGGACGGCGGAGCTGCCGCCACAGGGTTTTCGTCGGAGCGTCTGCGTCAGGACGGTGGGCCGCTGTCCCGGCGTCGGCCGGTGCTGCACCCCTGCCCTCCTACTAACGGACCCTAACGCGCAGGTGGGGCCCAGCAATCCCCTACGCGGGACTGTTCGCTGTGAGCGCAGGTGCGAGCGGGGGTGCGGGCACGGGGCCCGGCGGGACGCGGCGGGGCCCGTCGGACGGGTGGCGGGCGGGTCACGGGCTGGTCGCGACCGGGGCGGGAAGAAGAGCGGGGGCCCGAACGCGGTACGGCGTTCGGGCCCCTGCTGGCGGCTCTGCTCACGGCTGTACGGCCCCGGCCGGCCGGGGGGACCCTGCTGGGCCGCTGGGCCGGCTGCGGACCGGTGGGGCCCCGGGTCAGGCCTTGGCGGACTCGTCCTCGGCGTCGGCGGTCTCGACCGCGCTCTCCGCGTCGGCGTCCGCCTCGGCGGCCCCGGTCCCGGCGCCCTCTTCGCCGTCTTCGTCCTCTTCGTCGTCGAGGTCGACCGGCTCACCGTTGGTGTCGGTGACCTTGGCGGCCTCCACGACCACGGCCAGCGCCTTGCCGCGGGCGACCTCGCCGACCAGGATCGGCACCTGGCCGCCTTCGACCACGGCCTGGGCGAACTGGTCCGGGGTCATGCCCGAGGTGCCGGCCCGGCGCACGAGGTGCTCGGTGAGCTCCTCCTGGTTGACCGACAGCTTCTCCTTGTTGACCAGCTCGTCGAGGATGAACTGGGTCTTGATGCCCTTGACCGCCTGCGCTTCGAGCTCCGCGTCGTACTCCTCGCGGGTCTTGCCCTCGGCCTCCAGGTACGTCTCCCAGGTCAGCCCGGTCTGCGGGAACTGGTGGTGCTCCAGGTTGTGGGTGCGGGTGCCGATCTCGTCCTTGAGGAGCTTCTCCGGGATCGGGACCTCGATCAGCTCGATCAGGGCGTCCAGCACCTTCTCCTGGGCCTGGGTGGCCTGGTCGTACGACTTCATCCGCTCCAGGCGCTTGCGGCTGTCCGCACGGAGCTCTTCGAGGGTGTCGAACTCGGACGCCAGCTGGGCGAAGTCGTCGTCCAGCGCGGGCAGTTCGCGCTCCTGGACATCGGAGACGTCCACCTTGACGGAGGCCTGGCTGCCGGAGGCGGTGCCGCCCTTGAGCTCGGAGGTGAAGGTGGCGGAGCCGCCCTTCTCCAGGCCGATGACGGCCTCGTCGATGCCGTCGAGGAGCTGGCCCGAGCCGATGGTGTAGCTGACACCGGTGGCGAGGCCGTCCTCCAGCACATCGCCGTCGACACTGGCCTCCAGGTCGACCACGACGACGTCGCCGTCGGCCGCGGCGCGCTCGACCGGGGTGGTGGAGGCGAAGCGGTCGCGCAGCTGCTCCAGCGACTTGTCGACGTCCTCGTCCGAGACCTCCACGGCGTCCACCACGACCTCGATACCGGAGTAGTCCGGGATCTCGATGACCGGGCGGATGTCCACCTCGGCGGTGAACTTGAGCTCGTCGCCGTCGTTGAACTCGGTGATGTCGACGTCGGGCTGGCCGAGGACATTCAGCTCACCCTCGTTGACCGCGTCCGTGTAGAACTTGGGCAGCGCGTCGTTGATGGCCTCTTCGAGGACCGCGCCACGGCCGAACCGCTGGTCGATGACGCGCGCAGGGATCTTGCCCTTGCGGAAGCCCGGCACCGTGACCTGCTGGTTGATCTTTTTGTACGCCGCGTCGAGGCTGGGCTTGAGCTCCTCGAAGGGCACCTCGACAGTGAGTCGAACCCGGGTCGGGTTCAGAGTCTCGACGGCGCTCTTCACGGTTGGGTCTCCTTGGGGGCTTTACGTTGATGGGGGCGATTCGCTGTGCGCGGAAGATGCGCCCGTCCGGTCGCCGATGGCCCATCCTACCGGTTACCACAAACCTCCCGGAGGGGGTCGTAACCGCAGCCTCCGGAGGCCGCGGCCCACTGCCTCCGGCCCGCCGCGGAACTGCTGGTCGGGGTGGCCGGATTCGAACCGACGGCCTTCCGCTCCCAAAGCGGACGCGCTACCAAGCTGCGCCACACCCCGCTGGTGCGACACGTAGAGTACATGCCTCCGTACCCTTGGACAGCCGGTATTCCCCCGCCGCCGCGCCGGTTCGACCGTCTCCGGTGCGATGTGCCAGAATCACTGGTGCCGCGGGCGTAGCTCAATGGTAGAGCCCTAGTCTTCCAAACTAGCTACGCGGGTTCGATTCCCGTCGCCCGCTCCGCACGGCTACGGCCCAGGCCGCGGGAGGTTTCCGCGGCCTGGGCCGTACTCGTTTCCGCTCCCGGCGCGCCCGCGCGTGCCCCCCCATGTGCCGCTGCCTGCGGGAACGCGCGCGGCGGTACGCTGAGCCGCGGGGCAGGCAGGGGTGGGGGCGTATGGATGAGCTGGTGGGGGCCCTTATTCGCGGGGTCTTCTGGGTGGTCGGCCAAATCCTCAAGGGCGTCCTGGAGTTGGTCGTCTCGGATGCCGTGGAGAAGGCGCTGAAGTCGGCCTGGCGCAGGTTCGCCGGGCGGTGGGTCCGGCTGGCCCGGCGCTCCCGGCGCAAGGGCCAACTGCCCGGCGGTGTCTCCCTGTCGAAGGACCGCTGACCGCGCGACAGCCGCTGGGCACCGCGCGGATGTCTCAGCCGACCGGGATGCCGTCGGGCGATTTGATGCGCTTCATGATCATCTGCGAGTTGACGTCGGTGACGCCCGGGAGGGCGATGAGGCGGTCGGTCCAGAAGCGTTCGTAGGCGTCGGAGTCGGCCACCGCGATGCGCAGCAGGCTGCCCGGGGCCCCGTAGAGGCGGTAGGCCTCGACGACGTCGGGGATGGTCCGGAGGCGCTCCTCGAAGGCGGCGACCGAGGCGCGGTCGCGGCGGACCTCGACGGAGGCGAAGACCTCGAAGCCGCGGCCGACGGCGGCCGGATCGACCACCGCGCGGTAGCTGCGGATCACCCCGTCGTCCTCCAGCTGGCGGACCCGGCGCAGGCACGGGGACGGGGTGAGGCCGACACGCTGGGCGAGTTCCTGGTTGGTGAGCCGGCCGTCGGCCTGGAGTTCACGCAAGATACTTCTGTCGATGGCGTCCATGAAGGCATTTACTAGCACGATTCGCCGAGATACCGGCTGGTATTCGCAATCATATGGCAGGTCTACGCGCATATCATTGTGCTGGCGGCTACTGCCCACCATCACCCTTGGAGGCGAAGGCATCGTGCGACACGTCGTGGTCATCAGCACCGGAGGCACCATAGCCAGCAGGTGGCAGGGCGACGGGTACGCGGCCGAGGCGGACGGGCGGGAAGTGCTGGCCGCCGGGGCGGTGCCGGAGGGCGTGGACGTGTCGGTGGTTGACCTGTTCACGGTGAACAGCTCCCAGCTGACCACCGACCACCAGCTGCGGCTGCTGCACACCGTGCACGAGACGCTGGCCGACCCGTCGGTGGACGGTGTGGTCGTCACCCACGGCACGGACACCCTGGAGGAGTCGGCCTTCCTGCTGGACCTCTTCCACGGCGACCGGCGCCCGGTGGTCCTCACCGGGGCCCAGAAGCCGCTGGACGCCGAGGACGGGGACGCGGCGGGCAATCTCTACGACGCGCTGCTCACCGCCGCCACCGGCCGGGACATCGGCGTCGTGATCGTCTTCGCCGGCCAGGTCTTCGCGGCCCGCGGCACGGTCAAGAAGCACACGGTGGACGCGCACGCCTTCGGCGACCCGGACGGACTGCCGCTGGGCCGGGTCGAGTTCGGCCGGGTGACCTGGGGCCGGCGGCGCCCGCGCGCCGAGGCGCTGCCGCTGCCCGCGCCCGGCGGGACCCCTCCCCGGGTGGACATCGTGATGCACCACAGCGACGGTGACACCGTCCTGCTGGACGCCTCGCTGGCGGCCGGTGCCAGAGGCGTGGTCGTGGTCGGCACCGGGGCGGGCAACGCCAACCCCCGGGTGGCCGACGCGGTCGCCAAAGCGACCGACGGCGGAGTGCTGGTCACGGTCAGCACCCGGGTGGCGGCCGGCGCGGTGGCCCCCCTCTACACCGGGGGCGGCGCGGTGGACCTGGTGGCGGCGGGCGCGCTGCTGGCCGGGACACTGCGCCCCGGCCAGGCGAGGATCGCGATCCTGGCCGCGCTGCTGGCCGGCGGCGGCCCGGAAGCCGCCGAGAGCACCCTGCGCCGCATCCTGGACAGCACCCCTCAGGCGCTGCCCCCGTCAGAGCTTTATCTGGTTGAGCGTGTCGGCAAGTGAGGTCAGGAAGCGGTTGACGGACGGGGCCATGTTCGTCGAGGCGATGAAGAACCCGAAGAGCGCGGCCACGATCGCCGGGCCCACCTTGATCGACTTGCTCCTGATCATCACGACCAGGACGATCGCCAGCAGCAGCACCGCGGACAGGGAGATAACCACAGCGGATCACTTCCTCTTTCGGTAATTCCTCGCCGGACGTGCCGGTCCGGGGAACCGCGCCGCGCATGCCGCCGCCCCCGCCCCGCCCGTTCCCATGGTGCCATCAGCCACCCGCACCGGGGATCTGTCCGGCCCATAGTCCCATTCCCTGGGGCTAATCCCGGCACACCACGAGCAACGCCCGGTCGTCGTTCACGTCCTTGGCGACCGCTTCGATCAACCGCCAGGCGGAGCCGTGGAATCCGGTGGCCACGAAGCGGTCCGCCTCGCCGATCAGCCGGTCCATTCCTTCGGTGATGTCCCGGTCCGGGGCCTCCACCAGGCCGTCGGTGAACAGCAGAAGAACATCGCCGGCCCGCAACGTCCCCTTGACGCCGTGGAATTCGGCGCCCGCGTAGACCCCCAGCAGCGGGCCCTCGGCGGCCTTCTCCTCCCAGCGCCCGGTACCGGCGTGGAGTTGGACCCCGGGCAGGTGACCGGCCGACAGCAACTCGTAGTCGCCGCTCTCCAGGTCCAGCACGAGATGCACCGAAGTGGCGAAGCCCTCCTCCCAGTTCTGCCGCAGCAGATAGCCGTTGGCGGCGGTGAGGAAGGCGTGCGGGGGCAGCGAGCCGAGCAGGCCGCCGAAGGCTCCCGACAGCAGCAGCGAGCGGGAGGCGGCGTCCATGCCCTTGCCGGAGACGTCGGTGAGCACCGCCTCCAGTATCCGGCCGTCGGAGGTGCGGGTGGCCACCACGAAGTCACCGGAGAAGGACTGGCCGCCGGCCGGCCGCAGCGCCATCTCGGCGTGCCAGCCGCTCGGCAGCCGCGGCAGCCTGCTCTGCACCCGGATGCGTTCGCGCAGGTCGAACAGCATGGTGTGGCCGCGCCGCCAGGGCACGCCGACCCGGGCCCGGAACTGGGCGATGATCAGACCGGCGAGCGCCACCGCGGTGACCACCAGCACGGTGCCCGGTGTGACCCGTGCCGGGCCCTCCCGGTACGGGCCGAGCACGGCCGACTCGGCGATCAGCGCGATCGCCGAGGCCGCGTAGACCAGCAGCAGGCTGGAGGGGCGCAGCAGCAGGCCGCCGGCCAGTATCGGCAGCACCAGCGCGCTGGGCGGGCACCACACAGGGGTCCAGACGGTGGCGAGGGCCAGCGCCGGGATGGTGAGGACGAGCACCGACAGGCCCGTCCAGTCCGAGGCGTCGCCGCGGAAGTAGTCCACGGCGGACTTGCGCACGGCGAGCCGGGCCCGGTGCAGGCCTCTGCTGTACCGGAACCGCAAATCTTCCCTTGCCGAACGCTTTGCCATGTTGCGGTGACCCTACCGAGCGATGGGCCGTCCGTGGAGGCCGGGTGACCTGTGAGATGAGCCGCGAGGTGCGGAAACGGTGGCGGAAATACGTTCGCCGCCGACTGCCGGGCCTGGTAGGCAGGTGATATGACGATCGAACTGCGAGGCTTGGCGCCGGACCAGTGGGGCCTGATGCACGACCGGCTGGAACGGGCGTTCGGCGGCCCGGGCGACGCGCCGGAGGAACGTGACCACTGGCACACGGTGACCGAGTACGACCGGACGCTGACCGCCTGGGACGGGCCGGAGATGGTCGGCACCGCGGGCGCCTTCTCCTTCCGGATGACGCTGCCCGGCGGGGCGCCGCTCGCCGTGCCCGGCGTGACGATGGTGAGCGTCCAGCCGACGCACCGCCGCCGCGGGCTGCTCACCTCGATGATGCGCCGGCAGCTGGACGAATTCCGGGACCGGGCCGAGCCGGTGGCGGTGCTGACCGCCTCCGAGCCGGCGATCTACGGCCGGTTCGGCTACGGCGTCGGCACCAAGCAGCTGCACGGCACCATCGACACCACCCGGGTCTCCTTCGCCCGGCCCGCCGGCACCGAGCGGATACGGTTCCGGCTGGTCTCCGCCGCGGCCGGCCTGACGGCGTGCGAGGCGGTGTACGCGCGGCTGGTCCCCGGCCGCCCCGGACTGCTGGCCCGGCAGCCCGGCTGGGAGACCCGGCCCGTGCTGGATCCGCCGAGCGGGCGGAACGGCGCCGGACCGCTGCACTGCCTGCTCGCCGAAGTGGACGGTGAGCTACGGGGTTACGCGCGCTACGCGGTGACCGGCGAGTGGAACTACGGCGGCGCCGACGAGACGGTCCGGCTGCGCGATGTCGAGGCGCTCGATCCGGTGACCTATGCCGCGCTGTGGGACTTCCTCGCCTCGATCGACCTCACCTCGAAGATCCACTTCACCAACCGGCCGGCCGACGACCCGGTGCAGCACCTGGTGTCCGACATCCGCCGCTGCCTGCTCGGCTTCCGCGACGGCATGCACGTACGGCTGGTCGATGTCGGCGCGGCGCTGGCGGCGCGCGCCTACAGCGCCCCGGTGGACGTGGTGCTGGATGTCGAGGACGCCTTCTGCCCCTGGAACGCCGGGCGTTGGCGGCTGACCGGCGACGCCAAGGGGGCGGTCTGCGAGCGCACCTCGGACGCGGCGGAACTCAGCCTGTCGGTCAAGGAGTTGGGCGCCGCCTATCTCGGCGGCTTCGGGCTGGCGGCGATGGCCGGGGCGGGCCTGGTGCGGGAGTCGAGGCCGGGCGCCCTCGCCGAGACCTCGGCGGCGTTCCGCACCGACCCCGAGCCCTGGCTGCCGCACGGCTTCTAGAGCGGCTCCGGGGGGCTCCGGGCGGCTCCGTCCGGCTTTCCGGCGGCGGTCCGGGCGGGCGGGGCCCGCGAGGGCCTCTACCGCCCGCCGCCGGCGTCCTTCGCGGGCTGGCAGGTGGGGCACCAGAAGAGGTTGCGGGCCCCCAGCGGCTCGGTACGCACCTGCGTGCCGCAGACCAGGCACGGCATGGCGGTCCGCCGGTAGACGTACACCTCGCCGCCGTGGTCGTCCTGGCGCGGCGGGCGGCCCATGGCCTCGGGGGTGTGCTCGGGCCGTACGGTGTCGATCCGGTTGGTACGCACCCCCTCGCGCATCAGCGCCACCAGATCGGCCCACATCGCGTCCCACACCGGCCGGGGCAGTTCCCGGCCCGGCAGATACGGGTCCACACCGTGCCGAAACAGCACCTCGGCGCGGTAGACGTTGCCGACGCCCGCGATGATCTTCTGGTCCAGCAGCAGCGCGGCGACCGGGACCCGGGAGCGGGAGATCCGGGCCCAGACCCGGTCCGGGTCGTCGGCCGGGCGCAGCGGGTCGGGGCCGAGGCGGTCGTGGATCGCCTGCTTCTCCGGGTCGACCAGCAGTTCGCAGGCGGCCGGGCCCCGCAGGTCCGCGTAGTGCTCGGGGGACGCCAGCCGCAGCCGTACGGTCGCGGTGGGCGGCGGCGCGGGGCCGTCGCCGAAGTCGAGCCTCCCGATCAGGCCGAGGTGGATGTGCACCCAGCCGAGGGGTGCGAAGCCGAGGAAGAGGTGCTTGCCGTGTGCCTCGGCGGAGTCCATGACCAGGCCGTCGAGGAGCGCCGCGCCGTCGGAGAACTTGCCCTGCGGGCTGCTGGCGCTGACCGCCAGGCCGCCGAAGCGCTGTTCGTGGTCGGCGGCCAGCCGGTGGATCGTGTGGCCTTCGGGCATGCCCGGGATCAGCCCTGGCGGGGCTGGCCGGCCGGCAGCGGCGGCAGGTCGCCGGTCGCCTCGTAGGCCGCGAGCATGTCGATACGGCGCTGGTGGCGCTCTTCGTGCGAGTACGGGGTGGCGAGGAAGAGCTCGATGAACTTCATCGCGTCCTCGGTCGGGTGCATCCGGGCGCCGATGCTCAGCACATTGGCGTCGTTGTGCTCGCGGGCGAGCGCGGCGGTCTGCTCGCTCCAGGCGAGCGCGGCGCGCACGCCCTTGACCTTGTTGGCGGCGATCTGCTCGCCGTTGCCGGAGCCGCCGATCACGATGCCGAGGGTGCCGGGGTCGGCGGCGGTGCGGGTCGCCGCGCGCAGGCAGTAAGGGGGGTAGTCGTCCACCGCGTCGTAGACGTGCGGGCCGCAGTCGACAGGGTCGTGGCCGGCGGCGGTGAGCCACTCCACGAGGTGGTTCTTCAGTTCGAAACCGGCGTGGTCGGAGCCGAGGTAGACGCGCATGCGATGAGTCTGGCACGCGGGGTGGGTCGGCGCAGGCCGGGGGTGGACGCCGTCCGGGGTTCCCTCGTCCTCGAGCGACGGACCGGCCGGATTCGCCGGGCCTCGGCTTCCTCCGCCCGCCCTCAGGCGCCGGACCGGCTGGAAACCCCGGACCCGGGCGGCTGCTGGGGCCGCCCGGGCCGTCGGACTACGCCGGCTGGATGAGGTCCCAGCGGTTGCCGTAGAGGTCGTGGAAGACGACGACGGCTCCGTAGGGCTCGTAGCGGGGCTCCTCCTCGAAGGTGACGCCGGCCGCGACCATGTGCTTGTAGTCGCGGTCGAAGTCGTCGGTGGTGAGGAAGAGGGCGACGCGCCCGCCGGTCTGGTCGCCGACGCGGGCGGCCTGCTCCGGGGTGGTGGCGCGGGCGAGCAGCAGGGCGGTCTCGGCCGCGCCGGGCGGGGAGACGACGACCCAGCGGCTGCCGTCCTCGCGGAGGGTGTCCTCACGGAGCCGGAAGCCGAGGGCGTCGCGGTAGTAGGCGATGGCCTCGTCGTAGTCGCGGACGACGAGGGCCACCAGGCCGAGGTGTGGCATGGAAAGGGACGCTCTCAGTCGAAGCTGGGGCCGGCCGTGCGGCTGCGCTTGATCTCGTAGAAGCCCGGGACCGAGGCCACCAGCAGGGTGCCGTCCCAGAGGTTGGCGGCCTGCTCGCCGCGCGGGGTGGGGGTGACGACCGGGCCGAAGAAGGCGACCTGCTCGCCGTCGGCGCCGGGGACGGCGATGACGGGGGTGCCGACGTCCTGGCCGACCTTGTCGATGCCCTCCTTGTGGGAGGCGCGCAGCTCGGCGTCGTAGGTGTCGGTGTCCGCGTAGTCGGCCAGGTCGGCGGGCAGGCCGACCTCTTGCAGGGCGGCGACGATCGTCTCGCGCGTCCTGGGCAGGGCCTGGTTGTGGAAGCGGGTGCCGAGCGCGGTGTAGAGCTCGCCGATGTGCTCGTCGCCGTGCAGCTGCTGGGCGGCGATCACCACGCGGACCGGGCCCCAGGCGTCGCGGAGGAAGGTGGCGTAGCTCTCGGGGAGCTCGTCGAGCTTGTCCTCGTTGAGCACCGCGAGGCTCATCACGTGCCAGCGCACCTCGACCGGGCGGACCTTCTCGACCTCCAGCATCCAGCGGGAGGTCATCCACGCCCAGGGGCACAACGGGTCGAACCAGAAGTCGGCCGGGGTCTTGGCGGCTTCGGTGGCGCTCTCGGGGACAGTCGTGGTCACTGCGTGCTCCTCGTATGACGGCCCTGCTGGGGACAACGATCCACCAGCGGACAACGGGCACCGGCGCGCGTGCATTCCCCGAAGCCGGGGATCCGGGCCCCATGGGAGGATGCGGAACGTCCAGCGTGTGCCTATACCCGATATACGCAGTTTTCACCCCGTTCACCGTTTCTGCACTATTTCTGCACCTTTCCCAGGGGATGACCGAAGGAGTTGCCCGTGCCCGGCGAGAACCTGAGCCGTGAGGAGGCCCGTGAGCGGGCCGCCGCCTTGTCCGTCGAGCGCTACGACGTCGCGCTGGACGTGCGGTCCGCGGTGGAGCCGTCCGCGGCGGGCGGGCCGCGCACCTTCCGGTCGACGACGGTGATCGACTTCCGCTGCGGGCAGCCGGGGGCGTCCTCCTTCGCCGACCTGATCGCGCCGGAGGTGATCTCGGCCCGGCTCAACGGCCGCGAACTCGATCCCGCGGTGGTCTTCGACGGCTCCCGGATCGCCCTGGACGGGCTGGCCGAGCGCAACACGCTGGTGGTCGACGCGCGTTGCGCGTACAGCAGGACCGGTGAGGGGCTGCACCGCTTCGAGGACCCGGAGGACGGCGAGGTCTACCTCTACACGCAGTACGAGCCGGCCGACGCCCGCCGGGTCTTCGCCAACTTCGAACAGCCCGACCTGAAGGCGCCGTTCACCTTCCAGGTCACCGCGCCCGAGGGCTGGACCGTGGTGAGCAACAGCGCCCGGGAGGGCGAGCCGGAGCCGGCCGACGGCGGCGGTGCCACCTCGCGGTTCCTGCCCACCCAGCCGATCTCCACATACATCACCGCGGTGGTGGCCGGCCCCTACCACGTGGAGACGGACCACTACGCGCGGGCGCTGGACGAGAAGACGGTGCTCGACATCCCGCTGAGCGCGCTGTGCCGCCGGTCGCTGGCGCGGCACTTCGACGCGGACGAGATCTTCACGGTGACCAAGCAGGGGCTGGACTTCTTCCACGACCACTTCGACTACCCGTACCCGTTCGGGAAGTACGACCAGGCCTTCGTGCCGGAGTACAACCTGGGCGCGATGGAGAACCCCGGATGCGTCACCTTCCGGGAGGAGTTCGTCTTCCGCGGCAAGGTGACCCGGGCGTCGTACGAGCACCGGGCGAACGTGGTGCTGCACGAGATGACGCACATGTGGTTCGGCGACCTGGTGACGATGCGCTGGTGGGACGACCTGTGGCTGAAGGAGTCCTTCGCCGACTTCATGGGCTCCTTCTCCCAGGTCGAGGCGACGGAGTACACCGAGGGGTGGATCACCTTCGCCAACCGCCGCAAGGCGTGGGCCTACCGGGCGGACCAGCGGCCTTCCACCCACCCGGTGGTGGCCGACATCCGCGATCTGGAGGACGCGAAGCTCAACTTCGACGGGATCACGTACTCCAAGGGCGCCTCGGTGCTGAAGCAGCTGGTCGCCTATGTCGGGCGGGACGCGTTCCTGGAGGCGGCGCGGCGCTACTTCAAGCGGCACGCGTACGGGAACACCACGCTGGCCGACCTGCTCTCGGTGCTCGGTGAGACCTCGGGCCGCGACATGACGCTGTGGTCGCGGGCGTGGCTGGAGACCGCGGGGGTCAACTCGCTGACCCCGCAGGTGGTCTACGACGCCGAGGGACGGATCACCGAGCTGTCGGTCGTCCAGACGGCGGACGAGGCGTATCCGGAGCTGCGCCCGCACCGGGTGGCGGTGGGCCTGTACCGGCACGAGACCGGCGGCGGTCTGGAGCGCTACGCGCGGGCCGAGGTCGATGTGGCCGGGCCGACGACGGTGGTCGCGGAGCTGGCCGGGCAGCAGCGCCCCGACCTGGTGCTGGTCAACGACGAGGACCTGACCTACTGCAAGATCCGCTTCGACGAGGAGTCGCTGGACACGCTGCGGGCGCGGCTGGGCGAGGTGAGCGATCCGCTGGCGCGGGCGCTGCTCTGGTCGGCGGTGTGGAACATGACCCGGGACGGGCTGATGCCGGCCCGGGACTATCTGGACCTGGTGCTGCGGTTCGCCGGGCGGGAGAGCGACATCGGGGTGCTCCAGTCGCTGCACCAGCAGGCGGGTTCCGCGCTGACCCACTATGTGGCGCCCGACGCGCGGGAGCCGGCCGCGCGGGCGCAGGCGGAGGGCGCGCTGCGGGAGCTGCGGCTGGCCGAGCCGGGCAGCGGGCACCAGCTGGCGTGGGCGCGGTTCTTCGCGGCGGTGGCCACCTCGGCGGCCGATCTCCAGCTGCTCCAGGGGCTGTTGGACGGTACGGCGAAGGTCGACGGGCTCGATGTGGACCAGGAGCTGCGCTGGACGTTCCTGGCGACGCTGACCGAGCACGGCCTGGCGGACGCGGCGGCGATCGCCGCCGAGCGGGCCAGGGACGACACGGCCTCCGGCCACCGGCACGAGGTCCGGTGCCTGGCGGCGCGGCCTTCGGCCGGGGTCAAGGCCGCCGCCTGGGCCGCGGTGGTGGAATCCGACGCGCTGTCCAACGCCCTGGTCGAGGCGACCATCGCCGGCTTCGCCCAGCCGCACGCGCGCGACCTCGTCGCCCCTTACGTGGAGCCGTACTTCGCCGCGATCGAGGAGCTGTGGGCGTCCCGCTCGATCGAGATCGGCATGAGCGTGGTGCGCGGCCTCTACCCCGCCCTGCGCGACAGCGAGGAGACCCTGGCGGCCACCGACGCCTGGCTGACCGGCCATGAGTCCGCGGCCCCGGCCCTGCGCCGGCTGGTGCTGGAGGCCCGCGACGACCTGGCCAGGGCACTGCGCGCCCAGGCGTGCGACGCGGGCCGCTGACACCGGTCCGCCCGGCCCCGATCCCCCTCGGGCGCCGTCTCCCCCGGGAGGCGGCGCCCGCGCCGGGCGGATACGCCGCTGGTCGGCGGTGTGGCCTCACCCTTACGGGGGAAGGACCGTCATCGGCATCCGAACAGATGGACTTTAGCCCGGGGATGTCCCGGTTTGTCGACGGCCGTGTAACAGCGGTTAGGCACCCGGCCGGGCCCGGGAACGACCAGCCCATGAACGCGAACCGGCGGACCTCGGACCCGCAGACCTCGAACCCCCTTCGTACCCCGGACGGCCTCGGCGCCCCCGCCCACGGCGTGCTGACGGAACGTCAGCTGCGCGCGCTCGGCGTGACACCCGCGGTGCTCGCCGAGCGCAGCCGGGCGGGCGGACCGTGGCGGCAGCTGCTGCCGCACGTGTACCTGCTGCGTCCGGGGGCGCCGAGCGCGGAGGAGCGGGTGCGGGCGGCGCTGCTGTACGCCGGGCGGGGCCGCGGCGCGGCCGGCCCGGACGCGGTGGTGACCGGGCCGGCCGCGCTGGCGCTGCACCGCTTCGAGACGATGCCGGCTCCCGCCGCGACGCGGGTGATCGACGTCCTGGTGCCGTACCAGCGGCGGCTGCGGGACGCCGGCGACGTGCGGATCCACCGGGTACGCGAACTGCCGCGCCCGCAGGAGGTCGGCGGGCTGCCGTGCGCGTCCGTACCGCGCGCGCTGGCCGACACGCTCGGCGGTCTGGACGACGCGGAGACCGCGCGCCGGCTGCTGACCGAGGCGGTGCGCCGCGGCCACTGCGACCCGGCGGCGGTGCTGCGCGAGCTGTCCGGCGCCGGGCTGCTCGAACGGCCGCACGTGGCCGCCGCGTTGCCCGCCCTGCGGGAGGCGGGGCGGAAGACCGCGGAGCAGCGGCTGTACACGATGGTGCGGCACGGGCGGCTGCCCGACCCGGTGTGGAACGCCGAACTGCGGCTGCCCGGCGCACCGCCGCTGGGCGCGGTGGACGCCTACTGGCCGGAGCACGCGGTGGCCCTGGTGATCGACGACCGCACCGGCACGGCGGACGACGAGGCGCGGTGGGCGCGCGGAGCGTCCCTCCGCGAGCGGCTGGAGGCGCTGGGCGTCACCGTGGTGGGTCCGACCCCGGCGGGGCTGCGCGACGCCCTCGACGACCAGGCGACGATCGTCAGAACGGCCCTCGTCGCCTCGGCCGACCGCACCCCGGCCGCCTACATGGTGGTCACACCGCGCTGAGCACAAGCGCTCACGGGCTGTTCACGCCACCCGCACAACCCGCGGCCGTTCCACCCCTGTTGCTCCGCAGTCGTCCAGGTTTGCGATTGGCGGGTTTACGTCATCGCCGGACCATAACCAGGTCAACTCTCCCCAAAGGGCAGCCCATTCCATCAGTGTGAGCGGTCGTACGACTCCGCACTCCGAACAGACCTCCATTGTGCGAACAGGGATGCCCATGCCTTTCGATCACATATCCGCGAAGAGACACGCGGCCCGCATAGCGCTGGCCGCGGGCCTGGTCGCCGCACTGTCGGCCGCCGGGCCCGCTCTCGCGGTCGCCGACCCGGCGCCCTCCTCCCCGTCACCGTCCACCGCGGCCGCCCCGGCCGGGGACGCCACCGGCAAGGACGCGTCCGACAAGCTCGGTTCGGCGGACGCCTCGCTGCTGGCGAAGGCGAAGTCGGACGGTGACAAGAGCGTCACCTTCATGATCGCCACCACACCCGGCGACACCGCCTCCGTCACCGCGAAGCTGCACGCGCAGGGGGCCAGCGTCGGCCAGACCTACGACAAGGTCGGCTACGTACGGGCCACCGTGCCCACCGCCAAGGCGGACGCGGCGATCAACGCGGCACAGAAGCTTCCCCAGGTACTCGCGATCGACCTCAAGCAGGAGATCGCGCTGGACGACCCGACCCCGGCGGCGGACACCACCACCTCGGCGGCCCGGCACGGCAAGCCCGCGAAGACGTACCCCGGTCCCGACAAGCACACCCCGGCGAAGAACCCCTACCAGCCGGCGTTCGAGACCGGCGCGGTCGACTTCGTGAAGGACCACCCGACCCAGGACGGCCGCGGCGTCACCATCGGCATCCTGGACGCGGGCGTGGACGTCGGTCACCCGGCGCTGCAGAAGACCACCACCGGTGAGCGCAAGATCGTCGACTGGGTCACCTCGACCGACCCGATCCTGGACGGCGACGCCACGTGGCGGCCGATGGTCACCGCGGCGACCGGCCCGTCCTTCACCGCGTCGGGCCGCACCTGGACCGCGCCGGCCGGCTCGTACCTGTTCAGCACCTTCGCCGAGGCCGCCACCAAGGGCGGCGACGAGGCCGGTGACCTGAACCGGGACGGCGACACCACCGACGTGTGGGGCCTGCTCTACGACCCGGCGGCCGGCACCGTGCGGGTGGACCTGAACAACAACGGCGACTTCACCGACGACACCGCGATGAAGCCGTACAAGGACGGCTTCCAGATCGGGCACTTCGGGACGGACGACCCGAAGACCGCGATCTCCGAGTCGGTGCCGTTCACCGTCGAGATCCGCAAGAACGTGCCCATGGACCCCTACGGCGGGACCTGGGTCGGCAAGACCGCGGACTTCGTGAACATCGGCGTGGTGGAGTCCGAGCACGGCACCCACGTGGCCGGCATCACCGCCGCCAACGGGCTGTTCGGCGGCGCGATGGACGGCGCCGCGCCCGGCGCGAAGATCGTCTCCTCCCGGGCCTGCACCTGGACCGGCGGCTGCACCAACACCGCGCTCACCGAGGGCATGATCGACCTGGTCGTCAACCGGCACGTGGACGTGGTCAACATGTCCATCGGCGGCCTGGCCGCCCTCAACGACGGCGCCAGCGCCCGCGACCAGCTCTACAAGGACCTGATCGACACCTACGGCGTCCAGCTGGTGATCTCCGCGGGCAACGACGGCCCCGGCGTCAACACCATCGGCGACCCCGGACTGGCCGACCACGTGCTGAGCGTCGGCGCCTCGATCTCCAAGGAGACCTGGGCCTCCAACTACGGCTCGGTCATGAGCGTGCCGTACGGCATGCTGCCCTTCTCCTCGCGCGGCCCGCGTGAGGACGGCGGACTGGCCCCGGTCATCACCGCCCCCGGCGCGTCCATCAACGCCATCCCGACCTGGGAGCCGGGCGCCCCGGTCGCCGAGGCCGGCTACAGCCTGCCGCCCGGCTACGCCATGCTCCAGGGCACCTCGATGGCCTCCCCGCAGGCCACCGGCGCCACGGCGCTGCTGCTGTCCGCGGCCAAGGCCCACCACCTGACGGTGAGCCCGGCCCAGCTGCGGACCGCGATCACCAGCACCGCCAAGAACATCAGCGGCACCCAGACCATCGAGGAGGGCGCCGGACTCATCGCCGTCGGCCCGGCCTGGGACCTGCTCAAGCGCGGCGTCTCGGCGGACACCTACACCGTCAAGGCGCCGGTCAGCACGGTGCTGTCCGGCTTCCTGGCCACCCCGGGCTTCGGCACCGGCGTCTACGACCGCGAGGGCGGCCTGAAGGCCGGTCAGCGGCGTACGTACGACGTCACCGTGACCCGTACCAGCGGCTCGGCCCACGCCACCCCGCAGCGGCTGAGCTGGGCGCACAACGACGGCACCTTCAAGGTCGCCGACCCGCTGGTGCTGCTGCCGCTCGACAAGCCGGTCACCGTGCGGGTGATCGCCGAGCCGCGTGCGGCCGGGGCGCACAGCGCGCTGCTGAACGTCGACGATCCGCTGACCCGCGGCGTCGACACGCAGATCGCCGCCACGGTCGTCGTCTCCACCCCGCTGGCGGGCCCGTCCTACACGCAGACCCGCTCGGGCAGCATCGGCCGGGACCTCACCACGTCGTACTTCGTCACGGTGCCGGCCGGCGCGACCTCGCTGGAGGTCGCGATGGACGGGCTGAAGCCGGGCAGCCAGACCCGCTTCGAGACCATGCACCCCTACGGTGTGCCGCAGGACTCGACGCAGACCCCCGACTGCTACCCGAACTACGACAACCCGGCGAACACCTGCCGGCCGGACCTGCGGTCGTACTCCGACCCGATGCCCGGCGTGTGGGAGATCGAGGTCGAGGCGCGCCGCACCTCGCCGCTGCTGGACAACCCCTACAAGCTCACCGTCTCGGTGCTCGGCGCGGCCTTCGACCCGGCGACGCAGACCATCGACGAGGCCAAGGTCGGTACGCCGACCGCCGCCACCTGGAAGGTCACCAACGGCTTCGCCCCGATCCAGGGCAAGCTGAAGGGCGGACCGCTGGGCTCGGCGCTCGCCACGACCCCGACCATCGCCGAGGGCGGGGTGCAGACCACCGAGCTGACGCTCGGCGCGGGCGTCTCCCGGCTCGACGTCTCCATCGGCTCGCCGTCGGACACTGCGGCGGACCTCGACCTGTACGTGTATTTGGACGGTGTCCTCGTCGGCCAGTCCGCGGACGGCGACGCGGAGGAGTCGGTCAGCCTGACCGACCCGGCGGCCGGTACGTACACCTTCGAGGTGGACGGCTACTCGGTGCCCTCCGGCTCCACCACCTACTCCTACGAGGACGTCTACTTCGCGGACAGCCTCGGCCAGGTCTCGGTGGACGACGCCGCGACGGTGAACCTGCCGCACGGCGCGTCCGCGCAGGTCTCGGCGTCGGTGGTGGCGTCCTCGGCGGCGCCGGCCGGACGGCAGTTCTTCGGTGAGGTGCAGTTGCTGAACGCCCGCGGCACGGTGGCGGGCAAGGGCAGTGTGATCATCACGAAGACGGTGTCCTGACCGGACGGGTCCTCATGACCTGAGGCGGGGCGGTGGGCCATCTCGGCCCCCGCCCCGCCTCGCCGTTCACCCGCCCCGCCGTTTCCCGCCCGGGGCGGGCCGTCTCCCGGACGGGTGGCCGAAGGGGGCGGGTGGGGACACCCCCACCCGGGGTAGGGGGAGGATGGTCGAAGTAAGGCTTACGCATTGTTCTGCGGACGGAGACTCGATGGACCGGGTGCGCCTGGCTGCCCTGTACGGCGTGGACGTGAGCTACCGGCCGGCTCCGGGAACGGAAGTGGCCGTACCCGAGGACACGGTGGTGGCCGTGCTGGCCGCGCTGGGGGTGGACGCCAGCACCGAACGGGCGGTGGGCGACGCCCTGGAGGCGTACGAACAGCGGCAGGCGCAGAGGCTGCTGCCGCCCTGCACGGTGATCCGGTCGGGCGAACCGCTGCCCCGCCTCCCCGAGGGCACCCGGCTGAACGGCGTGCCGCTGGCCGAAGGGGCCACCGCTCCGGTCGCGCCGGGACGCTACGCGCTGCGGGTGGAGACGGAGGACGGCCGCAGGGCCCGCGGCGACCTGGTGGTGGCGCCGCGGCGGCTGGCAGGCCCGGCGGGACGGGCGTACGGATTCATGGCGCAGCTGTACTCCACGCTGTCGTCCCGCTCCTGGGGCATGGGCGACCTCGGCGACCTGGCCGATCTCGCCTCCTGGTCCGGGCGGAGCCTGGGCGCCGGCTTCCTGCAGATCAATCCGCTGCACGCGGCCGTGGCCGGCCACCCGACGGACCCCTCGCCGTACCGCCCGTCCTCCCGCCGCTTCCCCGACCCGGTGTACCTGCGGATCGAGGACGTACCGGAGTACGGCTACCTGTCCCCCGAGGCCCGCGAGCAGGCCGAGCCGCTGCTGCGCGAGGCCGCCGCGCTGCGCGACAGCGTCCTGCACGAAGACGCGCTGATCGACCGGGACGCGGTGTGGGCGCTGAAGGCGCAGGCGCTGGAGCTGCTGCGCCAGGTGCCGCTGAGCCCGGGCCGGCGGGCCGCGTACGCCGACTTCCTGGCCGGGCAGGGCCAGGCACTGGACGACCACGCCACCTGGTCCACGCTGGCCGAACTGCACGGCACCGACTGGCACTCCTGGCCGGCCGGCCTGCGCGACCCGCGTTCGGTGCAGGTGGCCAGGGCCCGCGGTGAGCACCTGGACCGGGTGGACTTCCACTGCTGGCTGAGCTGGCTGACCGACAACCAGCTCGAAACGGCCCAGCGGGCCGCGAAGACCGCCGGGATGCCGATCGGGATCGTGCACGACCTGGCGGTGGGCGTGCACCCCTCCGGCTCCGACGCCTGGTCGATGCAGCACGTCCTGGCCGCCGGCATGTCGGTCGGGGCGCCGCCGGACGCCTTCAACTCCCGCGGCCAGGACTGGGGTCTGCCGCCGTGGCGCCCGGACGCGCTGGCCGCCGCCGGCTACGCGCCCTACCGCGACCTGATCTCCCGGATGCTGCGGCACGCCGGCGGCCTGCGGATGGACCATGTGATGGGCCTGTTCCGGCTGTGGTGGGTGCCGCAGGGCCGGCCGCCGACGGAGGGCACCTATGTCCGCTACGACGCCGGGGCGATGCTGGGCCTGCTGGCGCTGGAGGCGCACGAGGCCGGCGCGGTGGTGATCGGTGAGGATCTGGGCACGGTGGAGCCCGGCGTCCGCGAGGAGCTGACCGACCGGGGCATCCTCGGCACGTCGGTGCTGTGGTTCGAACGCAATTACCAGGACAAGGACGGCCGGCCCGGCGACCGGCGTCCGCTGCCGCCGGCCGCCTGGCGGGAGTCCTGCCTGGCCACGGCCACCACCCACGACCTGCCGAGCACCGCGGCCCGGCTGACCGGCGAGCATGTGGAGCTGCGGCACCGGCTGGGCCTGCTGACCCGGCCGCTGGCCGAGGAGGAGGCGGCCGACGCCACCGAGCTCGCCGAGTGGATCACCCAGCTGAGCCGGCTCGGCATGCTGCCGGAGGGCGCGGCCGACGAGGAAGCCGTGGTCAAGGCAGTGCACCGCTTCCTGGCCCGGACCCCGGCCCGGATGGTCGGCGTGTGGCTGCCGGACGGGGTGGGCGACCGCCGGCCGCAGAATCTGCCGGGCACCTCCACGGAGTACCCCAACTGGAGACTGCCGCTGGCCGGGCCGGACGGCACCCCGATGACCCTGGAGGAACTGGCCGCCTCGCCCAGGATGCACGCGCTCGCGGACGAGGTCCGGCGGACCCTGGCGGACGCGGCACGGCGCGGCTGAGCCCGGTCCGGTCCGGGCGGCGCGCCCGCAAAGCACCCCCCGGGCGCGCGCCCGGGGGCAGCGGTCACTACATTGAGCGCGTGGACAAGAAGCTCAACAAGAAGGCCGTGCGCGTCGGATTCGTCACCGCCGCCACGACAGTGCTGCTGCTCATCGCCTCCCCCGCGTTCGCGGTGGTCAGGGACGACGGCGACGACCCGGGTTCGGGTCTGAACGTGCTGCAGACACTCGGCCTGTTCGTCGCGACCCCGCTGGTGCTCTTCGGCATCATCGCGGGCCTGGTCATTCTGTCCGACCGGCCCCGCAAGCAGCAGCAGGACAGCTGACGGCGCCGCGCGCGTAAGCCCCCGTCCCCCGTCCAGGGGTGGCCGGGGGCTCAGTGCTGCCCTCGGCTCCGCCGGGCCCGGGTGCGGCCGGGGTACGTCCGCGGGCCCCCCCGCGCAC
>NZ_JBHSBB010000027.1:0-34998 GCF_042650325.1 Streptomyces polygonati | reverse complement strand
TACGGAAGCGCGGGCGTACGGAAGCGCGGGGGTGCGAAAGTGCGGGGGCGGGGGTGTGCGGCTCTCCCGGTTCGTGCGGTACGCCGGGGGTCGTGGGACCCGTGGGACTACACGTGCGGGCGGCTGCCCGACTCCTGGTGCGGGACGGACTGGGTGGCGCCCGGCAGGGTCGGCTTGGGCAGGGTCGCCACTTCCTGCTCGGCCTGGGTCAGTTGCGCCGCGGTGTCGGTCGGCAGCGCGGGCGCGGTGGGGTGCGGGTCGGTGAAGCGGAACACCGAGGTCAGGTCGCCGAAGGTACGGCGGCGCCAGGCGGAGATATTGCTCTCCTTGACCCCGGTGAGGGTTTCGAGCAGCCGCAGCGGCGAAGTGTGGTCGAAGGTCTCGCTGGCCACATAACCGCCGACCGTCCACGGCGAGATGATGATGGCCGGCACCCGGAAGCCGGCGCCGATCGGCAGGTTCTGCACGAACTCGTCCGCGGTGCCCGCGGGCGCGACGGGCGGGGCCACGTGGTCGAACAGGCCGTCGTTCTCGTCGTAGTTGAGGATGAAGGCGGTCTTGGCCCACACCGCGGGGTTGGACGCGATGGCCTCGATCTTCTGGGCCACGAAGTCGGCGCCGGCGGCCGGCAGGTAGTCGGGGTGCTCGGACTGGGTACTGGTGGGGATGATCCAGGAGACGGTCGGCAGCCGGTCGTTGCGCGCGTCGTCCTCGAAGGTGCCCTCGGCGCCGGGGCGCACACCGAGTTCGTACAGCGGCGAGCCGGACTTGGCGTTCTTGAAGTTGGCGAAGTTCTCCAGCATGTTGCAGCCGTAGTCGTCGGTCTGCTGGTAGACCTTCCAGCTCACCCCGGCCGCCTGGAGGCGCTCGGCGTAGGTGGTCCAGGTGTACGGCTTGGGCGCGCTGTTGGAGATGACCGGGCCGCCCTTGGTCCCGCCGGGGTCGATGGTGCCGGTCATCCAGTACAGGCGGTTCGGCCAGGTCGGGCCCATGACCGAGGAGAAGTAGTTGTCGCAGATGGTGAAGTTCTCGGCGAGGGCGAACTGGAAGGGGATGTCGTTCCGGGTGTAGTAGCCCATCACATAGGGGCCGTTGGCGCCGTCGGCCGCGCGGTGGGCGGGCAGCCACTTGTCCATCTTGCCGGTGTTCCAGGCCTGGTGCTGCACCGACCAGGCGTGGCTGGTGGAGGGGATGGCCTGGGCGCTGCTGGTCTTGGTGTCGAGGTGGAAGGGCAGCAGATAGCCGTCCGGGTTCACCGAGTCGGGCTGGTAGAAGACCGAACGTCCGGTGGACAGCTTCATCGCGTTGGGGTCGCTGAAGCCGCGCACGCCGGACAGGGTGCCGAAGTAGTGGTCGAAGGAGCGGTTCTCCTGCATCAGCAGGACGATGTGCTTGATGTCCTGGATCGAGCTCTTGGCGGGCGGTCCCGCCGCCACCGCCTTCTGCACACTGGGGGGCAGCAGCGAGAGCGCCGCCGCACCGCCGATGGCTCCCGCCGCCGATCCGAGGAGCCTACGTCGTGTCAACTCGGCCATGAACGTTCCTCCTGGAGCTTTGAGCTTGCCAAGCCTGGAGCTGCCGTTGCTGGGTCCTTGTCGGGGACCCCTCAAAACTCTTCCGGGAGATGAGCATGTGGCGAAGGGGGCTACCGGTGAACACGTGACCAACGAGCAGGAAGCGGTTGGCCACACCTTTACTCGCTTTGCCCGGCCATGATCGGAGGCACGCCGAAGTGATCACCGGACGGTGGCTGAGGGAACGTCAGTGCACCTGATTGGCACGGTGATCGCCCGCCCCGCGGGGCCCTCGGGGGGGTCGGCCCGGTCATACCTATGTGCTGGTCGTACCGATGGTCCGGCACCCCGCGGCGGTCCGCCCGGGGTGCCGGTCCGCCGACCGGTCAGCCCGCCGCCGCGTCCGCCTGCTGGGCCTTGAGCGCGCGCTCGACGCCCGCACGGGACTCCACCACCAGGCGGCGCAGCGCCGCGGCCGGCTCGGCGGACGACAGCCAGGCGTCGGTGGCGTCCAGCGTGGCCTGGGAGACCTGGAGCGACGGGTAGAGCCCGACGACGATCTGCTGGGCCATCTCGTGGCTGCGCGACTCCCACACCTGCTTGACCGAGGCGAAGTAGCGCTCGGTGTACGGGGCCAGCAGCTCGCGCTGGTCGGTCTGGACGAAGCCGTCGATGACCGCTTCCTGGATGGCGTTGGGCAGCTTGTCGTCCTCGATCACGGACGCCCACACCTCGGCCTTGACCTCGGCGGCGGGCCGGGCCGCCCGGGCGCCCGCGGCGTGCTGCTCGCCCGCCGAGGTGGCGTCGCGGACCAGCTCGGCGGCGATCGCCTCCTCGTCGGCGCGGCCGGTCGCGGCCAGCCGGCCCAGCAGCGTCCAGCGCAGGTCGGTGTCCACCGCCAGGCCCTCGAAGGAGCGCGAGCCGTCCAGCAGGCCCTGGAGCAGGTCGAGTTGCTCGGGGGTGCGGGCGGTGGCGGCATAGGCGCGCACCCAGGCCAGCTGGTGGTCGCTGCCGGGCGCCGCCGCGGTCAGCTGCTCCAGTGCCGCCTCGGTCCAGCGGGCCAGACCGGTGGCCCGCCAGGCCGGGTCGGTGTAGAGGTCGAGCGCCAGCTTCACCTGGCGGTGCAGCGACTGCACCAGCCCGATGTCGGTCTCCTTGGCGATGCCGTGCAGCACCAGCTCCAGATAGTCCCGGGCGGCCAGCTCGCCGTCCCTGGTCATGTCCCAGGCCGCCGCCCAGACCAGCGCGCGCGGCAGCGACTCGGTGAAGTCGCCGACATGGTCGCGGACGGTGGCCAGCGACTGCTCGTCCAGCCGGATCTTGGCGTAGGACAGGTCGTCGTCGTTGAGCAGGACGACGTCGGGGCGGCGGGCGCCGGCCGGGAAGGGGACCTCGGTCCGCTCGCCGTCCACGTCGAGCTCGACGCGGCTGGTGCGGACCAGCTTGCCGTCCCGCAGGTCGTAGGCGCCGACCGCGATCCGGTGCGGCCGGAGCACCGCGGCGCCCTTGGCACCGGCCGGCAGGTCCGGGGCTTCCTGGCGGACCGCGAAGGAGGTGACCAAGCCGTCCTCGTCCACCGTCAGTTCGGGTCGCAGCACATTGATGCCGGCCGTCTCCAGCCATGCCTTGGACCAGGTCTTCAGATCGCGGCCGGAGGTCTCCTCCAGGGCGCCCAGCAGGTCGGACAGCCGGGTGTTGCCCCAGGCGTGCCGCTTGAAGTAGGCCTGCACGCCGGTGAAGAACTCGTCCATCCCGACATAGGCGACCAGCTGCTTGAGGACGGAGGCGCCCTTGGCGTAGGTGATGCCGTCGAAGTTGACGAGTACGTCGTCCAGGTCGTTGATCTCCGCCATGATCGGGTGGGTGGAGGGCAGTTGGTCCTGCCGGTAGGCCCAGGTCTTCATGGAGTTGGCGAAGGTGGTCCAGGCGTGCGACCACTGGGAGCCGGCGGCGTGCGCCTGGCAGGCGATGGAGGTGTAGGTGGCGAACGACTCGTTCAGCCACAGGTCGTTCCACCACTCCATGGTGACCAGGTCGCCGAACCACATGTGGGCCAGCTCGTGCAGGATCGTCTCCGCGCGCAGCTCGTAGGCGGCGTCGGTCACCTTGGACCGGAAGACGTACTGGTCGCGGATGGTGACCGCGCCGGCGTTCTCCATCGCGCCCGCGTTGAACTCCGGGACGAACAGCTGGTCGTACTTGGCGAACGGGTAGGCGTAGTCGAACTTCTCCTGGAACCAGTCGAAGCCCTGCCGGGTGACCGCGAAGATCGCCTCGGCGTCCAGGTGCTCCGCCAGCGAGGGCCGGCAGTAGACCGCCAGCGGCACGCTGCGGCCGCCGCCCTCCCAGCTGCTGTGCACCGAGGCGTACGGCCCGGCGATCAGCGCGGTGACGTAGGTGGACAGGCGCGGTGTCGGCTCGAAGACCCACACCCCGTCGGCGGGCGGCTCCGGGGTCGGCGAGTTGGAGATCACCGTCCAGCCCGCGGGGGCCTTGACGGTGAAGGCGAAGGTGGCCTTCAGGTCGGGCTGCTCGAAGGAGGCGAAGACGCGGCGGGCGTCCGGCACCTCGAACTGTGTGTAGAGATACGCCTGCTTGTCGACCGGGTCGACGAAGCGGTGCAGGCCCTCGCCGGTGTTGGTGTAGGCGCAGTCGGCCACGACCCGCAGCTCATTGCCGCCGGCCAGCAGGCCGGACAGCGCGATCCGGGAGTCGGCGAAGACCTCGGCGACATCCAGCGCCCGTCCGTTCAGCACCACCTCGTGCACGGTCGGCGCGACCAGGTCGGCGAAGGTCGACGCGCCCGCCTCGGCGGCCTCGAACCGCACGGTGGTCACGGACCGGAAGGTGCCCCCGTCCTGGGCTCCGCTCAGGTCCAGCTCGATCGCGTAGGCGTCGATGGCGAGCAGACGCGCACGCTCCCGCGCCTCCTCACGCGTGAGGTTCGTACCAGCCACAGCGGCCCACTCCTTCTCGTCAGGTGAGACGGCCATCCTCGCACGGCACCCCCGGCCTCCAGCGGAACCCCTGTGGACAACTCCGGCGGGGCCTCCCGCTCCGCCGGGGTTGTCCACAGGCCGCCGGGCGCGGCCGAGCCCACGCGGCCGACAACTCGCCGCGATCGGGCCGTGATTGGGGGTGGTGGGGTGGGCGAGAGCGTTGACACGCGGGGGGCGGGGGTGATGGGGTCGCGGTTCGTACTGGGTGCGGCAGCCCCGGGAGGGAATCATGCTGCGCAGGAGTTCCGCCGTGGCGGTCGTGGCCACCGTCGTCGGGGGCTGGCTGGGCCAGGCGCCCGCGCTCGCCGATCAGGTCGTCTCCCACGTCACCGGCTCGGTGACCGCCGACGAGCAGACGGCTCCGCCGCCCGCGGTCTGGCCCAAGCCCCAGCTGCTCCGGACACGCGGGCAGTTCGCCCGGGTGACCCCGCTCGTCACGGTGGTGGCCGACCGGGACGCCGATCCGTACGCCCTCGGCGTCATCGAGGACGCGCTGCGGGCCGAGGGGGCGCGCGATGTGGTCCGGGCCGCCTTTCCGGGCACCGGGTTGACGGTCTACGCCGGCGCGCCCGCCCTCGCCCCGCTCGGCGCGCTCGCCGCTCCCGCTCAGGGCGACCTCCCGTCCGGCGGCTACCGGCTCGCGATCAGCGGTGACACCGTCGCGCTGGCCGGGGTCGGCGACGACGGCCTCTTCCACGCGGCCCAGACGCTGCGGCAGTTGGCGACCAGTGACCGGGGCGAGCGCGGCTTCGCGGCGGTCACCGTGCGGGACTGGCCCACCGCGCCGGTGCGCGGCACCGCCGAGAGCTTCTACGGCGTGCCCTGGACCCAGGACCAGCGGCTCGCCCAACTCGACTTCATGGCGCGGACGAAGCAGAACCGCTTCCTGTACGCGCCCGGTGACGATCCCTACCGCCAGGCGCAATGGCGCGAGCCCTATCCGGCCGCCCAGCGCGCCGACTTCCGGGCGCTCGCCGGTCGGGCGCAGCAGGACCATGTCACCCTGGCCTGGGCGGTCGCCCCCGGCCAGGCGCTGTGCTTCGCCTCGCAGAGCGACACCCGGGCGCTGGAGAAGAAGCTGGACGCGATGTGGGCGCTGGGCGTGCGCGCCTTCCAGCTCCAGTTCCAGGACGTGAGTTACAGCGAGTGGCACTGCGGCGCCGACGCGCGCCGGTTCGGCACCGGCCCGGACGCCGCGGCCCGCGCCCAAGCGAGCCTGGCCAACGCGGTGGCCGCCCATCTCAAGAGCGCCCACGGCGGGGACGACGGCTCCCCCGCACCCGAACTCTCCTTGCTGCCCACCGAGTTCTACCAGGACGGCCCGACTCCGTACCGCACCGCGCTGGCCGAATCGCTCGACCCGGATGTCGAGGTGGCCTGGACCGGGGTCGGTGTGCTGCCGCAGCAGATCACCGGCGTCCAAGTGGCGGGCGCCCGGGACGCGTTGCGGCATCCGCTGCTGACTCTCGACAACTACCCGGTGAACGACTTCGATCCCGGGCGGCTCTTCCTCGGCCCCTACACCGGCCGTCAGCCGGCCGTCGCGACCGTGTCCGCCGGGGTGCTGGCCAGTGCGATGCAGCAGCCGGCCGCGTCCCGTATCCCGCTGTTCACAGTCGCCGACTACGCCTGGAATCCCCGCGGTTACGACCCGTCGGCCTCCTGGCGGGCCGCGATCGACGATCTGGCCGGGCCCGATCCGACCGCCCGGGCCGCGCTCACCGCGCTGGCCGGCGACGAGGCGTCGTCCGCGCTCGGCGGCGCGGACTCGGCCTCCCTCCAGCCGCTGGTCAAGGACTTCTGGTCGGCGCTGGAGCCGGGCGCGGCGGGCGCCCGGCACGATGCCGCGAAGCTCACGTCGGCCGCGGCCCGCCTGCGTTCGGCCTTCAGCACGATGCGTACCGCCCCGGCGGCCCTGAGCTCCCTGGCCGGCGGCACCTTCGGGGACGAGGTGCGTCCCTGGCTGGACCGGATGTCGGCCTACGGCGCCGCGGGCGAGGCCGCGGTGGACATGCTGCTGGCGCAGGCGGCGGGCGACGGCCCGGCCGCCTGGACGGCCCGCCAGGCGCTCGACCGGGGCCGCGCCCCGCTGAGCCAGGGCACGGTGCAGGTGGGCGCCGGGATCCTGGACGGTTTCCTGAGCCGGGCGGTCGACGACGGTGACGCCTGGCTGGGCCTGCGCGCGGACGGCCGTACGGCCACCACCACGATGGGCTCGGGGCACGGCACCGACCCGTCGGCGATGGTGGACGGCAAGGACGCCACCGCCTGGTCCAGCGCCGCCCCGCCGCGGCCGGACGACGCCTTCGGCGTCGATCTCGGTACGGCGCGGCCGGTGAGCGCGGTACGGATCACGATGGGCGACGGCAGCGGCTCCGACGACTTCCTGCACGACGCGGTGCTGGAGGTGGCCGCCGACGACGGCGCCGGCTGGCAGCGGATCGGCGAATACCACGACCGGGCCGTGATCAGTGCGGCGCTCCCGGCCGGCACCCGGGCCCGCCAGATCCGGCTGCGGGCCGCCGGCACCCAGCCGGGCGCGGTGACGGTACGGGAGTTCGCCGTCTCGGTGAGCGGTTCGAGCGCTCCCACCGCGACCGGCACCGCCCCGGACGCCGCCGCGCTGGTGGACGGCGACCTGAGTACGCAGGCCGGTCCCGGCGAGGTCACCGTCCGGTTCGGCGGCGCGCGGCTGCTGCACACGGTGACGGTGGCCGCCGACGCCCGCCCGGCCCCGTCCAGCGCCGGTGGCGCACGGCCGCACCCCGCACCCGACCCGCCCGGCACACCCTTCCGCTTCCCCCCGGGACCGCCGGACGCCGCTCCCCCGGGCGGCGGCGCGCCCCTGGTGGACGACTCACCGCGCACCGTCGACGTCCACACCTCCGCGGGCTGGCGCCGGCTGGGCACCCTGGATCCGGGCGGCTGGACGGAACTGCCCGTCGGCCTGCTCGTCGACGCCGTACGGCTCTCGGACGCGGGCGGCGTGCGCGAACTCGTCCCGTGGTTCACCGAGCCGCCCCGCGTCACCGCCGACCGGACCGAGATCGACGCCGAGGCGGGCGGCGCCCCCGTCACCGTCACCGCCTCGGTCAGCTCCGGGCTGCCCGCCGGACTGACCGCCGCGGTGAAGACGCAAGCGCCCGCACCGCCCGGCGCCGCGGCCAGGCCCGGCATCGGCGTCACCGCGCCCGCCCGGGTCGCGCTGCCGCGCGGCGGCACGGTCGCCGTCCCGCTCCGGATCACCGTCCCGGCCGGCACCGCACCCGGCGCGTACACCGTCCCGGTGCGCTTCACCGTGGCCGGGCGCACCGTCGAGCGCCTGCTGACCGTGACCGCCCACCCGCGCACCGGCGGCCCCGACCTCGTACCGGGGTCGGCGGCGGCCTCCTCGGCGGACGAGACCCCGGATTTCCCGGCGGCCGCGGTGGCCGACGGCGACCCGGGCACCCGCTGGTCCTCGCCGGTCGCCGACGACTCCTGGGTGCAGGTGGAACTGCCCGCCCCGGCGAAGGTGGGCCGGGTGGTGCTGCACTGGCAGGACGCCTACGCGACCCGCTACGAGATCCGCACCTCGGCCGACGGTGTGACCTGGCGGACGGCAGCGACCGTCACAGACGGTGACGGCGGCGTGGAGACCGTATGGCTGGACTCACCCGCCGACATCCGCTTCCTGCGGGTGCAGGGGGTCCGGCGGGCCACGAAATACGGCTACTCGCTGTACGGCGTGGAGGCATACGCCGCCACGGGATGACCTCCTGGGAGTGTGCGAGCACAGCCTCCCAGGTGGGCGCCCCGTCGCCCGGGTGCCGTCCGAAGGCGACACGCGGGGATGCGACACACGAAAGCCCGGATCTCAGGCCGATATGCCGTCGATCCGGGCCAGGGCGTCATCCGCGCCGAATGGTTGCAGATACGGCAACCAGCGCGGGTCCCTATGTCCGGTCCCGATGATCCGCCAGGCGAGCCCGGACGGCGGGGCCGGTTGATGGCGCAGCCGCCAGCCGAGCTCGGCGACATGGCGGTCCGCCTTGACGTGATTGCAGCGTCTGCACGCCGCCACCACATTCTCCCAGGCGTGCTGCCCCCCGCGGCTGCGCGGAATGACGTGGTCGACGCTGGTGGCGGCTGATCCGCAGTACGCGCACTTGCCGCCGTCGCGGGCGAACAGCGCCCGCCGGGTGAGCGGCACGGTGCCCCGGAAGGGCACCCGTACGAATTTGGTGAGCTTGACGACGCTGGGCGCGGGCAGCGCCTGCGTCTCGCTGTGCAGATAGGCGCCGGATTCCTCGAGGCACACGGCCTTGTTGTTCAGCACGAGGACGAGCGCGCGGCGGAGCGGTACGACGCCGAGCGGCTCGTACGACGCGTTCAGGACCAGCACATGTGGCACGGATGCCTCCTTTAACGCCGGCGGCGCGTGGCTCGCGCCGGGACGATCTGACTTCAGTCTCTCCGGAAGGCGGGGCGGCGCGCCACCATGCCCGGGTAACGGACCCGAGGTGTTTTGGACCACACGGCTGCTCCACGGACCCACCACATTCCCTACATCCCCCGCCGGAAGGGCTTCCGCGCCTCTGTCACGCAACAAGACGGCATCAGTCCCCCGTTAGATTGGAACCTCCGCATCCCCACGGAGGTTCCCGCACGTGACGAACGCGACCATTCGCGCAGCCGCCGCTTCCCCGCACGCCGTGGTCCATCAGGCGCTGCCCCGCTCCGCCGATCAGGCGGGCAGCTGGGTGGACGACAACTGGGCCGGATGGCTGGCGGCCGGCCTGCGGATCGTGCTCATCGTGGTCATCGCCGTGGTGCTGCGGACCGTGGTGCTGCGGACCATCTCCCGGCTGATCGAGCGGATGAACCGGGGCGCCGAGGCCGCCGCCAACACGACGCTGGGCGGGCTGCTGGTCAACGCCGAGCGGCGCCGGCAGCGCAGTGCGGCGATCGGCTCGGTGCTCAAGAGCGTGACCTCGTTCCTGATCCTGGGCACGGCGGCGCTGACCGTGCTGTCGGTGCTGAGCATCAATCTGGCGCCGCTGCTGGCCAGCGCCGGGGTCGCGGGCGTGGCGATCGGTTTCGGCGCGCGCAATCTCGTCACGGACTTCCTGTCCGGGGTCTTCATGATCCTGGAGGACCAGTACGGCGTCGGTGACGTCATCGACGCCGAGGTCGCCTCCGGCACCGTGATCGAGGTCGGTCTGCGGGTGACGAAGCTGCGCGGCGACAATGGCGAGATCTGGTACGTGCGCAACGGCGAGATCAAGCGGATCGGCAACCTCAGCCAGGGCTGGGCGACCGCCATGGTGGATGTGCAGGTGGGCGCGCACGAGGACCTGGAGCGGGCCCGGGCGGTGATCGCGGCGGCGGCCGAGGGGTTGGCCAAGGAGGACCCCTGGGACGAGAAGCTGTGGGAGCCGGTGGCGGTACTGGGCCTGGAGTCGGTCGGCGCGGACTTCGTGGTGATCCAGACGCAGGCCAGGACGATGCCCGGCGAGGCGGCCTCGGTGGCGCGGGAGCTGCGCTGGCGGATCAAGAAGGCGTTCGACGAGGCCGGCATCGTGATCACCAGCGGCACGCCGGCGGCCGCCGCGCAGGAGCCGGGCCCCACGGCCGCGGAGCGCGCCCCCGCCCCGGTGAGCGAGACCCCGGCGTCGCCCCCGCCGGCCGCGGCTCCGGCCGAGGCCTCGGCTCCGGCATCGGCTCCGGCTCCCGCCGCGCAGGCGGCCCCGCCGGCCCGGCCGCGGCCCTCCGTACCCCCGCCCGCCGCCGGCGACCGCTGAGGCCCGCCCGCCCCCTGTCCCCGCCGTATCGCCCCTGGCACGCTGGACGCGTGCCGGGGGCTTCGTTGATAACGACTTGAACGACTTGGCCGACGGCCCGCCGACCCCCCTTGACGCCCTGCTTACGGCGGGCCTACCTTTCGTTTTGCCAATAGGAAAGTTTCCTAACAGTGAACTGAGGGAGGATGGCGCGCATGGCTGGCACCCCTGGAACGCCGCGCGTTCTGCGCGCCATGAATGATCGCGCCGCACTCGACCTCCTGCTGGAACACGGCACGCTCTCCCGGACCCGGATCGGCAAACTGACCGGTCTGTCCAAGCCCACCGCGTCCCAGTTGCTGGCCCGGCTGGAGTCGGCCGGCCTGGTGCTGGCCACCGGCACCACCGCGGGCCGCCCGGGCCCCAACGCCCAGCTCTACTCGGTCAATCCGGACGCCGCCCATGTGGCGGGGCTGGACGTCAACCCGGAGCGGATCAGGGCCGCGGTCGCCGACATCACCGGCCGTACCGTCGGCACCTTCAAGCTGCCCACCCCGCAGCGAAGGGCCGGCACCGCGGTCGAGCAGGTCGTACGGGCGCTGGACGGCGCGGTGCAGGCGGCCGGGCTCAGCCGGTCCGACCTGCACCGGGTGGTGGTCGGCACGCCCGGCGCCTTCGACCCGAGCACCGGACGGCTGCGCTACGCCAGTCACCTGCCCGGCTGGCACTCGGCCGCGCTGCTGGACGAACTGGCCGCCGCGCTGCCGATGCCGCTGGAGTACGACAACGACGTCAATCTCGCCGCGGTCGCCGAGCAGCGGATCGGCGCGGCCCGCGAGCACGACGACTTCGTGCTGCTGTGGAACGAGGAGGGCATCGGCGCCGCCATCGTGATCGGCGGCCGGCTGCACCGCGGCTGGACCGGCGGCGCCGGCGAGGTCGGCTTCCTGCCGGTGCCGGGCACTCCGCTGGTCCGCAACGTCACCAAGGCCAACAACGGCGGTTTCCAGGAACTGGCCGGCTGCAACGCGGTGCTGCGCATCGCCCGCGAGCTCGGCCTGGAACTTCCGGCGGGCACCCAGCCGGACGCGGCGGCCGAACTGCTGGCCACCGCGGCGGCCCGGCACGAGGCGGCCGGCGACGACCGGGCCGAAGGGGAGGCGGGCGCCGGCCAGGAGACCGACCCGTACGCCGAACTGCTGGCCCGCTGCGCCACCGGCACCGCGGTGGGCCTCGCGTCGCTGGTCGCGGTGCTCGACCCGGAACTCATCGTCCTGTCCGGCAATGTGATCGTCGCCGGCGGGGAGCCCCTGCGTGCTCTGATCCAGTCCGAGCTCGCCGAACTGGCCGTCCCCCGGCCCCGGTTGGTGCTCGGCACGGTGCAGACGCACCCCGTGCTGAGCGGGGCGCTGGAAAGCGCCCTCGCCACCACCCGCGACGAGGTGTTCGACACCTCGCGCTGACCCCCGTCCGCCCGCCGACCCGAGATCCCGCGCACCACCCCCGACCCGCCCGGCCGAGCGGAACGGCATCCCCCGCCGTTCCGACGGCACCGCACACCCGCGACCGCCCCGCACACCCCCGAACACCACACCCGCACACCACACCCGCACTCCGTGTCCCGCACACCCTCGTAAGCCCTTTCCCGGAGGTAAAGAGCAGTGTCCCGTCTGACGAAGACAGCCGCCGCGCTGGCGGCAACGGCCGCGATATCCCTGCTCGCGAGCGCGTGTACCGGCCAGAGTTCGAGTACCGCGACCGACAACGCCGACAAGGACGTCACCATCAACTTCTGGCACGGCTGGTCCGCGCCCAACGAGTTGAAGGCGATCAACGACAACGTCGCCCGGTTCGAGCAGGCGCACCCCAACATCCATGTCAAGGTGCAGGCGAACATCACCGACGACAAGATCAACCAGGCGCTGCGCACCGGCGGCGACAAGGCGCCCGACGTGGTCTCCTCCTTCACCACCGACAACGTCGGCCAGTTCTGCTCCTCGGGCGCCATGGCGGACCTGGCCCCCTTCCTCGCCAAGGACGGCATCGACCCGGCGGCCACCTTCCCCAAGCCGATGCTGGAGTACACCCAGTTCCAGGGGAAGCGCTGCACCCTGCCGCTGCTCGGCGACGCCTACGGGCTGTACTACAACAAGAAGGAGTTCGCGGCGGCCGGCATCGCCGCCCCGCCCAAGACCCTCAGCGAGTTCAAGCAGGACGCGCTCAAGCTGACCAAGTCCACCGGCGGCTCCTACTCCCAGCTCGGCTTCATGCCGGACTTCCACGGCTACGAGTCCACGCCGGGCCACTTCGCCGCCCAGTGGGGTGTGCAGTACTTCGACGCGAACGGCCGGTCGCAGATCTCCACCGACCCCGGCTTCGCCTCGATGTTCCACTGGCAGCAGGACATGGTGAAGTCGCTGGGCGGCTTCACCAAGCTGGAGAAGTACCGCAACACCTTCGGTGACGAGTTCGGCGCCAAGAACCCGCTGCAGACCGGCCAGGTGGCGATGGGCATCGACGGCGAATGGCGCCTCGGCATGGCCAAGGACGCCGGGATGAACGACCTCGGCGTGGCGCCGTTCCCGGTGCCCGATGACCAGGCGAGCACTTACGGCAAGGGCTATCTGTCCGGCACCATCATCGGCATCAGCAACCAGTCGGCGAAGAAGAACGCCGCCTGGCAGCTGGTGAAGTTCATGACCACCGACACCGACGCGGTCGTCTCCTTCGCCAACGCGATCCACAACGTGCCCTCCACGCTGGCCGCGCTGAAGTCCCCGAAGCTGGACCAGGACCCGGGCTTCAAGACCTTCATCGACATCGCGCAGAACCCGAACAGCAACACCACCCCGCCGAGCGTCAACGGCGGTGCCTACCAGGTGACGCTCCAGGACTTCGCCTACTCCTACGAGTCGGGCAAGTCGAAGGATCTCACCGCCGGCCTGCAAGGTGTCGACAAGCAGGTCGACAAGGACATCGCGCAGGCCAAGTGATGAGCGCCGCCGCCGTACACCCGCTGCTGAAGGTGAAGCGCCGCAAGGCGGCGCTCAGGACCCTGGCGTTCCTGTCGCCGTGGATCATCGGCTTCAGCGCCTTCTTCGTCTACCCGCTGGTCTCCACGGTCTACTTCTCGTTCATGCACTACGACGGCATCAACGCGCCGACGTGGACCGGCGGGAAGAACTGGTCGTACGTCTTCACCCAGTACCCCCTCTTCTGGCCGGCGCTGCGCAACACGCTCTGGCTGGTCGTCGTGATGGTGACGCTGCGGGTGGTCTTCGGGCTCGGCATCGGTCTGCTGATCACCAAGATCAGGACCGGCGCCGGCCTGTTCCGTACCGCCTTCTACCTGCCGTACCTCGCGCCGCCGGTCGCCGCCACCATGGCGTTCGTCTTCCTGCTCAACCCCGGTACCGGCCCGGTGAACCACATCCTGGGCGATGTCGGCATCCCGACGCCCGGCTGGTTCACCGACCCGAACTGGTCCAAGCCCGCGCTGACCCTGCTGGCGGTGTGGGGCATCGGCGACCTGATGGTGATCTTCATGGCCGCGCTGCTCGATGTGCCCAAGGAGCAGTACGAGGCCGCCGAGCTGGACGGCGCCGGGCCCTGGCACCGCTTCCGCTTCGTGACGCTGCCGAACATCTCGCCGATCGTGATGTTCGCGGTGGTCACCGGGGTGATCCAGACCATGCAGTACTACACGCAGCCGCTGGTGGCCGGGAAGGTCGCCTCCGGGATCATCGGCAACTCGGGCCAGCAGTTCGAGCCCGGCTACCCGGACAAGTCGACCCTGACCCTGCCCCAACTCGTCTACGAACGCGGTTTCCAGCGCTTCGACTACGGCTCGGCCTGCGTGATCGCGCTGGTGCTGTTCGTGCTGGCGATGCTCTTCACCGCCTTCCTGATGCGCCGGCGCAACGGCTTCCTGTCGGCGGAGGACTGATCGACGATGACCCAAGCGACTCTGACCACCCCCGCGGTGCCGGGCGCCGGCGCCGGACTCGACACCCGGGCCAAGCGCGACGCGCGGCGCCGCAGGACGCTGCACTGGATCGCCGTGCACGCGCTCGGCCTGGCGGCCGCCGCCTTCTTCATCCTGCCCTTCGTGTTCGTCTTCCTCACCGCGGTGATGAGCGACAACCAGGCGCTCACCCGCGACCTGTGGCCGCACACCTGGCAGTGGTCCAACTTCCGTACCGTGTGGGACACCCCGGGCTTCCTCACCTGGTGGCGCAACACCCTGGTCTACGCGGTGGCCGGCACGGTGCTGACCGTGGTGTCCTCGCTGCCGGTGGCGTACGCGCTCGCCAAGTTCCGCTTCCGCGGCCGGAATCTGATCATGGTGCTGGTGATCTCGACGATGATGCTGCCGCCCCAGGTGGTCATCATCCCGATGTACCTGTTCTGGACCAAGCAGATGGGGATGGACGGCACCTTGTGGCCGCTGATCATCCCGATGGCCTTCGGCGACGCCTTCACCATCTTCCTGCTGCGGCAGTTCCTGCTGACCATCCCCAAGGAGTACACCGAGGCCGCCAAGGTGGACGGCTGCGGTGAACTGCGCACCCTGCTCACGGTGATCGTGCCGATGATCAGGCCGGCCATCGCCGCGGTCGCGCTGTTCCAGTTCTTCTACTGCTGGAACGACTACTTCGGGCCGCAGATCTACGCCAGCTCCAACCCGGCGGCATGGACCCTCAGTTACGGATTGGAGTCCTTCAAGGGCGCTCACCACACCAACTGGAATCTGACCATGGCGGCCACCGTTCTCGTGATGGCCCCGGTGATCGTGGTCTTCTTCTTCGCGCAAAAGGCCTTCATCGAAGGCGTGACCCTGACGGGAGTCAAGGGATGAAACTGGCAGTCGTGGGCGGCGGGTCCACCTACACACCCGAACTGATCGACGGGTTCGCGCGGTTGCGCGACACCCTGCCGGTCGAGGAACTGGTGCTGGTCGACCCGGCCGCGGACCGCCTGGAACTCGTCGGGGGGCTGGCGCGGCGGATCTTCGCCAAGCAGGGCCACCCCGGCACCATCACCACCACCGCCGACCTGGAAGCGGGGGTCGAGGGCGCCGACGCGGTGCTGCTCCAGCTGCGGGTCGGCGGGCAGGCGGCCCGCAACGAGGACGAGACATGGCCGCTGGAGTGCGGCTGCGTCGGCCAGGAGACCACCGGGGCCGGCGGTCTCGCCAAGGCGCTGCGTACCGTGCCGGTGGTGCTCGACATCGCCGAGCGGGTGCGCAGGACCGCGCCCGACGCGTGGATCATCGACTTCACCAACCCGGTCGGCATCGTCACCCGGGCCCTGCTCCAGGCCGGCCACAAGGCGGTCGGGCTGTGCAACGTCGCCATCGGCTTCCAGCGGAAGTTCGCCGCGATGCTCGATGTGACGCCCGACCAGGTCCACCTGGACCATGTGGGCCTGAACCACCTCACCTGGGAGCGCGCGGTGCGCCTCGGCGGCCCCGGCGGCGAGAATCTGCTGCCCAAGCTGCTGGCCGAGCACACCGAGGAGATCGCCGCCGACCTGCACCTGCCCCGCGAGGTGCTGGACCGGCTCGGCGTCGTGCCGTCCTACTACCTGCGCTACTTCTACGCCCACGACGAGGTGGTCCGCGAGCTGCGCACCACCCCCTCGCGGGCCTCGCAGGTCGCCGAGATGGAAAGGCGGCTGCTGGAGATGTACGGCGACCCCGGGCTGGACGAGAAGCCCGAACTGCTGTCCCAGCGCGGCGGCGCCTACTACTCCGAAGCGGCCGTCGCACTGGCCTCCTCGCTGCTGCGCGGCACCGGGGACGTCCAGGTCGTCAACACCTACAACAACGGCACCCTGCCGTTCCTCGCCGACGACGCGGTGATCGAGGTCCCCGCGGTGGTGGACGCCGAGGGCGCCAGGCCGCTGCCGGTGGCGCCGCTGGAGCCGCTGTACGCGGGGCTGGTCGCCCATGTCACCGCGTACGAGGACCTGGCGCTGGAGGCGGCGCTGCGCGGCGGCCGGGACCGGGTGTTCACGGCGCTGCTGTCGCATCCGCTGACCGGCCAGTACGAGTACGCGGAGGCGCTGACGGACCGTCTGATCGCCCACAACCGGGAGCACTTGGCGTGGGCCTGAGCCGGGATGCGCTCGTCCCCGGTGGCGTCCTCGCCATCGACGCGGGCAACAGCAAGACCGACGTGGCGCTGGTCGCCGCCGACGGGAGGGTGCTCGGCGCCGCTCGCGGCGGCGGCTTCCAGCCGCCGGTCGTCGGGGTCGAGGCGGCCGTTTCGGCGCTGGCGCGCATCGTGGAGCGCGCGGCGGCCGACGCGGGTTTTCCGACGGGCGGAGGGACGCCGCCCGTACCGCTGACCGAACACACCTCGGCCTGTCTGGCCAACGCCGATCTGCCCGTTGAGGAGGAGCAGTTGGCGGCCGCGGTGCACGCCCGGGGCTGGGCGCGCAGTACCGAGGTGCGCAACGACACCTTCGCGATACTGCGGGCCGGTGTGGACGAGCCGCGCGGGGTCGCCGTGGTGTGCGGCGCCGGCATCAACTGCGTCGGCATGCTGCCGGACGGGCGGACCGCGCGATTCCCCGCGATCGGCAAGATATCCGGGGACTGGGGCGGCGGATCGGGTCTGGCGGAGGAGGCCCTCTTCCACGCCGCCCGCGCCGACGACGGCCGCGGCGGGCCCACCGAACTGGCCCGTACGCTGCCCGCGCACTTCGGCCTCGGCTCGATGTACGCGCTCATCGAGGCGCTGCACCTGGAAACGATTCCGCCCGCCCGGCGCTACGAACTCACCCCGGTGCTCTTCGCGACCTCGGACGCCGGCGACCCGGTGGCCCGGTCCATCGTCGCCCGTCAGGCCGAGGAGATCGTGGCCCTGGCCGCGGTCGCGCTGAGCCGGCTCGGCCTGCTGGACGAGGAGGCCGATGTGGTGCTCGGCGGCGGCATCATGGCGGCGCGCAACCCGTATCTGATGGACCAGCTCACCGAGCGCCTCACCGCCCGCGCCCCCAAGGCCCGCGCCCATGTCGTGACGGCGCCGCCCGTCCTGGGGGCGGGGCTGCTGGGCCTGGACCACGTGGCGGCCGGTCCCGGGGCCCGGTCGACACTGCGGGCGCACTACTCCTGACGGGACGGGGTGCCCGGCGGTCCCGTCCGCTGTCTTCGGCGGGACCGCCGGGCGCCGCCCACCGCGCGAACCCGCCCTTACCGGACGGCCCGCCCGGATCGCCCCCGACCGGCGGCTCCGGCGCTCGGCTCCCCGCCCCCGCTGGAACCGAACGTCTGCCCGGACGCGTGTGACCGGGTGGGAGCCGGGGGAGTTCCTCCGGGCCGCTGGAACCGCGCAGGCCGCGGCAGCCATACTGCTGCTTGACCCCGCGCAGAGCGGGTCCGCTGGGGGAGGACAAGTGACGTACACGCCGACGCGAGGGCCGCATCCGGCAGGCTCACCACCGGCCGCCCCCGAGCCACCGGCGGGGCCGGGCGCGGCGCCCCGGCGCAGGGGCTGGACGGACGGCGCCCACCGGACGCGCTTCTCGGCGACCACCGAGCCCGGCCGGCTGCGCCTGATCGGCGCCTCCCTGGCTGTCCTCGTCGTCGCGTTCGGCGCCGTCACCGCCTGGCAGATCACCGAGCGCTCCGCCGCCGCCGACCATGTCGTCCACCACAGCGCCCCGTTGAGCGCGGACGCGGCGGAGATCTACCGCTCGCTGGCCGACGCCGACGCGACCGTCGCGGGCGGCTTCCTGCTCGGCGGGGAGGAGCCGCAGGCCGTCTCCGACCGCTACCAGAAGGACATCGCCACCGCGGCCCGGCTGATCACCCAGGCCGCCGCGAGCAGCGAGGGCACCGGTGCGGCCGCCCAGCGGCTGGCCACGCTGAACGAGCAACTGCCGTACTACGTCCAGCAGGTGGCCACCGCCCAGGCCGACAACCGGCAGGGCCTGCCGCTGGGCGGCGCGTATCTGAGCTACGCCGACCAGCGGATGCAGATGAAGGGCGGTCTGCTGGCCGCGGCCGACGACCTCTACCGGATCGAGACCGACCGGCTGAACCGCGACTACGCCGACGCCGAGGCACTGCCCTGGGCGGCCTGGGTGCTGGGCGCGCTGGTGCTGGCCACCCTGGTGTGGGCGCAGCGCCGCCACTTCCGGCGTACCAACCGGGTGTTCAACCAGGGCCTGCTGGCGGCGAGCGCGGCCAGCGCGGTGGTGCTGGTGTGGCTGGTCGCCGGGCACTCGGTGGCCCGCGCGCGGCTGTCCGACTCCTACTCCCACGGGGCCGAGTCGATGCAGATCCTGAACAGCGCACGAATCTCGATGCTCCAGGCCCGCGGCAATGAGAACCTGACTCTGGTGGCCCGCGGTTCGGGCGACGCCTACGAGGACGGCTTCAACGACGACATGCGCAAACTGGCGGGCGCGAACCCCTCAGGCGTGGGCGGCCAACTGGCGCAGGCCCTCGCCCTGGCCGACGACTCCGCGGGCCGCGGCCCGCTGGACGCCGCCGTCACCAGTGTGCGGATCTGGCGCGGCCGGCACACCGCGGCCCGGGCCAGCGACGACGGCGGCGACTACACCACCGCCGTCGCCCAGGTGATCGGCGGCAAGGACAGCGCCGGGAAGACCGTCACCCAGACCACCGGTCAGTGCTTCGACAAGGTGGACGCCGACCTGGACCGGGCGGTCGCCCAGGAGCAGCGCGAGTTCCGGGAGGCGGCGGACAGCGGGCGCGGCGCGCTGTCGCTGCTGCCGGCCGGTGCGGCGCTGCTCGCGGTGCTGGCCGCGGCGGGCGCGGCGCTCGGCATCGGGCGCCGTCTGTCGGAATACCGGTGAGCGGCATGGCGAAGCGGGCGGGAAGCCTTCGAGGCAGGGGAACGGGACATGCGGTGAAGGGCAGTTGGCGCGGGTGGGGTGGCGTGGCGGCGATGGCGGCGGCCTGTGCCCTCGCCCTGACCGCGGTGGTGGCGCCGCTGCACGGCGGCGGTCCGCAGGGGCGGGCGACGGCGACCGACCCGGTCACCCAGGCGCGGTACGCCTCCGCCACGGACTGCGAGGACCCGGAGGCGAGCCTCGACCCGGCCCTCGGCAGCCCCGACGGCGTCGACGACCCCGATGTGCGGGCCATCGTCCGGCGCGGCCGGCTGAAGGTCGGGATCGACCAGAACAGCTATCTGTGGGGATTCCGCGACCCGGCCACCGGTCAACTCGCGGGCTTCGACATCGACATCGTCCAGGCGATAGCCAAGGGCATCTTCGGCAAGGGCTACACCCCCGACAGCGTGCAGTATCTGACCGTGCCCACCGCGCAGCGCGTCAAGCTGATCCAGAACGGCACGGTGGACATGGTGGTGCGCACCATGAGCATCACCTGCGACCGCATCCACGATGTGGACTTCTCCACCGCCTACTTCACCGCAGGCCAGCAGCTCCTCGTCCCCAAGGGCTCGCCCATCACCGGTTACAACGCCAGCCTCAAGGGCAGCACCGTCTGCGCCGCGACCGGCTCGACCGGTCTGGCCGAGCTCACCGACCCCGTCAAGGGCACCGACGAGTCCGACGCCCAGCGCTTCGGCGCCAAGGTGCTGACCGTGGCGAACCAGCTCGACTGCCTGGTCAGGGTCCAACTCGGACTGGCCGACGCGGTGTTCACCGACAACGCGCTCGCCGCCGGACAGGCCGCCCAGGATCCTTCCATGACGTTGGTCGGTGAACCCGTCACCCAGGAGCCGTACGGTGTGGCCATGAAGAAGGACCGGCCCGATCTGGTGCGCAAGGTCAACCGCATCCTCGCCGCCTATGAGGCGGGCGGGCCGGACAGCCAGTGGTCTCGGTCGTACCGGCACTGGCTGGCCGCCGACCTGCCCGGCATCACCGGGCCGCCGGCCCCGAAGTACAAGAAGGAGCCGTAGCGAGCCGCGGGCGGGGCAGCCAGGCGCGACAGGGAATACCGGCCGGCACAGGCAGACGCACAGGAAGAGGGTGTGATGGCGGTCGTGGGAGCATCCGGACCGGTCATGGGCCGGGAGGACGTGGACCGTGCCCTGGCGCGGCTCGGCGCCGAGCACGAAGCCGTCGAGTCCTCGCTGCTGGCCCTGCAGGACCACTCGGGCCGCCGGCTGCTGGAGGGCGCCGAACTCACCGGCGTCACCAAACAGCGCTGGGCCGAGACCGACGCGGCGATCACCGCGCTGTGGACCCACTTCGAGGCCTACGCCGACGCGCTCAACACCGCCCGGCAGCTGCGGGCCCGCCGCCGCTGGCCCACCCAGACCGAACTGTCGCAGCTCACCGAGCTGTTGCAGGGCGACGGCATCACCGTCACCGGCGCGGCCGTCCCCGATCACGCCCGCTCGCTGACCGGTCCGGCCAAGCTCACCGAGCAGCTGAGCCTGGAGCAGCTGCTGGCCCGGATGAACGGCTGGTACGACCGGGCGATGGAGACGGTGGCCGCCGCCGACTCCGTGTGGTCGGCGCTGCCCGCCCGGATAGACCTGCTGGCCGCCGAGACCCAGCGGGTCCGGTCGCTGGCCGGATCGGTGGGCGTCCGGCCCGGAGCCCACCCGGCCGGGGACGAACTGGAAGCCCTGACGGCGGAGTTGACCGAGCTGCGCGGCCGTACGGTGTCCGATCCGCTGGCCTTCTGGCTGCCGCGGCCGGCTCCCGGCCGGCCCGACACCTCGCAGTACGAGCAGGCCGGGCGCCGGCTCGAGGAGATCCGCCGCGAGGTGGAGGCGGTGCTGCACGTCCGGGACGACGCCGAGCACCGGCTCAAGCGGCTGCGCGACGTGGTGTCCCGGGCCGACCGCACCCTGACCGAGGCCCGCAGCGCCCGGGTCGAGGTGCTGTCCAAGATCCTCGCCTCCGATGTGCCCGCGGTCAGCGGGCCGTCCGGGGCGCTGCACGAACAGCTGGACTGCGCCGAGGAGTTCATGAGGACCGCGCAGTGGCACCGGCTGTCCCCGCTGCTGGACAGCCTGGAGGAGCGCGCCGAGGACGAACTGCTGCGGGCTCGCGACTCGTTGACGGCCGTGACGGCGCCGCTCGCGGTACGCGCCGAGCTGCGCGGGCGGCTGGACGCCTACCGGGCGAAGGTCGCCCGGCTCGGCATGGCCGAGGACCCGCTGCTGATCGAGCGCTACGACCAGGCCCGCCGGCTGCTGTGGAGCGCGCCCTGCGACCTGGCCGCCGCCGAGCGCACGGTGCAGCGCTATCAGCAGGCGGTCTCGGAGATCAACACGCCTCGTACGCCGACCGACCGGCGGGGACCGGGGTGACCGGCGCGGGCGGGACGACCGCGGGGACGCGCGGCGGCGTAGGACAGTACGACAGGTCAGGGAAAGGCTGAGGGGGAGACCGTGAGCGAATGCAGGCGGCCCGGCTGTGGCGGGACCGTGGAGGACATGGGCGGCGGTGAGCTGTTCTGCGACACCTGCGGGCTGGCGCCGCTGCCCGAGGGGCCGGCGGCGGGGCCGGCCGGTGCGCCGGCCGGGGCGGGCGCGGCGTCCGGAGCCGGGGCCGCTCCCACGGCTCCCCCGGGCACGCCCGCCGGGGCGTCCGCGCGGGCCGGGGAATCCGCCCGGTCCGCCTCCGGCCAGTCCTCCCGCTCCTCCAAGTCCTCCTCGCAGGCGTCCAAGCGCTCGGTGTCCGGGCGGCTCTCGCAGTCGCTGACCGGCACCGCCTCCGGCCGCTCGGTGTCGGTCCGCAGCAGCCGCGGCGCCACCAGCGGCCCCACCCGCGGCAAGCTGGGCGCCGGGCTGGTGTCCGTACCGCCGATCCCGCGGCCCGACCCGGCGGCGGCGGTGCTGCTCAACCCCGAGGTGCCCGAGCGCAAGCGGTACTGCTCCAAGAGCGAGTGCGGCGCCCCGGTGGGCCGCAGCCGCGGCGACCGCCCCGGCCGTACCGAGGGCTTCTGCTCCAAGTGCGGGCACCCGTACTCCTTCTCGCCCAAGCTCCAGCCCGGCGACGTGGTGCACGGGCAGTACGACGTGGTGGGGTGCCTGGCGCACGGCGGTCTCGGCTGGATCTATCTGGCGGTGGACCGCGCGGTCTCCAACCGCTGGGTGGTGCTCAAGGGCCTGCTGGACACCGGCGACGAGGACGCGCTGGCCGCGGCCGTCTCCGAGCGGCGCTTCCTGGCCGAGATCGAGCACCCCAACATCGTCCGTATCTACAACTTCGTCGAGCACCTCGACCAGCGCACCGGCACGCTCGACGGCTACATCGTGATGGCCTATGTCGGCGGCAAGTCGCTCAAGGAGATCGCCAACGAGCGCCGCGCCGCCGACGGCAAGCGCGAGCCGCTGCCGGTCGCCCAGGCCATCGCCTTCGCCATCGAGGCGCTGGACGCGCTCGGCCATCTGCACAGCCGCAACCTGCTGTACTGCGACTTCAAGGTGGACAACGCCATCCAGACCGGCGACCGGCTGGAGCTCATCGACATGGGCGCGGTCCGCCGGATGGACGACACCGAGTCCGCGATCTACGGCACGGTCGGCTACCAGGCACCCGAAGTCGCCGAGGTCGGCCCCTCGGTGGCCTCCGACCTCTACACGGTCGCCCGCACGCTGGCCGTGCTCACCTTCGACTTCCAGGGCTACACCAACGTCTTCGCGGACAGCCTGCCCAACCCGGGCAGTATCGAGGTGTTCTCCCGCTACGAGTCCTTCTACCGGCTGCTGGTACGGGCCACCGACCCCGACCCGGGCAAGCGGTTCGCCTCCGCCGAGGAGATGTCGGACCAGCTGCTCGGCGTGCTGCGGGAAGTGGTGGCACTGGAGTCCGGCCAGCCGCGGCCCGCGCTGTCCACCCTGTTCGGGCCGGAACTGCGCGTGGTGGACACCGAGTTGGTGCGTCCGGCGGCCGGCGACACCTCGGTGCTCGGCGCGGACCGGGCCCGGGAGAAAGCGGCACGCGGACGGACCCCGGCGGTGCTGGGAGCGGGCACGGCTCCGCCGCCGGCCGCGCCCGGCGCCTTCGGACCGCCCCCGGTGATCCCCGCCCAGGCGGGGGGCAACGGCGACTCGCCCACCGCGCCGGGCGGTTGGGGCGCCGCCACCAGACCGGTCGTCTCCCGGCTGGACCAGGCCGCCGCCGTACTCGCCCTGCCCGTCCCCCATGTGGACCCCGCCGACCCCAACGCGGGCTTTCTGGCCGGACTTTCGGCCGCCGCGCCCGCCGAGATGGTGGCCGCGCTCCGGTCGGCCCCCGAGGACTCGGTGGAGAAGCGGCTGCGGGACGTCCGGGCCCGGCTCGAACTCGGTGACACCGAGGGCGCGGTGAAGGCGCTGCGCGCGCTCGAAGACGCCGCCGAGTCCGACGCCGACTGGCGGGTGGTCTGGCACCGCGGCCTGGCCGCGCTGTCCACCGCGGACTTCGAGACCGCCGCGCTCAGCTTCGACGCGGTGTACGACGCCTTCCCCGGCGAGCCGGCACCCAAGCTGGCGCTCGGCATCTGCGCCGAGGTGCTCGGCCAGCTCGACAACGCGGCCGAGTACTACCGGCTGGTGTGGATCACCGACCACAGCTACGTCAGCGCCGCCTTCGGGCTGGCCCGGGTGCTGCTGAAGTCCGGCGACCGGGCCGGCGCGGTGGCCGCCCTGGAGTCGGTGCCGGAGTCGTCCATCCACTACACGGCCGCCCGGGTGGCGGCGATCCGGGCCCGGCTGCGCGACCGGGCGCCGGGCGAACCGCTGCTGCCCGATCTGCACGCCGCCGCCCGCCAGGTGGAGGATCTGCAGCGGCAGGGCCTGGACTCCGACCGGCGCGAGCAGCTCGCCACCGAGGTGCTGGGCAGCGCGCTGGACTGGGTGCTGGCGGGCCGGACCGGCGAGAGCGCGGCCGGCGGCGTACCGGCCGGATCGCAGGAAGGCGTGCTCGGCGCCAGACTCACCGAGCGGGACCTCCGGTTCGGGCTGGAGCGCTCGTACCGGGTGCTGGCCAGGCTCGCCCAGCAGGGCGGCGCCAGGATCGAACTGGTGGAGCGCGCCAACCGCTTCCGCCCCCGGACGTGGGTATAGCCGATGACACCGCTGCCCGAATCGGCGCCGTCCCCGGCGCCCGCGCCGCACGCCGCCGCCCAGCTCTCCGCCTGCCCCGGCTGCGGGGAGCACCTGAGCGCCAAGGACCGCTTCTGCGAGAGCTGCGGCCTCAATCTGGCCGCCCCGCCGCCGGGGGCCGCGCCCCCCGCACGGCCGGGGCCGGCGGCCGGCGGGCCTTCGGGCGGGCCGGCCGGTCCGGCGACCGGGGCCTCCGGCGCCGCCGGCTCTCCCGGCGCTTCCCACTCCCCTGCCGACGGCCGCGACGCCCCGCCCGGCGGCGACCCCTTCGCGCCGCCCCCGCCCCGGAGCGCCGCACCCGAGGGCGACAGCGGTGACACCCTCGTCCTCGGCGCGGTCGCCCGGCTGTCGGACCCCCGCGGGAAGGAGTCCGCCGCCGCGGCCGTGAACGGGACCGTGACCGGTCCGGTGTGCGTCGCCTGCGGGGTCGGCGGGGTGGACGAGGACGGCTACTGCGAGCACTGCGGGCATGCCCAGCCGCGCCAGCGCGACCACCAGGAGCAGGAGCTGGAGGGCGTGGCGGCCGTCAGCGACCGGGGGCTGCGGCACCACCGCAATGAGGACGCCTTCACCGTGGCCGCCGCCTCGCTGCCCGACGGCACCCCCGCGGTCACCGCGGTCGTCTGCGACGGCGTGTCCACCGCGTACCGGCCCGACGACGCCTCGGCCGCCGCCTCCGCCGCGGGCAGCGAATCGCTGCTGGGCGCCCTGGAGCGCGGCGCCCCCGCCGAGGAGGCGATGCGCGGCGCGCTGCTGGCCGCCTTCGACGCGGTCGCCGCGCTGGCCGAAGAGGAGTCCCCCGACGGGCTGCCGCACCACAACGCGCCGGCCTGCACCTGCGTCAGCGCGGTCGTCATCGGCGCGGTGCTCACCGTCGGCTGGATCGGCGACAGCCGCGCGTACTGGATCCCCGACAACCGCTCGCTGCCCTCGTCCCGGCTCACCGAGGACGACTCGTGGGCGGCCAGGATGGTCTCCGCGGGCCTGATGACCGAGGCGGAGGCCTACGCCGACGAGCGCGCGCACGCGATCACCGGCTGGCTCGGCGCGGACGCGGTGGAGGTCGATCCGCATGTGGCCGCCTTCGAGCCACAGGGTCCCGGGGTCGTCGTGGTGTGCACCGACGGGTTGTGGAACTACGCGGAGTCGCCGGCCGAACTGGCCGAGGCGATCCCCGCCGACGCCCGCTCCCGGCCGCTGCACAGCGCCCGCACCCTGCTGGGGGTCGCGCTGGACGGCGGCGGCCACGACAACGTAACGGTCGCGGTGCTGCCGTTCCCGGCCGCCGTGTCACGGGCAGGATTCCCACCCGCCTAGCGCGAGCGCGGCCCGGTGCGAACAGGACGCCGGGTGGGGGTCGGGGTGGGGTGGGTCGGGGTGGGTGGGCTAGGGCATGAAGGAGCATGGGGTTAAGCGATGGCCATTCTTTCCAAGTCGAACGTGCCGCAGTTCTCGGTCGACGTCTATCAGAACGAGTTCCTGCCCGAGGGCGGCCGTGAGGTCAACGCCATCGTCACGGTGACCTCGACCGGCGGCGGCACCACGGGCAGCCGGATGCTGCCGGGGGCGGGGGCGGCCACCGCGAACGCCGGTGTGGTGATCATGGTGGACTGCTCCGGTTCGATGGAGTACCCGCCGACGAAGATGCGCAACGCGCGGGACGCCACGGCCGTCGCCATCGACGCCATCCGCGACGGGGTCGCCTTCGCGGTGGTGGCGGGTACCCACCAGGCCCGGGAGGTCTATCCCGCCAACGGCGGCCTGGCGGTCGCCGATCCGGCCACCCGCGCCCAGGCCAAGCAGGCGCTGCGCAAGCTCACCGCCGGCGGCGGCACCGCGATCGGCACCTGGCTGACGCTGGCCGACCGGCTGCTCGGCGCGAGCGATGTGTCCATACGGCACGGCATCCTGCTCACCGACGGCCGCAACGAGCACGAGAAGCCGGAGGACCTGCGGGCCGCGCTCGACCGCTGCTCGGGGTCCTTCACCTGTGACGCGCGCGGCGTCGGCACCGACTGGGAGGTCAAGGAGCTGACCGGCATCGCCTCGGCGCTGCTCGGGTCGGTGGACATCGTGGCCGACCCGGCGGGCCTGGCCGCCGACTTCCGGTCGATGATGGAGAACGCGATGGGCAAGGAGATCGCGGATGTCTCCCTGCGGCTGTGGACCCCGCAGGGCTCCGAGATCGCCTTCGTCAAGCAGGTCGCCCCCACCGTCGAGGATCTCACCGCGCGCCGCACCGAGTCCGGTCCGCGCTCCGGCGACTACCCGACCGGCTCGTGGGGCGACGAGTCCCGCGACTACCACGTGGCGGTACGGGTGCCGGCCGCCGGAGTCGGCCAGGAGATGCTAGCCGCCCGCCTGCTGCTGGTGCTGCCGCAGCCGGACGGCAGCCCGCAGTCCCTCGCCCAGGGCCTGGTGCGCGCGGTGTGGACCGACGACATGGCCGCCTCCACCCGGATCAACCCGCAGGTCGCCCACTACACCGGGCAGGCCGAACTGGCCCAGGTCATCCAACAGGGCCTGGAGGCACGCAAGTCGGGAGACATGGACGGCGCGACCGCGAAGCTGGGCCGGGCGGTGCAGCTCGCCAGCGCGTCCGGCAACGAGGACACCGCCAAGCTGCTGGCGAAGGTGGTCGACGTGGTGGACGCGGCGAGCGGTACTGTGCGGCTCAAAGCGAGGGTCGCCGACGCCGACGAGATGACCTTGGAGACACGGTCCACGAAGACCGTGCGCGTGAAGAAGTAACCAGGGGGGAGCCGGCACCATGCCGATGTGTCCGAACGGCCATCAGTCGACCACCGACGACTGGTGCGAGATCTGCGGTATGCGGATGGCCGCGCCGCCCGCACCGCCCTACGGCTCGCGCCCGGCGTCGTCCAGCTCCTCGTCCTCACCGGCGTCCACACCGCCCCACTCGCTGTCGCCGCCCGGTTTCGCCGGCGAGGCCTTCGCCGGTGAGGGGGTGGCGGAGCAGTGCCCGCAGTGCGGCACCCCGAGGGAGGGCGTGGCCCTGTTCTGCGAGGAGTGCCGCTACAACTTCCGCACGCACGCGGCCACCGTCGTACCTCTCGCGCCGCTCCCCCAGGCGCCGCCGTCCGGGCAGGCCCCGCCGGTCGGGCCGGCGGCGCCGGCCGCCGGGCCGAGCTTCCCGCCGTATCCGCGCTACGAGTCCCAGCTCTCCCGGCCCTCGCAGATCAACCGGCCGGCGGAACCCGTGCCTTCGGAGTCGGTGACGGTCACCTCCGGGTCCGGCGACTATCTGATCGGCCCGCCGTCCACCCCGCTGCCGCCGCGCGGCCCGGCGGCGGGGGAGACACGGGCGGCCGAGCCGCCGGAGGCGGGCCCGGCCACGGCGTGGGTCGTGGTGATCGGCGCGGACCGCGAGTACTTCACCGCGATGATGGCCCGCAGCGGCCCGGAGGGGCAGGGGCTGTACTTCCCGGTCTTCTCCCCCGAGGTCCAACTCGCGCTCACCGGCAATCAGATCACCATCGGGCGCCGCCGGCACAGCACCGGCGAGGCACCCGACATCGACCTCGCCCGGGCGCCCGAGGACCCCGGGGTCTCCCACAAGCACGCGGTGCTCGTCCAGCAGCCGGACGGCGACTGGGCGGTGGTCGACCAGGGCTCGACCAACGGCACCACGGTCAATCTCGGTGAGGACTCCATCCCGCCGTACACGCCGGTCCCGCTCCACGAGGGCGACCGGGTGCACGTCGGAGCGTGGACCACGATCACCCTGCGGCGGGAGTAGGGCCCCGCGCCGACACGCGACGCACCGACGGAGCGAGCTACCGACCTACGACATGGGGAGCTGCCGATGAGCGAGCCGCTCGCGGTGCGCCGGCTCGATCTGGGCTGGTTCGTACGGCCCGGCCAGGAGACCGCCGACGGGCTGCCCCGGGTGGAGCCGGCCCTGGCGTATCTGGTGGCGTGCCAGGACGGGCCGCTGCTGTTCGACACCGGGATCGGGACCGCCGACCCGGAGACGGACGCGCACTACCGGCCCTACCGCCGGCCGCTCCAGGAGGCGCTGGCGGCGGCCGGGGTCGCCCCGGCGGACATCACGCTGGTCGTCAACTGCCATCTGCACTTCGACCACATCGGCGGCAATCCGCTCTTCCCCGGCACCCCGATCCTCGCCCAGGCCGCCGAGATGGAGCTGGTCAGGGCCGGCGAGCACACCCCCGGGCAGCTGATCGGCTTCCCCGGCGCGCTCTACCAGGAGCTGACCGGTGAGGCCGAGGTCCGCCCCGGGGTCTGGATCGTGCCGACCCCCGGGCACACCGCGGGGCACCAGTCGCTGGTGGTCAGGCGCCCCGACGGCACGGTGATCCTGGCCGGGCAGACGCACGCCTCCGCCTCCGACTTCGCCGCCGCCCGGCTGGCGGCGACCGCCGTCACCGAGGGCGCCCGGCCCCCGCTGCCCGCACCGGATTCCTGGCCGGCCCGGCTGCTGGACTTCGACCCCCGGCGGGTGCTGTTCGCGCACGACGCTTCGGTGTGGGAGCCGACCGGGCGCTGACCGGCCCGGGATCAGGTCACGTGCCAGGTGTCCGGCCCGGGATCAGGTCACCTGCCAGGTGTCCGGCCCCTCCGGATCGTCCCGCCAGGCCCACTGCCGGTCCCCGGCCACGGTGAATCCGTACCGGGTCCGGTCGGCATCGCCCGCCGCGCCGAACAGCTGGTCCCCCAGCCCGCCGAGCGGCCCGCGCGCCCGCTCGCCCCGCAGCGGGACGAAGAACGCCGGGGTGGGCAGAAAACGGCCCTCCGCGTAATCCGGCGCCCAGACCGTGAGCGCGAGCAGACCGGACGCGAAGGGCGCGAGGACACGGCCGCCGGGCCGTACCTGGGTGAGCCAGGCCGCCGGGATCACCGGCATCTCGCAGGTCGCCATGATCCGGTCGTAGGGCGCCCGGCCGGGATGCCCCAGGGCGCCGTCGCCGGTGATCACCGCCACCGAACGCGCGGCCGGGGTGCCGTACGCGTCCAGGCGGGCGCGCGCCACATCGGTCAGCTCCCGGTCGAGGTCGACCGTGGTGACCGCGCCGGGGCCGAGCCGGTGGGCGAGAAGTGCCGCGTTGTAGCCGGTGCCGGTGCCGATCTCCAGCACGCGCTGGCCGTCCGCCACCTCCAGGGCCTGGCACATCAGCGCCATCAGGGATGGCTGGCTGCTGGAGGAGATCAGCTCGCCGGCCACCACCCGGGTGACGACCGGCCGGTCGGCGTAGGCGTCGGCCAGCCGCCGTAGCCGGGAGCCGAGGCCGAGCCGGTGGGCCCCGTCCGCACCGGCTGCCGGGTCCGCCCCGTCCGCCGGGTCAGCCGTATCGGAGCCGGCCACCACGAACACATGCCGGGGCACCTCGGCGAAGGCCGCCCGCCAGGCCGGGTCGGTCAGCTCGCCCCTGGCCACGATGCGCCGCACCATCCGGGCACGCAGCGCGTCCGCCGCCATCCGGTAGCTCTGCCCGCCGCCCGCGTATCCGTCCGACCCCGCCATCCCTCCATCCTGCGCGCGTAGCACCGGTCCTACGACCCGGGTACTCGGCCGGGCCGTCTGCGACCATGGGAGGGTGACAGAGATCCCGCGCGGCACGCTCCCGCAAGCGACGTTCTTCGAGCTGGTCGGCGGCGAGGATACGTTCCGCCGACTGGTGCACCGCTTCTACCAGGGCGTCGCCGACGACCCCGAGCTGCGCGCGCTGTACCCGGAGGAGGACCTGGGCCCGGCCGAGGAGCGGCTCAGGCTGTTCCTGATCCAGTACTGGGGCGGCCCCCGCACCTACAGCGACGAGCGCGGCCATCCCAGGCTGCGGATGCGGCACGGCCCCTTCACGGTGAACCAGGCCGCCCACGACGCCTGGCTGCGCCATATGCGCGACGCCGTGGACGAGCTGGCGCTGGACCCCGCCCATGAGAAGCAGCTGTGGGACTACCTGGTCTACGCGGCCGCCTCCATGGTGAACACCCCGGGCTGACGGGCCTTGTCGCGGGCCGGCTCCCTGGGCCGGCTCCCGGGCGGGCCGAGGGCCCCGGACCGGTGGTCCGGGGCCCTTGTGGCGCCGTGATGTCGTGCCTCCGTCGCCTCGTGGCGCCGTGCGGTCAGCCCTGCGGCCTGCCCAGCGTGTCCAGGGAGACCTGCCACAGCCGGGCCGCCGCCTCGGGGTCCAGGGCGTGCGGCGCGACCCCGCCGAAGCGGTCCGGGGTGAACGGCAGCGCCTCGTTGCAGTCCTCGAAGTACCGGCCGCCGATCCCTTCCAGCGCGGGCCAGGTGGCGACGAGCACGGAGGTGGACGCGCCCTGCTCCCTCGTCTTGAAGGTGTAGCCGCCGTTCTGCACCGCGTGGTCCAGCGCCTCCTTGCTCATGTGCCGGGAGAGCCCGGTCTCCAGCACCGCGCCGGGATGCACCGCGTTGACGGTGATCCCCTCGCCGGCCCAGCGGCGGCTCGCCTCCACCGCGAACAGCGCCGTAGCGGTCTTGGACTGGCCGTAGGCGACGACCGGGTCGTAGGGACGCTCGCGGAAGTGGAGGTCGTCGAAGTCCAGGCCCCCGCGCTGGTGCCCGATCGAGGTGAGGCTGACCACCCGGGCCCGGTCGCCCAGCACCAGCGCGTCGTGCAGCCCGGTGGTCAGCGCGAAGTGCCCGAGGTGATTGGTGGCGAACTGGAGCTCCCAGCCCTCCGGGGTGCGCAGCTCGGGTGTCATCATCACACCGGCGTTGTTGATCAGGATGTCCAGCGGGCCGTCCCAGGCGCCGACGAAGGCCGCGACGGACCCCTGGTCGGACAGGTCCAGCCGCCGGACGCTCAGCTGCTTGTTCCCGGTGGTCTCGGTGATGTCCTGCGCGGTACGTTCCCCGGCCTGCGCGTCGCGTACGGCGAGCGTCACCTCTGCGCCCGCACCGGCCAGCGCCCGGGCGGTCTCGACACCGATCCCGGAGGCGGCGCCGGTCACGATCGCCCGGCGACCGGTGAGGTCGATGCCGTCGATCACCTCGGCGGCGGTGGACTCGGCGTCGAAGGGGGTGGTGATACGGGTCTGCTCCACGGACATGGCGCGGCCTTCCTTGCGGGTACGGGCCTCTGACGAGGCTCTCCGGGTTCCGGTCTCCTGGTTTCCCGGGCTCACTTCAAGGCAATCACCCGCACCGGCCCCTCGGACGTCCCGAACGGGTCCGCCGCTACCCGGGGTCCGGTAGTACCCCTCACCGGCGGCCGCGACCCCCGATCGAGCCGTTCGGGCAGGTCAGACCCATGGTCCTGGGCCGATCGCCCGGGCCCACCGGGCCCGCCGGGCCCACCGGACCGCTCTTCCGGCCCGCGCTGGAAGCGCTCGGGCCGGAAGCACTCAGACAGGGGAAACGCTGAGCCCCGCCGCGCCCGACGCGGCCCGCGTCGCCACTGAGCCGTACGCCGTGCGCAGCCGCACCCACGAACCGGCGGACAGCACCGCGACCGCCTCCGCCCGGCCCTCGGCCGGCAGGAAGCCGAGCGCGTGGGCGGCGTGCACCACCCGCAAGGTGACGGCGGTCCCGGCCGGGCCGGCGGGCAGCGGCCGGCGCCACAACTCCTCGGCGAGACCGTCCAGCTCGGCCCGGGTCCGCCGCTCGGGCACCAGCGCCTCGGTTCTGGCCCGGAACTCGGCCACCACGCGCCCCGCCAGCTCCCGTACGACACCGCCCTCGAACTCGGCCTCCCGCCGCCATCCCGCGCGCGGCGGCAGCAGCCCGGCCCAGGCCGGTCCGGTGACCGAGCGCGGCACCTCGAACTCCCCGCCCCGCACGGCCTCCGCCACCGTCTCCAGCAACTCTCCCGCCGAGACCGTCGCCTCGACCTGCTCCTCCACCCCGCCGCCGCGCAGCGCCATGCTCTTGACCGCGAGCACGCCGCCGAAGGGCGGATGGCCGAACACTCCGAGCGCCGGTTCGCCGGCCGCGGACCGGAGCCGTACCACCGCCGCCTTGTCCCAGCGCACCAGCCGGCCGAGGAACGCGGCGAGCTCCGCCTCCGCCGCGCCTTCCCCGCCGTCCGCCTCGGCGAAACCCAGCCGGGGGCTCACGCTACGACAGCCCCGTCGTCCAGATACCGCTCCAGGAACGCCTTCTCCTCCGCCGTGATCCGCCGGGGCCGCTGCTTTGCCAGGTTGTACGGCACGATGACCGTGGACGCCCGCGCGTACAGCGTGCCCTCGTCCTTGACCTCGTACTTCACGGTGGTGGACGCGGCGGTGATGTCCGCCACCCACGTCTCGACCGTGACCGGCTCATGCCGGTGCACCAGCGGCCGCAGGTAGTCGATCTCGTGCCGCGCCACCACCACGCCGCCGCTGAAGGACACATCCTCCTGCCCGGGCGTGACGCGGAACATGAAGTCGATCCGCGCCTCTTCCAGATACCGCAGGAAGGCCACGTTGTTCACGTGCCCGTAGGCGTCCATGTCCGCCCAGCGCAGCGGGCAGCGGAAGGTGTGCCGGGCCATCAGCCGCGGGTCAGCTTCTTGTAGCTGGCCCGGTGCGGCCGGCCGGCGTCCGGGCCGAGCCGCTCGATCTTGTTCTTCTCATAGGACTCAAAGTTGCCCTCGAACCAGAACCACTTGGCCTCGCCCTCGTACGCGAGGATGTGGGTGGCCACCCGGTCCAGGAACCAGCGATCGTGGGAGACCACCACAGCCGCCCCGGGGAACTCCAGCAGCGCGTTCTCCAGCGACGACAGCGTCTCCACGTCGAGGTCGTTGGTCGGTTCGTCCAGCAGCAGCAGGTTGCCGCCCTGCTTGAGGGTGAGCGCGAGGTTGAGGCGGTTGCGCTCACCGCCGGAGAGCACCCCGGCCGGCTTCTGCTGGTCCGGCCCCTTGAAACCGAACGCGGACACATACGCCCGCGACGGCATCTCCACCTGGCCGACGTTGATGTAGTCCAGGCCGTCCGAGACGACCTCCCACAGTGTCTTCTTGGCGTCGATGTTCGACCGGCCCTGGTCCACATAGGAGATCTTCACCGTCTCGCCGACCTTGATGCTCCCGGAGTCCGGTGTCTCCAGGCCCTGCAGCATCTTGAACAGCGTGGTCTTGCCCGCGCCGTTCGGGCCGATGACCCCCACGATGCCGTTGCGCGGCAGCGTGAACGACAGGTCCTCGATCAGCACCTTCTCGCCGAACCCCTTCGACAGGTGCGCGACCTCGACCACGATCGAGCCCAGCCGCGGGCCCGGCGGGATCTGGATCTCCTCGAAGTCCAGCTTCCGCATCTTGTCGGCCTCGGCCGCCATCTCCTCGTAGCGCGCCAGCCGGGCCTTCGACTTGGCCTGCCGCCCCTTGGCGTTGGACCGCACCCAGTCCAGCTCTTCCCTGAGGCGCTTGGCCCGCTTGGCGTCCTTCTGCCCCTCGACCTTGAGCCGCGACGCCTTGTTCTCCAGGTACGTGGAGTAGTTGCCCTCGTAGGGGATCGCCCGGCCGCGGTCCAGCTCCAGGATCCACTGCGCCACGTTGTCCAGGAAGTACCTGTCGTGGGTCACGGCCACCACGGTGCCCGCGTACTTCGCCAGGTGCTGCTCCAGCCACTGGACCGACTCGGCGTCCAGGTGGTTGGTCGGCTCGTCCAGCAGCAGCAGGTCGGGCGCCTCCAGCAGCAGCCTGCACAAGGCGACCCGCCGCTTCTCGCCACCGGACAGGTTGGTCACCGGCGAGTCACCGGGCGGGCAGCCCAGCGCGTCCATCGCCTGCTCCAGCTGCGCGTCCAGGTCCCAGGCATTGGCGTGGTCCAGCTGCTCCTGGAGCTTGCCCATCTCGTCCAGCAGCGCGTCCGAGTAGTCGGTCGCCATCAGCTCGGCGATCTCGTTGAACCGGTCCAGCTTGGCCTTGGTGTCCGCCACGCCGTCCTCGACGTTCTCCAGCACCGTCTTCGACTCGTCCAGCGGCGGCTCCTGCAGCAGCATCCCCACGCTGTACCCCGGGGACAGGAACGCGTCCCCGTTCGAGGGGTGCTCCAGCCCGGCCATGATCTTCAGGACCGTGGACTTACCGGCACCGTTGGGGCCGACCACACCGATCTTCGCGCCGGGCAGGAAGCTCAGCGTCACGTCATCCAGAATGACCTTGTCGCCGTGCGCCTTGCGCGTCTTGCGCATCGTGTAGATGTACTCAGCCAAGAGAAACCGTCCGGCATTCGAGAAGGGCCAATGTGCGGCTCCGCCGCGTGAGGGCAGATACACCCCATCTTGCCGTACGTCCACCCTTGGGGGCGAACGAGTAGGTCAGAAGCACTCTCCCCCACGTGACCTGCGCCCCCGGACATCGGGCAACCGTCGTCATTGGTCGTTGTTGGTCACCCTTGGGCACCCTGCTACGGCCCACAGACGGCCCGGGATCCAGTGAGGCAGCCCAGTGAGGCAGGCGGGTGGCAGGGAGTTCTCACTGCCTGCCTCACTGGGCTGACCTGGGCGAACGGTCGCCAGTGAGCCGAGTGAGCGTGGTGAGGCGGGCCGTCCCGACCCCGGAAACGGGCACTTCGCGTGGGTAGGACCCGCCTCACTCGACAGGACCGGGCCGCCTTGGGCCGGGGGTCGCCGCTGTCGCGTCTGGGAGCTCCGGGATGTCTGCCCCCTACCCCCCTCCCCCTGGAAGTCCGCTACATCCGCTACACCGGTAACACCGCAGGTCAGAGGGCGTGATCG
>NZ_JBHSBB010000026.1:85335-124563 GCF_042650325.1 Streptomyces polygonati | reverse complement strand
GGTGTCATCAAGATGGTGGAGGCCATGCGCCACGGCGTGATGCCCAAGACCCTCCACGTCGACGCGCCGACGCCTGGAGTGGATTGGAGCTCGGGCGGAGTCTCGCTGCTGACGGAGGCCACGGCGTGGCCGGCGACGGGCAGGCCGCGCCGGGCGGGTGTCTCCTCCTTCGGTATCAGCGGCACCAACGCCCACGTCATTCTCGAACAGGCCCCGGTCCAGCACACCGCGCCCGCGCCCGCCCCGGTCCGCCCCGGGCAGCGGTCCGGAGCGGCCGTGCCCTGGCTGCTGTCGGGCCGTACCGCCAAGGGGCTGCGCGCCCAGGCCGTACGGCTGCGTGACCGCCTCCGCGAGCGGCCCGACCTGCGGCCGCTCGACGTCGGCTATTCCCTCGCCACCACCCGTACCGCCTTCGCGCACCGCACGGCTCTGGTGGCCGCCACCCGCGAGGAGCTGCTGGCCGGCGTGGAGGAACTGATCTCCGGCGCGGGCACCGCCACCGCCGCGTCAGGACGACCTCCCGGCGGGCGACTGGCGTTCCTCTTCGGCGGCCAGGGCAGCCAGCGGGCCGGAGCTGGGCGGCAACTCGCGGCGACCTACCCGGTGTTCGAGGCCGCGTTCGACGCGGTCTGCGCGGAGCTGGACCCGCATCTCGACCCGCCGCTGCGCGAGGTGGCCTTCGCCGAACCGGACACCGACGCGGCCGCGCTGCTCGACGAGACCGGTTACACCCAGCCCGCCCTGTTCGCGGTCGAGGTGGCGCTGTTCCGGCTGCTGGAGCACTTCGGCCTTCGGCCCGACGTACTCGCCGGGCACTCGATCGGCGAGCTGGCCGCCGCTCACGTCGCGGGAGTCCTGAGCCTGCCGGACGCCGCCGTACTGGTGGCGGCCCGGGCCCGGCTGATGCAGGCGCTGCCGCCGGGCGGCGCGATGGTGGCGGTGCGGGCCGCGGAGGACGAGGTCGTACCGCTGCTCGTCGAAGGAGCGGTGGTCGCGGCGGTCAACGGACCGTCCACCGTGGTGCTCTCGGGGGAGACGGACGCCGTGTCGGCCGTCGCCGAGCGGCTGCGGGAGCGCGGCCGGCGCGTCAGCCGGCTGCGGGTCAGCCACGCCTTCCACTCCCCGCGCATGGACCCGATGCTCGACCGGCTGCGGAAGGTGGCCGAGGGTCTGACCTTCCACGAACCGGAGATCCCGCTGGTCTCCACGGTCACCGGGCGCCCGGTGACGGGCGCGGAACTCGCCGTACCGGCGTACTGGGCCGAGCAGGCCCGCCGCCCGGTGCGGTTCCACGACGCCGTGCTGCACATGGCGGGTGACGGGGTCCGTACGTTCCTCGATCTCGGACCGGACGGCGTGCTGAGCGCACTGGCCGCCGACCCGGCGGACCCGGCGGTGTCGGCGCTGCCCGCGCTGCGCCGGGACCGGCCGGAACCCGACGCCGTCGCCGACGCGCTGGCCCGGCTGCATGTGCGGGGCGTGCCGGTCGACTGGCACGCCTACTTCGAGGGGACCGGCGCCCGGCAGGTCGACCTGCCCACGTACGCCTTCCAGCAGGAACGTTTCTGGCTGGAGGAACCCGCTGGCACCGGCCCCGGCGGCCTGGCGGGAGCCGGCCTCGGCACGCCGGGCCATCCGCTGCTGGGCGCCCGGGTGGATCTGCCCGACGGCGGCGGCGTGCTCTTCACCGGCAGCCTCTCGGCCCGGTCGCAGCCGTGGCTCGCCGACCACACCGTGCACGGCGACACCCTCCTGCCCGGCTCCGCCTTCGTGGAGATCGCGCTGTGGGCCGGGGCCCAACTCGACCGCGCCCGCCTCGCCGAACTCACCCTGGTCGCTCCGCTGGTCCTGCCGCGGCGGGACGGCGTCCCGCTGCGGGTGCAGATCGACGAGGGCGACGACGCCGGGCGCCGGCTGCGGGTGTACACCCGGCAGGACGACGCCCCGGCGGACGACTCGTGGACCCTGCACGCCACGGGGCTGCTGACACCCGACCGGCCACCCGCCGCCCCACCGGCCGGCGCCTGGCCGCCGCCCGGTGCCACCCCTGTCCCGCCGGACGAACTGGACGGGATGTACGAGGACCTGGCGGCCACCGGCGTCGCCTACGGCCCGGCCTTCCGGGGCCTGCGCGCGGCGTGGCGGCTCGGTGACCAGGTGCTCGCCGAGGTGGCCCTGCCGGGCCCGGCCGCGGGCGACGCCGGGCGCTTCGCGCTGCACCCGGCCCTGCTCGACGCGGCCCTCCACGCCGCCGCCCTGCTCACCCCGCCCGACCGCACCGCGCCACCCCGCCTGCCCTTCGCCTGGCACGGCGTCACACTCCACAGCGAGGCCGCGGCCAGCCTCCGCGTACGCCTGACCCCGCACGGCGCCGACGACCTGTCCCTCGACCTCACCGACCGATCCGGGCTGCCGGTCGCCTCAGTGGACTCCCTCCTCCTCCGCCCCTCCGCACCTGACCGCGTCCGCCGGACCGAGGGCTCGCTGTACGAGGTCCGCTGGCAGCCGGTCCCAGCCCCGGCCGAGGGGGCGGCGCCCGCCGGGAACTTGAGGTGGGCGGCGATCGGTGGGGACGGACGGTCCGCTGCTGGCGCTGCGGCCGATCGTGGCGCTTTGCACGCGGGGGCCGATCGTGGCGCGGCCCTTGCGCCGGACGTGGTCCCGGCGGTGCAGGGCGCGGACGGATCGAGCGCCGCTGCCGACGCGGCGGCAGCAGACCCGGACGGCGTCCGGCGTGCGGAGCTTGACGGTCTGCCCATGGTGGTCGGCGCGGACGGACCGGTTGCCGCCGAGGCCGACCCCGGTGCCCTGCCGGCAGGGGTCGATGGGGGCGAAGCCCCTGCGGACGACGCTGCGTCGATGTCGCTGGATGGAGACGGATCGTCCGCCGCTGGCCCTGCGGCGGCGGCCGATCGCGAGGTTGCCCGGCCTGCGGACCCGGACCCTGGCGCTCTCCCTGTGGGGGTCGATCGTGGCGCGGCCCTTCTGCCGGACGGGGTTGCGGTGGTGCTCGGCGGAGGCGGGCCGGCACTTGCCGCCGAGGCCGACCCCGATGCCCTGCTCGCGCCGGTCGATCGGGGTGAGGCCTCCGCGCCCGGCGTTGTGTCGATGTCGCTCGGCGGGGACGGACTGATCGCCGCCGAGGCCGATGCTCTGCTCGCGGCTGTGGGCCCGGGCGCCACCCGGCATGCCGACCTCGACGCCCTCCTCGCGGCGGTCGATCGGGGCGAGACCCTCGCACCTGATGTCGTCCTGATGCAACTCGGCGGGACACCCACAGGTCACAACGTCGCCGCGGCGGCCCGCGGCGCGGTCAGTGCCGCCTTGCGGCTCCTCGCCGGGTGGACGGCGCAGCGGCGGCTGACGGACGCGCGGCTGGTTCTGGTGACCCGGGGTGCCGTGGTCGCCACGCGGACGGGGTCCGGCCCGGACCCCGCGCTGGCCGCCGTCTGGGGCCTGGTGCGGTCGGTGCAGAGCGAGCGCCCCGGTCGGGTGGTGATCGTGGACCTGGACGACGACCCGGCCTCGGCGCGGGCCCTGCCGCTCGCCGTCCGCTCCGGCGAGCCCCAACTGGCCGTGCGCGCCGGGACCGTACTCGTCCCCCGGCTGACGGTGGCCGGCCCGCAGACGGCCGCCGCACCGGTGTTCGGGCCCGCCGGCACCGTGCTCGTCACCGGGGGCACCGGCGCGCTGGGCGGGCTCGTCGCCCGGCATCTCGTCGAAGCCCACGGCGTCCGCCGTCTGCTGCTGGCCGGCCGGCGGGGGGAGTCCGCACCCGGTGCGGAGGCACTCGAACGCGAACTGACCGCGCTCGGCGCCGAAGTGCGGATCGCCGCCTGTGACGTGTCCGAGGACGGCCGGCTGGCGGCCCTGCTCGCCTCGGTGCCCGCCGCGCATCCGCTCACCGCCGTGGTGCACTGCGCCGGGGTGCTGGACGACGGCGTCCTGGAGTCGCTCACCCCGGACCGCGTCGACCGGGTGATGCGTCCGAAGGCGGATGCTGCCTGGCGGTTGCATGAGTTGACCCGGGGGCTGGAGCTGTCGGCGTTCGTGCTGTTCTCGTCGGTGGCCGGGCTGTTCGGTTCGGCGGGTCAGGGGAACTACGCGGCGGCCAATGCCTTTCTGGACGCGCTGGCCGAGCGGCGCAGGGCCGAGGGACTGCCCGCCACCTCGCTGGCCTGGGGCTGGTGGGAGGACGCGCGGGGCATGGCGGGCGACCAGGGCGAAGCGGGGCGGGCCCGGATGGCCAGGTCGGGACTGGCGCCGCTGGGCCACGCCGACGGACTGGCCCTGTTCGACGCGGCCCTGCGCAGCGGCACGGCGGCGCTCGTCCCGATCCGTACCGACCCGGAGTCGCTGCGTGCCCAGGCCCGGCACGGCACGCTCGCACCGGTGCTGCGCGAACTGGCCGGAGTTCGGCCCCGCCACGAGACGGCCGGTGCGGCCGGCGGAGCTGAACCGGAGTCCTGGCGGCAGCGATTCGACGCCGCCGGGCCGGAGCAGCGGGAGCCGCTGCTGTGGGACTTGGTACGCCGCGAGGCGTCCCGGGCGCTCGGCCGCTCACCGCTCGCCGCGCTCGACGCGGACAGCGGACTGCTGGACCTGGGCTTCGACTCACTGACCGCGGTGGAACTGCGCAACCGGCTCAGTGACATCTGCGGTGTGCCACTGCCCACCACCCTGGTCTTCGACCACCCCACCCCGGCGCGACTGGCCGGCTACCTGTACGAGGAGTTGGCCCGCGGCGCCGGGCCGGCCACGAGCGGGTCACCGCTGGCCGCACTGGAGGGTCTGGAACGGATGCTCGACGCCGCACCCCCCGACCCCGCCCTGCGCGCCGCACTGGAGCAGCGCCTGCGGGCCCTGCTGTCCGGATGGCAGCGCGGCGGCCGCTCCCCAGCTACCCCGGCCGGCCCGCCGGCCCCCGGCAACGGATTCGAGAACGCCACCCAGGACGAGCTGCTCGACTTCATCGACAACAACCTCAGGCGCTCTTAGGCCGGGCTTGACCAACCCGTCTCCCGGCCACCGCCGGGAGACGCCGTGGGCCCCGCCCCGGCGGGCGGACGGCGCGATCCGCCCGACACGGCCCAGCGCGTTCCCGCACCTGTCCGCCCGACGACGAGTGAGGTTCCCCGATGCCCGACGACGAGAAGCTGGTCGACTACCTCCGGTGGATGACGGCCGATCTGCAGCAGACCCGCGCCCGGCTGGAGGAAGTCGAGGACCGGGCCCACGAGCCGATCGCCGTCGTGGCGATGAGCTGCCGGCTGCCCGGGGGGATCCGCACACCCGAGGAGCTGTGGGACCTGGTCGCGGCCGGCGGCGACGCCGTCGGCGGCTTCCCGCTCGACCGCGGCTGGGACGTCGACGCGCTGTACGACCCCGACCCGGACCGGCCGGGCACCTCGTACACCCGGCACGGCGGCTTCATCGAGGACAGCGCGGACTTCGACCCCGCTTTCTTCGGGATCAGCCCGCGCGAGGCACTCGCCACCGACCCGCAGCAGCGATTACTGCTGGAGATCGCCTGGGAGGCGTTCGAGCGGGCCGGCATCCCGGCCGCGAGGTTGCGCGGCAGCCGGACCGGTGTGTTCGCCGGCGTGATGTACAACGACTACGCCAGCCGGGTGCGCCGCCCGCAGCCGGACACCGAGGGCTATCTCGGCACCGGCAGTTCGGCCAGCATCGCCTCCGGGCGGGTGGCGTACACCTTCGGGCTGGAGGGGCCGGCGGTCACTGTCGACACCGCCTGCTCCTCCTCGCTGGTGGCGCTGCACCTGGCCGTCCAGGCGCTGCGGCTGGGCGACTGCGAACTGGCCCTCGCGGGCGGGGTGGCCCTGATGGCCACCCCGGCCACCTTCATCGGGTTCAGCCGGCAGCGGGGCCTGGCGCCGGACGGGCGCTGCAAGGCCTTCGGGGAACAGGCGGACGGCACCGGCTGGTCCGAGGGAGCCGGCCTGCTCCTGCTGGAGCGGCTCTCCGACGCCCGGGCGCAGGGCCACCCCGTGCTGGCCGTCGTCCGCGGCAGCGCGGTGAACCAGGACGGCGCGAGCGGCGCCCTGACCGCGCCGAACGGCCCCGCCCAGCAGCGGGTGATCCGGCAGGCGCTGACAGCGGCCCGGCTGCTGCCCGCCCAGATCGACGTCGTCGAGGCACACGGCACCGGCACCAGGCTCGGCGACCCCATCGAGGCCCAGGCCCTCCAGGCGGCGTACGGGCCGGGCCGGCCGGCCGACCGCCCGGTCTGGCTCGGCTCGCTGAAGTCGAACATCGGGCACACCCAGGCCGCGGCCGGTGTCGCCGGCGTGATCAAGATGGTCATGGCGATGCGTCATGCCACGTTGCCCAGGACCCTCCACGCCGACCGGCCGACCCCGCACGTGGACTGGACGGCCGGGCCCCTGCGTCTGCTCACCGAGGCGCGGCCGTGGCCGGTATCCGGCGAGCCGCACCGCGCCGCGGTGTCCGCCTTCGGGATCAGCGGCACCAACGCCCACGTAGTGCTCGAACAGGCACCCGACCCCGACCCCGAACCCGCGCCCGCCGACGCCCGCCCCCGTGCCGCCCTCGGCGGGGCGCCATGGCTGCTGTCCGCGAAGAGCCCCGAGGCGCTGACCGCCCAGGCCGGGCGGCTGGTACGGCATCTGCGCCGGCACCCGGACCTGGACCCCGCCGATGTCGGCCGGTCCCTGGCGGCGGGCCGCACACAGTTCCGTCACCGCGCCGCGGTCACCGGGCGCGACCGGGAGGAACTGCTGGCCGGCGTGGCGGCGTTGGCGGCCGGCCGGCCCGCGGCCCTGGTCGCCTCCGGCGGCGCGGCATCGGGCAAGGCGGCGCTGGTCTTCCCCGGCCAGGGCTCCCAGTGGGCCGGGATGGCCACCGCGCTGCTCGACACCTCCGAGGTGTTCGCGCGGCGGGCCCGGGAGTGCGCCCTGGCGCTGCGGCCCTTCGTGGACTGGTCGCTGACCGAGGTGCTGCGCGGGTCACCCGGCGCGCCCGCCCTGGAACGTGTCGATGTCGTCCAGCCGGCGCTGTGGGCGGTGATGGTCTCGCTGGCCGCCCTGTGGGAGTCCTGCGGAGTCGGGATCGCCGGGGTGGTCGGTCACTCGCAGGGCGAGATCGCCGCGGCGGCCGTCGCCGGCACGCTGTCGCTGGAAGACGCCGCCCGCGTCGTCGCGCTCCGCAGCCGGGCGCTGGCCGCGCTGGCGGGCCGGGGCGGGATGATGTCGGTCATCGCGCCGCCCGCGTGGGTACACGAGCGGGTCGCCGAGCAGGCCGGCGCGCTGTCGGTCGCGGCGGTCAACGGCCCGCGCTCGGTGGTCGTCGCCGGCTCGCACGAGGCGATGGACACCCTGCTCGCCCAGTGCGAGGCCGCGGGGGTGTGGGCGCGCAGGATCCCGGTGGATTACGCCTCCCACTCGCCGCAGGTGGAGGCGATCCGCGGCGAACTGGCCGCCTCGCTGGCCCCGGTGGCGCCCCGCCCGGGCTGGCTGCCGAGCTACTCCTCCGTCACCGGCGGCCCGGCCGACCCCGCACGGCAGACCGCGGACTACTGGTACCGGGGGCTGCGGCAGCCGGTGGAGTTCGAGCAGGCGATCAGGGCCATGCTGGCCGACGGGTTCGACCTGTTCATCGAGTGCAGCCCGCACCCGGTGCTCACCCCGGCCGTACAGGAGACGATCGAGGACGCCGGGGCCGACGCCTTCGTGGTGGGCTCCGTGCACCGTGACGACGGCACCCTCCAGCGGTTCGCCGGCTCCCTCGCCGAGGCGTGGGTCGCCGGGGCGAAGCTGGACCCGGACCGGCTCTTCGGCGACGCACGGCTGGTCGACCTGCCCACGTACGCCTTCCAGCGGCAGCGCTACTGGCTGGCGGCGGAGCAGGGGCCGGCCGACGTCGCGGCGGCCGGGCTCGCCGCCACCGACCACCCGCTGCTCGGGGCGGCCGTGCGGCTCGCCGAGGGGGACGGGCTGCTCATGACGGGCCGCCTCTCCCTCGGCAGCCAGCCGTGGCTGGCCGGGCACACCGCCTACGGTGACGTGCTGCTGCCCGGCACCGCGTGGCTCGAACTGGCGATGGAAGCGGGCGCCCGGACCGGCTGCGACCGAGTGGCGGAACTGCGCGTGACCGCGCCGCTCACGCTGCCGCGCGAGGGCGGAGTGGACGTCCAGGTGGCGGTCGCGGCCCCGGACGGCGACGGACGCCACCGCGTCACCGTCCATTCCCGGCCTGCCGACAGCCCCGACGACACAGCCTGGACCCGCCACGCCGAAGGGACCCTGGACCGCGACGCCAGCGCGCCCCCGACCGCACCGGACACCGCCTGGGCGGCCCACTGGCCACCCCCCGGCGCCACCCCGCGCGAACTGCCGGTCCCGCCGGACCAGGACGGCCCGGACGGCCCGGACGCGGCGGCGTCGGAGGTGTGGCGGGACGGTGATCGCCTTGGCGTTGAGGCGGGGTTGATCGGTGTGGCTGCCGGTTTGTTGGAGGCGGGGTCCCGCGCGGCTGCGGTTGGTGATGGCGGGTCCGGGGGGCTGCCGGCCGCCCGGAGCGGAGCGCTCCTGCGCGGGGCGTCCGGCGCGGCGTTGACGGGGCTGTGGCAGGACGGCGAGCACCTCTACGCGGAGGCGCGGCTGACCGACCCGGCCGCCGCGGCCGACTTCGGTCTGCACCCCGCGCTGCTGGAAGCCGCGCTTCGTTCGGCCACGGCCGGCGACGACGGGTCCGAGCGGCTGCCGACCGGATGGGACGGCGTACGGCTGTTCGCGCGCGGCGCGTCCGTGCTGCGCGCGCGGCTGACCCCGGCCGGGCCCGACCGGTTCACCGTGCTGTTCGCGGACGGATCCGGCGCACCGGTGGCCGCCGTCGAGAACCTCGGGCTCACTCCGCCGCCCGCCGGGCCGCGCCCCGGCGCCGCGGGGGCCGCCCTGCGTTCGGCCTTCACCGTCGACTGGTCGCCGCTGCCGCTGCCGCCGCCCGCACCTGCCGAAGGACCGCAGGCCGGCAGCGGGCTGCTGGCGGTCCTCGGACCCGCCGGCAGCGGCCCCGAGGGCGCCCGTCACTTCGACGGCCTCGCCGAACTGGACGCGGCGCTCCGCGCGGGCGCCCCGGATCCGCGGACCGTCGTCCTGCCGCTGTCCGCCGAACGCGGCGCCGAAACAGCCGGCGGGCCCGCCGACGAGGCCGGCCCGCTGCTGGAGCGGACCCTGGCCCTGGTGGACGCCCTGCTGAGCGGCGGCCACGGCAGCAGCCGGGTCGCCGTCGTCACCCGGGGCGCGGTGAGCACCCGGGCCGGGGAGCGGGCGCCGGACCAGGCGGGCGCCGCGGTCTGGGGCGCGCTGCGCTCCGTGCAGGCCCGGCACCCCGGCCGGCTGGTACTGCTGGACACCGACGGGCACCCGGACTCCGCGCACGCCTTCGCGGCGGCGCTGGCCGGCGGGGAACCCCAACTCGCCCTGCGACGCGGCAGGGCGCTGGCCCCCGCGCTGGCGCCGTTGAGCGCGGACCGGTCGCTGCGCACGCCGGCCGGCCCGGAACCCTGGCGGCTGGACATCACCGAGAGCGGGGACCTCGGCACCCTCGCCCCCCTGGACCACCCGGCGGCGGCCCGCGACCTCGGACCGTACGAGATCCGGGTCGCGGTGCGGGCGGCGGGCCTGCACTTCGGCGATCTGCTCGTCGGCCTCGGTCTGCACGGCGCTGGCAGCGCACGGATCGGGGTCGAGGCGGCCGGTGTGGTGCTGGAGGCCGGCACCCGGGCGGGCGCGGTCACCGCTGGGGACGCGGTGATGGGGCTGTTCCCCGAAGGCGCGGCGGGCCCGGTCGCGGTCACCGACGTCCGCTTCGTCACCCCGGTGCCCGCCGGCTGGTCCTTCGCCCGGGCCGCCACCACGACCCTGGGCTACCTGACGGCCCAGCACGGCCTGTTCGGCCTGGCCGGGCTGCGGCCCGGCGATTCGGTGCTCGTCCACGCCGCGAGCGGTGGTGCCGGCCTGGCCGCCGTGCGACTGGCCCGCCACCGCGGCGCCCGGGTCTTCGGTACCGACAGCCCGGACCGGCTGGCGGCGCTGCGCTCGCTGGGCCTGCCGGACGACCGCATCGCCTCCTCCCGCACCCCGGACTTCGCGGCGGACCTGCTCGCCGCGACCGACGGCGACGGCGTCGACGTCGTACTGAACTGCCTGGCGGGGGAGTTCACCGACGCCTCTTTGCGGCTGCTGCCGCGCGGCGGCCGGTTCGTCGAGACCGGCCGTACCGATCCGCGCGACGCGGCCCGGGTCGCCGCCGACCACCCGGGGGTGCGCTACGAGGTGGCCGACCTGGCCGAAGCCGGCCCCGAGGGCGTCCGGACGATGCTCGCCGAGTTGGCGGTGCTGTTCGCCGACGGTACGCTGCCGCCGCTGCCGGCCGCGGCCTGGGACATCCGCCGCGCACCGGAGGCGTTCGGCTTCCTGGGCGAGGCCCGGCACCCGGGCCAGGCCGCGCTCGTCCGGCCGGCCCCGCTGGACCCGCGGGGCACCGTCCTGATCACCGGGGCCGCCGCATCCGCCGGCGGACTGCTGGCGCTGCACCTGGCCGAGGAGCACGGAGCGCGCCACCTGCTGCTGGCCGGCCACGGTGAGCCCGAGACCGGCCGGGCCGCCGCGCTGCGCGCCGACCTCGCCGCGGCCGGCGCCGAGGTCGCCTTCGCCACCTGCGACACGACGGACCCCGACGCCCTCGCCCGGCTGCTCGCCTCCGTCTGGCCCGCCCACCCGCTCACCGCGGTGTTCCACACCGCTGGCGACCAGGACCCGCCCGGCCCCGGCCCGTACCCCGGGCTGCGTACGGCCGTCCTGCTGCACCGCCTCACCCGAGGCCTCGACCTGTCCGCGTTCGTGCTCTTCTCCTCGCTGGCCGGGACCCTCGGCCCGGCCGGCCGGACCGGTGAGGCCGCCGCCGGCGCCTTCCTCGACGCCCTGGCGCACGACCGGCACGCCCAGGGACTGCCGGCCACCGCCGTCGCGTGGGGGGACCGGCTCGGGACGGCGGCCGGCGGCGGCGTCCCCGGCTTCTCGCCGCTGTCCGACGGGGAGTTCCTCGCCTTGCTGGACCTGGCCCTGGCGGCACCGCGGCCGGTCCTCGTCGCGGCCCGCCCGGACACGGCCTGGCTGCGGCGGGCCGCCGCCGACGACACCCTGCCCCCGATGCTGGCCGCACTCCCGAGGGCGCTCGGCCGTAGCGTCCCCCGCGCCGCGTCCACTTCAGGGACGGCGCCGCTCGACGGGCTGCGGGCCCTGGCACCGGCCGCCCGGCAGGAGGCCGTACGGGAACTGGTACGTACCCAGGTCGCCGCCGTCCTCGGCCACGACGACCCGCGCGCGGTCGGGACCGACCAGCCCTTCACCGAGATCGGGATCGACTCGCTGACCGCCGTGCAACTGCGCAACCGGCTCAACACGGCGACCGGCCTGCGGCTCGCCGCGACCCTGGTCTTCGACCACCCCACGCCGACCGCGGTCGCCGCCCATCTGTCCGCCCGGCTGGCCGGCACCCCGGCCGCGGGCACCGCCGCCCCCGTCCCCGCCGCCGCCGAGGACGGCGCCGGGACCGACCCCGTCGTGATCGTCGCCATGAACTGCCGCTTCCCCGGGGGCGTGCGCTCGCCGGAACAGCTGTGGGACCTGGTGGACAACGGATCGGACGTCGTCGGCGACTTCCCGGCCGACCGCGGCTGGGACATCGGCGAGCTGTACGACCCGGACCCCGACCGCGCCGGCACGACCTACACCACCCGGGGCGGCTTCCTCGACGGCGTGGCCGACTTCGACGCGGCGTTCTTCGGGATCTCGCCCCGCGAGGCGCTGGCGATGGACCCGCAGCAGCGACTGCTGCTGGAGACGGCCTGGGAGGCCTTCGAACGCGGCGGCATCGACCCGGAGTCGCTGGACGGCAGCCGGGTCGGCGTCTTCGTCGGCACCAACGGGCAGGACTACCCGAGGCTGCTGGCGGCCGGCGCGGACGACCTGGAGGGGTACGTCGGGACCGGCAACACCGCCAGCGTCCTGTCCGGGCGGCTGGCCTACGCCTTCGGGTTCGGCGGACCCGCGGTGACCCTCGACACGGCGTGCTCCTCCTCGCTGGTGGCACTGCACTGGGCCGCCCAGGCGCTGCGGCGCGGCGACTGCTCGCTGGCCGTGGTGGGCGGCGTCACCCTCATGGCCAGCCCGCTGCTGTTCACCGAGTTCAGCCGCCAGCGGGTGCTGTCCCCCGACGGGCGGTGCCGCTCCTTCTCGGCCGACGCCGACGGCACCGGCTGGAGCGAAGGGGTCGGCGTGCTGCTGGTCGAGCGTCTCTCGGACGCCCGCCGCGCCGGCCACCAGGTGCTGGCCGTGCTGCGCGGCTCGGCGGTGAACTCCGACGGCGCCAGCAACGGCCTGACCGCCCCCAACGGCCCCGCCCAGGAACGCGTCATCCGCCGCTCGCTGGCCGACGCCGGACTGACCCCCGCCGACGTGGACGCGGTGGAGGCGCACGGCACCGGTACGAGGCTGGGCGACCCCATTGAGGCGCAGGCCCTCCTGGCCACCTACGGCACACACCGGGCCGGCGGCGGCCCCCTGTGGCTGGGCTCCCTCAAGTCGAACATCGGCCACACCCAGGCCGCCTCGGGCATCGCGGGCATCATCAAGGTCGTCCAGGCGATGCGGCACGAACGGCTGCCGAAGACCCTGCACGTCGCGGAGCCGACACCGCACGTGGACTGGACCGCCGGAGCGGTGGAACTGCTGACCGACCCCCGGCCGTGGCCGCGCGGTGAACGGGCGCGGCGCGCGGGCGTGTCCTCGTTCGGGATCAGCGGCACCAACGCCCACGTCATCCTCGAAGAGCCCCCCGCTCCGGAAGCCGCCTCCGAGCCGGCCTCCGGGCCCGGAACCGACCCGGCCCCCGGCGACGACGACAACCGGGTGGTGCCCTGGGTGCTGTCCGCCAAGAGCCCGGAGGCACTGCGCGATCAGGCGCTGCGGCTGGCCGAGCACACGACGGCGGACCCGGAGCCCCGGGCGGTGGACATCGGCTGGTCGCTGGCCACCACCCGCGCCCCGCTGCGCCACCGCGCCGTGATCGTCGCCGCCGGCCGCCAGGAGGCCGCGACCGCCCTGCGCGCGCTGGCGGCGGGCGAGGACGTCCCGGCCGCCGTACGCGGCGAGGCCGACGACGGGCATCGGCCGGCCTTCCTGTTCGCCGGCCAGGGCAGCCAGACCGCCGGCATGGGCAGCGGCCTCTACGCGGCCTTCCCGGCCTACGCCGCCGCCTTCGACGACGCCTGCGCCGCACTGGACCCGCACCTGGACCGGCCGCTGCGCGACATCGTCCACGCCGGACCGGGCACCGCGGCGGCGGAGCTCCTCGACCGCACGGAGTACGCCCAGCCCGCGCTGTTCGCCTACGAGGTGGCGCTGTTCCGGCTGCTGGAGTCGTGGCGGATCCGGCCCGGCAAGCTCGCCGGGCACTCCGTCGGGGAGATCGCGGCCGCCCACGTGGCGGACGTACTGTCGCTGTCCGACGCGGCCCGGCTCGTCGCCGCCCGGGGCCGGTTGATGCAGCGGCTGCCCGGGCGGGGCGCGATGGCCGCGGTCGAGGCCGAACCCGGCGAGGTCACCGGACTGCTGGCGGGCCTGGGCGACCGGGTCGGCATCGCCGCTGTCAACGGCCCCCGGGCGACCGTCCTTTCCGGGGACGCCGACGCGGTGACCGAGGTGACCGGCCTGCTGGCCGGACGCGGCCGGCGGGTCACCCGGCTGCGGGTCGGCCACGCCTTCCACTCGCCGCTGATGGATCCGATGCTCGCGGACTTCCGGCAGGTCGCCGAGGCCCTGTCCTACCGCGCCCCGCGGATCCCCGTCGTCTCCACCCTCACCGGGCAGCCCGCCGGGCCCGAGGAACTGTGCCGCCCCGAGCACTGGGTCGACCACGTCCGCCACACCGTGCGCTTCCAGCGGGCGATGGAATCCCTCGCGGAGGGCGGCGCCACCGTCTTCACCGAACTCGGCCCGCGGGGTGTGCTGACCTCCATGGCCGCCGACTGCCTCGGGGAGCGCGGCGTCTTCCTGGCCGCGCAGCGCGAGAACCGGCCGCAGGACAGGTCATTGCTCACGACGGCGGCCGCGCTGTACGTGCGGGGCGTCCCCGTCGACTGGCGCGCGGTGTCGGCCGGCGGCGGGGGACGCCGCGTCGACCTGCCCACCTACGCCTTCCAGCGCCAGCGGTACTGGCCGCGTCCCGGCGCCGCCAGGACGGCCCCGCACCCCGGCGGACACCCGGTGCTCGGGCCCGCCGTCCTGCTCGCGGACGGCGACCGCTTCCTGCTCGAAGGCCGGCTGTCGGCGCGGGCCGTGCCCTGGCTCGCCGAACACCGGGTGTTCGGCGAGACCGTCGTGCCCGGCACCCTCCTGCTGGAACTGGCCGTACGGGCCGCCGAGGCGGTCGGCCAGGACCTCGTACGGGAGCTGACCATCCACACCCCGCTGGTGCTGCCGCCGGACACCGGCCTCGACCTGCAACTCCTCGTCGACGAGCCGGACGATTCCGGCAGCCGGCCCCTGACCGTCTACGCCCGCTCAGGCGCTGCCGGCGGCGCGGGCGCCGACCGGCCGTGGACCCGCCACGCGGACGGCGCGCTCGCCACCGGTGACGCGCCGGTCCCCGAGGCTCCGCGTCAGTGGCCCCCGGCCGGCGCCGTCCCGCTCCCGGTGGATGAGCTGTACGACGACTTCGCCGCCGGCGGCCTCGACTACGGCCCGGTCTTCCGGGGGGTGCGCTCGGTATGGCGGGACGCCGACACGCTGTACGCCGAAGCCGTCCTGCCGGAGGGGACCGACACCGCCGGATTCCTGCTGCACCCGGCGCTGTGGGACGCCGCCCAGCACCCGGCGGCGATCGGCGAACTCACCCCGGGCGCGGCCACGGTGCCCTTCTCCTGGGCCGGCGTGCAGGTGTACGCCACCGCTGCCACCGCCCTGCAGGTGCGGATCTCCCCGGCCGGGCCGAACGCCGTCACCCTGGAGATCGCCGACGGCAAGGGCGAACGGGTCGCCCGTGTCGAGCGCCTGACGGCCCGTACGGTGTCGGCCGCCGCCGTCGAACCCGCCCGCGCCGAAGGCGCCGGGGAGCTCTACCGGGTCGACTGGACCGAGGTCGCGGTGCCGGCCGGGGCCGCGCCGGGCCCGGCCGCCTGGCTGGGCGCCGCGCCGCCCCCGCCCGTACTCGCCGACCACCGGCTCGACCACCGTCACCACCTCGACGCGCTCCGCGACGCGTCCCCCGCCGTCGTCCTGCTGCCCATCGAGACGGGGGACCTGCGCGGCGCCGAGGCCGCCCGGTCGGCGGCGGAGCAGGCGCTGCGGGCGGTGCGCCAGTGGGTGACCGACGACCGGCTCCCGCGGGGGCGGCTGGTCCTGCTCACCCGGGGCGCCGTGCCCCGCGCCCCGGACCAGGATCCGGCCGACCCCGGGCAGGCCGCCGTGTGGGGACTGGTCCGCGCCGCCCAGGCGGAGCACCCGGGGCGGCTGGTCCTGGTGGACGTGGACGGCGGCGACGCCTCGTGGCGGGCGCTGCCCGCGGCGCTGACCACCGGCGAACCCCAGCTGGCACTGCGCGGCGGCCTGGCCGCCGCGCCCCGGCTGGTGCCCGCCGGCGCCCCCACCGGCCCCGGCCCACGCCGTCTCGACCCGAGCGGCACGGTGCTGGTCACCGGCGGCACCGGAGCCCTCGGCGCGCTGCTGGCCCGGCATCTCGTCGCCGAACACGGCGTCCGGAGCCTGCTGCTGACCAGCCGGCACGGCGGCGACGCCCCGGAGGCCGCACCGCTGACGGCGGAACTGACCGCCATGGGCGCCCGGGTGGAGGTGGTGGCCTGCGACGCCGCCGACCGGTCGGCGGTACGGCGGCTGCTCGCGGCCGTACCGGCGGACCGCCCGCTGACCGCCGTGGTGCACGCGGCCGGCGTCCTGGACGACGGGGTGATCGCGGCGCTCACTCCCGAGCGCCTGGACCGGGTGATGCGTCCCAAGACGGCCGGCGCCTGGAACCTGCACGAACTGACCGCGGACCTGGACCTGTCCGCCTTCGTGCTGTTCTCCTCGGCGTCCGGTGTACTCGGCTCCGCCGGCCAGGGCGGCTACGCCGCGGCGAACAGCTTCCTGGACGCGCTCGCCCGGCACCGGGCGGAGACCGGCCTGCCCGGGACCTCGCTGGCCTGGGGGCTGTGGAGCCAGCACGGCCGGGGCATGGCGGGCGGCCTGGCCGACACGGACCTGCGCCGCATCGCCCGCACCGGACTCGGCGCGCTCTCCCCGGACGCCGGCCTCGCCCTGTTCGACGCCGCGCTCGGCCGTACCGAGCCGCTGCTGGTGCCCGCGCGCCTCGATCTCGCCGTGCTCCGCGCCCGCGGCCAGGACCCGGACGCCTCCCCGCTCCTGCGCGGTCTGGTCCGCCCGGTCCGCAGGCGCGCCGCGGCCGCCGAAGTCCCCGGGAGCGGCGGGACACTGGCCGATCGCCTGCTGCCGCTCGACGACCCCGAGCGGCAGCGGGCCCTGCTGGAACTCGTCCTCGCCCAGACCGCCACGGTGCTGGGACACAGCTCCCCGCTCGCCGTCGCGGCGGACCGGCCGTTCACCGAGTCCGGCCTGGACTCCCTGGCGGCGGTGGAGATCCGCGGCCGGCTCGACACCGCCACCGGCCTGCGCCTGCCGGCCACCCTGGTCTTCGACCACCCCACGCCGGCCGCGCTCGCCGCGCATCTGAAGGCCGAACTCCTGCCCGCGGCGCCGTCACCGGAGCAGACGGTGTTCTCCGAACTCGACCGGCTGGAGGCGGCCCTCCCCGCGGCCACCGGGGACCCGGAGACGGCCGCCCGGATCAGACTCCGGCTGCGGGCCCTGCTGGCCGCCGCCGAACCGGAACCGGACGGCCCGCCCGAGGACGACGGCCTCGCATCGGCCGGCATCGGCGAACTGCTCGCCATCATCGACGAGGAACTGGGGGACGCCTGATGGCCGGCGGCGAAACGGACGAGCGGGCCCAGCAGGCCCGGCAGGTCGACGACAAGGTACTGACCACGCTCAAGCGGCTCACCACCGAGCTCCGCCAGACCAGGAAGCGGCTGCGCGAGAGCGAGGACGCGGCCCGGGAGCCCATCGCCATCATCGGCATGGCCTGCCGCTACCCGGGCGGTGTGCGCACCCCCGACGACCTCTGGGAACTCGTCTCCACCGGCCGCGACGCGGTCTCCGGCTTCCCCACCGACCGCGGCTGGGACCAGCCCGCGCCGCACGGCCCGGACGGCGGCGCCGCCACGGCCAGCCACACGGCCGAAGGCGGATTCCTCTACGACGCCGCCGACTTCGACCCCGTCGCGTTCGGCCTCAGCCCCCGCGAGGCGACCGCTATGGACCCCCAGCAGCGGCTCGTACTGGAGACGTCCTGGGAGGTCTTCGAAGACGCCGCCATCGACCCGGCCTCCCTGCGCGGCAGCAGGACCGGCGTCTATGTCGGCATCATGTACCACGACTACGCCGCCCGGCTGCGCGACCTGCCCGAGGAACTCCTCGGCCACCTGGGCACCGGCAACGCGGGCAGCATCGCCTCGGGCCGGGTCGCCTACACCTTCGGGCTGCGGGGCCCCGCCGTCACCATCGACACCGCCTGCTCCTCCTCACTGGTGGCCCTGCACCTGGCCGCCGCGGCGCTGCGCCGCGACGAGTGCTCGCTCGCGCTGGCCGGCGGGGCCACGGTGATGGCCACTCCGCTTCCCTTCGTGGACTTCAGCCGCCAGGAGGGACTCGCCGCCGACGGCCGCTGCAAGTCCTTCGCCGACGCCGCCGACGGCACCGGATGGGCCGAGGGCGCCGGCATGCTGCTGCTGGAACGGCTCTCCGACGCCCGCCGCAACGGCCACCGGGTGCTGGCCGTGCTGCGCGGCTCTGCGGTGAACTCCGACGGCGCCAGCAACGGCCTGACCGCGCCCAACGGCCCCGCGCAGCGCCGCGTCATCGGCCAGGCGCTCGCCGACGCCGGACTGCGCCCCGACGAGGTCGACGCAGTGGAGGCGCACGGCACCGGCACCACACTGGGCGACCCGATCGAGGCCAACGCCCTGCTGGCCACCTACGGGCAGGGCCGCCCCGACGACCGTCCGCTGCGGCTCGGCTCGCTGAAGTCGAACATCGGCCACACCCAGGCCGCCGCCGGTGTCGGCGGGGTGATGAAGATGGTGCTGGCCATGCGGCACGGCACCCTGCCCCGTACCCTCCACGTCGACCGCCCCACCCCGCACGTCGACTGGTCCTCGGGGGCGGTGGAACTGCTCACCGAGCCGCGGCCCTGGCCGCGCGGCACCGCACCCCGGCGGGCCGGCGTCTCCTCCTTCGGATTCAGCGGCACCAACGCGCACGCCATCCTCGAAGAACCCCCCGAGGCCGACGAGCCCCCGGCCCGTCCGGCGCCGGCGGCGCACGGGACACCGGCCCTGTGGGCGCTGACGGCCAGGTCCCGGGAGGCGCTGCGCGCACAGGCCGGCCGGCTGGCGGAGCACGTACGGCGGCGTCCCGGACTCGACCCGGCCGACCTCGGGTACTCGCTGCTGACCGGCCGGGCCGCCTGGGAGCACCGGGCGGTGCTGGTCGGAGACGACCCGGCGGCGCTGCTGCGCGACCTGGACGTGTTCGCGGGCGGCGGCAGCCCGTCCGGACTGGTCCAGGAGCGGGCGGGCAGCGGCGCGCTCGCCATGATGTTCACCGGCGGCGGCAGCCGGCAGCCGGCCATGGGCCGCGAACTGCACGCCGCCCACCCGGTGTTCGCCGACGCCTTCGACGCGGTGTGCGCGGAGCTGGACCCCCACCTCACCACCCCGCTGGGGCCGCTCGTCCTCGGCGGTCAGCACGAGGACCTGCTGGACCGGGAGGGCTTCGCCCAGCCCGCCGTCTTCGCCTTCGAGGTCGCGCTGTTCCGCCTGTTCGCCTCCTGGGGCGTCGGTCCGGACTACGTCCTGGGCCACTCCGGGGGCGAGCCGGCGGCGGCCCACGCCGCCGGGGTGCTGTCGCTGGCCGACGCCTCGGCGCTGGTCGCGGCCCGCGGACGGCTGATGCAGTCACTGCCCCGCGGCGGCGCGATGGTGGCCGTCGCCGCCTCCTACGACGAGGCGCTGCCGCTGCTGACCGACGGAGTCGGGATCGCCGCGGTCAACGGCCCGGCCTCGGTCGTGCTGTCCGGCGACGAGGCGGCGGTGCTCGCGCTCGCCGACCGCTTCGCCGCCGCCGGACGCAGAACCCGCCGACTGCGCGTGGAGTACGCGTCCCACTCCGCGCTCGTCGACCCCGTACTGGACGAACTGCGGCAGGTCGCCGCCGGCTTGGAACCGAGCCCGCCCCGTATCCCCTTCCTTTCCACCGTCACCGGGAAGCCGGCCGGCGCGGCGGAACTGTGCTCGCCGGAGTACTGGGTGCGCAACGCCCGCCTGCCGGTCAGGTTCGCGGACGCGGTCCGCCGGCTGGAGACCGAGGGGGTGCGCACTTTCCTGGAGATCGGTCCGCACGCGGTGCTCACGGCCATGGCCGAGGAGTCCCTGACGGACAGCGCGTCGGCGGCCGTGCCGGCCCAGCGGGCCGGACGGCCGGAGACCGCGACCGTCACAACGGCCGTCGCCCGGCTGCACGCCCGCGGCGTCACCTTCGACCCGGAGGCCTTCTTCCGGGGCAGCGGCGCCCGGCGGGTGGAGCTGCCGCACTACGCCTTCCAGCGGCGGCGCCACTGGCTGGAACAGCCCGCCCCGGGCCCGCTGGACGTGTCCCCGGCGGGCCTCGGCTTCCCGGACCACCCGCTGCTCGGCGCCAGTGTCGTACTGGCCGACTCCGGGGAGCACCTGTTCACCGGGAGGCTGGCGCTCGCCACCCAGCCGTGGCTGGCCGACCACACGGTGGGCGGCGCCGTCCTGCTGCCGGGCACCGCCTTCACCGAACTGGCGCTGCGGGCCGCCGAGCAGGCGGACTGCGACCATCTCGACGAACTCACCCTCACCGAGCCGCTGGCGATCCCGGCAGGCGGTGCGGTGGCCCTGCAGATCCGGGTGGGCGCGCCGGACGGAGCCGGGCGGCGACCGGTCGAAGTGCACGCCCGGGCCGAGGACGCCCCGGCGGGGGAGCCGTGGGTCCGGCATGCCGGCGGACTGGTCTCCGCCAGGGGACCCGTGGCCGGGTCCGGATCCCTCACCACCTGGCCGCCGACCGGGGCGACCGCCCTCGACCTGGACGGGCTCTACGACCGGCTCGCCGCCGACGGCCTGCGGTACGGGCCGGTGTTCCAGGGACTGCGGGCGGCGTGGCTGCGCGAGGACGAACTGTTCGCCGAGATCCGGCTGCCCGCCGCGCAGCACCGTACGGCCAAGGCCTTCGGCCTGCACCCCGCGCTGCTGGACGCCGCCCTGCATCCGCTGGGCCTCGGCCTGCTCCCGGGCAGCGGCGACGCGCCCGCGCTTCCCTTCGCCTGGCAGGGTGTGTCGCTGTCCGCGACCGGGGCGACCGTACTGCGGGTGCGGCTGGCCTCCCTGGACGGCACGGACGCGGTGTCCCTTGAGGCGGCCGACGAGACCGGCCGGCCGGTGGCCGCGGTGGAGTCGCTGCTGCTGCGGCCCGCCGGGCCGCTCCGCGCCGCCGGTGAGAGGGCGCGGCAGCCGCTGCTGCGCCTGGACTGGCCGGAATGGACGGCCCCGGCCGCCTCCGCGCCCGTCGGCAGGACGGTCGTGCTCGGGGGCGACCGCACGGCCGCGCCGGCCGGCCCCGGGGCGCCCGCGTGGTACCCGGACCAGGCCGCGCTGGCCGCCGACGTGGACGCCGGCGCGCCGCTGCCCGATGTCGTGCTGATCCCGCTGCTGACCCCGCTTCTGGGCGCGGGCGCCGGACAACCGGGCGCTGTCCGGGCGGTCTTCGATGATCGGGCCGCGGCTGTGGAACCGGTGCGTCACGAGGCGGTGGAGGCACCTCCCGGCGACGCCGGGGGAGATCCTCCTCGTACCGGCCCTGTCCGGACGGCTCCGACCACGCGGCGGGATGCCGCGGGCGCCCCGCCCGCCGACCGGGAGGCGTCCCCCGACGCCGCCGACCCGAGCGGATCGCCCGGACAGGACCAGGGCGCCGAGGCCCGCGCGTCGGCCGGCCTGGCCCTGCGGCTCGTACGGTCCTGGCTCACCGACGACCGGTTCGCCGCCGCGCGCCTGGTGGTCGTGACGCACGGCGCGGTCGCCACCGGACCGGACGAGGACGTCACCGACCTGCCCGGCGCCGCCGTCCGCGGGCTGCTGCGGTCGGCGCAGGCCGAGCACCCGGGCCTGATCACCCTGCTGGACACCGACGACCCCGGCGGCCGGCCCGGGGGACTGCCCGCGCTGCTGGAACCGGTGCTGGCCCAGGTGCTGGGCTCGGGCGAACCGAGCGTCGCGCTGCGCCGGGGACGGCTGCGCGTACCCCGGCTGGCCCGCGCCGGGGGCTTCGACACCGCCGCCGCCCCCGTCCCGTCCCGGTTCGCCCCCGGCGGCACCGTGCTGATCACCGGCGGGACCGGGGCCCTGGGCGCGCTGACGGCCCGCCACCTCGTCACCCGGCACGGCGTCCGCAGCCTGCTGCTGACCGGTCGCCGCGGCCCCGCCGCCGACGGGGCGGCCGAACTCGCCGCCGAACTCACCGGGCTGGGCGCCGAGGTCGTCGTGGCGGCCTGCGACATCGCCGACCGGGCCGCCGTGGCCGACCTCCTGACGCGAGTCCCGGCCGACCGCCCGCTGACAGCGGTGATCCACGCGGCCGGCGTCCTGGACGACGGCGTGATCGGGGCGCTCACCCCGGACCGCCTGGACCGGGTGATGCGGCCGAAGACCGACGGCGCCTGGCACCTGCACGAGCTGACCGAGCACCTCGGCCTGTCCGCGTTCGTACTGTTCTCCTCGGCCGCCGGGCTGCTCGGCGCCCCGGGGCAGGCCAACTACGCCGCCGCCAACGGTTTCCTGGACGCGCTGGCCGACCACCGCCGGCACCGCGGACTGCCCGCGCTCTCGCTGGCCTGGGGCCTGTGGGACGCCGCGAGCGGCATGGGCGCAGGACTGGACGGGCCCGCCCTGCGTCGGCTGGCCGCACTGGGCATGCGGCCCATCCCCGCCGACGAGGGCCTGGCCCTGTTCGACACCGCTCTGGGCGGCGGTGACGCGGTGCTGGCACCACTGCACCTGGACCCGCGCACGCTGCGCGGTGACACCGTGCCCGCCGTACTGCGCGCCCTGGTGCCCGCCGGGCGGCAGCCCCTGCGCCGGGCGCGGTCCGCGGGCGCGGCCGGGTCGCCGGCCGTCCACCACCCGTCGGAGCAGGGCGCGGCCGGCCCGCTGCCGAAGCCGGCCGGGCCGACCGGCCTGACCGAGCTGACCGAGCTGGTCCGGACCGAGGCGGCCGCCGTGCTCGGCTATGACGACCCGGCCGCCATGGCGGACGACCGTACGTTCTCCGAACTCGGCTTCGACTCGCTGGCCGCCATCGAACTGCGCAACCGCCTGGGCGGCGCCACGGACCTGCGGCTGCCCACCACGATGGTCTTCGACCATCCGACGCCCGCCGCCCTGGCCGGACGGCTGCGTGAGCTGCTGCTGCCCACCGTGTCCCCGGCCGCGCCCGCGCCCCGCGCGCGGGCGGCCCGGCACGCCGACGAGCCGATCGCCATCGTGGCCATGGCCTGCCGCTACCCGGGTGGCGTCGCCTCGCCGGAGGACCTGTGGGACCTCGTCCTGGCGGAGCGGGACGCCGTCACGGAGATGCCCCGCGACCGGGGCTGGGACATCGACGCCCTCTACGACCCGGACCCCGGACAGCGCGGCACCTTCTCCACCCGGCACGGCGGCTTCCTGAGCGACGCGGCCGACTTCGACCCGGAGTTCTTCGGCATCAGCCCGCGCGAGGCGTTGGCGATGGACCCGCAGCAGCGGCTGCTCCTGGAGGTGTCCTGGGAGGCGTTCGAACGCGGCGGCATCGACCCGGCGACCGTCCGGGGCACCGACACCGGCGTGTTCGCCGGTGTGATGTACCACGACTACGGGTCCGGGGCGCAAGGCGTCCCCGAGGACGCCGAGGGCTATCTCGGCTCCGGCACGGCCGGCAGCGTCACCTCCGGCCGGGTGGCCTACGCGCTCGGCCTGGAAGGGCCGGCGGTGTCGGTGGACACCGCGTGTTCCTCCTCGTCGGTGGCGCTGCACCTCGCGGTGCAGGCCCTGCGCTCCGGCGACTGCTCGCTGGCCCTGGCCGGCGGGGTCACCGTGATGGCGACCCCGCTGCCGTTCGTCGAGTTCAGCCGGCAGCGCGGCCTGTCGCCTGACGGGCGCTGCAAGTCGTTCGCGGCCGGCGCGGACGGCGTGGGGTGGAGCGAGGGCGCCGGTGTGCTGCTCGTCGAGCGGCTGTCGGACGCGACCCGCAACGGACACCCGGTGCTGGCCCTGGTCCGGGGCAGCGCGGTGAACCAGGACGGGGCGAGCAACGGCCTGACCGCGCCGAGCGGACCGGCGCAGCAGCGGGTGATCCGGCAAGCCCTGGCCGGCGCCGGCCTGACTCCCGATCAGGTCGACGCCGTCGAGGCCCACGGGACCGGCACCACACTGGGCGACCCGATCGAGGCCAACGCCCTGCTGGCCGCCTACGGGCAGGGCCGCGCCGAGGACCGCCCGCTGTGGCTCGGCTCGCTGAAGTCCAACATCGGCCACCCGCAGGCCGCCTCCGGTGTCGGCGGCATCATCAAGATGGTGCAGGCGATCCGGCACGGCACGCTGCCCCGTACCCTCCACGTCGACCGCCCGTCGCCGCATGTCGACTGGTCGGCCGGCGCGGTGCGGCTGCTGACCGGGGCCACCCCGTGGCCGGACACCGGCCGGCCCCGGCGGGCCGGGGTGTCCTCCTTCGGGATCAGCGGCACCAACGCCCACACCATCATCGAGCAGGCGCCGGACACGGCCGACACACCTGCGGGGACACCTCGGGCCCCGGCCTCGTCCCCGGCCCCGGACGGCCCGGCCGGGCCGTCCCCGTTGCTCCTGTCGGCCAAGAGCCCGCAGGCCCTGCGCGGCCAGGCCCGCCGGCTGCTGGAGCATGTCCGGGCGCGCCCCGAGGTGTCCGCCGCCGACCTCGGCTGGAGTCTGGCGACCACCCGGCCGGTGTTCCCCCACCGCGCGGCCGTACTGGCCGACGACCGCGACGGACTGCTGGCGGGACTGACCCGCCTGGCGGCGGAGAGGACGGCGGGCCCCGGTGTCCTGTCCGGCCGGGCGGCCCCGGGCAAGGTCGGCTTCCTGTTCGCCGGACAGGGCAGTCAGCGGGCCGGCATGGGCCGGGAACTCGCCGCGGCCGGCGGGGTGTTCGCCGAGACACTGGCGGAGGTGTGCGCCGCCTTCGACGCCCTGCTCGACCGTCCGCTGCGGGAGATCCTCTTCGCCGCCCCGGGAACGGCCGACGCCGCGCTGCTGGATCACACCCAGTACACGCAGGCCGGTCTGTTCGCCGTCGAGGTGGCGCTGCTGCGGGGACTGGAGTCCTGGGGGATCCGGCCGGACGTCGTGGCCGGGCACTCGGTGGGCGAACTGGCCGCGGCCCACGCGGCCGGCGTCCTCGGCACGGCGGACGCGGCCGTCCTGGTGGCGGCGCGCGGCCGGCTGATGCGGGCGATGCCGGCACACGGCGCGATGACGGCGGTCCAGGCCTCCGAGGAGGAGGTGGCGCCGCTGCTGACCGACCGGGTCACGCTGGCCGCCGTGAACGGGCCGGCCTCGGTCGTCCTGTCCGGCGACGCGGACGCCGTCGACGCCGTGGCCGCGCGCCTTGCCGCGGCCGGCCGCCGGACCCGGCGGCTCACGGTGGGTCACGCCTTCCACTCCCCGCACATGGACGGCGTGCTCGACGAGTTCCGGCGGATCGCCGGGGGACTGTCCTTCCACGAGCCGGCCGTTCCCTTCGTCTCCACCCTGACCGGCGGCCCGGCCACGGCCGAGCAGTTGTGCTCGCCCGCGTACTGGACGCGCCAGCTCCGCGAGCCGGTGCGCTTCCTCGACGCGGTGCGGCGGATGGAGGCCGACGGCGTGACGGCGTTCCTGGAAGTGGGCCCGGACGCCACCCTCACCGCCGCCGCCCGGGACTGCCTGGCCGACCCCGGCCGCACCGTCGTCCCGGCGCTGCGGCCCGGCCGCCCGGAACCGCGCGCGCTCGCCGCCGCCGTGGCCGAACTGCACGTCGGGGGCGTCCCCGTCGACTGGACCGCCGTCCTCGGCGGCTCCGGGGCCCGGCGGGTGGACCTGCCCACGTACGCCTTCCAGCGCCGCCGGTACTGGCTGGGCGCGGATCCGGCGCCGGAGGCACACCCGCTGCCGGGACCGGCGCTGCCCGCGCCGGACCGCGAAGGCGTGGTGTTCGCCGGAGCGTGGGACGTACGGGCCCAGCCATGGCTGACGGAGCACCGGATCGACGGGGCGGCCGTACTGCCCGGCTCCGCCTTCGTGGAACTGGCGCTGCGGGCCGGGCGGGAACTCGGCTGCCCGGCGATCGAGGACCTCGTCCTGGAGGCACCGCTCGCCGTGCCCGCGCGGGGACCCTCGCTGCTCAGCGTCTCGGTGGGCCGACTTGGCCCGGACGGCCGGCGGTCCTTCGCCGTCCTGGCCCGGCCGGCCGACGCCCCGGCGGAGGCGGAATGGGTCCGGCACGCCACCGGCACGCTCACCCGCGCCGCACCGGAACCGCCCGCCGGGCCGCTCCCGTGGCCGCCGCCCGGAGCGACCCCCCTCGACCTCACCGGCCACTACGAGCGGCTGGCCGACGCCGGGCTCGGCTACGGCCCGCCCTTCCGGGGGCTGCTCGCGGCATGGCGCCGCGACGACGGGATGGACGAGATCTTCGCCGAGGTCGCCCTCCCGACCACCGGCCCCGGACCGTACGGCCTGCACCCCGTACTGCTGGACGCCGCCCTGCACCCGCTGGGGCTCCTCGGCCGCCCCGCGGGGCCCGGGCCGACGCTGCTCCCCTTCTCCTGGCGCGGCGTCCGGCTCCACCGGTCCGGCGCGGGCACGCTGCGGGTACGGCTGTCCCCGGCCGGACCCGACACCGTGGCGCTGGAAGTCGCCGACAGCACGGGTGCCCCGGTGGCCTCGGTCGCCGCGCTCACCCTGCGCCCGCTCGCGTCCGGGACCGGCGTCCCCGGCCGGTCACTGCTCCAGGTCGTCTGGACCCCGATCGACCCCGGGCCGCCGCCCGTTCCCGGCCCCCGGACGTGGGCACTGCTCGGGCCCACCGACTCGCCGCTGGGCACCGCGCTGCGGGCCGCCGGGGACCGGGTCGGCCGGTACGGGGACCCGGCCTTCGCCGGGCACGACCCGCGGGGCGTCGTCCTCGCGTCCTTCGTCGGGGCACCGGAGGACACCGCCGATGCCCCCACCGGCGCCGCCGCCCGCGAGGCCCTGGGACTGGTGCGGTCCTGGCTGGCCGACCCGGCGCACGCCACCACCCGGCTCGTCGTCGTCACCAGCGGCGCGATCGCCGCCTCTCCCCAGGAGGACGTACCCGACCTGCGGCACGCCCCGCTGTGGGGCCTGCTGCGCTCGGCGGCCTCCGAGCACCCGGGAAGGTTCGTCCTGGTGGACGTGGACGGCACGAGCGAATCCTGGCGGGCCCTGGCCACCGCCATCGCCTCCGGCGAACCGCAGCTGACGGTGCGTTCGGGAGTGGTGGCGGCTCCGGGGCTGGCAGCTGTGCCGGCGTCCGGTGCCGGCTTCGGTCCCGGCGGGACCGGGCTGGTCACGGGTCGCGTCGGCGCGTCGGACGAGCCGCGGTTCTCGGTGCGTCCGGGTGCGGCGGCCCCGGGGCCGGCGGTCGCTCCGGCGGAAGGCGCCGCCGGGTTCGCTCCCGAGGGCACCGTGGTGATCACGGGTGCGGCAGGCGCGCTCGGCGGGCTGGTGGCCCGGCACCTGATCGCCGTTCACGGGGTACGGCGACTGCTGCTGGTCGGGCGCCGCGCCGACGACGCCCGGCTGGCGGCGCTGGCGGCCGGGGCCGCCGAGCTGGGTGCCTCGGTGACCCTCGCCGGATGCGACATCGGCGACCGCGACGCCGTCGCCTCCCTGCTGGCCGCGATCCCGGCCGGTCACCCGCTGACCGCCGTGGTGCACTGCGCGGGAGTGCTGGACGACGGCGTGGTGGCCTCCCTGACCGCCGAACGCCTGGAGCGTGTGCTGCGCCCGAAGGCCGACGCGGCCCGGCATCTGCACGAGCTGACCCGGGATCTGGACCTGTCCGCGTTCGTGCTCTTCTCGTCCGCCGCGGGCGTCCTCGGGGCGCCCGGCCAGGCCAACTACGCCGCCGCGAACGCCTTCCTGGACGCGCTCGCGCACCACCGCCGTGCCCGGGGCCTGCCGGCGCTGTCGCTGGCGTGGGGTCCGTGGGCCCCGGGGGGCGGCATGACCGGCACCGATCCGCAGCGCACGGCACGCAGCGGCGTCACGGAGCTGATGGCCGAGCAGGGCCTGGCCCTGTTCGACGCGGCCCTGGCCAGCGCCGGGCCCGCGTTGGTGCCGCTGAGCCTGGACACCCGGCGGCTGCGCGCGCACGCCGACGACCCGGCGCTGCCCGCCATGCTGCGCGCGGCGGTGCGCGCTCCGTCCAGGACCGTACGGGCCGGCACCGGGGCCAACGCCGCGCCCACGGCGGCCCCTTCGCTGCCGCCGGTCGCTCCGGTCCCGCTCGCCGGGCTCCCGCCGGTCGACCGCGAGGCCGCGCTGCGCGCGCTGGTGCGTACCGCGGTCGCGGAGGTGCTCGGCTTCGCCTCGGCCGGCGGGACGGGCGGGAGCGGCGGAAGTGGCGGCGGCGAAGGCATCGACGAGACCGCGGCGTTCCCCGAACTCGGCCTGGACTCGCTCACCGCGGTGGAACTCCGGAACCGGCTCGACACGGCCACCGGCCTCCGCCTGTCCGCGACCGTGGCGTTCGATCACCCGACGCTCCCGGTGCTGGTCCGGCACCTGGACGGGGAACTGGCGCGCACCGCCGCCCCGGTGACCGGAGCGCCGGCCACCGGGCCCGCCGCCGAGGTCGGCGCGCTGTTCCGGCGGGCGCGGGCGGCCGGCCGGACCGCGGAGGGCATCGAACTGCTCCGGATGGCCTCCCGCTTCCTCCCGTCCTTCGCCGGCAGCGCCGACCTCGGCCCGGGTCCGCAGCCGGTGCCGCTCGCCAGCGGTCCGGCCGGGGCCGCCCTGATCTGCTTCCCCGCCGTGGTGGCCCTGTCAGGACCTCACCAGTACGCCCGTTTCGCCGTCCCGCTGCGGGGACTGCGCGACGTGGCGGTACTGCCGGAGCCCGGCTTCCTGCCCGGCGAACCGCTGCCGGACAGCGTCGAGGCGGTGATCGACGCCCAGACCGAGGCGGTGCGGCGGTACGCCGGCGGAGCCCCGGTCGCCCTCCTCGGCTACTCGTCCGGCGGCTGGATCGCGCACGCCGTGGCCGCCCGGCTGGAGGAACTGGGCGAGGCCCCCCGGGCCGTCGTCCTGCTGGACACCTACCTGCGGCGCGAGACGGACGACCGGCTGGCATCCGCCTTCACCGAGGGCCTGTTCGCCCGGCGGGGCGGTCCGGCGGACAGCGACACCCATTCGCTGATCGCCATGGGGGCCTACTTCCGGGTCTTCGACCAATGGGCGCCGGGCACGATCGCCACCCCCACGCTCTTTCTGCGGGCAGCCGAACCACTGCCCGGCACCGTCGGGCAGCCGCCCGCCGAGAACGGGGGGGACGGGGGCCGCAGGCTCGCGGCCGCCCTCGCCGACACGGTCCGGGAAGTGCCCGGTGACCACTTCACCATGCTGGAGGAGCACGCGGCTCCCACCGCCGCTGCCGTCCACAGCTGGCTCTCCGCCGCCGAGCGACAGCCGGGGCAGAGCCTGCCGCCCACCCAACCGAGGAGGAACTCATGACCGCAGTGACCGCGGAGCTGATCTTCGACGCCTATGTGGCGCTGGTCTCCGGTGACCGGCGGCAGGCGGTGAAGTACTGGGCCGAGGACCTCAGGTTCCTCGTGCCGGGACGCCACGCCCAAGCCGGCTGGCGGGAGGGCCTGGACGACCTCCTGGCCTTCCGGCGGGCGCTGGACGAGGCGTCGGGCGGATCGTTCACCGCCGACCCGGTCACCTCGATGATCAACGACGACCACTCGATGGACGTCGTCCGCGTCCACGCGGTGCGGGCGGGCGCCCCGGCGGGAAGCACCTCGCCCTACGACGTGCTCGACGGCCGCAGCATGCAGGTGTTCCGCTGGTCGGAGGGCCGGGTCGTCGAGGGCTACGCCGGCTGGTTCGGCGACGGGGCGATCAACTACGAGCAGTGGTGGTCTCCCATCGGACCGGACGGCACCCGCCGGGACATCTAGCCGCCGACGCGGGCACCGCCCTCTGCTACGGCCTTGACGCCGACTGCGGTCGAGGCGGCGGTGCCCGCGTCGGCGCGTCCGAACCGCGCCCATCACACCGACCGGCGTGCCGCTGAACGCCGGAGCGGCTCTGCGATCGCTCCGACCACGGGCGTCACGACCCTAGGCCGCGATACTGGGCCGGTGAGCGACTCCATGGCTGCGTACGAAGCGAAGGTCGAACAGCTGGAGCGAGAGGTCTACCTCGGTCTGCGTGAGGACGACCTGGACCCGCGGCAAGTCGTCGCGCTCGCCTGCGAACTGTTCGACTGGTTCCCGCACACCGACGCCGTCCTGGAGGTCGTCGAGCGGAACCCGGCCGAGGTGTCGCCGGCCGAGATGACCGCCCTGGCCCGGCGCATCCTGGACGACGCGGGCTTCGATCCCGGCTTCGACCTCGCCCCTGAGCGTTTGGTGACGTTGCGCGCGGCGCTGCGGATCGTGGCCCGCGACCTGCCCATGCGTGGGATCGAGGGTGAACCGGAGATCGAGGTGCTGGAGGACTGGTTCCCGGTGGTGGCCGGTGTCCGCCTTGCCGACGGCGAACGGCTCAACTGGGGAGGTCAAATCCTGCCGGGCATGTGCGACGACCCGACCATGGCGCTGACCGGCCTCGCGATCATGATCCAGGAGAGCCTGCTCGTCTGGACCTGGCAGGTCTGGCCGGTGTGCCCCCGGCACCGCCTCGGCGTCCACGGCGAGCAGCGGAACGGCACGGCCGTCTGGTGGTGCGCGGGTGACGGCGGACACATGCTCGCGCCCGTCGGCGAGCTCTCGGGCGTGCGGGCCCGGAAGCCGGCCCGGAAGTCGTCGGTGCGGCGGGCAGCGCTCTGACCGGGGACGCTCAGTCGAGGCAGAACTCGTTGCCCTCGATGTCCTGCATCGGGATGCACGCGTCATCGCCGTCGTAGAGCGTTCGCACATGCACCGCGCCCAGCGGGACCAGCCGTGCGCACTCGGCCTCAAGTGCGGCGAGGCGCTCTTCGCCCACGAGTCCGGTGCCGACCCGCACGTCGAGGTGCAGCCGATTCTTGGCGGCCTTTCCTTCGGGGACGCGCTGGAAGTACAGTCGCGGGCCCACGCCCGAGGGATCGACGCACGCGAACCACGCGTCCCGCCGCTCGGGTGGCAGCGAGCTCGTGAAATCGTCCCAGGTGGCGAACCCCGCCGGTGGCGGCGGCACCACATAGCCCAGCACCTCGCACCAGAAGCGGGCCAGCCGCTCGGGTTCGGCGCAGTCGAAGGTGACCTGGAACTTCTTGATCGACGACATCGGCGCACCCTACCAAGGGGGCTCGGCTGCTCGGTTTGCCGGCCGCATCCCGACGCTGTGGAAAGGCCCGCCCCGACCCCGTACCGTACGGTGCGGATGCGGGAGCGCGCCGGCCGAGCCGGGGCCGGGCGGGGTCGGGGGAGACGTATGAGCGAGCGGTTCGGCGGGCAGGGCGCTGTCGTGGACGCCGGGACACCGGCCGGCGAGATGGTGGTGGTCGAGAACCTGCGCCGCACGTACGGCAGCGGCGACACCGCCGTGCACGCCCTGCGCGGTGTCTCCTTCGAGGTGCCGCGCGGCGAACTCGTCGCGCTCAGAGGGCGTTCCGGGTCCGGCAAGACCACCGTGCTCAACCTGGTCGGCGGCCTCGACACCCCGGACGGCGGCCGGATCACCCTGGACGGCACCGACTTGGCCGGCCTCGGCGCCGACGATCTGCTGGCGCTGCGCCGGGACCGCATCGGCTTCGTCTTCCAGTCCTTCGGCCTGATCCCGATCCTCACCGCCGCCGAGAACGTCGGGGTCCCCTTGCGCCTGCGGAAGGTCCCGGCCCGCGACCGCGAGGCCCGCGTCGCCCTTCTGCTCTCCCTGGTCGGCCTCTCCGACCACGCGAAACAGCGTCCCGGCGAGCTGTCCGGCGGCCAGCAGCAGCGGGTCGCGATCGCCCGCGCGCTCGCCAACAACCCGGCGCTGATCATCGCCGACGAACCCACCGGCCAACTCGACGCGGACACCGGCCTCACCGTGATGGACCTGCTGCGCGCCGTCGTCCGCAGCGAATCCGTCACCGCCCTCGTCGCCACCCACGACACCCAACTCCTCGCGCTGGCCGACCGCGTGCTCGAACTGCGCGACGGCCGCATCGTCGGGGACGGCTGACGGCGCCGCCCATCACGCGTATCACCGCCGCACACCGTCGCCGGCCCGGCGGATCCCACCCCTCGTACGCACTTGCGCATTACGCTGGCTGCTGTCCGGCAGCGCCATCCGCAGACTTCACCTCCTCACCTCCTCGGGGGACCGCGTGGCAGTTCACGAACAGCCGTCCGGGGCACCGGACCTGGACGAGCTGCGCCGGCGGGCCGCCGCAGCCGCCGCCCCGCGACGCGAGGAGGGGCTGGTCGTCTGCGAGAACCTGGTGCGGATCTACCAGACCGAGGGTGTCGAGGTGCAGGCACTGCAAGGCCTCGACCTGACCGTGGCGCAGGGCGAGATGATCGCGGTGGTCGGGGCCTCCGGCTCGGGCAAGTCCACCCTGCTGGGCATACTCTCCGGCCAGGACGTGCCCACCGCGGGTGCCGCCGAGGTCGCCGGACACGATCTGCTGGCGATGAAGCGCCGCGACCGGCTCAGCTACCGGCGTGACACCGTGGGCTTCGTCTGGCAGCAGACCTCCCGCAATCTGCTGCCTTACCTCTCGGCGGCCGAGAACGTGATGCTTCCGATGACGTACACCGGGATCAAGCGCTCCCGGCGCCGCGCCCGGGCCGAGGAACTGCTCGACCTGCTGTCCGTCGCCCACTGCCGGGACCGCACCCCCGACACCCTCTCCGGCGGCGAGCAGCAGCGGGTCGCCGTGGCCGTCGCGAGCGCCAACGAGCCCCGGGTGCTGTTCGCCGACGAACCCACCGGTGAACTCGACACCGTCACCAGCGACGAGGTCTTCGCTGCCCTGCGCCGGGCCAATGAGGACCTGGGCGTCACCGTGGTCGTGGTCACCCACGACGCGCTGGTGTCCGAGCAGGTCCAGCGCACCGTACGGATCCGCAACGGCCGAACCTCGACCGAGGTGCTGCGCCGGGTCGCCGCCGCCGAGGACGGCGTCGAGGTGCTCACCGCCGAGGAGTACGCCGTACTGGACGGCAGCGGCCGGCTCCAACTGCCGAGCGAGTTCACCGAGCGCCTGCACCTGCGCAAGCGGGTACGGCTGGCCCTGGAGAGCGACCACATCGGCGTATGGCCGGACGAGGCCGCGCGGCGCGCGAAGTCCGCGGCGGACGAAGCGGCGGACGCGGCGAGCGGCGGCCATGGCACCGAGAGTCCCGGGAGCACGGGGAGCCCCGAGAGCGCGCCGTAAGCCGTTCGCCCGGTGGCCGCCCCGGCCGGCCGCCGCGTGCGCGGCCGTTCACGTGAGGCGCAGTACGGCTCCCAGGCGGCGCCGGCGGGCGAGGACGGTCTCGGTGGCCGCGGCGGCCAGGATCAGCGCGGTCACGCCGGCCGCCAGCGCGAGGGTCAGCGAGTAGTCGGTCCGCAGCGCCGGTTGGGCCGGGCCGCCGGTGAACTGCCGCAGATCCAGGGTCCCCGCCATGAGCCGGGGTTCGAGCAGTCCGAGCAGCGTGCCGCCCATCGCTGAGGCCACCGCCAGCGGCAGCAGTTGCAGGAAGTGCACCGCCCCGGCCTCCTTGCCGCCGAGTCCGAGCGTGCGCAGGTAGGAGGTGGTGCGGCCGCGCTCGTGGGAGGTGAGGGTCAGTTCCAGGGCGAGCGCAAGCAGCCCGGACAGCGCGGCCAGGATCGAGGCCGCGGTGTAGATGGTGCCGATTCCCTGGGTCAGGCCGTCCGCCCGCAGCGCGCTCAGCGTCTGGGAGCGGACGCTGATCCGGGCCAGCGGCCCGAGCGCCCCGGCCGCCGCCGATCGCAGTGCCGCGGGCCCGGCGGTGGCCGGACTGTCGCCCTTGAGGAGCAGGACGGTGCTTCCCGAGGACTGCTGGGGCATCAGATCCTCGGCGCCGGCGGTGGTGATCAGCATCGGTGTCCCAGCGGGGATCAGCGCCGTGACCGGGCCGAGGAGGGGGTCGCGCAGTTCCGCGGCGGTGAGGGTGCCGGCCGGCTCGATGATCAGACTCACCCGGGGCTGTCCGTGGGCCAGCACGGTGGAGGTGAAGCCGCCGGTGTGCTCGCTCGCCCGCAGGCCGGGCGACAGGAAGGACGGCAGTGTGGCGCTCGGGCCGGTCAGGGTTCCCGGCGCGGTGGCCAGTCCGGACAGCAGGGCGTGGGCCAGCGGCGACTTCGGGGCGATGGCCGCCAGTTGCCGGGGGTCCACGGTGATCACGGCGACCGAGGAGATCACCGCGCCGTCGGCCTGCCCGACCAGGTCGAGGCTGTGCAGATGCTGGAGGGCGGTCCGTATCCCGGTGGCGGTAGGGGTCCCCGGTGCGGTGGTCGTGGTCCCGGCGGGGGGCACCGTCCCGGCGGCGACCGCGCTCGCGTCGGCGCCGGTGCTCCAGGCCGCACCCGTGGCCAGGCCGTCGCTGATCGTGCGCTGTACGAGGCCGCCGAACACGGCCGTGCCCAGGGTCAGCACCAGCACGAACAGCGCCAGCCCGGTCGCCGGGGCGTCGTGGGCGGCCCGGGCCGCCCCGATGAAGCCCACCGCTCCCCGGCCGCGCCGGGCCTGCCGCAGCACCACGCGCAGCACGAGCGGGTAGATCCGCAGCAGGACCAGTACGACGGCCAGCGCCACCAGCACCGGCACCGCGCCCAGGATCCCGTCGGGGCCCTGCGAGCGCAGCGCGACCACGCCCGCCGTCGCCGCGAGCAGCACGGTCGACTCCAGGACCACGCGCCGGCCGACGGTGATGTTCCGGCGCGAGCGCCGCAGCCGCCCGGGCCGGCGCGGCTCGCGGACCGCGAGCCAGGTCATCAGCGGCACCGTCAGCGCCACCACCGCGGCGGCGAGGGCGGCGGGCACCGGTTGCGGCGATCCGGAGGCGCCGGTGGGAGCGAGGGCCCGTCCGGCCGCCCAGCCGAGCAGCGCGGCGATCAGCACCACCGGCCAGGCCACGGCGCAGCGCAGCAGCACCAGTCGCGCGGTCGAGGCGCCCCGCGCGCGCTGCAACCGCAGGTGCGCCTGCCGCCGGCGCAGCAGCAGCCGGACCGCGACGGCGCTGGTGGCCAGTCCGACCGCGGCCAGGGCGTCGACGGCGAACGCGGCCAGCGCCCTGGCCTGATGGTCCTGAGCGGTGAACGCGGCGAGCAGCGGCGTCAGGGAGTCGGCCACCAGCAGGGACCCGGTGGCCTGGCCACCGACCTGGCAGCTGATGTCGCCGGTGATCCAGTCGCCCCCCAGGCACAGGGCGGCGCTCAGGTCCGCGCTGTACCGCGACAGCGGCCCGGTCAGCGCGCGGGCCTGGTCGAGCGCCGCGCCGGACAGGTCGGCGCGCATCTCCCAGGTCACCCGCGGGCCGGCCACTCCGGCGCCGGCCAGCAGGTCGGCGGCGTCGAGGCCGACGAGGCCGCGGACGGCGAGCACCGTGCCGGCCGAGCGCTCCTGCGGATAGCGCAACGGCTGGTCCAGGGTCTCCCGGCCGGTCCAGAAGCCGTCGGCCGTGGCCACGGTCCGGTAGATCCCGCTGACCAGCAGCACCGCCCGCGGCGGCGCGCTCTGTACCTCGGGTGTCCTGGTGAACTCAAGGGTGAGCCGGCTGCCGGACCGGACGCCGAGCGCCCGCGCGGTGGCCTGCGACAGCCCGATCTGGGGCGCGGTGCCCAGCGGTGTGCGGTCGGCGGGCGCGTGGCCGCTGACGTAGCGCAGATGGGTCCTTGCGGAGGGCAGATAGCTGATCGCCAGTTTGGTGCTGGTGTCCGCGGGCCCCGGGGGCAGCGGCGAGGTCAGGGACGCCTGGTTGTAGTCGTAGCTGCCGCCGCCGGCGTAGGTCAGGCGGTGCGCGGCGGGGCCGCCGAGGTGTTCGGCGAGGGTGCGGCCGCTCCCGAGCAGGGTCGCCATGTCCACGGCGGGCGGATCGGTGTTGAAGACCTCCGCCGTGGTGCTCAGGCTGATCAGGGGCACATGGGCCTGCGCGGCGTCGACGCGCTGCCGCAGTGCCCGGTCCTCCTGGCGGCCCGCGAGGGCGGGGGCCCAGGCGCACAGCGCCGTCACTACCAGGACCAGGACCGCCAGGCAGACCAGCATCGGCAGGTCGCCGCGGGTCTCCTTGCGTATCAGACGCGGCGTCACCGCCGCGCCGGCGCCCGCGGTTCGCGTCACCGTCCGCCCTTTCCGGTCGTGTCCGTCCGCCCGGCTCAACGGTCTTCCCCCGCCCGCAGCACGCGTACCAGGTCCACCCGGGCCAGTAGCCGGGCCAGCGCCAGCACGACCGCGCTGATGGCCACAGCGGTCGCCACCGCGGTCAGCGCCACGGTGCCCCAGGGTACGACCAGCGGCAGCGGCGGATAGGGGGCGTGTCCGCTGTCGTCGACGGTGACCAGCGGCAGCACCGCCGACGCCAGGGCCAGGCCCATCAGCGCTCCCGGGACCACCGCGAACAGCGCCAGACCGAGTTGCTCGGCGCCCAGCAGCGCGGACAGGCTCTTGGAACGGACGCCGATCGCCCGCAGCAGGGCGAACTCCTTGCGGCGCTGGCGGGTCGAGACCACCGCGTGCACGGTGAAGGCGATGACCGCGAAACCGGGGGCCAGATACCGGACCAGTTCCAGCGCCCGGCGCAGCCCGCCGCGGAACGGGTCGGTCTGCAAGGACATGGTGGTGCGCGCCGTGGTGGTGACCTGCCCCAGGGCGGGCTGCGTCTCGGCGGCGGCGGCCGTGCGCGCGCTGTCGGTGCTGCTGAGCCACCAGAACGCGGGATCCTCCTGGTCGGAGCCGGCCAGTGTCGTCGCGGCGGAGAGCTGGCGCTGGTCGGCGATCAGATGCCCCTGGCCGCGGCCCAGTCCGGGCAGTGAGTCGACCCGGCCCACGATCTTGGCGGTGACCCGGCCGCCGCTGCCCAGATCCAGCGTGGTGGTGCCGCCCACGCTCAGCCGCCCGTCGCGCAGCGCGGAGGCGTCGGCGCGCACCGGCAGCGGCGCGGGCGTGCCGTCCGGGCCCGCGACGAGCCGGACTTGGCTGCCGGCCACGGTGTCGTAGTCGCTTTCGGCCAGGCCGCCGAAGGCGTCTCCGGTCGCTCGGGACGGCCGGATGCCGGTGCTGACGGCGGTCCGGAGTACCTCGGGGCCGCCGTGGACGATCGAGCACACGCCGGGGACGCCGGGAGTGTAGTTGCCGGCCAGTTTTCCCTCGCAGGCCCCCGAGGCGGAGTCGGCGGCGTGGTCCGTGCCGTCGGCCCAGACCTGCCCGTCGGGCAGCTGGCCGACCCAGCTGTCCGCGGTGCCGCGCGCGCCGACCCGGATCAGCTCCAGGTCCAGCCGCGCGGGAGGCATGTCCGGCTGCGGCAGGACGTTGACGGCGGTCACCGTCAGCGGATACGCCCGCGGGTGGCCGCCGCTGAGCGCCACGCCGAGCGGGACCACGACGGTGTGCCCGGCTCCGTCGGCGGCGGGCAGCGGCGCCGCCACGGTGCTGACCAGACCGGACGCGTCCTGCACGGTCAGTTCCAGGTTGGGCGCCGCGCGGCTGCCGTCGCTGCGCAGCCGCTCGTCCAGCAGCAGCGCGCTCGGACGCCCCGGGAGGGGTATCCCGAAGACGAGCGGGGACGTGGTACGGGGAGCGGGCCCGCCGATGGTGCCGACCAGGTTCTCGGTGGCGCCGCCGGGCAGGTTCACCGTCGACTGCGTCACCGGTGTCACGGCGGTCACCCCCGGCAGCGCGCGATAGGCGGCGCCCAGTACGGAGGAGGGGTAGCCGTTGTCCGTGGACGGCTGGATCCGCACGTCCGCGCCGACGCTGAACGCCGCCTGCTCGGAGGCCAGGCCGCCCAGGCAGGCCAGCGCGGTGGTGGCGAAGGCGCTCACCGACACCGCCAGGCACATCAGCGCCACCGGCCCGGCGGTGCGCGCGGCCCGCCGGCTCAGCTGCCAGCCGGCCAGCGCGAGGACCAGGCCCCGGCTGCGACGGCCGAACGCGTCCAGCAGCAGGGAAGTCAGCGGCAGCAGCCGCAGCAGCAGGAGCGCGGCGGCGCCGGTCACCAGGGCCGGCACCAGGACCAGCACCGGGTCCGCGGACCCGCTGCCGGTGCCCACGTCGGCGATCAGCGAGTGGTGGCGCCGCAGTTCCAGATATCCGAGGGCCGCGACCGCCAGCAGCGCCAGGTCGGCGCCCAGCCGCTGCGCGGCCGCGGCCCGGGCGCCGCGGGCCGGCCGCGACCCCGCCGACGACAGGACGGGCAGCAGCACCGCCGCGGCGTGCACCAGCAGGGTCAGTCCCACCGCCGCCCACGCGTCGACGCCCCGGCTGCCGGGGTGCAGCAGCCCGGCCAGGAAGGGCGCGACCGCGGCGGCCGGGATGCCGGTGAGCGCCCACTCGGCCGCCGCGCCACGCAGCAGCCGCAAAGTGCCGGCGCCTCTCGCCTGTTGGAGGGCCAGGTCCGCGCGCCGGCGCACGGTGACCTGGCGCGCGGCCAGCACCAGGGTGGCCAGGGCGAGGACCGCCAGCATCACGCTCGGCAGGTACAGCGAGGAACGTGCCGCCACCATCGGCACCGCCAGGTTGTCGATCGCGCCCGGCAGACCGGAGACCACGGTCAGGTCGTCCAGCGACGGCTGCCGCCCGCGGAACACCGACACCCGGCTCTGGCTGCCGGAGAAGGCCCGCAGCCGGTCGCGCAGCCCGGTGAGGCTGCCCGCGTCGAGCCGGGAGAGGTCGGGCTGCACACTCCAGTGGGCCGTCAGATGCCCGTTCAGGACGGCGCTGCCGTTGAGAGCGGCGGCCGGAACCACCAGCAGATCCTGGCTGGCGGTCTCGCCCTGGGTCAGGTCGCCGGCCATCGCGGGCCAGAACCCGACGGCGCCGGTCGCCCGGAAGACACCGGTGATCCGCAGGGTCATGGCGCGGCCGAAGGCGTCCTGCACCTGGAGAGCGGAACCGGAGCCGACGCCCAGCCGCTCGGCCAGCGCGACGGGCACCGCCGTGTCGACCGGGGCGGTGGACCCGGTGGCGACCCGGACATCGGGCAGCGAGGTGAACGCGCCGGCCGGGGCGTCGGCCGTGCCGGCGGGCCACCGCCCGCTGACCAACTGCCCGAAGGTGCCCGCGTCCTGCACCGCGACCGGGTGCAGCCCGCTGCCTCCGGGACCGCGCGGCGGGCCCACGACCCCGTTGATCCCGGTCACCGAGACCGGCGACACGCCCAGCAGTCCCACATAGGTCCGTTGCGGCACCCCGGCGAACACCCGGTCGCTGGCGGCCCGCACCTCCCGGTCGGCGGCGGCCATCCCCCCGGCCCGGAAGGACGCGTTGAGGGTCACCTGCGCGTCGAGGTCGGCGGCCAGCCGCCGGACGGTCCCGGCCTGCACCGAACTCCCGGCCAGCGAGGCGAGCGCGGCCAGCGCTGTCGCGCACAGCAGTACGGTCAGCGAGACAGCGGCCAGCACCAGACCGTGCTGCGTGGCCCGCCGGGCAACGAGGGGGAGTCGCCGCCGGGCCGGGCGCGGGGCCCCCGGTCGCCGTCGCAGCGAAGATGTGAAGGCCGTGGCGACCACATGAACCCCCGCGATATCGAACATGTGACGGTGACGGCGCGCCACAGTACTACCAGGCACGTCCGAACGGCGCAACAATCGCCGAT